>NZ_JBIDAQ010000003.1:0-589909 GCF_043202555.1 Streptomyces sp. NPDC048182 | reverse complement strand
CGTCGGGGGGGCGGGTGGGGCGGGGGGCCGCGCCGGGCCGCCGGGGGGGGGGGGGGCGCGGGCCCGCCCCCCCCCCCCCCCCCCCCCCCCCCCCCCCCCCCCCCCACCTCGTTGTACTGCGCCGCAGGCGTCAGAGGGCCTGGGCGGTCGTCGACTCCAGGTGCGTCACCATGCGGTCGAGACCGGTCGGCAGCGCGACCACCGGGCTCCAGCCGAGCGCCGCGAGCCGCGCGCTGTCCAGGCCCTGCTTCTTCGTCAGGCTGTAGGAGCGCGCGTCGGACTCGTTGGTGAACCGCAGCCGCTGCCCGCGCTCCGGGCGCACCTCGGTGAACAGCTCCGCCAGCCGCCGGATCGACACCAGGCCGGCCGGGTCCGCGACGTTGTAGGCGATCTGGTCGCCGCGGAGCAGCGCGTAGAACAGCCCGGCGATGGCGTCGGCCACGTAGGTGTAGGTCCGGACGCCGGAGCCGTCGCTGTTGAGCACGATGTCCTTGCCGGCCACCACGTTCGCCGCGAAGTCGGCCTGCACCCGGCCGTCGTCGAGCGCCATGCCGGGCCCGTAGACGTGGCCGAACCGGACGACGCGGCTGTCGATGCCGTGCTGCGCCTGGTAGGTCGTGCAGATGGTCTCCGCCGCCCGCTTGCCCTCGGCGTAGCAGGCCCGCGGGTTGAGGATGTCGAAGCCGCCGTAGCTCTGCTCGTCGATCAGCTCGGTCTCCGGCGGCTGGGCGCCGTAGACCTCGGCGGAGGACATCAGAACGAAGCTGCGGCTGCCCTTCTCCACACACAGGTCGAGCAGGTTGAAGGTGCCCAGCAGGTTGGCCTTGATCGTCGCGACCGGCTGGCTGCCGTGCAGCGCGGGCCGGGCGGCGCTCGCGCCGTGGATCACGTGGTCGACGGGACCGTCGAGTTCCAGCGGGGCCGACACGTCCTGGACGACCAGGTGGAAGTCCGGGCGGTCCAGCACGTCGGCGAGCAGCCGCCGGGCCTTTTCCCCGTTGCGCACCAGGCCGTGCACCGTGATCCCCGCACCGTGCCGGTCGTTGAGCGCGAGCAGCGTGTAGACGACGTACGACGGCAGCATGCCGCTCGCCCCGGTGACCAGGACGGTGCGGCCGGCCAGCTCGCTCCACGGCAGGTCGCGGCCGAGGATCTCGTCGAGGTCGCGCGCCACGACCGGGCTGGAGACGGTGGCCACGGACATCACATGCCTACGATCTGCTGGTTCTCGATGATCTCGAAGTACGTCCGGCACAGGTAGAAGTCCTCAGCCGTCGTGATCTTGATGTTCGAGCGGGGGCCGACCACGCGGTAGATCTTGCGGCCGTACCGGTGCATCAGGGAGCAGGAGTCGATGCTGTCGTGCTCGCCCTCCTCCACCGCCCGGTCGTACAGCGAGAGGATCTCGCCGAGCCGGAAGCTCTGCGGGGCCTGGGCGGCGTAGATGTGGTCGCGCGGGATCACGTCGTCGATGTGGTCGTGCTCGCTCGAGACCACGGTCTCGTTGAACTTGGTGCAGGTGATGGCCGAGCCGTGCTCCAGGACGGTCGCGATGTTGGAGCTGATCAGCTTGGCGTCGATGAGCGGCCGCACGCCGTCGTGGACCAGCACGACGGTGTCCTCGGGGCACTCCGCGGCCACCGTCTTCAGCGCGTTGTGGCGCGACTCCTGGCCGGTGCTGCCGCCGTCGACGATCCACTTGACCTTCTGGATCTCGTACCGGTTGAGCAGCTTCGTCATGTGCTCGCGGTACTCCGGGAGGATCGCGATGGCTATCGCGTCTATCTCCGGGTGCATCTCGAAGTGCTCAAGGGTGTGGATGATGACCGGCTTGCCGTGGACTTCCAGGAACTGCTTGGGAAGGGCACGGCTGTTCATCCTCGAACCGATGCCACCGGCGAAAAGCAGGGCGACGTTCATTACTCATACCTCCGACTGGTCACTCAGCGGCTGGTCCTCGGGCGTGTCGTCCGGCACGGGCTCGAGCCACGGACGGCGGCCGTCCGGCTCGCTTCCGTGATCACCGACGATCAGCCAGTCGATGACACGGTCCGCCGAGTTGGTGTCGACGAAATCGAAATTGTCCCGCCGGAACTCCTCGACCTTGGAAAGGTCGAAGTCCTTGTCCTGCAGAGCCTTGAGCAGTTCGTCGAAGGTCGTGCAGATCTTGCCGGGCGCCACGGAGTCGTAGTCCCGGTGGAATCCGCGCACCACCGAGTACGTGTCCTTGTCGTACGCGTAGAACAGGATCGGCTTGTCGAGCAGGGTGTACTCGTAGATCACCGAGGAGTAGTCGGTGATGAGCACGTCGGTCACGTGCAGCAGTTCGTTGGTGTCCGGGTACGCCGCGAAGTCGACCAGCCGGTCCGCGTACTCGGCGGGGATCGGCGGGGCCTCGGCGATGAAGTGGTGCATCCGGAAGAGCACGACGTACTCGTCGCCGCAGACCTCGTGGAGCTTCGCGAAGTCGAGGCGGTCGTAGTCGTAGTGGGCGTCCCCGATGCTCTTGCCGCGGAAGGTCGGCGCGAACAGCACGATCTTCTTGCCCCGGAACTGCGGGTAGGCGGCGAAGAAGTCGTCCTTGACCTTCTGCGCGTGGCCCTCGTCAAGGAAGGTGTCGATGCGCGGCAGACCGGTCGGCACCACGGCCGACTCCTCGATGCCGAACGCCTCGGCGTACACCGGCACCAGGTGCTTGGACCCGGTGATCACGTAGGTGTACTTGCGGTGCGCGTTGGAGAGCTTGGGCGAGCCGTAGCGGCCGAAGCGGCTGTAACCGACCGCCTTGAACCCGCTGCCCGCGTGCCAGAGCTGGATGATCTTCGTCTCCGGCGCGATGCTCAGGTTGGCCAGGAGCCCGAAGTAGTCGTCCATCAGGACGGTGTCCGAGGTCGCCAGCAGGTAGATCAGGCGCAGCGTGCTGCGCTTGTTCGCCGTCTTCGGGACGCGGAACGAGCGGCTGAACGTGTGCGTCTTGTCCATGCCGCGCTCGACCATCCGGTCGTGGACGCGGGCGAGGTTGCCGCCGATGTCGGTGCGCATCTCGGAGGCGAACAGGACGCGGTTGCCGCGCGGCGGGTTCAGTCGGCGGGCCGTGGTGTAGACGCGCTGGGCGAGCTTGCGGCGCCGGGCGCGGGGCAGCACCTTCAGCGCCATCCGCTGGCCGATCGGCTTCTTCCGCGCCGGCTTCTTCTTGCCGCCGCCGCCGCGGAACAGCTGGTAGGTGCGCATCAGGAACGCGGGGTGGTCCTCGTCGTCCGAGATGCCGAACGCGATCACGTACACCGAGCGGTTCTGGTCGTACAGGAAGGTGCGGGAGTCGGCGTCGAGCCGGTCCGCCTGCGTCAGGTCGAAGGTGGCCTCGGGCAGGCGCTCCTCACCCAGCACCGGGACGATCCGCCACGTGCCGTTCGGCACCTGGCGGCGGTCCCGGAAGTTAGTGACGTTGATCTCCAGCTGGTGCTGTTCGGCGTCGATTTGCCGAGCGTTCACCGGGAATTCCCGGTCTTTGTCCACGATGACAAAGCGCAGAGCGCTAGGATCGCCGGTGAAGCCGGAGACGTTCACCACCAGAGTGAGATGCACGCGCTCCCAGGATATGGCCGCAATTGAGCAACGCGCCATTACTGTCCTTCCAGTTGAGAACCGTCATGCCTCGCCCTATGAGGTACGCGCGACGGCTGATGCAGCCTGCCAGCGCCAGATGAGACGGTCAGCGGAGCTTAGTGCACGCGGTCGCGCCGACGCCAGGCCGGTCCTGGGCACCAACCGACATCGACCACGACCATCCCCCACCAACCGGACACCCGACGCCCTTTGCTTGTGACTGCAGTCACGCCACCCGTCGAAGCCGGCCCGCGCACCGACTACAGAGCATACGCAGCACGTCACGCTGAGCATTCCACAATTTGCGCCGCACTCTCACGCCACCCTGCGCCGCACCCGCCGAAGCGAATTAACCGCCGCCGATGAATTCACAAATGCCGCCACCCCAGAATTGCAGGAAATGCACAAAGGGCCCGCCCCTTGCGGAGTCGGACCCTTTGGCCTGCCGGCCACGGTTCGGATGACGGCCACGAAGCGCGACGAACGAGGCAACAACACCGCCCGAAGGCCCCGTTGGCCACCAGCCCTGCCACGCCCGAAGGGGGCGTCACGTCACCGCTACACGTTGAAGCGGAACTCCACGACGTCCCCGTCCCGCATCACGTAGTCCTTGCCCTCCATCCGCGCCTTCCCCTTCGCGCGGGCCTCCGCCACCGAGCCCGTGGTGACGAGGTCGTCGAAGGAGATGACCTCGGCCTTGATGAAGCCCTTCTGGAAGTCCGTGTGGATGACGCCGGCCGCCTCGGGGGCCGTGGCACCCTTCTTGATGGTCCAGGCGCGGGACTCCTTGGGGCCTGCCGTGAGGTAGGTCTGGAGGCCGAGGGTGTCGAAGCCGACGTGGGCGAGGGTGGCGAGGCCCGGTTCCTGCTGGCCGACGGAGTTGAGGAGTTCGAGGGCCTCCTCCTCGTCCAGCTCGGCGAGGTCCGCCTCCAGCTTGGCGTTGAGGAAGATCGCCTCGGCGGGGGCGACCAGGGCGCGCTGGGCGTTCTTGAAGTCCTCGTCCACCAGCTCGTCCTCGTCGACGTTGAAGACGTAGAGGAAGGGCTTGCTGGTGAGCAGGTGCAGGTCGTGCAGGAGCGCGTCGCGCTCGGTGCCCTGGGCGATGCCGTGGGCGAAGAGCGTGTCGCCCCGCTCCAGGATCTCCTTGGCCTCCTCGACCGCCTTGACCTTCGGGGCGACGTCCTTCTTGATCCGGGACTCCTTCTGGAGCCGCGGGAGGACCTTCTCGATGGTCTGGAGGTCGGCGAGGATCAGCTCGGTGTTGATGGTCTCGATGTCGTCCTTGGGCGAGACCTTGCCGTCGACGTGGACGACGTTCTCGTCCTTGAAGGCCCGGATGACCTGGCAGATCGCGTCGGACTCGCGGATGTTCGCCAGGAACTTGTTGCCCAGGCCCTCGCCCTCCGAGGCGCCGCGGACGATGCCCGCGATGTCGACGAAGTCCACCGTGGCCGGCAGCACCCGCTCCGAGGAGAACAGCTCGGCCAGCTTCGCCAGGCGGGGGTCGGGGACGCCGACCACGCCGACATTGGGCTCGATCGTGGCGAACGGGTAGTTGGCCGCAAGCACGTCGTTCTTGGTCAGGGCGTTGAACAGGGTCGACTTGCCGACATTCGGCAGACCGACGATTCCGATCGTGAGCGACACGTTGCGACTTCCCGTACGTGAGGATGCGGAGGCGGACCAGAGCGGACCAGATGGGGGCCGGGGCGGCCGGGCAGGACCGATCCACCAGTCTACGGGGTGCCCGGACCGGGCCCCATGTGGCGTCGAACGGCTGGCCGGTCCGGTCCGACGGCGTGTCCAACAGCCTATTCGGCACATAAACCGACCTAAGTTGGTCCGGTGGAGCACTACAGGACGCGACCCGCGCAGCAGTGGGACGGGCAGGACATCGTGCCGTACGGCGTGCGGCGGCCGGGCCGGGCGCCGCTGCCGACGCAGGGGCGGGGGGCGGGCCGCGGGCCCCGCGCCGCGCCGGCCGCCCCCGCACGGCCGGCCGCCCGCCGGGCGCCGCTCGTGCCGCGGGCGCTGCGAGCCCTGCGCGCGATGCCGAACCCCCGGCTGACGGGACTCGGCACCGGGCTGTTCTGCGCCTCGGCGATGCTGGTCCTCGGCTATCTGGACCGGCTGCTGTTCGGCGCCTCCCTCACCGTGTACGGGGTGCTCTTCGTGCCGGTGTGCGCGCTCACCGCGCTCTGGGTGCGCCGGGGCGATCTGCTGACCGCGCCGGTCGTCGTGCCGATCGGCTTCGCCGTGGGCCTGACGACCGTCGCCGAGAGCGGGGCGGGCGGGGTCGGGGCGCGGCTGATGGGCCTGGTCACCGGGCTGGCGACCGAGGCGGGGTGGCTGTACGGCGGCACGCTGGTCGCCGGGGCCGGGGTGCTGGTCCGCCGGATCCGCCTGCTGCGCCGCCGCCGGACCGCCGCCGCCCGCAGGCGCACGGCGACCGGGGCGGCGAGCGTCTCCTGAGGTCCCCTAGGGGGTGTCGAGGTCCACGGGCCGGCCCGCCGTCCAGACCCCGCGTACCGCACGGCTCGCCGTGATGTCCGTGGCCGGGCTGCCGGTGACGAGGAGCAGGTCGGCGCGCAGGCCCGGGCGGATGCTCCCGCGGTCGGGCAGGGCGAAGGCCGCCGCGGCCGTGCTCGTCGCGGAGCGCAGCGCCTCGACGGGGCTCAGGCCGGCCTCCACGAGGAGGGCCAGCTCGTCGTGGAGGCTGCTGCCGTGCGCCACCGCGGCGGGAACGCCGGGCGCGCGGTTGGCGTCGGTCCCGGCGACGAGGACGGCGCCGGCGCGGTGCAGCGCCGTCACCGTGTCGCGGGCGTGGGCGTAGTCGACGGCGGGGTTGCCGAGGTTGCGGGCGACGCCCCGCATCATCGTCAGCGTCGGCACGACGACGTGCCCGGACTCCCGCCCGCCGAGCTGCCGCACCAGGTCCGGGGCGAGGACCGCGTCGAGGGGAGCGTGCGTGAGGACGTCCACCCCGGCCTCGAGCGCGAGCGCCACGGCACCGGTGTGACTGGCGTGCGCCACCACCCGGAGCCCGGCCGCGTGGGCCTCCTCCACCACGGCCTTCGCCGTGGCCGCGTCGGGGCCGCCCGCCCCGTCGGGTTCGAGGACCAGCTTGATGTAGTCGACGCCCTCGCCGACCCGGGCCGCCACGCGGCGGCGACCCTCCTCCGCGGTGGACACCAGGCTGTCCGCGGGGAAGCCGGGGATGCGGGCGTGCGGGCCGCCGCGGCCGGCGATCGGGGCGCCGCAGCTGCGGATGTCGGCACCCGCCCGGGATGCCCGCAGCGCGGCCACGAACGGCGGCGGCCAGGTGCCCATGTCCAGCGCGGTGGTCACGCCGGCGCGGGCGAGCGCGGTGAGTTCCCCGGCGTCCAGGAAGTGCACGTGCGCGTCGATCAGCCCGGGCAGCAGGGTCGCGCCCGCACCGTCGACGGCGGGGCCCTCGACGCGGTGGGTGCCGGCCGGGCTCAGGGCGGTGACGGCGTTCTCGTCGAAGGTGACGTCCCAGGTGCCGTCGAGGTGCTCGGTGCCGTCGAACACCTCGACCCCGGTGACGGTGGTGGTCGTCATGCCTCGCTCTTCCCGTGCAGCCAGTCGGTGGCGGTCTCCTTGATGTCGCGCTCCAGGTCGCTGCCCCGTGTGGCGAAGACGCGGCGGACGGGGAAGCCGCTCTTCTCCAGCAGGTGGGCCAGCGGCGCGTACTCGCGCGGGTAGCGGTCCACGGCCGCCCGGTCGACCTCCACGAGACCGGAGGGGAAGGTGAAGGTGCCGAAGTCGTAGACGCTCTTGCGGTCGAGGATGCGCCAGACGCCGTCCCGCTTCTCCAGGCGGTCGATGAAGCGGTTGTGGTTCTCGCACCCCAGGCGGAGCCCGCCGTTCTCGCCGATGATGACGGCGTTGGTCTCGCTGACGGCGCGTGAGCCGTCGGGCGAGAAGGTCACCACGGGCGTGGTGATCAGGTGCTTGGTGCGGAAGTCGGAGGCTCCCATCCGCGCCGAGGCGTCGACGAACTCCTGCGCCGGGCCCTCGAACCAGGTGATCTCGATCCGGGCGTCCGGGTGGAACAGTCCCCGCAGCTCGTCCCACTGTCCGAGGTCCCGGTGGATCCATCCGGTCATCAGGTCGGCGATGTCCTGTTTGTCCTGCAAGTACGCGTTCATGACTCCAGCGTCGGCCCGGTACCGTGTGAGGTCAAACCGCTAGATGTGATGGATCGATCGGTCTTGGCGATGGGACCTCAGCCCGCCGCCCGCATCGCCGCGCCCACGATCCCCGCGTTGTTCTGGAGCTGCGCGGGGAGGATCTCCGCGCGGATGCCCTCGATGTGGTGCAGGAACTTGTCGGCCTTGCGGCTGACGCCGCCGCCGATGATGAACAGTTCGGGCGAGAAGAGCATCTCCACGTGCGCGAGGTACTTCTGCACCCGGTGCGCCCAGTGCTCCCACGACATGTCGTGGTCCTCCTTCACCTTGCTGGAGGCCCGCTTCTCCGCCTCGTGCCCGTCCAGCTCCAGGTGGCCCAGCTCGGTGTTGGGCACGAGCACTCCCTCGGCGAAGACGGCGCTGCCGATGCCCGTGCCGAAGGTGAGCAGGACGACCGTGCCCCGCCGGCCGCGCCCCGCGCCGAAGGACATCTCCGCGACGCCCGCCGCGTCCGCGTCGTTGACCACGGTGACGTCCAGGCCGCCGAGACGCTCGCTGAACAGGGCGCGGGCGTCGGTGTCGACCCAGCTGCCGTCGACGTTGGCCGCGGTGCGGACGGTGGCGCCGCCGGTGACCACGCCGGGGAAGGTCAGGCCGACCGGGCCGGTCCAGCCGAAGTGGTCCACGACCTGCTTGACCCCGTCGGCGACGCCGTCCGGCGTGGCCGGGTGCGGGGTCAGTACCTTGTGGCGCTCCTGCGCGAGGTCGCCCCTGTCGAGATCGACCGGGGCACCCTTGATGCCGGAACCGCCGATGTCCACACCGAAGATCTGCATGGCCCCACGTTACGACGCGGGACCCGCGGCCATCACCCGGACGGCGGGCGTCCTACGATCCGGACGCGCCCGTGCCGCCCCGCTCCGCCACCAGCGACGCCGCCTCCTCGCGCAAGTCGCGGCGCAGCTCCTTGGGCAGCGAGAAGGTGATGGACTCCTCGGCCGCCCTGACCAGCTCGACGTCCGAGAACCCGTGCCCGGTGAGCCACTCCAGGACCTCCTCGACCAGCACCTCGGGCACCGAGGCGCCGGAGGTGACGCCGACCGTGGAGACGCCCTCCAGCCATGCCTCGTCGATCTCGCTCGCGAAGTCGACCAGGTACGCGGCGCGCGCACCGGCCTGCTTGGCGACCTCGACCAGGCGCACGGAGTTGGAGGAGTTGCGGGAGCCGACGACGATCACCAGCTCGGCCTCGGCGCCCATCTGCTTGACCGCGAGCTGGCGGTTCTGCGTGGCGTAGCAGATGTCGTCGCTCGGCGGGGAGATGAGCTGCGGGAACTTGTCCTTGAGCGCGTCGACGGTCTCCATGGTCTCGTCCACGGAGAGCGTGGTCTGGGACAGCCAGACGACCCGGGACGGGTCGCGGACCTCGACCCTGGCGGCGTCCTCGGGGCCGTCGACCAGCTGGATGTGGTCGGGGGCCTCGCCCGAGGTGCCGATGACCTCCTCGTGGCCCTCGTGGCCGATGAGCAGGATGTCGTAGTCGTCGCTCGCGAACCGGACGGCTTCCTTGTGGACCTTGGTGACCAGCGGGCAGGTCGCGTCGATGGTGGCGAGCCGGCCGCGTTGGGCCTCCTCGTGGACGACGGGGGCGACGCCGTGCGCGGAGAACATCACGATGTTCCCCGGGGGGACCTCCTCGGTCCGCTCGACGAAGACGGCGCCCTTGTTCTCCAGGGTCTGCACGACGTACTTGTTGTGGACGATCTCGTGCCGGACGTAGACGGGCGCCCCGTACTGTTCCAGCGCCTTCTCGACGGCGATCACCGCGCGGTCCACGCCCGCGCAGTAGCCACGGGGGGCGGCGAGCAGGACACGGCGGCCGGTCGAAGCAGTCATGGCACCCATCGTAAGGCCGCGTTCGGCGGGTCGTAGATCGCCTGTGGACGGCGTCGGCGGGGAGACTGACGGGTACGTCCGGAACCAGTACGTCCGGAACCGAGCGAGGCACTGGCGGAGGCACGATGGCGCAGACCGGTACGACGGCGGAGGGCGAGGCCGGGGAGGAGCGCGGCCTGCGGCGCAGCCTGGGCTTCCGCGACCTGGTCGTCTACGGGCTGCTGTTCATCGCGCCCATGGCGCCGGTCGGGGTGTTCGGCACGCTGGACGCCAAGTCGCACGGGGCGGTGGCTCTGGTCTATCTGATCGCCACGGTGGCGATGGCGTTCACCGCATTCAGCTACGCCCAGATGGTCCGGGTGGTGCCTCAAGCGGGCTCGGTGTTCGCCTACGCGCGCGTGGGGCTCGGCGGCGGGGCGGGGTTCATCGCCGGCTGGATGGCGATGCTGGACTACGTCCTCATCCCGGCGGTGGCGTACCTGTTCTCCGGCATCGCCATGGAGGCCCTGGTCCCGGACGTGTCGCGCTGGGTGTGGACGGCTCTCGCCGTCGTCATCACGACGGCGCTGAACCTGTGGGGGGTGCGGGCGGCGGCCCGGGTGGGCTTCCTGGTGCTGGCGCTGGAGATCGTGGTGCTGCTGGTCTTCGTGGCCTCGGCGATCGTGGTCCTCGCGCGCGACGGCGCCGAGCGCGGCTGGCTGTCGCCGCTGTCCGGGGACGGCACGCAGGGCGCGTTCGCGCTCTCCGCGGTGGTCGGCGCGGTGTCGGTGGCGGTCCTGTCGTACCTGGGCTTCGACGCGATCGCCTCGTTCGCGGAGGAGGTCACCGGGGGGTCGGCGAAGGTGGCGCGGGCGCTGCTGTTCTGCCTGGCCCTCGCGGGCGTGCTGTTCGTGGCGCAGACCTACCTGGCGGCGCTCCTGGAGCCGGTCTCGTCGGCTCGGCTGGCCGCCGACCCGGTCAAGCAGGGCTCGGCGTTCTACGACGCCGTGGACGCCTCGGTCGGCGGCTGGCTGCACGACCTGGTGGCGGTGAGCAAGGCGATCGGCGCCGCGTTCGCCGCGCTGGCGGGGCAGGCGGCGGCCGGGCGGCTGCTGTTCGCCATGGGGCGCGACCGGCGGCTGCCCGGGGCGCTGTCCCGCACGAACGGCGGCGTACCGCGCCTCGCGCTGCTGGTCGCCGCCGTGATCACGCTGGTCGCGGCGGTGTGGGCGGCCCGGCGCGACGACGGTCTCGACCAGCTGGTGTCGGTGGTCGACGTCGGCGCCCTGACCGCCTTCACGCTGCTGCACGCGAGCGTGGTGGGCTGGTTCGCGGTGCGCCGCGCGGGCGGCCCGGTGAGCTGGTGGCGGCACGTCCTGGTCCCGGTGCTCGGCGCCGCGATCACCGTCGCGGTGATCGTGGAGGCGTCCGGCACCGCGCAGGTGGTCGGCGCGATCTGGCTGGCGGTCGGCCTGGTGGTCCTGGCGGCCCAGTCGCGCGGCCGGCGCCGGACGGCCGACACGCCCGGCTGAGGCCCGCGGCAGCGGCCGGGCGCCGCCGTCCCCGGTGCCGGCCCGCCCGGCGTTGTCGTACCCGGCCGTTACGCTCGGGCGCATGGCTGTGAACTCGACCCCGGAGTCGCCCCTGCCCGTCGGCGAGGTGTCGCGGCTGATCGGGGGGTGGATCGACCGGCTCGGCTCGGTGTGGGTCGAGGGGCAGATCACGCAGTTGTCGCGGCGGCCGGGCGCCGGGGTGGTGTTCCTGACGCTGCGGGACCCGTCGCACGACATCTCGGTCGGCGTCACCTGCTTCCGGCAGGTCTTCGACGCGGTCGCGGACGTGGTCGGGGAGGGCGCCCGGGTGGTCGTGCAGGCGAAGCCGGAGTGGTACGCGCCGCGCGGGCAGCTGTCGCTGCGGGCGTCCGCGATCAAGCCGGTGGGCGTGGGGGAGCTGCTCGCCCGCCTGGAGCAGCTGAAGAAGTCGCTCGCGCGGGAGGGCCTGTTCGCGCCGGAGCGCAAGAGGTCGCTGCCCTTCCTGCCGCAGCTGATCGGCCTGGTCTGCGGCCGGGCCTCGGCGGCCGAGCGGGACGTGCTGGAGAACGCCCGGCACCGCTGGCCCGCCGTCCGCTTCGAGGTGCGCAACGTCCCGGTGCAGGGCGTGCACGCCGTGCCGCAGGTGGTGCGGGCGGTGGAGGAACTGGACGCGCACGAGGGCGTGGACGTGATCGTCGTCGCGCGCGGCGGGGGCAGCGTGGAGGACCTGCTGCCGTTCTCCGACGAGCAGCTGGTGCGGGCGGTCGCCCGGTGCCGTACGCCGGTGGTCTCGGCGATCGGGCACGAGCCGGACAGCCCGCTGCTCGACCTCGTCGCCGACCTGCGCGCCTCCACCCCGACCGACGCGGCCAAGAAGGTCGTGCCGGACGTCGGGGAGGAGGCCGAGCGGGTACGGCAGCTGCGCGACCGGGCGCGGCGCTGCGTGGCGGCGTTCGTGGACCGCGAGGAGCGCGGCCTGGCCCACGCGCTGGCCCGGCCGTCGATACAGGACCCGCACCGGATGCTGGACGAGCGCGCCGACCAGGTGGCCGCCCTCCTCGACCGGGCCCGCCGCTGCCTGGGCCACGGCCTGGACCGGGCCGACTCCGAGCTGACGCACACGCACGCGCGCGTGGTGGCCCTCTCCCCCGCCGCGACCCTGAAGCGCGGGTACGCGGTGCTCCAGCGCGCCGACGGCCACGCCGTCCGCGACCCCGGCGAGGTGACCCCCGGCGAGGAGCTGCGCGCCCGGGTCGCCGAGGGCGATTTCTCCGTTCGGGTCGATACGTAAGGTGGGTGGATGACCAGCGAGGTGACCAGCGAGGTGGAGCAGTCGGCGGCGGTGTCCGAGGCGCTCGGGTACGAGCAGGCGCGGGACGAGCTGATCGAGGTCGTGCGGCGCCTGGAGGCGGGCGGCACGACCCTGGAGGAGTCCCTCGCCCTGTGGGAGCGGGGCGAGGAGCTGGCCAAGGTCTGCCGCCGCTGGCTGCGGGGCGCCCGCGCCCGCCTGGACGCGGCGCTGGCCGAGGAGGAGGCGGCGGAGGCGGACGCGGAGGCCCCCGGCGAAGAGGCCCCTTAGCCCGGCAGTCGCTCAGCCCCTCAGTCGCTCAGCCCCTCAGGACCCGCTCACTTCCCGCTGTCCTCGGCGAGGGTGTGGGCGACGAGGGCGTTGGCGTGGCCGTGGCCGAGGCCGTGCTCGGTCTTGAGCCAGGTGACCAGTTCCATGTGCTTGGTGAGCGGCGAGGAGCGGATCAGGTCCTGCCACTCCGTGATCGGGCGGCCGTACTTCTTCTCGATGGCCGGGAAGTAGCTGGCGGGGCCCTTGGGCGTGTCGGTCGTCATGTCGGATAGGACCGGCGCCGGGCGGTCGACGCATCGGCACCACGCTGTGATGCGCACCACACTTCATTTGTTGAACGTTGAACATATCTGACGTAAGGTCGGTCCCGTTCACGGCTCCGCTTCGAGCCGACGCACGTCTTGAGGAAGATCACGCATGTCTCTCGTTCTCGACCCCGCCGCCCAGGACCTGCTGTTCCGCGAGGCCCGCACCGCGAACACCTTCACCGACGAGCCGGTGACCGAGGAGCAGGTGCAGGCGATCTACGACCTGGTCAAGTACGGGCCGACCGCGTTCAACCAGTCGCCGCTGCGCGTCACCCTGGTCCGCTCCCCCGAGGCCCGCGAGCGCCTGGTCCCGCTGATGGCCGAGGGCAACCGGCCGAAGACCGCCACCGCCCCGCTGGTCGCGATCCTCTCCGCGGACAACGAGTTCCACGAGGAGCTGCCGCAGCTCTTCCCGCACTTCCCGCAGGCCAAGGACGCCTTCTTCAGCGAGCGCCCGGCCCGTGAGGGCGCGGCGGGTCTGAACGCCGCCCTGCAGGCCGGGTACTTCATCGTCGGCGTCCGCGCCGCCGGGCTGGCCGCCGGCCCGATGACCGGCTTCGACTTCGCGGGCGTCCAGAAGGAGTTCCTGGACGACGACCACACCCCGCTGATGATCGTCAACATCGGCCGCCCCGGCCCGGACGCCTGGTTCCCGCGCTCCCCGCGCCTTGCGTACGAGGACGTCGTCACGACCGTCTGAGTCGCGCACCCCGCACATGCATCAGCCCCCGGCGTTCTCGCCGGGGGCTGATTCGCGCTCGCGGGGGGGGCGCCGCTGTCAGCGCAGCTCCAGCGCCGACACCATCTGGTGCAGCTGCGCGAAGGACCCCGTGCCCGCCACCACCGTCGTCGCGCCCTTGACGCCCCCGGTGTCCCGCAGCACCAGCGCGTCGTAGCGACCGCCCTCGTACCGGGTCCAGGTGCGGCCGTCGATCTTCTCGGTGCGCTCGGTCGCCCGACCGCCCTGGCTGGCCTGGTCGATGAAGACGGCCGGCTTGTCGGTGGACTGCTCGACCGCCACGTACTCGCCGTCCGGGGCGCTGAAGCCCAGGTGCCAGGCGTCGTGGGCCTCGCCCCGGAAGCGGACCGAGGTGGGCTTCCACTCCTTCGCCAGCCCCTCCGGCGCGGCCACCGGGTAGCTCGCGGCGCGGCGCGCGGTGAGCAGCTCGACCCGGTAGTCGACGCGCTTCACGTCGGGCTTGCCGTCCTGGTGCGGGATGAAGAGCCAGACGACGCCCGCCGCGAGCACGATGAGCCCGAGGGAGAGGACCATGTCCCGGGCGGACTTCTGCTTGCCGTTGCTTCCTGCCACCCCCCTATCGTCGCAGGTGCCCGGTCCGCTCATACGTGGGGTCCCCTGCTCATTTTGTCGGACTGACGATAGAGTCGGGGCCATACCCTCATCCGGCCGTCGTCGTATCAGAAAGGTGCGCTCCGATGACCGAGCATCATCATCTGCCGTCCGAACTGGACGTCCCCTCCGAGGCCCCCGACCGCAACCTCGCCATGGAACTCGTGCGGGTCACCGAAGCCGCGGCGATGGCCGCGGGGCGGTGGGTCGGGCGCGGTGACAAGAATGGCGCCGACGGTGCCGCGGTACGCGCCATGCGGACCCTCGTCCAGACCGTCTCGATGAACGGCGTCGTCGTCATCGGTGAGGGCGAGAAGGACGAGGCCCCGATGCTCTTCAACGGGGAGCGGGTCGGCGACGGCACCGGGGCCGAGGTCGACATCGCGGTCGACCCGATCGACGGCACCACGCTGACCGCCAACGGCATGACCAACGCGATCGCGGTCCTCGCGGCGGCCGAGCGCGGGTCGATGTTCGACCCGTCCGCCGTCTTCTACATGGACAAGCTGGTCACCGGGCCCGAGGCGGCCGACTTCGTCGACATCGACGCGCCGGTGTCGGTGAACATCCGCCGGGTCGCCAAGGCCAAGCGGTCCACGCCGGAGGACGTCACCGTCGTCATCCTGGACCGGCCGCGGCACCAGAGGCTGATCAAGGAGGTCCGGGAGACCGGGGCGCGGATCAAGCTCATCTCCGACGGTGATGTGGCCGGATCCATCCTCGCGCTCCGCGAGGGCACGGGGATCGATCTGCTGCTCGGGGTCGGGGGGACGCCGGAGGGCATCATCTCGGCCTGTGCGGTGCAGTGCCTGGGCGGCACCATCCAGGGGAAGCTGTGGCCCAAGGACGACGAGGAGCGGCAGCGGGCGGTGGACGCGGGGCACGACCTCGACCGGGTGCTCACCACGGACGACCTGGTGTCGGGGGACAACGTGTTCTTCGTCGCGACCGGGATCACGGACGGGGAGCTGCTGCGCGGGGTGCGGTACCGGTCGGAGAACGCGACGACCGACTCGATCGTGATGCGGTCGAAGTCGGGCACGGTGCGGCGGATCAGCTCCGAGCATCGGCTGAGCAAGCTGCGGGCGTACAGCGCGATCGACTTCGAGCGGGCTAAGTAGTTTCGGCGCCCAGGGGGTGGGGGGCTGCGGATCGATCGCGACTGCGGGGGCGTTGTGGCTGGTCGCGCAGTTCCCCGCGCCCCTGGACGGCTGCGCCGTCCGGAGCGCCTGGTAGCGGAGCCGCACATGTCACAGCCCCGCGCCCCTGACAGCCCTACTGGCCAGGCCTCTGTCAGCCCGCCGCCGCTATGCGGGTCTGCTTCTTCAGTTCGACCTCGCGGCGGCGGCGCCGGGCCAGGACCACGCGGCGTTCGGCGGCGGTCAGGCCGCCCCAGACGCCGTAGGGCTCGGGCTGGAGCAGGGCGTGCTCGCGGCACTCGACCATGACCGGACACCGGGCGCAGACCCGCTTCGCCGCCTCCTCGCGGGACAGGCGCGCGGCGGTCGGCTCCTTGGAGGGGGCGAAGAACAGGCCGGCCTCGTCGCGCCGGCACACCGCCTCGGTGTGCCAGGGAGCGTCTTGGTCCCTGTCCCGCGCGGGCTCCCGCTGGGCCGGAACGGCGGCTACCTGGAGGGTCGGACGCGGCGGTTGCAGCACGGTCTACTCCTGACGACGGCTTCGCGAGCGAGAGACGACGCGTCGAGACCTACCCGCTGTGCGCGCGCCTATGCACAGAGTTGGCGCCCGCCAACACCCCTTTCCTCACAGGGCCTTGCGCAGACTCCGGTCGACCTTGCGCTGCACCCGCTCCAGGATGTCGGCGACGAACCGGCCCCGCTTGGCCCGCGCCTCGACGTTGCCGAGGACGGCCCAGCCGTCGACGTAGACCACGGGCGCGTCGGTGTCGGACGCGTCCAGGGGGTGCACGTCGAAGTTGCCGAGGACGCCGCCGCCGGTGCCGCGCAGCGACACGTTCTCCGGGACGTCGATCTCGACGTTGCCGAAGACCGACAGGGCCTTGATCACGACCTGCTGGTGCTCGAAGATGGCCTCGCTGAGGTCGATCTCGACGTTGCCGAACACCGCGTAGGCGTGGATGCGGCGCCCCGCGCGCCAGCGGCCCCGGCGGACGGCGCTGCTGAGGACCGCCACCACGTTCTCGTCGGCGACGGCCGGGACCGCGTCGGCCGCCGGGCGGTGCGGCGGGGCGGCGGAGGTCCGGGGGGTGTGCCCGGCGGGCAGGTCGCGGACGAAGGCGTCCAGCTCGCCGACCGTCTTGGCGGCCAGCACGCCCTCCACGCGCTCGGCGTGCTCCTCGGCGGTCAGCCGCCCCTCGGCGAGGGCGTCGCGCAGGATGTCGGCGATGCGGTCGCGGTCGGCGTCCGAGGCGCGCAGCTCCGTGGCCGGCGCGGGGGCGGTCTGCTTCTGAAGGTCCACGACAGCAGCGTACCCACACACGATAGAACGCGACACTCCCCGCACGACTGAGCCTTACCTCACCCGCGCCGGCCGCGCGGCGGGTTCTACGCTGGTGGGGCTCGCCAGTGTCGGCGGGCCGCTGTCTGTCAGAGTGAGGAATGGGCTGCGATGCCTGAGTTCGCGTACACCGATCTGCTCCCCCAGGGCGAGGACACCACCCCCTACCGGCTGGTGACGTCCGAGGGCGTGTCCACCTTCGAGGCGGACGGGCGGACCTTCCTCAAGGTGGAGCCGGAGGCGCTGCGCAAGCTCGCCGAAGAGGCGATCCACGACATCCAGCACTACCTGCGCCCGGCCCACCTCGCCCAGCTGCGCCGGATCGTCGACGACCCGGAGGCGTCGGGCAACGACAAGTTCGTCGCGCTCGACCTGCTGAAGAACGCGAACATCGCGGCGGCCGGCGTGCTCCCGATGTGCCAGGACACCGGCACGGCCATCGTCATGGGCAAGCGCGGCCAGCACGTGCTCACCGAGGGCGGCGACGAGGCGGCGCTGAGCCGCGGCATCTACGACGCCTACCAGAACCTGAACCTGCGCTACTCGCAGATGGCGCCGCTCACCATGTGGGAGGAGAAGAACACCGGCTCCAACCTCCCCGCCCAGATCGAGCTGTACGCCACCGACGGCGGCGCCTACAAGTTCCTGTTCATGGCCAAGGGCGGCGGCTCGGCCAACAAGAGCTTCCTCTACCAGGAGACCAAGGCCGTCCTGAACGAGTCCTCCATGATGAGGTTCCTGGAGGAGAAGATCCGCTCGCTGGGCACGGCCGCCTGCCCGCCGTACCACCTGGCGATCGTCGTCGGCGGCACCAGCGCCGAGTACGCGCTGAAGACCGCCAAGTACGCCTCCGCGCACTACCTGGACGAGATCCCCGCCGAGGGCTCGGCGCTCGGGCACGGCTTCCGGGACAAGGAGCTGGAGGAGAAGGTCTTCGAGCTGACGCAGAGGATCGGCATCGGCGCGCAGTTCGGCGGCAAGTACTTCTGCCACGACGTGCGCGTGGTGCGGCTGCCCCGGCACGGCGCGTCCTGCCCGGTCGCCATCGCGGTGTCCTGCTCGGCCGACCGGCAGGCGGTCGCGAAGATCACCGCCGAGGGGGTCTTCCTGGAGCAGCTGGAGACCGACCCGGCGCGGTTCCTGCCGGAGACGACCGACGAGCACCTCGAGTCGGACGGTGACGTGGTCAAGATCGACCTCAACCGGCCCATGGACGACATCCTCGCCGAGCTGGCCAAGCACCCCGTCAAGACCCGGCTGTCGCTGACCGGGCCGCTGGTCGTCGCCCGTGACATCGCGCACGCGAAGATCAAGGAGCGGCTGGACGCGGGCGAGGAGATGCCGCAGTACCTGAAGGACCACCCGGTGTACTACGCCGGTCCGGCGAAGACGCCCGAGGGGTACGCGTCGGGGTCCTTCGGCCCGACCACCGCCGGGCGCATGGACTCCTACGTGGCGCAGTTCCAGGCCGCGGGGGGCTCCAAGGTGATGCTGGCCAAGGGCAACCGCAGCAAGCAGGTCACCGACGCGTGTGCCGAGCACGGCGGCTTCTACCTCGGGTCCATCGGCGGGCCTGCGGCGCGGCTCGCGCAGGACTGCATCAAGAAGGTCGAGGTCGTCGAGTACGAGGAGCTGGGCATGGAGGCCGTCTGGAAGATCGAGGTCGAGGACTTCCCGGCGTTCGTCGTGGTGAACGACAAGGGCGACGACTTCTTCCAGGACCCGGCGCCGGCGCCGACGTTCACGTCGATTCCGGTGCGGGGGCCGGGGCTGGCGTAGTCGGCCGGGTGCGGCGGGGACGGATCTCGCCCCCGCCGCCCCTACCCGTCCCTCCTCCAGGGGCTCCGCCCCTTCGACCCCGCCCCGCCTCGGGGCTCCGCCCCGGACCCCGCTCCTCAAACGCCGGAGGGGCTGGATCGGCGGAACATTCGCGTCGCCTCACACGCTGTACCCGTCATGAGCGACTACCGCATCGAGCACGACTCCATGGGCGAGGTCCGCGTGCCCGCCGACGCCAAGTGGCGGGCGCAGACGCAGCGGGCCGTCGAGAACTTCCCCGTCTCCGGGCAGCGGATCGAGCGCGCGCACATCGAGGCGCTGGCCCGCATCAAGGGGGCGGCGGCGAAGGTGAACGCGCGCCTCGGGGTGCTCGACCCGGAGATCGCCGAGGCAGTCCAGGCGGCTGCGGCGGAGGTGGCCGAGGGGAAGTGGGACGAGCAGTTCCCGGTCGACGTGTTCCAGACGGGCTCGGGGACCTCGTCCAACATGAACACCAACGAGGTCGTCGCCACCCTCGCCACCGAGCGGCTCGGCCGGGACGTGCATCCGAACGACCACGTGAACGCCTCCCAGTCGTCCAACGACGTCTTCCCGTCCTCCATCCACATCGCCGCCACCGCCGCCGTCACCCGCGACCTCATCCCGGCCCTGGAGCACCTCGCCGCCGCCCTCGGCCGCAAGGCGGAGGAGTTCGCCGACGTGGTGAAGTCCGGGCGCACGCACCTCATGGACGCCACGCCCGTCACCCTGGGCCAGGAGTTCGGCGGGTACGCGGCACAGGTGCGGTACGGCGTCGAGCGGCTGCGCGCCTCGCTGCCCCGGCTCGCGGAGCTGCCGCTGGGCGGCACCGCGGTGGGCACCGGCATCAACACCCCGCCCGGCTTCTCCGCGGCCGTCATCGAGGAGGTGGCCGCCGTGACGGGGCTGCCGCTGACCGAGGCGCGCGACCACTTCGAGGCGCAGGGCGCCCGGGACGGCGTCGTGGAGACCAGCGGGCAGCTGCGGACCATCGCGGTGGGGCTGACGAAGATCGCCAACGACCTGCGCTGGATGTCGTCCGGGCCGCGCACCGGGCTCGCCGAGATCTCCCTGCCCGACCTCCAGCCGGGCTCGTCCATCATGCCCGGCAAGGTCAACCCGGTGGTGCCGGAGGCGGTGCTGATGGTCGCCGCCCAGGTCGTCGGCAACGACGCGACGGTGGCCACGGCGGGCGCCGCCGGCAACTTCGAGCTGAACGTGATGCTGCCGGTGATCGGCAAGAACGTCCTGGAGTCGGTCCGGCTGCTCGCCAACGTCACCCGGCTGCTGGCCGACCGCACGGTGGACGGGATCACCGCGCACCGCGAGCGGGCCCGCGAGTACGCCGAGTCCTCGCCCTCGGTGGTCACGCCGCTCAACAAGTACATCGGGTACGAGCAGGCCGCGAAGGTCGCCAAGAAGGCGCTGGCCGAGCGGAGGACGATCCGCGAGGTGGTCCTGGCGGAGGGGTACGTCGAGCGCGGCGACCTCACCCGGGAGCAGCTGGACGAGGCGCTGGACGTGCTGCGGATGACCCGGCCGTAGCGCCCGCCCGGAAGGATCGGCGATCACCCGAGCGTCGCATGGCCCGGGCACCTAATATCTGTCCATGGCAGACGGTGAAGCGATGAGCGGGGCAACGGCCTTCTTCAAGCCCGGGGACCGGATCCTGTGGCGGTACCGGGAGAACGGGGGCCGGCACTTCCACATCGCCCGCCCCGTCACCGTCGTCCGGGACGACGCCGAGCTGCTCGCCGTGTGGATGGCGCCCGGCACCGAGTGCGTGCGCCCGGTGCTCGCCGACGGCACGCCCGTGCACCTGGAGCCGCTGGCCACGCGCTACACCAAGCCCCGCACCGTGCAGCGCGACCGCTGGTTCGGCACCGGCGTGCTCAAGCTGGCCCGGCCCGGCGAGCCGTGGTCGGTGTGGCTGTTCTGGGAGCCGGGCTGGCGGTTCAAGAACTGGTACGTGAACCTGGAGGAGCCCCTGGTCCGCTGGGCGGGCGGCGTCGACTCCGAGGACCACTTCCTGGACATCACCGTGCTGCCGGACCGCACCTGGCACTGGCGGGACGAGGACGAGTTCGCGCAGGCCCAGCGGGACCGGCTGATCGACGCGCCGCTCGCCGAGCGGGTGCGCCGGGCGGGCCGGGCCGCGGTGGCACGGATCCGCGACTGGGGGCCGCCGTTCTCCGAGGGCTGGGAGCACTGGCGCCCGGATCCGTCCTGGGCGGTACCGTCACTGCCGGGGGACTGGGATCGTACGCCCGCGCATGTGTCCTCATGAGACCCTTGATGCGCCCCCCGGCGGTAAACGTAGGATCGTCCTCCGCAAGGGCGCGCGGCAGGGGCAACCGGCGGAGTACACGCTGTGCTTGACCGATCGTCACCGAGGGGCGGCAAGTCGTGAGCGACGGGTACGAGGACACCAGGGGCGGCCATGACCGCCCCGCCGGTGACACGGGAACAGCCTCTGACGGACCGCACGCGCCGCGCGCAGTCCCGGACGGACGGATGCGACACGCGTGACGGAGCACCCCACCTCCTTCGAGCGCCCGCTGCCGGGCGCCGACCCCGTGGAAACCCACGGGGCACTGCGGCGTTCCCCCGTGCCGCCGCGCACCTCGGGGGACGCGTTAGCGCCCCGGGCGGGCGCGGCGTCGGCGGGCGCCCACGAGCACTCCCAGCCGGGCCCCCGGCAGGCCGCCGAGCCCGACACGCACCGCCCGCGGCCGGCCGCCGAGGGCGTCCCGGTGCAGCCGGGCGCCGGAGCGGCTGACCAGCCGGCGGGCGGGCCCGAGCGCCGCACCGGCCGGGCCTTCGGGCCCGGGCGGCCCACACCCATGCGACGGGACGGGGACCGGCTGCGCTTCGTGGGCGCGGCGACCCGGCGGATCGCCCGGGGCATGGACCTGGACGAGATCGTGATGGGCCTGTGCCGGGCCACCGTGCCGACCTTCGCGGACGCCATCCTCGTCTACCTGCGCGAGCCGCTGCCGGTCGGCGACGAGCGGCCCACCGGGCCGCTGGTGCTGCGGCTGCGCCGCACCGACCGGATCCCCGCCGAGCGGGACGCCGAGACCGGCTTCGCGGCGGCGGCACCGCCCGAGCCGGCGCCCGAGCTGGAGCCGGTGGGCGCCGAGCTGTGCGAGGTGCGGCCCGGCAGCGCGCTCGCGGAGGTGCTGCGCGGGGTGCGCCCGGTCTTCACCGACTCGGCGCCGGCTCGCGCCGCGCTGCCCGAACTCCTCGGCGAGGAGGGTGACTTCGTCGTACCCGACGGGCGGCGGGCGATCCTCGCGCCGCTGCGCGGCCGGCGCCGGGTGATCGGCGCGGCGCTGTTCCTGCGCGGCCCGGAGCGCGTCCCCTTCGACGGCGACGACCTCCTGGTCGCCGCACAGCTCGCCACGCACAGCGCCCTCGGCATCGACAAGGCGGTGCTGTACGGGCGGGAGGCGTACATCGCCGACGAGCTGCAGCGCACCATGCTCCCGGAGAACCTGCCGCGCTGCACCGGCGTCCGGCTGGCCTCGCGGTACCTGCCGGCGGCCGAGACGGCGCGGGTCGGCGGGGACTGGTACGACGCGATCCCGCTGCCCGGCAGCCGGGTCGCGCTGGTGGTCGGGGACGTCATGGGCCACTCCATGACCTCGGCGGCCATCATGGGCCAGCTGCGCACCACCGCGCAGACCCTGGCCGGCCTCGACCTGCCGCCCCAGGAGGTGCTGCACCACCTGGACGAGCAGGCCCAGCGGCTCGGCTCCGACCGCATGGCGACCTGCCTGTACATCGTGTACGACCCGGTCGCGCACCGCATGACCGTCGCCAACGCCGGCCATCCGCCGCCCGTCCTGCTGCACCTGGGCGGCCGCGCCGAGGTGCTGCGGGTGCCGGCCGGGGCCCCGATCGGCGTCGGCGGCGTGGACTTCGAGGCGGTGGAGGTGGACGCGCCGGCCGGGGCGACGCTGCTGCTGTACACCGACGGCCTGGTGGAGTCCCGGCTGCGGGATGTGTGGACCGGCATCGAGCAGCTCCGCGAGCGCCTGGCCGCCACCGCGCAGCTCACCGGCCCGGACCACCCGCCGCCCCTGGAGGCCCTGTGCGACGAGGTCCTCGACATGCTCGGCCCCGGTGACCGGGACGACGACATCGCGCTGCTCGCCGCCCGCTTCGACGGGATCGCGCCGAGCGACGTGGCGTACTGGACGGTGGACCCGGAGGAGCGGGCCCCCGGCAAGGCCCGCCGGATGGCCCGGGGCGCGCTGGCCCGCTGGGGCCTGGAGGAGCTGTCGGACTCGGTCGAGCTGCTGGTCAGCGAGGTGGTCACCAACGCCGTGCGGTACGCCTCCCGGCCGGTGACCGTGCGGCTGCTGCGCACCGACGTGCTGCGCTGCGAGGTCGGCGACGACGTGCCGCAGCTGCCCCGGCTGCGGCAGGCCCGCGCCACGGACGAGGGCGGGCGCGGCCTGGTCCTGGTCAACCGGCTGGCCCGGCGCTGGGGCGCGACGCGGCTGAGCACCGGCAAGGTGGTGTGGTTCGAGCTGAACAGCGGCTGAGCGCGTCCGCTCCGGCCGGCCGAGCGTGTCCCGTCCGGCCGGCTGAGCGTCGCCGAACGCGCGGAAGGGGCGCCCGGTTCGAGTACCGGGCGCCCCTTCCGCGTGGCGCGGCTACTGCTGCTCGCGCCGGTCGCCGTCCGGGAGCAGCGGGTTGTCGTCGTCGCCCGGCGCGGTCGGCGTGCCCGTGGGCGGCGCCGGGGTGGTCGGCCGGTTCGTCGGCGGCGTGGTGGGCGGCTGCGTCGGCTGCCGGGTCGTCGTCGGCTCGTCGGTGGGCGGCGCCGGGGTGGTCGGCTCCTTCGACGGCGTCTTCGTCGGCGTCGGCTCCTTGGAGGGCGTCTCGGTCGGGGTCCTGGTCGGCGTCGGCGGGCGGGTCGGCCGCACGGCGGCGCCCTGCTTGGTGTCGAGGTCGAACTTGGTCACGCCGTCCATGACGCCGAAGGTGTAGGCCGACCAGATCCGCGCCGGGAAGAGACCGCCGTTGATACGGGGCTCGCCCGCCGCCTTGTACATGGGGACGTGCCCGTGCGGGGCCTTGTCGTCCTCGCCGAACAGGCCGACCGATGTGACCAGGCCGGGGGTGAAACCGGTGAACCAGGCCGACCTGTTCTCGTCGGAGGTGCCCGTCTTGCCGGCCACCTGCTGCCCGTCGCGCAGCGGGTTGTCCCGGACGGACTTCTTGGCGGTGCCGTCGTCGACCACTCCGGTCAGGACACTGGTGACGGTGTCGGCGGCCTCGCGGCTGATGACCTGGTCGCCGATGGGGTCGGGCAGGTCGGTCTCGCGGCCGTTGTGCTCGACGGCCTTCAGGACGGCCGGGGTGACCTTCTTGCCGTGGTTGTCCAGGGTGGCGTAGACGCCGGCCATCTGGAGGGGACTCGCGCCCATGCTGCCGAGGGTCTGCGCGGGCACGGGGTCCACGCCCTTGGTGTCCATGCCCAGCTTGCCGGCCACGTCGATCACCTCGGGCATGCCGACATCGACGCCCATCTGCGCGAAGACGGAGTTGACGGACTGGTTCATCGCCTGCTGGACGTCGATGGGCCCGTAGTTGCCGTCGTCCTCGTTCTCCGGGGCGAACCCGACCTTCTTGCCGTCCTCCAGGACCTGGCGTTCGCTGGTGCCGTCGTACATGGTGTCCGCCGTGATCGGGACGCCGTCCTGCGTCTCGGCGTCCTCGTCCACGGCGGCGGCGAGGATCACCGGCTTGAAGGTGGAGGCCGGCTGGTAGTCGACGCGGGTGGCGTTGTTCGTGTAGTGCTTCACGTAGTCCACGCCGCCGTACATCGCCACGACCGCGCCGGTCTTCGGGTCCACGGAGGCGGCGCCCGCCTGCACGTCCGCGTCGACCGTGCGCTTCTTCGGGTCGAGCTTGCTGGTCAACTGCTGCTTGACCGACTGCTCCAGCGCCGCCTGCTTCTTCTTGTCGATGTTCAGGGTGACGGTGTAGCCGCCCGCCTCCACCAGGGCCTCCGCCTCCGTGGAGTTCGCGGCGGTGCCGTCGGCGACGAGCTGCTTCTCCAGCGCGGTGTTGGCCGCCTCCACCAGGTAGCCGGCCTGACCGCTCATCCCGGGGGCCGGCCTCGGCTCCTTGGGCACGGGGAACTTCATCGCCTGGCGGTCGCCGGCGTCCAGCCACTTCTGGCCGACCATGTTGTCCAGCACGTAGTTCCAGCGCTCCTGGACCAGCCGCTTGCCGGTCTCGCTGGCGATCGCCCAGTCGTACTGGTTGGGCGCCTGGAGCAGCGCGGCGAGGTAGGCGCCCTGCTCGACGGTGAGGTCCTCGGCGTCGACGCGGTAATAAGCCTGCGCGGCGGCCTGGATGCCGTAGGCGCCCCGGCCGTAGTAGCTGGTGTTGATGTAGCCGGCCAGGATGTAGTCCTTGGACTTCTCGCGGTCCAGCTTGAGCGAGATGACCATCTCCTTCAGCTTGCGGGAGACGGTCTGGTCCTGCGTCAGGTAGTAGTTCTTGACGTACTGCTGGGTGATCGTGGAGCCGCCCTGCGCGCCCTTGCCGGAGACGGTGTTGAGGAGGCCGCGGGCGGTGCCCCTCAGGTCGACGCCGGAGTCCTGGTAGAAGGTCTTGTTCTCGGCGGCGACGAAAGTGTGCTGGACGCCCTTGGGCACCTTGGCCAGGTCGACCTTCTCGCGGTTGTAGCCCTTGCGGGCCATGATCGAACCGTCGCTGTACTTGTAGACGTTGCCCTGGCGCTCGGCGTCGGCGTTCCCCTCGGGGATGTCGATCACCATGTACAGCACGACGAAGGCGCCCATGCCGAGCAGGACCAGACCGAAGACGGTGCCGAGGATCTTCTTCCAGGTGAACAGCCGGCGTATCCGGCCCCGGCCGTCCGCCGGGGCCGAGCGGCGACGCCTGGGCGCCGCGCGGTGCCCACCGCGCTGTCGCGCTCTTCTCTCTTCCGCTCGCCCCATGGGTCCGATCCGCTCCGATTCGGTCATGTGTGTTCAGACGTCACACAGGTTCGCCGCTCAGGTCAGCTCAGAAAGCTAACACCGGGAGATGTGACAAAGAGCCATCGATCCGCCCTTGTGGGGACGTGAGAATCAGCACCCACCCCTAGGGAACCGACGTGCGAACGGGGTTCGGGGTTGCCGCTACCGGGTAAAGTGATATCACTTAGCTATTCCTGAGCTATGGGAGGGGACACCCATGACCGCACACGACACCGCGCACGCCGACGCCGACGTGCCCGAGATGCCGGCGCCCCGGGTACGGGAGACGCAGGCGCACAGCATCGGCGGCGGCCTCGCGCTGCTGCTCGGACTGCTCGGCCTGGTGGCCGGCGCGGGCCTGGTGGCGGCCGGCGCGACGGTCTCGGCAACCGGCGCGAAGGCCGCGCTGATCGTCGCCGGGATCCTGGTCGCCCTGGCCGCCTTCCTCGCGATGTGCGGGCTGAACATGGTGGCGCCGGGCGAGGCCCGCGTGGTGCAGCTCTTCGGGCGGTACCGGGGCACGATCCGGGAGGACGGGCTGCGCTGGGTGAACCCGTTCACCTCGCGCACCAAGATCTCCACCCGGGTGCGCAACCACGAGACGGCCGTGCTCAAGGTGAACGACGCGTACGGCAACCCGATCGAGCTGGCCGCGGTGATGGTCTGGCGGGTCGAGGACACCGCGCAGGCCACCTTCGAGGTCGACGACTACGTGGAGTTCGTCTCCACCCAGACCGAGGCGGCCGTGCGGCACATCGCCATCGAGTACCCCTACGACGCCCACGACGAGGCCGGCCTGTCGCTGCGCGGCAACGCCGAGGAGATCACCGAGAAGCTCGCCGTCGAGCTGCACGCGCGCGTGGAGGCGGCCGGCGTGCAGATCATCGAGTCCCGCTTCACGCACCTCGCCTACGCCCCCGAGATCGCCTCGGCGATGCTCCAGCGCCAGCAGGCCGGCGCGGTGGTCGCGGCCCGCCGGCAGATCGTGGACGGCGCCGTCGGCATGGTCGAGGCGGCCCTCGCCCGGATCAGCGAGCAGGACATCGTGACCCTGGACGAGGAGCGCAAGGCGGCGATGGTGTCCAACCTGATGGTCGTGCTCTGCGGGGACCGCGCCGCCCAGCCGGTGCTCAACACGGGGACGCTCTACCAGTGACGGACGGCACGGAGGGCACGGCCGAGGACGCCGGGGCGCGCCGGCGCCGGGCCGCGCAGCAGCGCAAGCAGGTCCTGCTCCGCCTCGACCCCCGGGTCTACGACGCCCTGGCCCGCTGGGCGAGCGACGACCTGCGCTCGGCCAACGCGCAGATCGAGTACCTGCTGCGCCGCGCCCTGGCCGAGGCGGGCCGGCTGCCCGGCGACACCGGCCCGCTGCCCCGGCGCGGGCGGCCCCCGGGCACGTAGCGCAATCGTGACAATCGGCCCCGACCTGGGATCCCGTACCCAGGGCCACCCACTCTGCACCCGGCGTATACATGGCACGTATACACCGTGTGTAGAGTGCTCCTCATGTCCATCGGTCACACCCTTCTGGGGCTCCTGGAGTCCGGGCCGCGTCACGGTTACGACCTGAAGCGCGCCTTCGACGCGAAATTCGGCCACGACCGGCCGCTGCACTACGGCCAGGTCTATTCGACGATGTCCCGGCTGCTGAAGAACGGCCTCGTCGTCGTCGACGGCGTCGAGGCGGGCGAGGGCCCCGAGCGCAAGCGCTACGCCATCACCGACGCCGGCATCACCGACGTCGAGCAGTGGCTCGGCACGCCGGAGAAGCCCGAGCCCTACCTCCAGTCGGCCCTGTACACCAAGGTCGTCCTCGCCCTGCTCACCGAGCGGAACGCCGCCGACATCCTCGACACGCAGCGCTCGGAGCACCTGCGCAGCATGCGCATCCTGACCGACCGCAAGCGCGGCGGCGACCTGGCGGACCAGCTCATCTGCGACCACGCCCTGTTCCACCTGGAGGCCGACCTGCGCTGGCTTGAGCTGACCGCGGCCCGCCTGGACAAGCTCCGAGAGGCGGTGGCCCGATGACCCCCGCCGGTTCGCTGCTCACGGCCGAGGGCCTGACCAAGACCTACGGCCCCACCAAGGCCCTGGACGGCGCCGGGTTCTCCATCCACGCCGGCGAGGTCGTCGCCGTGATGGGCCCCTCCGGGTCCGGCAAGTCGACGCTGCTGCACTGCCTGGCCGGCATCGTGCCGCCCGACGCCGGGACGATCACCTACCAGGGCCGCGAGCTGACCGCGATGAGCGACGCCCAGCGCAGCCAGTTGCGCCGCAGCGAGTTCGGGTTCGTCTTCCAGTTCGGCCAGCTCGTGCCCGAGCTGACCTGCGTGGAGAACGTCGCCCTGCCGCTGCGCCTGAACGGCACCTCCCGCAAGGAGGCCGAGCGGGCCGCGCTGAGCTGGCTGGAGCGCCTGGAGGTCGACGACCTCGCGAAGAAGCGCCCCGGCGAGGTCTCCGGCGGCCAGGGCCAGCGCGTCGCGGTGGCGCGGTCGCTGGTCACCGGGCCGCGCGTGCTGTTCGCCGACGAACCGACCGGCGCGCTCGACTCCCTCAACGGCGAGCGGGTGATGGAGCTGTTCACGGACGCCGCCCGCTCGACCAACGCCGCCGTCGTCCTCGTCACCCACGAGGCCCGGGTGGCCGCCTACTCCGACCGCGAGATCGTCGTCCGCGACGGCAGGTCCCGGGACATGGAGCGCGCCGTATGAACGTCCGGCAGTGGGCCGGCGACCTGGGCCTCGGCGTCCGCTTCGCCTTCACCGGCGGGCGCGAGGGCTGGACCCGCGCCCTGCTGACCGCCGTCGGCGTCGGGCTCGGCGTGGCACTGCTGCTGCTGACCACGGCGGTGCCGAACGCGCTCGCCGCGCGGGACCGCAAGGGCGACGAGCGCGTCGACATCACCTACGCCGAGACCAGGATGCCCAAGGCGAACGACACCCTGGTCGTCGCGAACGTCGACACCGACTACCGCGACAGGACCGTCCGCGGCCGGGACCTGGAGCCCGAGGGCGCGCGGGCGCCGCTGCCGCCCGGCGTGGCCGCCTTCCCGAAGCCGGGCGAGATGGTCGTCTCCCCCGCGCTGAAGGAGCTGCTGGACTCGGACTCCGGCGCGCTGCTGCGCGAGCGGCTGCCCGGGCGGATCGTCGGCACGGTCGCCGAGAGCGGCCTGGTCGGGCCCGGCGAACTCACCTTCTACCGGGGCGCCGACGACCTCGCCCGGAGCATCGACGGGGGCCGGGTCGACCGGATCGACGCGTTCGGCAAGCAGACCTACCCGACGCCGGAGCGGGCCGACCCGGTGATGATCCTGCTGATCCTGGTCGTCTTCGTGGTGCTGCTGATGCCGATCGCGGTGTTCATCGCCGCGGCCGTGCGGTTCGGCGGCGAGCGGCGCGACCGGCGGCTCGCGGCACTGCGCCTGGTGGGCTCCGACAGCCGCATGACGCGGCGGATCGCGGCCGGCGAGGCGCTGGCCGGCGCGGTGCTGGGGCTGCTCTTCGGCGCCGGGTTCTTCCTGGCGGGCCGTCAGCTGGCGGGTGAGCTGGAGGTGCGGGACATCAGCGTCTTCCCCGGCTATCTGAACCCCTCCCCCGTGCTCGCCCTGCTGGTGGCGGTCGCGGTGCCGGCCGCGGCGGTGCTGGTGACGCTGCTCGCGCTGCGCGGGGTGGTCATCGAGCCGCTCGGCGTGGTGCGGTCGAGCACGCCGCGCCGGCGCCGGCTGTGGTGGCGGCTGCTGCTGCCGCTGGGCGGCCTGGGCCTGCTCCTGCCGATGCTCGGCAAGGGGCGCGAGAACGGCGACTTCAACGAGTACCTGGTGATCGGCGGCGTCGTGCTGCTGCTGTTCGGCGTGACGGCGCTGCTGCCGTGGATCGTGGAGTCGGTCGTCGCCCGGATGGGCGGGGGCGGGGTCTCCTGGCAGCTGGCCGTGCGGCGGCTGCAGTTGAGCAGCGGCATGGCGGCCCGCATGGTCAACGGCGTCGCGGTCGCGGTGGCCGGGGCGATCGCGCTGCAGATGCTGTTCGCCGGCGTGGAGAGCGACTACACCGAGGACACCGGGCAGGACCTCACCTTCGCGCAGATGCAGGTGTCTCTGCCGAGCGGGGTGCCGCTCGCGCCGGCCGCGGAGAAGCTGCGGCACACCCAGGGGGTGAAGGCGGTGCACGCCTTCGACGAGGGCTTCCTGAGCGACCGCGCCAAGGACCCTGAGGACGGGACCATGATGACGATCGGCGACTGCGCGTCCCTCGCCCGCATCGCCCGCGTGTCCGCGTGCCGGGACGGCGACGTGTTCCTGGTCCGCGGGGCCGTCAACGACCAGGGCGTGGACCTGGACAAGCTGGGCACGGCGGGGCGGACGCTGTACCTCGACGCCCAGGGCGGGCGGCCGGACCGGAAGCCCGTCCCCTGGACGGTTCCCGCGGGTGTCCGGCCGGCGCAGGCCATGGCCGGCCTCCAGCCCGGGGTGGATCGCGGCGGCTTCCTGCTCACGCCGAAGGCCGCGGCCGCCGTGCACGAGAGGATCGCGCCCGGGCTGACCGGGGAGACCTACCTGGACGTCGACATGTCCGCGAAGGACGTGCAGGAGCGGGTGCGCAACACCGCGGAGGCCATCGACCCGCTGACGTACCCGATGACCTGGGTGAGCACCCGGCAGACCGACCGCTTCGAGGCCGTCCGCACCGGGCTCCTGGTGGGCGCGGCGTGCGTCCTCGCGCTGATCGGCGCGAGCCTGCTGGTCTCCCAGCTGGAGCAGTTGCGGGAGCGGCGGAAGCTGCTGTCGTCCCTGGTCGCCTTCGGCACCCGGCGGCGCACGCTGGGCCTGTCGGTGCTGTGGCAGACGGCGCTCCCCATCGCGCTCGGCCTGGTCCTGGCCGGGGTGGTCGGCGTGGGCCTGGGCGCGATCCTGCTCAAGATGACCGCCACCCCGATCCGCGTCGACTGGCCCGGCGTCCTGTCCATGACGGGCATCGCCGCGGGCGTCGTCCTGGCGGTGACCCTGCTCAGCCTGCCCCCACTGATGCGGCTGATGCGGCCGGAGGGGCTGCGCACGGAGTAGGGGGCGGCGGGGGGCGCCGAGCAGGGGGCCTGCGCCCGGATCAGGGGCGGCGCCGAGCAGGGCGCTGCGCACCGAGCGGGGCGGACACGAGAGGGCGCGACCGGCGGGGGGGGGCCGGCCGCGCCCTCGTCCGTCCTGTATCCCGCGTCCCGCGTCAGGCAGCCGGCACCCCGGCCCCGACCTTCGCCCACCTCGCCACAGACGGCCGACACCAGAACGCGCCCGCGTCCGCCCCGGCTCGGGCGGCCACCGGCCGCACCGTCGGGTCCGTCATCGCCCCCGCAGAGCCGGCGCGACCGGCTCCGGGACGCCGGGTCGGCGACGGAGCCGCAAGGGGGGCAGGCCGGTGCAGACGAGGGCCCCGCACCCTCCCCCGTACGTCCCCTCAGGCGCCCACCGGCCGCACCGGCAGGTCCGTCATCGCCCCGCGCAGGGCCGCGGCCAGCTCCTCGTACTCCGCGGAGCGGGCCGCGCCGGTGCGCATGGCCAGGGCGACGCGGCGGCTGGGGGCGGGGGCGGCGAAGGAGCCGGTGAGGAGCTGGGTGGAGCGGGCGGTCTCCACGCGGACCGCCGTGCGGGGCAGCAGCGTCACGCCGAGGCCGCCCGCCACCAACTGCACCAGCGTGGACAGGCCGGCCGCCGTGGTGGTCGCCGGGACGTCCGCGCGGCCCGCCTCGCGGCAGATGTCCAGCGCCTGGTCGCGCAGGCAGTGCCCCTCGTCCAGGAGCAGCAGCCGCAGCTCGCGCAGCGCGGCCCGGTCGATGCCCTCCCGGCCGCCGAGCTGGTGGTCGAGCGGTGTCACGAGTACGAAGTCCTCGTCGAACAGGGGCAGTTCGGTGACGCCCGGCACGCCGAGCGGGACCGCGAGCAGCAGCAGGTCGAGCCGGCCGGAGGCCAGGCCCTCCAGGAGGCTGGCGGTCTGCTCCTCGTGGACCTGGGGGTCGAGGTCGGGATAGCGGTCGTGGACCAGCCGCAGCACCGTCGGCAGCAGGTACGGCGCCACCGTCGGGATGACGCCCAGCCGCAGCGCCCCCGTGAACGGCGCCCGTACCGCCTCCGCCTCCTCCAGCAGCGCCCCGACCTCCGCGAGCACCGCCCGCGCCCGCACCGCGATCCGCTCACCGGCCGGCGAGAGCAGCACCTTGCGCGTCGTACGCTCGAGGAGGGTGACACCGAGTGCCTCCTCCAACGCGGAGACGGCGCCGGAGAGGGCGGGCTGGCTCATGCCGATCGCGGCGGCGGCGTCGCGGAAGTGCAGGTGCTCGGCGACCGCGGCGAACGCCCGGAGCTGCGCGAGGCTGGGCTGCCTCTTCCGGGCCGCCACCGGCTCTCGGACCTTCACTGGTCATCACCTGCCACCTATAGCCAACTCCGATCAACCCGACCGAGTGTAGCTATTTCCCGAATCAATGCACCCTGTGCCAACATCATCGACGTCCAACCCGTGAGGAACGCTCGCAATCCGGGCGTTCCTTCGTTGCAAGGAGAGCGCGTGCTCACTGTCGGTGACAAGTTCCCCGAGTTCGATCTGACCGCCTGCGTCTCGCTGGAGAAGGGCGAGGAGTTCCAGCAGATCAACCACAAGACCTACGAGGGTCAGTGGAAGGTCGTCTTCGCATGGCCCAAGGACTTCACCTTCGTGTGCCCGACCGAGATCGCCGCCTTCGGCAAGCTGAACGACGAGTTCGCCGACCGCGACGCCCAGGTCCTCGGCTTCTCCGGCGACTCCGAGTTCGTGCACCACGCCTGGCGCAAGGACCACGCCGACCTGCGTGACCTGCCCTTCCCGATGATGGCCGACTCGCGCCACGAGCTGATGCGCGACCTCGGCATCGAGGGCGAGGACGGCTTCGCCAAGCGCGCCGTCTTCATCGTGGACCAGAACAACGAGATCCAGTTCTCCATGGTGACCGCCGGCTCCGTCGGCCGTAACCCCAAGGAGGTCCTGCGGGTCCTCGACGCCCTGCAGACCGACGAGCTGTGCCCGTGCAACTGGAGCAAGGGCGACGAGACGCTCGACCCGGTCGCGCTGCTCTCCGGGGAGTGAGCTGAGATGTCCCTCGACACCCTGAAGTCCGCCGTCCCGGACTACGCCAAGGACCTGAAGCTCAACCTGGGCTCGGTCATCGGCAACTCCGACCTCCCGCCGCAGCAGCTGTGGGGCACCGTGCTGGCGACCGCCATCGCCTCGCGCTCCCCCATCGTGCTGCGCGAGCTGGCCCCGGAGGCGAAGGCGAACCTGACGCCGGAGGCGTACACCGCCGCCAAGTCGGCCGCCGCGGTGATGGCGATGAACAACGTCTTCTACCGCACCCGGCACCTGCTGTCGGACCACGAGTACGGCACCCTGCGCGCCGGCCTGCGGATGAACGTCATCGGCAACCCGGGCGTCGACAAGGTCGACTTCGAGCTGTGGTCCTTCGCGGTGTCCGCGATCAACGGCTGCGGCATGTGCCTGGACTCGCACGAGCAGGTGCTGCGCAAGGCCGGCCTGGACCGCGACACGATCCAGGAGGCGTTCAAGATCGCCTCCGTGATCCAGGCAGTCGGCGTCACGCTGGACGCCGAGGCGGTCCTCGCCGAGTAGTCCGGCCCCGTGACAGCGAAGGGCCCCGTCCACCACGAGCGGTGGGCGGGGCCCTTCGTCGTACGCCGCCTATGCGTCGTACGCCGTCTACGCGGGCGGGTCGGTCCGCGGCGGCCTCGGCCCGGCCGGGGGCTCCTCCGCCGGGGCGGGGTCAGCGACCGGCGGGGCGCCGGGGTCCGGGGACACGCCGGGGTCGAGGGGCGCGTCGGGGGTGAGCGGGGCGTCCGTCACGACGGGCGGGGCGGCCTCCGTCGGCACCGCCCCCAGGGCCGTCGCGCCGTGCGGCTTCGGGGAGTCCGGGAGCGCCGCCTCCCGGGAGTGCGTCCGCAGATAGCCGACGACCGTGTTGGTCACCGCCACCAGCGGTACGGCCACCACCGCGCCGCCGATGCCCGCGATCATGCCGCCCGCGGCCACCGAGAGCACCACCGCCAGCGGGTGGACCCGCACGGCCCGCCCCAGGATGAACGGCTGCAGGATGTGGCCCTCGATCTGCTGCACCACCAGCACGACGACCAGCGTCATGACGGCCGCGAACATGCCCTGCGTCACCAGCGCGACCACCACCGCCAGCGCGCCGGACACCACCGCGCCGACCAGCGGGATGAAGGCGAACAGGAAGATGAACACGGCCAGCGGCACGGCCATCGGCACGTCGAGGAAGTAGATGCCGATGCCGATGAAGATGGCGTCGATCAGCGCCACGATGACGGTGCCGCGCACGTACGCGGTCAGCGTCCGCCACGCCCGCGGCCCGGCCCCGGCCACGCCCGGGCGCGCCGCCGCCGGCACCAGCTTCAGCGTCCACTGCCAGATGCGCGCGCCGTCGTAGAGCAGGAAGAGCGTGGAGAAGACGGCCAGCAGGATGCCGGTGAGGGCCTCCACGACGACCGTGACGCCCTCGAGGCCCGCCGAGGTGATCTGCTCGGTGTTGGCGCCGACCGCCTCGCGCAGGTTCTTGGCGGTCTCGTTGATCTGCTTGTCGGTGACGTGGAAGGGGCTGTTCAGCAGCCAGTTGCGCAGTTCGTCGATGCCGTCCTGGATCTGGCTGGAGAGGTTGTCGATGTTCTCCATGACCTGCCAGGTCACGAACCAGCCGATCAGGCCGATCACCACGAACCCGAGGAACGCGGTGAGCGCGGTGGCCAGCCCCCGCGGCACCCCGTGCCGGCGCAGCCGGGCCACGGTCGGCTGGAGCATGGCGGTGATCAGCAGCGCGGCGACGAAGGCCAGCACCACCAGTTGCACCGCGCTGATCACCCGCATCAGCACCCACACCGTGCCGGCCAGCACCAGCAGCCGCCAGCCGGCCTCCGCCGCCACCCGCACGCCCCACGGCACGGCCTGCGCCGGGTCGGGGCGCGGGGGCTGGGGCTGTGGCGGTACGGCGGTTTCGGCGGCGGCCGGTGTCGCCGGCCCCCGGCCCGCGGTCACCGGGTCGGGCGTCCGCCGCTCGTCGGCGTCGGCCACCTCGGCGCGGCGCTCGTCCAGCTTTCTGCTCACCTGCGTCAGCTCGGCGCCGAGCCGGCCGATCCACTCTGGCACTCGAGACACGTTCCGTCCTCTTCCCCCGTCCGCCCCCGCCACTCCCCGTCCCCGGCGACGGTACATGGGAGCAGCCCCTCACCGAAGGACGGGGAGGGGCTGTTCGGGGCCGGGGGCCGGACGCGGCCTAGTACCAGTGGTTGGCCTGCCAGAAGGACCAGGCGCCGCACGGGCTGCCGTAGCGGCCGTTCATGTAGTTGAGGCCCCACTTGATCTGGGTGGCCGGGTTGGTCTGCCAGTCGGCGCCCACGGAGGACATCTTGGAGCCGGGCAGCGCCTGGAACAGGCCGTACGCGCCGGAAGAGGCGTTGACCGCGCGGTAGTTCCAGCTGGACTCGTGGTCCACGATGTTGCTGAAGCACTGGAACTGGCCGCTGGGCACCATCTGACGGGCCATCGACTGGATCTGGCCGGTGCTGTAGGAGCCCTGGACGGAGAAGCTGACCGACTCGCGCTTGGCGTCGCGGCTGGCGGCTTCTTCCTCCGCCTTGCGCTTCTTGGCCTCGGCGGCAGCCTGCTCCGCCTTCTCCTTGGCCTGCTCCTGCTTGGCCACGGCCGTCTCGGCGGCGGCCCTGCGGGCGGCCTCCTCGGCGTCCTTCTTGGCGCTGGCGTCCGCGGCGATGGCCTGGACGTCGGCCTGCTGCGTCAGGGAAGCGGTCTGCACCGTGGCCTGACGGCCCACGGGGATGTCGGCGAGCAGCGTCGTGCCGCTGGCCGTCGCCTCGGCGTCGTTGTTCTGCGCGGTGCTGCCCGAGGCAACTCCGACGACGCTTCCGACAGCGGTGACCGCGGTGGCCGAGGCCACCGCGAATCCCCGGACCGAGATCCGGCTCACACGGGTTCCTTCCAGCGTCGCCCGCTTCGATGACCTTCGCGGACGCCTCTGTGCCCCTGGCGCTGGCCTCCCCAACTGCTGGTCACGGGAGGCACGGACCCGGTGGACGACTCCCGTGACGGGAGCGCCGCGTGGTGCTCGGGCGGCATACGGCGCTGCTATGGAGTTGGGGGGTGGTGCTCACGTGGTGCCGTACCCCTGTGGGTACAGGTGTGCCGTATGCGGGGCCTGACAGGAACGAGACTCTGCCGTAACCCGACGCCGGGAGGCAATTCTGCGTTGCGTGTGAAAGCTCACACCACTTTCGGCCCATCGGTTTACGCGAAACTCCCACACGCGGCGGCGCCGCCCGGATAGGCTCTTCGCCTTCCGGACGGCGCCAACCGTCCACATCGGCCCGTAGTCGGGCCCGCCGCTCAGAGGTGTCCGTCCTCCAGCATTTCGGTCACAAGCGCCGCGATCTGGGATCTCTCGGAGCGCGTCAGCGTTACGTGCGCGAAGAGCGGATGGCCCTTCAGCTTCTCCACGACGGCGACGACACCGTCGTACCGCCCCACCCGCAGGTTGTCGCGCTGCGCCACGTCGTGGGTGAGGACGACACGCGAGTCGGCGCCGATCCGGGAGAGCACCGTCAGCAGGACGTTGCGCTCCAGGGACTGGGCCTCGTCCACGATGACGAACGCGTCGTGCAGCGAGCGCCCGCGGATGTGGGTGAGCGGCAGGACCTCCAGCATGCCGCGGGCGGTGACCTCCTCGATGACCTCGCGGCTGGTGACCGCGGACAGCGTGTCGAAGACGGCCTGCGCCCAGGGGCTCATCTTCTCGGCCTCGCTGCCGGGCAGATAGCCCAGCTCCTGCCCGCCGACGGCGTACAGCGGCCGGAAGACCATCACCTTCTGGTGCTGGCGGCGCTCCAGGACCGCCTCCAGGCCGGCGCAGAGCGCCAGCGCCGACTTGCCGGTGCCGGCCCGGCCGCCGAGCGAGACGATGCCGACGTCCGGGTCGAGCAGCAGGTCGAGCGCGATGCGCTGCTCGGCGCTGCGGCCCTTGATGCCGAACGCCTCCCGGTCGCCGCGCACCAGCCGCACTCCGCCGTCCGGCGCGACGCGGCCGAGGGCCTTGCCGCGCTCGGACTGGATGGTGAGGCCGGTGTGCACGGGCATCTCGGCGGCCTCGGGCACATGGACGCGGCCCTCCTCGAAGAGAACGTCCACCTGCTCCCCCGGCAGCGTCAGCTCGGCCATGCCGGTCCAGCCGGAGGCGTCGGTGATGGCCAGCTCCGCGCGGTACTCCTCGGCGAGGAGGCCCACGGAGGAGGCCTTGATCCGCAGCGGCAGGTCCTTGGAGACGACGGTGACGTCGAAGCCCTCGGCCTGCAGGTTGCGGGCCACCGCGAGGATGCGGGAGTCGTTGTCCCCCAGGCGGTAGCCGCTGGGGAGCACGGCGGGGTCCGAGTGGTTGAGCTCGACACGCACGCTGCCGCCGAGATCCCCGATCGGGATGGGGGCGTCGAGGCGGCCGTGCCGCACCCGGAACTCGTCCAGCAGGCGCAGGGCCTGCCGGGCGAAGTAGCCCAGTTCGGGATGGTGCCGCTTGGCCTCCAGTTCCGTCACCACGACGATCGGGAGCACGACCTCGTGCTCGTCGAAGCGGCTCAGGGCGCCTGGGTCGGCCAGCAGGACGCTGGTGTCGAGAACATAGGTGCGCCGGTCGGGCTTGTGGCGCTTTGCGCTGGTCACCACGGAGAGACGTACCCCCTCGGAAGAGGTCGGGGAGCGACGGAGTGGATGCTGGGCCGCAGAGGCCGAGACGAGCCGGCCGGTCGCCGGCCGCCCTGCACGGGCGTGGGCCGGGGACCGGCCCTCCGCTGCTTCTTCCGTGCCGTGACCGCACGGTAGGGCTGGTGCAAAGGGCCTCCCGGGCGGACGGCTCCTCCGCCGTCCGCTGAGATCCGACACCCGTGGTTCGGGCGTCGACCTGCATGGCTTATTCCCTCTTCCGAGCGCGGCCATGCAACGGAGGCCGGGGCATGCCGGTGAACTCCTGGTTACGGGGTCCAGCGGGCCGGGGGCACCGAGTCGCCGGGAGCGGCTGCCGGGAGAGCCGGGGAGGGGCCGCTGGGGAGCAAGAGAAATCGGGCCGGTCCGTGGGGGGGATACGGACCGGCCCGAGGGGGGGTTTCCACCATAACCCTTCGTAAGTGCCGACGCGCACATCGGCACGCCACAATTACTCTCCGGAGTCGGTCGACGACTCGACAAGGGCCGCAGATCCGGCGATTTCGCCCCCGTTTCCGTCGCCCAGTGGCCGAATCACAGCGGAATCACAGGGAAAGGTGGGGCACGGGGGACGTTCGAAAGGTCGAGGGACACGAGCGCGCGGCCTCCACCCTCCCGACGCGGACCCCTCCAACGGGTGACACGCCTCGGAACGCCCGCTTGACCACCCGGGTGGTCCGGCACCGCGCGGCCCCCTCCGCCGCACGGTGCCGCCCGCGCGGCTTTGCTGACGCGAATGACCTGGCGCCGAATGTACGTGATCGACCCGGGCGGATTGAACCCGTCCAGGACAACGATGGATAACGATGTGGGCGCGGGCCGGGGCGGCGAAGATGCCGGGCGTGTACGGCGGCCCCGCACCGCCCGTCACCCACGGCCGGCGTCGGCCCGCGCGGCCGGGCCGGACGGCGGCGACGCCCCGCACCCGGCCAGTCCACCGCTCCGCCCGGTCACGCCTTCCCGGCCATCTTCCCTTCCGGCTTCCCTTCCGGGCGACGGGCGACGAAGAGGTGGCGGGAGCTGTGGGCCACGAAGGGGCCCTCGGACTCGATCCGCTCGTGCAGCCGGCGCAGCTGCGGCCGGTACGCCTCGACGGTGAACCCGGGGACCATCCACACCACCTTGCGCAAGAAGTGCACGACGGCGCCGATGTCGTGGAACTCCATCCGCAGCCGCTCCGCCCGCAGCTCCTCGACCACCAGCCCGGCCGCCTCCGCGTCGGCGAGCTCGTGGTCGGGATGCCGGGCCTCGCGCACCTCCCGCGGCTGCTCCCCGACGAACAGCTCGACCAGCTCGAAGACGCTGGCGGGTCCGACGTGCTGGGCGAAGTAGGTCCCGCCGGGCCGCAGCACCCGGGCGATCTCGGCCCACTCGGGCCGCACCGGATGCCGGCTGCTGACGAGGTCGAAGGCGGCCTCCGCGAAGGGGAACGGCGCGTCCTGCGGCGAGGCCACCACGACGGCTCCGCGGGGGTGGAGCAGCGCGGTGGCCTTGGCGACGTTCGGCGCCCAGCCCTCGGTGGCCACGACGAGCCGCGGCGCGCTCACTGCGGCGCCGAGGGCGCCGGCGAGCACCTCGCCGCCCCCGGTCTGCACGTCCAGCACGGCACCGGCCCCGGCCAGCCGCCCGCCCAGCGCCCGCGCGTACCCCCACGAGGGCCGCTCCTCACTGGCCCGCCCCTCGAACCAGGAGAAGTCCCACCCCTCGGTGGGCACGGCGGCGCCTTCGGCGAGGAGGTCGTCGAAGGAGCGGGGGGTGGGTGCGGGCGAGGAGGACACGGTTCAGGCTTCCGATCGGTTCAGGCGGTTCGGTTCGCCACCGTATCGACACCTGCGCCCCGGTTCACGTCGATTACCGGTTGACGGACTGGATCTCCTGGACGACGACCTCCTGCTCCCCGCCGAAAGCGCCGTCGGGCAAGCCCTGCGGGGTGTCGACGCCGGTGCCGGTCCAGTGGATCTTCCAGGTGATCGTCGCCCGCAGGCGGTAGGCGCCGTCGCCGGAGGAACGCAGGTACGTGACCCCGCAGGGCGGCGTCCGGTCGGCCTTGCCGCGGGCGTACGGCTCGCCGATGTGCGTGCCCGCCATCTCGCAGACGCCCGAGGCGGGGTAGGTCCTGGCGTCGGACGTCCCCGGCTCGATCTTCACCGACACCGGCTCGGCCGTGGTGGTCGCCGAGATGTCCAGCTGCGGCACGGAGGCGGTCACCGACACCGGCTTGAACTGCGCCGCGTCCAGCCAGGCCCAGGTCGGAAGGTTCACCTTGGTGGCGTTCGCCGGGGCGAGGTCCACGCGGGTACCTGGCACGCGGATCTCGGCGTAGGCGAGCTGGGCGAGCATCTCCGGCGTGACCGCCTGGGGGATGTCGGGCGGCGGCGCGTCGCCGGTGTCCACCCAGAACGTCTCCTCGTCGCAGTCGAGCGCCCCCGGGTCACCCTCGCGCCCGGGCGTGACGAACGAGTCCCACCAGTAGCCCTTGCCGGCCTTGTCCTTGTTGAAGTCCTTGTAGGGATGCCCCTCGACGTACCGGTCCCGCTGAGTGGCATCCCACTCGGGCCCGGTGGAGTCCACTCCCCAGGTCGCCTCCTTCTCCTTCTGGAGCTGTGCCGGGGTGTACCTCGGGGCGTAGTAGCAGGCGGGCGGGGTCCAGCTGGACTGCGAGGTGACCGGGCCGGCGGAGGGGCCCGAGCCGTTGTAGGTGCGGTCGATGACCACGCCGGTGCCTTGGGCGGTGGAGGAGAGGGTGCCCTTGTCGTTCACGTCGCCGTGCACCTTCGTGGCGGGCGCCGGATTGCCATCACCGATGTCGTTGTTGGCGTACGCGGGGCAGACGGCGGCGCCAAGGAGTACGGATCCGATCCCGACAGGCACGATCAGTGCGCGGGAGGCGAGGCTCAGGGCTGGCACTGGTCACTTCCCCTCTGTGTGAGCATCCTCTCGATGACCCAGACGCCCTTTGCGTTCTTGGTCAACTGGGTGTTGTACAGGACGTAGCTGTCCTTGTTGACCGGAGTCTTGTTGACCTTCTTCGACTCCAAGTACAAGTCGAACGCCTTGCTCTGGTCCTCGCAGTAGACGAGCGAGGCGCGGCCCTTGGCGCGGACGTTGACCACGGCGTCGTAGTAGCGGTAGGCACCCGTCACCCGCGCCTTGGCCTTGACGTACTCCCCGATGTACTCCTCCGTGAGAGCGGCGGCCTCGCCCTCGTAATAGAAGCGGTATGCCTTGTCGAGCGCGTCCTGGTGGACGGTGGCCAGGTCCACCGCCTTGATCGACTGCTGGCTGTCACTCAGCACGGCGGCCTTGTCCTTATCGCCCGTCTTGGGCCACTCGAACGTGTAGGAGAGGTCAGCCGGCAGGTCGATCTCCGGGCGCTCGCTCCCGGCTGCTGGTGCTTCGGCGGACGCGGTCGGGGTCGCGGTCACCGAGGGCGTGTCAGTTGTGTCCGCTCCCGCGATCTTGTCCTTGTCGCTGGACGAGTCGTCGCTGCCGCATGCCGTCAGGCTCAGGGCCGTGACGGCGGTCAGCGTGAGCGCGGTGAGAGGCATGGGGCGGCGGGTCACGGTGGGCTCCCGGGTGAGGCGAGGCTTCTACTGAGCGAAGGCAACGCTATCCAGTGGGGAGTTGAGGCACCAGGTTGAGGGTCGACGGCACGGATGCGCTCGTCGGAGTCGTGCACCACGGCGTCCGTGGCGGAGTCGCCTGACTTCGCCCAGTCGAACCTGTACGTAACGTCTGCCGGCACTGGGATCTTCGGTCGCTTCACCGCCACTGCCTCGTCGGAGCGGCCCGGATCCGGGGATGACGACGCAGATGTCCGAGTTCCCTCATCGGCTCTGGGGAGGTTGTCAAGGTCAGCCGTGGAGCCGTCGTCGCCACCACCGCACGCTGTCAGGGTCAGGACCGCGACGGCGCTGAGCGTGAACGCGGTGAGTGTGGTGGGGCGGTGGCGGGCCAAGCTGGGCTCCCAGGCGAAGAGGGGGGTCTCTTGAGTGACGCAACGCTGTCCGGCGGCCTCGGCTCGTCGGTCAGCCCTGCCCGAGCACGGAGACGCCGACCAGGACGAGTGCGCACGCGCTGAATCTCGTTACGGCTGGCATTGGGCCGCCCCCCTCGTGGAGATGATCTGCGTCGTCCGCCACACTCCGGCGTCGTTCCTGACGAGCTTGGTGTTGTAGAGGAGATAGCTGTCCTTGGTGACCGGGGTCTTGGCGACCTTGCCCGTCTTGCGGTCCTTGCCGAAGCCCTTGCTCTCGTCGCCGCAGAAGGTGACCACGGCCGTCTCTCCGTTGCGCGTCACCTTGCGGTCGTAGTAGTGGACCTCGCCGGTCATGGACGCATCGGCGTCCTTGAACCGGGCGACCCAGGACAGAGCGGCCTCCAGCGCCTTGTCCGCGTTGTAGAAGTGCAACGCCTTGCTTTCTCGGTCCGTTCCGGTGATCGCCGCGTCCACGGCGCGCAGCCGCTCCGCACTGTCGGAGAGGATGGCGTCCTTCACCGGATCGCCGGTCTTTGTCTCCTCGAAGATCAGCTTCAGGTCCGCTGGCAGCTGGATCTCCGGGCGTCCGGCGTCGGCTGTGGGCTTCGGGGAGGGACTCGAACTCGCGGAGGGCGCCTCGGACGTGTCGGCGCCTGCGATCTTGTCCGTGGCCTGGTCCTTGTCGCTGGAGGAATCACCACCGCCGCATGCCGTCAGACTCAGGGCCGCGACGGCGGTCAGCGCCAGCGCTGTGAGGGTGGTGGGGCGGCGGCGGGTCACGGTGGCTCCCGGGGGTGGGGCTTCTGTTGAGCGAGACCACGCTATCCAGTGGGGGCGGTCGTGGGGCGGGGCGGCAGTCACGGCTGCGTAACAGGGGTGGGGGTGGGAGCCGACGGGTACGTTGGCTGTGTCTGGCTGGGGGTGGATACCGCGATGTGGCGCAGGCGTTGGCGGGACGGGCGCGGGACGCTGGTGGTGGGGGCGGGGGTGTGTCTGCCGCTGGAGGTCGCCGCGTCCTATCGGGCCCGGACCAGGGGGCTGCTCGGGCGGGACTCCGTGGCGGGGGCGTTGCTGTTGACGCCTGCCAGTGGGGTGCACACGTTTCGTATGCGGATACCCATCGATGTGGCGTATCTCGACCGGCGGCTCACCGTCCTCGCCGTGCGCACCATGGTGCCGGGGCGGTTGGGGCTGCCTCGGGTGCGGGCGCGGCATGTGCTGGAGGCGGAGGCCGGGGCGATGGGGCGGTGGGGGGTTCGGGTCGGGGAGCGGGTGGAGGTGCGGGTCGGCGGGGCGTCAGGGGGCTGAGCGGGGGAAGGTGACCTCGACGCGGCGGTTCTTCTTGCGGCCGGCCTCCGTGGAGTTGTCGGCGATGGGGTACTGCTCGCCGTAGCCGCGGACCTCGTAGGTGATGTCGGCGTCGTTCAGGGTCTGGGCGAGGAGGTCCTCGACGGCGTTGGCGCGCTTCTTGGACAGGACGTCGCCGTGGGCGGCGGAGCCGAGGTCGTCGGTGAAGCCGAAGACGCGGACGCGGGTGGCGTTCTGGGTCTTGATCTCCTCGGCGATGCCGGAGATGCGGGACTTGGCCTCGGCGCCCAGTCTGGCGCTGTCCTTGCCGAACAGGACCTCCGCCTGGAGGGCGAACTTCACGTCGGTGTTGGTGTCCTCCCGCCGCTCGTCACCGCTCTGGTCCTCGACGACCGACTTGATGTCCAGCACCTTGGCCTGCGCGAGCGTGGCACCGTCCGGAAGCTTCAGGTCGGGGTCGTTGGGGTCCACCTCGACGGGGGCGGTGGCGGTGGGCTCGGTGCCCGGGGGGGTGGTGGGGTCGTCGTCGGCACGGGCGGGGGTGGCGCCGGGGAGGCCGGCGGCCAGGACGAGGGTGACGGTGGAGAGGACCGCCCCTATACGCGGCGTCGGGGTCACGGTGCGCCTCACCCGGAAACCTCGATGGCGGCAGTCGAGAACATCGGCAACTGGAGGGACAACTCGGTGGTGCCGCTCGGCGGAGCCGGGAACTGCATGAACACGGGCAGCGAGTCACCAGATTTCAACGCGGGAAGGTTGGTCGTGGTGAGCGGGCGGCCCTCGGTGTCTCGCAGGACGTAGTAGCGCTTCTTGCCGACGGAGTCCACGAGAGTGGCTCCGCCGAGCGACCTCCCGTTCTTGATGATCTCCGTCTCGTTCCCACTCAGCTGAGACGGGATGTTGAGCGTCCTGCTCCCGTCGTTCTTCAGGTCGCCGCTCACCGTGACGAATCCGCCCGTGTCACGCTGGGCACTGGTGATCTTGAGCATGAGGCCTGTAGGCCCCTTCAATTCCGCCAGTGTCTGCGACGGTCCCTCATCCTGAGCAGTCGGCTGAGAACCGTCACTCCGGGAGGGCGCGGAAGACGCCTGCGGCTTGTCGTCGTCATCACCACCGCCACAGCCGGCCAGACCGACAGTCAGTCCAATGGTGAGCATCAAGGCAGTCAGTCGCATAGGAGACTTCGTGGCATACCGAGACTTCATGAACCCACTCCCTCGTTCCCTCATCAGTTGGCCAGATGAACATCGAACAGGTCTTCCGCCTTCGGCAGGTCACGCCGGCCGTCGGGCTTGAGGGGCCATTCCTTGCCTCCGCAGGTAAGGGGAGGCAAGGGGCTGTCATCAGCGTTTTCCGTAGGCAGGGTGAAAGAGCAGCGGAACTCGATCAACGCCGTAGCGGTTTCCGTGGCGGTCTGCCCTTCCGTACCGGGGATGATGGTCTTTCCGACCGGATCACTGGTCTCGGCCTCTACCTCATAACGCAACGGCGCGAGCCAAGAGCATTTCGCGGTGGCCTTGTTGCGCGTGGCCAGGTCCTGCGCCCGCCAGCAGGCGTTCGTCACTGGAGCATCGCCCTGGAAGATGGCAAGCCACTCGTCCGGATGCGCGATGTTCGCCAGCCACAGGTCAGTGAGCTCGTCCCTCGTCTCCAGTGCGGCACCCAGCGCTGCGGCGTCTGCTGCCGTCTGAGCCTGGCTACGAGTCGTCGCTGCTTGGCCCACCGCGAAGTAGGCGAGCGCGAGAAAGAGCAGGCCTCCCACCACCGTGAGGTAGATGGGAAAAGCCTGCCCGGCGTCCCGGTGCTTACGGATGGACCTTAGCCACCCGTCACTTCTGTGATCTTGTCGGCGATTGCGTTGTAGATCGTCTGCCCGATGTCCGTCCCCGTGATCGCCAGGACGATGGCCACCACCACCGCGATGATGCCCAGGTACTCCACTGCCGTCTGGCCCGTGTCGGGGCGGGTTCGGAGGTGTGTGGTTGTGGTGCGGAGCCAGTTGGTCATGGGGTTCCCCTTCGGGATGGGCGGGGCCGTCGCCGGGAACGTAGGCAGGTGGAGGCGGAGGTTCCGAGGGTCCCGGGGCCCAATCGGGGGCCCAAAGGGGTGCGGGGGGTCGGTTCATGGCGGCGGTCACCCCAGGCCCAGCCACTTGGCGGTGGCCTCTGAGCGGTTGTGGCTGTGGAGTTTGGCGAAGATGCGGTTGATGTGGTTCTTGACGGTCTTCTCGCTGATGAAGCACGTCGTCGCGATCTGCTGATTGGTCAGGCCCGACGCGATCAGGTCCATGATCTCCACCTCCCTCGTGCTCAGTTGGTGGACGGGAGCGGGTGCCGCCTTCGACTGTCTCATGTGGCGTTGCGATCGCGAAAGAGGAGGGAGGGGGTGAGTTGTGAAGGGCTGTGATGGAGGACCAGTTGGCGAATGAGTGGCGTGTGCCTCTGCAATGGGTGTGGTGGCGTCCCGGCGTAGTCGGGCCACCAGCGCGTCCGCCGCCGTTGGGGTGACGTGCGTTCTGCCCGCCTTCACGTCCCGTACCGCCGCCACCAGTTGCGCCGCCGTGAACTCGCCGTGGACCAGGTAACCGCCCGCGCCCCGGCGCAGGGCCTCCTGGATCGTCTCCGGCTCCGTGCTGTACGTCAGCATCAGCACCGGCGCGATCGAGGCCAGGTACGGCAGCGCCGACAGGCCGTCCAGCTCGGGCATGCGGACGTCCAGCAGGACGACGTCGGGGCGGTGATGGTGCGCCGCCGAGCAGGCCTCGCGGCCGTCGGCTGCCTCGGCGACCACCGCGATGTCCCCGCGTCCGGAGAGCAGCGCGGTCAGGCCGGCCCTGACCACCGGGTTGTCGTCCGCGACGACGACCCGCAGGCGGGGCGTCGCACCGGGTGGGCGGATGGGCATCGGGGGCCTCCTCATGGGGTTCCCGGCAGCGGGGGCAGTGCCGCGAGGGGGACGTCGACACGGACCTCCGTGCCGTTCGACCGCCCGCCCCGGCCGATACGGATGCGGGCGCCGACCGAGGCGGCCCGCTCGACCATGCCGACCAGGCCGAAGTGGCCTGCCCTGCGCAGCCCTTCGAGCGTCGTGTCGGGGGGCAGGCCGTGGCCGTCGTCGTGGACGGTGAGGCGTAGTTGGTCGCCGTGGATGCCGGCCCGGACCTCGACGCGGGTGGCGGCGGCGTGGCGGTGGGCGTTCTCCATCGCTTCCGTGGCGATGGCGAGGAGTTGACGGGCCACGGGGGGTGGGAGGGCGGGGACGGTCGCGTCGGCGCCGCCAGTGGTGGTGCGGTACGTGGTGGGGAGGCCGGTGCGGGTCGTGAAGTCGACTGCGAGGAATTCCAGTTCGCGGGGGAGGTCGGACCCGCGGGCCGGGGCCGTCTCGCGGCGGAGGTCGGTGAGGAGTTCGCGGGATTCGGCGGCGGCGCGGCGGGCCGCGCGGGCGATGAGTTCCGCCTGCGTCCTGGCCAGGGCCGGGTCCATGCGGTCGTCGCCCGCCGTGGCGGCCAGGCCGTCGGCCGCCAGGGCCACGCCGTGCAGGGTCTTGGCGACGGAGTCGTGCAACTCGCGGGCGAGGCGGGCGCGTTCCGCGCTGACCGCCTCCGTGGCGGCCAGGCGGGCCTGTACGGCGGTCAGGGCGCGGGTGGCGGCGCCGAAGCGGAGCAGCAGGCCGCGCAGGCTGGAGCCGACGGCTCCGGCGATGACGCAGAGGCCCGGCAGGAACGACGCCTCGGCGGGGCCGAGGTCCGCGGCCGGGGTGGCCTGCACCAGGAGCAGGATCAGCGACTGGAGCGACGCGAAGACGGCCGCGCCGCGCCAACCGTAGACCAGGCCCGCGAGCAGCGGGGTGCAGACGCTGACGTAGGCGAGGGGGGTCCTCGGGCCGGCCGAGACGAGGAGGAGGGAGCCGAGGAGGGCGTCGACGGCCAGGAGGGTGGGGTGGCGCAGGAGGAGGGGGCCGAAGCGTTCCCAGTCCCGGAAGAGGACGTAGGACCCCATGAAGGTGACGACCACCGCCGCACCGACCAGGCGTACGCCGAGGCCGGGGCCGGCGTTGAGCAGCGCGGTGGGGGCGGTCAGGGCGATCATCGCGAGCCGGAATCCGAACACCTGCCGGCACAGGGCTTGTAACGCGCTCAGCTGGAGCGTGTCGGGGGCGTGGGTGGCGGGTGGCCGTGGGGCGGGCACGTCGGGGATCCCGGTGGACGCCGCTGACTCCGGCGAGGTGGCCGAGGCGGAGGGGTCGCCTGTGGCGGACTTGTCGGCGGAGGCCGCCGAGCCGGCCGGAGGACCGAGGGGGGTGGGTGTCCCGGCCGCGGCCGGAGGCCCCGGCGGCCCCGGCGGCCCGGCGGGTGTCGGTGGACCACAGGGCGCGGAGGCCGCTGCGGGGGCCGGCAGCCGGGCACCCGAAGCCGGCGGTGGGGCGGCAGGGGCCGACAGTGGGGCGGCAGGAACCGGCGGCCGGGCATCCGGAGGCGGCGGTGGGGCGGCAGAAGCCAGCGGTCGGGCATCCGAAGCCGGCGGAGGGGCGGCAGGGACCGGCGGCCGAGCATCCGAAGCCGGCAGTGGGGCGGCAGGAACCGGCGGCCGAGCATCCGAAGCCGACGAAGGGGCGGCAGGAACCGGCGGCCGAGCATCCGAAGCCGACGAAGGGGCGGCAGAAGCCGACGGCCGAGCATCCGAAGCCCGCAGAGGGGCGGCAGAAGCCGGCAGCCGAGCAGGAGCCGACGGCCCGGGCCCCGGACCCCCCGTCGCTGTCCACCCCCCGGCAGACGGCCGTCCCTCCCCCCACGGCCCCGTTTCCCCGGGCGACCCCGCCTCGCCGTACGCCCGCCCCCCGGCAGGCGGCCGCGCCCCGCCGGGATCCCACCCGGGGCGAGTCGGCGACGTCCCGGCAGAGGTCGGCTCCCCGCCGACCGCCGCCACCTCGACGTACGACTGCGCCCCACCGAGACCGAAGCCCCGCCCCCCGGCAGACGGCCACCCCCGAGCCTCCCCCCTCCCCGCCCCCGCCGTCGGGCAGAGGGGGTCGGCAAGGGGAGTCAGGTGGGGCATGGACGGGTCGGTGATCGGCACGGGCATCCGCCTCACTCCCCCGTGATCGTGCCGAAGTCCGTGCCCGAGCCCAGGATCAGGCCCGCGCCCAGCAGCAGCATCGTCGCCGGGACCATGAACGTCGTGATCATCAGCGTCGCCTTGGGCACCGCCCGCGCGGCCTTGCGGCGGGCGTTCTGGGCGTCGGTGCGGCGCATGTCGCGGGCCAGGGAGACGAGGGTGTCGACGATGGGGGCGCCCAGTTCCTCGCCCTGCTGGAGGGCGGTGACGAACATGGCGACCTGCTCGGACTCGTTGCGCCGGCGCAGTTCCGCGAAGGCCTGGCGGCGGCTCATGCCGAGGTCCATCTGGCGCAGGGTGATGCGCAGTTCGTCGGCCCACGGGCCCTCGTAGTGCGTGGCGACCCGGTCCAGGGCCTGGCGGAAGCCGAGGCCGGCGCTGACCACGACCGCGAGGACGTCCAGGAAGTCCGGCAGGGTGCGCTCGATGACGTCCTTGCGGATGCGGATCGCCGACCAGATGCCGACCTCCGTCCAGAACGCGCCGAAGGCCAGGAGGAGGAGGGCGACCAGGAACTGGCCGCGGAGGAGGAAGACCAGGAAGCCGACCGCGCCCAGGAAGCCGTAGACCGCGCGGCGGGCGGCGTAGCGGTCGATGGTGAGGCCGCCGGGGTTGCCCGCCAGGTCGATCTTGCGGCGGTAGCGGGCGACCAGCGCCGGGCCCATCAGGCGCAGCACCGCGGGGGCGTACCGCATGCCCAGGCGGTCCACGACGGAGTCCACCGCGCCGGTGCGCGTCGCGCCGACCTCCAGGGCGAGGGCGAGGTCGCCGGGGAGCTTCGCCTCCGCCCGGTACATGCGGATGCCGGCGAAGACGCCCCAGACGGCCAGGGCCATCACGGTCGCGAGCAGCAGACCCATGGGAACAGCACCCTTCCTCGGAGAGAGTCGTCAGACGTCGATGCGGGACAGGCGGCGGATGAGCACGAAGCCGATGGCGTACAGGCCGAAGGCGATGATGACCGCGGCCTGTCCGAAGGGTGAGCCCGTCATGCGCTCCAGGGCGCCGTCCTTCACCCCGTTCATCAGGAAGAGTGAGCCCACCCCCAGGACCGGGACGGCGTACGACGTCATGTTGACCTGCGAGAGCTGGGTGCGGACCTCGCGCCGGGTCTCCTTGCGCTCCTCCAGCGTCTCCGTCAGGTTGCGCAGCGCGCCGACCACCTGGCCGCCGGCCCGGTTGGCGAGGACCAGCGTGGTGACCAGGACGACGAGTTCGCGGGAGGGCAGGCGGTCGGCGAGTTCGCCGAGGGCGTCGTCCAGGGAGGCGCCGATCGCCAGGCTGTCGGCGACCTTGCCCAGCTCCTCGCCGGCCGGCGCCTCCAGTTCCTCCGCCGCCATGCCGATCGCGGTGCGCAGGGCGAGTCCGGCCTGGGTGGCGTTGGCGAGGATGCGGGCGAGTTCGGGGAGCTGGTTGATGAACTTCTCGATGCGCTTCTGCCGCTGCCAGTTGAGGAACTGTACCGCCACCGCGACGCCCAGCAGGCCGGCCAGCGGCCCGAAGAAGGGCGCCAGGGTGGCCTGGCCGACCAGCCAGAGGCCGGCGACGGCGGCCAGGAGGTAGGCGAAGAACTCGCCGGGCGTGACGTCCAGGCCCGTCGCCGCCAGGCGGAGTTCGAGGCGGCGGCCCAGGCCGGTGCGGCGCAGGCGGCGGTCCAGGGTGCGGAATCGGCGCCGGCGTCCGCCGGGCGGCAGCTGGCCGGCCGCGGAGAGGCGGTCCACCAGGGCCGCGCGCTGGGCGCGGCCGGAGGCGTAGGCGTGCAGGCCGACGACGGCCAGGACGCAGGTCAGCAGCGTGACGCCGGTGGTGAGCTGGACGAGCCTGTGCAGTTCCATGGCGGGCACCTGACTACCTGGCCTCTCGGGTGGCGAGCTGTTCCGCGGTGTGGGCCACGCCGAACGCCTGCGGGATGGGCTGGCCCGCCATGTAGAGGCGTTCGGCGGTGCGGCGCGGCAGCGGGTGGTGGCTGAAGGCGCCGTGCACCCGGCCGTCCGCGGTCATCGGCTGCGCGTCGAAGCGGGCGACGGTGGTGAGGCGGTACGGCTCCCCGCCGTGGCTGGCCAGCAGGGCGACCTCGGTGATCCGCCGCGCGCCGTCGGCGAACCGGGTGAGCTGCACGAGCACGTCGACGGCGCTGTTGATCTGGTCGTGCAGCGCGACGAAGGGCACCTCGACCTCGGACATGGAGGCGAGGGTCTGGAGGCGCATCAGGGCGTCCTCGGCGCTGTTGGCGTGCACGGTGGCGAGGGAGCCGTCGTGGCCGGTGGACATGGCCTGGAGCATGTCCAGGGACTCGCCGCCGCGGACCTCGCCGACCACGATCCGGTCGGGGCGCATGCGAAGGGAGTTGCGCACCAGGTCGCGGATGGTGATCCGGCCCTGCCCCTCGACGTTCGGCGGGCGCGACTCCAGGCGGATCACGTGGGCCTGCTGGAGCTGGAGTTCGGCGGAGTCCTCGATGGTGATGATGCGGTCGGTCTCCGGGATGAGGCCGGACAGGGCGTTGAGGAGGGTGGTCTTGCCGGTGCCGGTCGCGCCCGAGACGATCACGTTGAAGCGGGCTCGCACCAGGCCCGCCAGCAGGTACAGCATGTGCTCGTCGAGGGAGCCCAGGCCGATCAGCTCGTGCAGGGTGAAGGAGCGCGGGAAGCGGCGGATGGTGAGCGTGGCGCCGGTGAGGGAGAGCGGCGGGATGATGACGTTGACCCGCTCCCCGGAGGGCAGCCGGGCGTCGACCATCGGATTCGACTCGTCCACGCGGCGGTTGACCGTGGAGACGATGCGCTCGATGGTCTGCATCAGCTGGTCGTGCGAGGCGAAGCGCAGCGGGAGCTGCTCGACCCGGCCGCCGCGCTCCACGAACACCGCGTCGGGGCCGTTGACCATGATCTCGGTGATGGAGGCGTCCTCCAGGAGCGGTTCGAGGATGCCGAGGCCGAGCGCCTCGTCCACGACCCGGCGGATCAGCTGGGAGCGCTCCACGGTGGAGAGCACCGGACCCTCGCGGCTGATGATGTGCCCGAGCACCCGCTCCAGGCGGGCCCGCCGCTCGGCCGGGGCCAGCGAACTCATCTCCGCGAGGTCGATCTCCTCCAGGAGCTTGGCCCGGTAGGAGCCGACGAGGTGTCCGTCCTCGCCCCGGCTGCCGTGCTCCTCGGGGGCGTGGATGCGTGCGCGCAGACTCATGCGTTGGTCCTCCTCCTCGTCAGTGGTCGACCGGCATGGTTGCCGTCCGGGTCGCGTCGCCCAGGTCCCACGGGATGATCGTCGGAATGCCGACCCGGGCGGTGACCGTCACCTCGTCGGCCCCGGCGGCTCCCCCGCCGCAGTCGACGCTCAGCCGGGGGCTGACCGCCCGCGCGCACGCCCCCTGCGCGCTCTCCCGCAGCGACGCCGCCCGCGCCCCCGCCCGGGCCGCCGTACCGGCCTGCTGTGCGGCGTAGGCGACGAGCCCGAGCTGTACGGCGGCCATCGCGACGACGATCAGGACCGGCAGGAAGCCGAGATACTCCAGGGCCGCCTGGCCCCGGTCCCTGAGGCGGCCCGGGAGCCGCGGACGGAGGTACGGCATCTCAGTCGTCCTCCTCTTCCACGGCCCCCGCGTGCCCGTGCACCCGCCCCGGGAAGCCGAGCACGCCCGGGAAGAGGACCGGGACCCTGAGCCGTACGTCGGCGGTGACGAAGCCGCTCCCCGAACCTCCGCAGCTCACCTCGGCGCCTCCCTCCCACGCGCCCGGCAGCTTGTCGACGCCGGCCTCCCGGCAGGCGCCCTGGAACGCCCCCGGCCCGGCCGCCGTCGCCGCGCGGACCGCCTCGTCGGCAGCATTACCCGCCAGCGTCCACGTGTATCCCACGAGGACGAGCTGCCACAGCACCGCCAGCGTGATGAGGACGGTGGGCAGCATGCCGAGGAACTCGACGGCGACCTGGCCCCGGTCGTCCGCGAACCGGCCTCCCAGCAGGCGTGCCCCGCCATACCCCCGCCCCCTCATCCCGCGCCGTCCTTCCGCCGCCGTAAGGCCGTGGCCCCCCGGTCTCCGCGCAGCCGCCCACCGCCCCCGGCCCGCCGGCCGCCGCCCCTGCCGCCCTCCACCGGCGTCACCAGCCCCAGTTCGCCCGCGAGCCGCCACAGCGCCTGCTTCACCGTGCCCTTGGCGTCGAGTTCGTGGACGCGTCCGGCGTCGACCGCGGCCTGCAACTCCTTGAAGTGGGCGGGGACCGTGGTCGCGGCCACCGCCGTGCCGGTGATCTTCTGGATGAGCGCGGGCTGGATCTCGGTCGCCCGGGTGTGCCGGTTGACCACCACGGTGGTCTCCTCGGCCTTGCGGATCTGCAGCCGGTCCCACATCCGCACGGCCCGCTTGGCGCCCCGTACGGCGACCACGTCCGGGGTGGTGACGAGGAGCGCGGTGTCGGCCATCTCCACGGCCGCCGCGCCCGCCCCGCCGAGTTGGGCGCCGCAGTCGATGACGACGACCTCGTAGCGGGAGCGCAGCGCGCCGACGATCTGCCGGGCGGCGCGGTCGGTGACGTCCTCGCCGCGTTCGCCCTCGCCCGGGGCGAGCAGCAGGGCGAGGCCGGTGTCGTGGCGGAAGACGGCGTCGGCCAGGACGCGCGGGGAGATGTCGGCGATGGCGGCCAGGTCGGCGACGGAGCGGCGGAACTGGACGTCCAGGTAGGAGGCGACGTCGCCGGTCTGGAGGTCGAGGTCGACCAGGGCGGTGGCCCGGCCGGACGCCTGTGCGGCGAGCGCGAGTTGGACGGCGGTCAGGGTGGCGCCCACCCCGCCCTTCGCGCCGCTGACGGTGACGACGGTGCCGCCGGCGCCGGTGAACACGTCGCCGCCGCTGCCGAGGTGCCGGCGTACGCCCACCGACCACTGGGCGACGGCCTGGACGCGGCTGGCGAGTTCCTCGTAGGACAGCGGCAGGGCGACCAGGCCGCGGGCGCCGTGGTCCATGGCGGCCTGGAAGAGGGCGGGCCCGGGGTCGGAGGTGACGAGGATGACGCCGACCGCCGGGAAGCGCAGGGCGACCTCGCGGATCAGCTCCAGGGCCGGGACCGGGCCGATCCGCTCGTGCACGACGACGACCTCGGGCAGTTCGTCCACCGACTCGGCGGCCAGCCGGGCGAGGGTGTCGACCAGCTGGGTGGAGTCGGTGACGGGGGCGACCGGTTCGGCGTCGGGGAGCTGGCTGAGCAGGGTCGTGAGGGACCGTACGGCGTCCGCGTCGCCGACTGCGGGGAGGATCCTCGTGGGCATGCGGGCTCTCACTTGTCCTTCGCGAGTTCGTACGTGCGGTCCTTGCCGGGGACGGCGGGGGCCCCGCCGGGCGCGATCAGCGCGAGCCTGACCCGCTGGGCGAAGGACTCGGCGTAGGTGATGCGCTGGGCGTCCAGGGTGGACAGCGCGAAGGTGATGGGGACGGCCTCGGTCGGCTGCCGGCCGCGGTCCTTCTCGTCCTGGGTGAGCGGGGTGAGCCGGCCGACGTCGATGACCCGGGCGTTGGTCACGATGATCTTCGACTGGTCGGGGTCGCCCTCGCGCTGCCCCTCGAAGGTGGCGTACACGTTGACCGTGGCGCCCGCGGTGATCTTGCCGGCCACGCCGGTCGCCGCGTCGATCATGATGGCGACCTCCTGCTCGCCGGGGCGCAGCGCCGGCCGGTCCACGATCATGTCGCTCTGCAGCAGGGAACCCGCCCGCAGCGTGGTCACCGCGATCTTGCCGCGTATCTGCGCGAGATCGGTGACCGCGTTCTTCGACAGCCACCGCTCGGGCATCTCGATCTTCTCGAACTGGTCGTCGGTGAGCGCGGTGTAGGGCTCGACCTCGGTCCGCAGCCGGTAGGCGGCGACCTCGGGGCCGACCTTGGACCGCACGTCGTCGATGACGGAGAGCACCCCGGCGAAGGCGCCGGCGGCGCACAGGACGGAGAGGATCAGCAGGATGACGCCGCGGCGCTGACGGGAGTTCATGAACCGTGCAACCTCGTTGGGGGATCGGTCGTGCCGGAGCGGAGGGGGACCACGGGTACGGGGCGGAACGGCGGCTATCCGGTGAGCGCGCGCCGCTCCCGGTGGCGCAGGGCGCGGCGGCCGGCGTCCGCGGCGAGCGAACGGTCGTGCGCGGGCGGGTGGTCGTACGCGGGCGGGGTGGCGGAGCAGAACACGCAGCGGTCGCCGATGACGTCGATGCCGCACCAGTGGCAGGTGCTCTGCCGCACCGACATCACCAGTTGGTAGAGCACGGACAGGTCGGGCAGGTAGGCGCAGAACTCGGTGACCTTGCCGGTCCCCCACCAGGCGGGCGAGTCGGCCGGGAGCGGGGCGTCGCGCAGCCCCTGCACCTGCCAGGCGGGGGCGAGGGTGTCGGTGACCCAGTCGGGTTCGAGCCGGCCCTCGGACACCAGCAGCCAGGTGCCGAACTCCGGTCCGGCCAGGGCGGCTCCGGGCTCGACCCGGACGAGCTGCGGCACGGGGTGGGCGACGGCGGCGAAGCGGGTGCCGGGCATCCAGGAGCGGGCGTGCGCGGTGAGGTCGACCGGGACGCGGTCGAGCCGGGCGACCGAGCCGAGCAGGGCGCCGGCGTGCAGGTAGTGGGTGAGCAGCCGGCCGGCCGAGGCGAGCACGCCGGGGCTCAGGTCGCAGGAGGCGAGCTGGCGTAACTGCCGCGCCAGCACGGCCAGTCCGAGCGGGGGCAGGGGCGGCCGGAACAGTGCGATCCGGTCGCTCTCCAGCAGGGCGCGGACGGTGTGCAGCCGGTGTTCCAGGGCGGTGGGGGCGGCCTGGGAGCACAGCACGATCAGATGGCCGTGCTGGTCGAGGAGCGCCTGCACCTCGCCGAGCGCCTGCTCCAACGGGCGGCGGTCGAGGTCCTGGAGGACGACGGCGGGCACGGTCCGGTCGTCCTGCGGTGGCAGCGCCAGGTCGGCACCGGTCACGGCGATGGCAGTTGGCACGAGCGGCTCCCCGTCACCCGGATGACTTCACTGCGTGACTACCTGAGCACTGTAACCATCCAGCTCGGACGGGAGAACAGCGATTCAGCAGCTCTGGAACAACTCTTGTGGCACAACGGGCGGCAAAACGGGACAGGTTGAGCATTTCAGGGGTCCTCGGCGGTCACGAACGCCCGTGCCTGGCCCGACCCCTTGACAGGCAATTGGTCTGGACCAACTCTGTACCCCAGCGGTGGCCACCGTCCTCCCCCCTCTTCCCCCCTCTCCCCATCCCTCCCCACTCCCCACCGGAGGCCCCAGTGGAGCCCGTACTCAAGCGGCGCGGCAGACGGACCCGACTCGGTTACGGCGCCGGCGCCGTGACCGCCGCCCTCGCGCTCACTCTCACCGCCGTCGGCCAGGCGTCCGCGGCGGACGTCAACAACGCGCGCAACGCCGGCTTCGAGTCCGGCCTGAGCGACTGGACCTGCTCCGCGAACAGCGGCACCACCGTGGCCTCCCCCGCGCACGGCGGCTCCGCCGCGCTCAAGGCCACCCCGGCCGGGCAGGACAACGCCCGCTGCTCCCAGACGGTCAAGGTCAAGCCCAACTCCTCCTACTCGTTGAGCGCCTGGGTCCAGGGCGGCTACACCTACCTGGGCGTCACCGGCACCGGCACCACGGACGTCTCCACCTGGACACCGGACGCGCCCTCCTGGAAGCAGCTGTCGACGTCCTTCACGACGGGCGCCTCCACCACCTCGGTGACGGTGTACACGCACGGCTGGTACGGGCAGGCGGCCTACTTCGCCGACGACGTCAGCGTCTTCGGCCCGGACGGCGGCGGGGGCGGCGGCACCGACCCGGGGCCGACGGTCCCGGCCGCGCCGGCGGGCCTGAGCGTCACCGGCACGACGTCCTCCTCGGCCTCCCTCTCCTGGAACGCCGTCTCCGGCGCCACCGGCTACAGCGTCTACCGCGACGGCACCAAGGTGACCGCGGTGACCGGCACGTCGGCCACGGTGACCGGCCTCGCCGCCTCGACCTCCTACTCCTTCCAGGTCACGGCGACCAACGCGGCCGGCGAGTCCCCGAAGTCCGGCGCCGTGACGGCCCGCACCGCCGGGACCGGTGGGGGCGGGGGCGGCGGCTCGGTGCCCAAGCACGCGCTGACCGGCTACTGGCAGAACTTCAACAACGGGGCCGCGGTGCAGCGGATCTCCGACGTGTCCGCGCAGTACGACATCATCGCGGTCTCCTTCGCCGACGCCACCGGCACGCCGGGCGCGGTCACCTTCAACCTGGACTCGGCGGGGCTGAACGGCTACACCGTCGACCAGTTCAAGGCGGACATCAAGGCCAAGCAGGCGGCCGGCAAGAAGGTCATCATCTCGGTGGGCGGCGAGAAGGGCACCATCTCGGTGAACGACTCCGCCTCCGCGACGAACTTCGCCAACTCGGTCTGGTCCCTGATGCAGACCTACGGCTTCGACGGCGTCGACATCGACCTGGAGAACGGCCTCAACCCCACCTACATGTCGCAGGCCCTGCACGCGCTGTCCGCCAAGGCGGGCCCGAACATGGTCCTGACCATGGCGCCGCAGACCATCGACATGCAGTCGACGTCCGGCTCCTACTTCCAGACGGCGCTGAACGTGAAGGACATCCTCACGGTCGTCAACATGCAGTACTACAACAGCGGCGCCATGCTGGGCTGCGACGGCAAGGTCTACTCGCAGGGCACGGTGGACTTCCTCACCGCGCTGGCCTGCATCCAGCTGGAGGGCGGCCTGGCCCCCTCGCAGGTGGGCCTGGGCCTGCCGGCCTCGACCCGCGCGGCGGGCGGCGGCTACGTGGCGCCGTCGGTCGTGAACAACGCCCTGGACTGCCTGACCAAGGCGGTGAACTGCGGTTCCTTCAAGCCGTCGCGGACCTACCCGGACCTGCGCGGCGCGATGACCTGGTCGACGAACTGGGACGCGACGGCCGGCAACGCCTGGTCGAACGCGGTGGGGGCGAAGGTGCACGCCCTGCCGTAGCCCTGCCGGTCCTCACCGGCCCCTTGGAACCCCGCCCGCGGCGACGCGGGCGGGGTTCCGTCATGTCCGGGTGAAACATTCGGCGGTGGCCACGGCATCAAAGAAGTGACAGCAGACGGGGACGGCGGCGGGGGACCATCGCATGAAGGCGGCACAAGCGGACGAGTACGCGGTATTCGCGGCGGCACGGGCGGGGCACCTCAAGGGGTGCGGACCCGTCGTCCTCGCGTCCGGAAGTGTCGTCCGCGGACATCAGCAAGACCGTGATATCGCTGCTGCCCAAGGGCGTCGGCCAGCCGGGGCCGCCGGGACCGGCCGGGGCCGAGGTCAGAAGACGTCCGACCATGGCTGGTCCCAGATCTGTTTGACGCACAGCACCAGGAAGAGCAGGCCCGCGATCACCAGCATGGAGTTGCTCACGACGCCGCTGCGCCATGGGGCCGGGACACGAGAGGAGTTGAGCAGTCGGAGCAGGGTGAGGGCGAGGAAGGGCAGGAAGGCCGCGCCCAGGACGCCGTAGAGGATGATCAGGCGGAAGGGCTCGCCCTGGAAGAGGAGCACGATGGGCGGGAAGGTGAGCCAGAGCAGGTACCCGCGGAAGGCCCAGGAGCGTTCGTGCCGGCCCTCGGCCACCTCCTCGCCCCGGGCGGAAACGGCGCCGCCCCGCTGCCGGGCCGTGAAGTCGGCGAACATCAGGCTGACGCCGTGCCAGACGCCGATCAGGGAGGTGAAGGAGGTCGCGAAGAAGCCGACCAGGAAGAACTTGGCGGTCGCCGTGCCGTACTCCGCCGCCAGGATGTCGCCGAGCTGGATGAGGCCCTTGTCGCCGCTGGAGATGGCCACGTTCGCCGAGTGCAGCAGTTCGGCGCCGACGAACAGCATGGCGATCACGAAGACGCCGGTGGTGGCGTAGGCGACCCGGTTGTCCAGGCGCATCACCTTCATCCAGCCGGTGTCGGTCCAGCCCTTGGCGTTGACCCAGTAGCCGTACGCGGCCAGCGTGATGGTGCCGCCGACGCCGCCGATCAGGCCGAGGGTGTTGAGGACGGAGTCCTTCTCGTCCGGCAGCACCGGCAGCAGCCCGGCGAGGGCCTCGCCGAGGTTCGGGGTCACCCGGATTCCGAGGTAGACCGTCACCACGAACATGACGCCGACCAGGGCCGTCATGACCTTCTCGAAGACGGCGTACCGGTTGAACCACACGAAGACCAGGCCGACCAGGCCGCAGGCCACCGCCCACCATTCCAGGTCCATCACGTCGGGGAAGAGGGCCTGGAGCGGGAGCGCGCTGGACGACATCGCCGCCGCGCCGTAGACGAAGCCCCAGACGACGGCGTAGACGCCGAAGAACCAGGCGGTCCAGCGGCCCAGGCTCGCCCAGCCGTCGAAGAGGGTGCGGCCGGTGGCCAGGTGCCAGCGGCCGGCCGCCTCCGCGAGGGAGATCTTCACCAGGCAGCCGAGGACGGCGGCCCAGAGCAGGGTGTAGCCGAAGTTGGCACCGGCGATGAGCGTCGCGACGAGGTCCCCGGCGCCCACGCCGGTGGCCGCGACGACCATGCCGGGGCCGATGTGGCGCCAACTCGCCTTACGGGGAGTCGGGGTGGCCGGGAAGGCCGTGGTGTCCGCGCCGGTGCCGGTGTCCGCCATGCGGGTCAACAAACCGCAAAGGAACCGGCAGGGCAAGGGGGCGGGCGCGGATCTTCACGCGATGGGCTCAGTCGTCGGTGTCGGCCTTGACAGCGCCCTCGGCCGGGGCGTCGGCCTTCTCGTCCGGTGCCTCGTCGTGGTCCGAGGCCGGCGTCCCGTCCTCCTTGGCCGGTGCCTGGTCGGCGCCGTCGTCGAAGTAGGCGTCCAGGACCTCGTCCAGGGCCTTCTCCCACTCCGGGAAGCTGGCGCGCGAGGGGGCCTCGATCTCGATGGGGTACCAGCGGCGGTCGGGGGTGTGCACGGTGATGGTGAACCGCTTGCCGAAGCGACCGGTCTCCGTCTCCACGGCGCCGATCTCGTCCCAGCGGAACTCGCACGCCTGGTCGTCCAGGGCGAGCCGGACGCCGTTGTGGTCGGCGGTGATCCGGGCGCGTCGGTCGGCCGCCTCGAAGACGGGACCGTCCTCGGGCTCCTCACCGGCCTCGGTGTCCGGCTCGGCCCCGGGTTCCGGCTGTTCGGGCGCCTCGGCCTGCCCGGGTACCTTCACCGGCTCCGCCGGCTCGGTCGGCTCCGCCGGCTCGGTCGGCCTCGCGTCCTCGGGCTCACCGGACGACACGGGCGCGGTGAGCCCCGGGATGAAGGCCGGGTCGAATCCGGCGCCTTCCAGGGGCTGGCTGCTCGATCCTCTGCGCTGCTCCACGAGCGGCAGTATGGTCGAAGATCCTGTGCGGGACACAGCCAGCCCCAACTTCGTTATCAGACGCCTACAACCGAAGGGGGCTACACGAAGAGGCTGAGCACCGCCGCCACCGCGAACCCGGCCAGGGAGAGCACGCTCTCCAGTACGGTCCAGGACTTGAGGGTGTCCCGTTCGCTGATGCCGAAGTACTTGGCCACCATCCAGAAGCCGCCGTCGTTGACGTGCGAGGCGAAGATCGAGCCCGCGGAGACGGCCATGATGACAAGTGCGGTGAACGCCTGCGAGTGGTCGCCCTCGGCGAGCAGCGGGGCCACGATGCCCGCCGTCGTCACGATGGCCACCGTCGCCGAGCCCTGCGCGACCCGCAGCACCAGGGAGATCAGGTAGGCGAGGACGATCACCGGCAGGCCGACGCCGTTGAAGGTGTCGGAGAGGGCCTGGGCGACGCCGCTGGCCTTGAGGACGGCGCCGAAGATCCCGCCGGCGCCGACGACCAGCAGGATGTTGCCGACCGGCTTCAGGGAGGCCGTCGAGACGGTCTCCAGGGACTTGCGGGACCAGCCGCGCCGGATGCCGAGGAGGTAGTAGGCGAGGAGCAGCGCGATGGTGAGGGCGACGAAGGGGTTGCCGAAGAACTCGAGGACCGAGCGGAGGGTGGAGGGGTCAAGGGCGATGGAGGAGAAGGTCGCGGCGAGGATGAGGATCAGCGGGGTGCCGATGATGCCGAGGACGGCGCCGAGCGGCACCGGGCTCTCCTGCGGGACGACGCCGGCCTTGCGCTGCTCGTCGATGACGGCCTGCTTGGCCTCCTCGGCGGCCTCGACCATGTCCTGCGGGACGGGCACGAAGACGCGCCGGCCGATCCAGGCGGCGTAGGCCCAGGCGGCGAGGACGGCGGGGATGCCGCAGACGACGCCCATCAGGATGACCCAGCCGAGTTCGACGTGCAGCAGGCCGGCGGCGGCGACCGGGCCGGGGTGCGGCGGGAGGAAGGCGTGGGTCATGGACAGGCCGGCCAGCAGGGGCAGGCAGTACAGGAGGATCGACTTGCCGGAGCGCTTGGCGGCGGCGTAGACGATGGGCGCCAGGACGAAGATGCCGACGTCGAAGAAGATCGGGATGCCGAAGATGATGCCGGTCAGGCCCATGGCGAGCGGGGCGCGGCGTTCGCCGAAGAGGCGCAGCAGCCGGGAGGCCAGGACCTCGGCGCCGCCGCTGACCTCGAGGATCGCGCCGAGCATGGTGCCCAGGCCGATGATGATGGCGACGTGGCCGAGGATGCCGCCCATGCCGGACTCGATGGTGGAGACGGCGTCGGACTTCTGCACGGTGCCGAAGAGTTCGGTGACGGACAGTCCGGCGAGCAGGCCGACGGCTATGGAGACGGCGAGCAGCGCGACGAACGGCTGGAGCCTCGCCTTGATGATCAGGAAGAGCAGCAGCCCGATGCCGAGGGCGGCGACGGTCAGCAGACCGGGGGTGCCGTCGATCAGGAGGAGCAGGCCACCGGTGTGCGGGGGCGTCTCGGGGGCGGCGGGTGCGGCGAGCGGGAGGAGCGGATGGGGCATTCGGGGGACCTCGCGGTAAACACATACTGCTTTCGGGCAGGGCGGGGCGCGGCACGGCGCCCCGGGAAGGGGTGGCGCCGCGCCGTGCGGGACGTGCGGGTGGAGAGGGAGGCGCGGGCTCAGCCGAGGACGGCGAGCGCGTCGATCTCGATGAGCAGGCCGGCGGGCAGGCCGACGTAGACGGTGGTGCGCGCGGCGGGCGGCTGGGTGAGGCCCTGCTCCGCGAAGTAGGCGTTGTAGATGTCGTTCATCTCGGCGAAGTGGTCCACGTCGGTGAGGTAGACGCGGAGCATCATCACGTCGTCCCAGGAGGCGCCGCCCTCCTCCAGGATCGCCTTGACGTTGGCGAGGGTCTGGAGGGTCTGCTCGCGCAGGGTGGGTCCGGCCGGGGTGGGGGCCTTGCCCTCCTCGTGGGGCAGGAAGCCGACCTGGCCGGCGACCTGGAGGATGTTGCCCTTCTTCACGCCGTGGGAGAACTTCGCCGGCGGGACGGTGTGGGTGGAGGGGGTGAGGGCGATCTTGTCGGTCATACCGTGTCCTTCGTGTCTTTCGTGTTCTTCGCGTGGTGCGCGGCATCGTGCGGCACGGGGGTCCGGCCGGAGTACTCGCCGCTGATGGCGTCCGCCGTACGGCGCACCAGCGGGAGCAGGGTGAGGAGTTCCTCGGCGGTGACGACGACGTTCGGCGCGGAGACCGACATCGCGGCGACCACCCTGCCGTCGGCGCCCCGGATGGGCGCGCCGACGCAGTTGATGGACTCCTCGTGGCCACCGAGGTCGGTGGCCCAGCCCTGTTCGCGCACCGTGGCCAGCTCCACCAGGAAGGCGTCGGCGTGCGGTGTCGAACGGGCCGTGTACAGGGGGTAGTCGAGCTTCTCGACCAGGGCGCGGCGCTCGTGCTCGGGCAGGTCGGCCAGGAGCAGCTTGGCGACGGCGGCGACGGTGAGGGCGACCGGCTTGCCGATCCGGGAGTACATCCGGACCGGGTAGCGGCTCTCCACCTTGTCGATGTAGAGCACCTCGTTCTCCTCGTACACGGCGAGGTGCACGGTGTGCCCGCACTGCTCGTTGAGGCGGACGAGGTGGGGGTGGGCGATCTCGCGGACGTCGAGGTTCTCCATCGCCTCCTGGGCGAGGGCGATGAGCCGGGCGCCGAGGCGGTAGCGCTGGTCGTCCTGCCGGTAGACGAAGCCGTGGTCGTGCAGGGTGCGCAGCAGCCGGAGGGCGGTGGACTTGTGCACGCCGAGGCGGTCGGCGACCCGGCCCAGGTCGGCGGGGCCCTCGGCGAGCAGCGGCAGGATGCTGAGCGCGCGGTCGACGGTCTGGCTCATGGCGTGGGTACCTCCTCGTCGGCCCGTCGGTCGGCCTGTGTCCAGCCGGGGCCGAGTCGCAGTCTCCCCCACGCCGTGTCGTCCAGGGCGGCCAGCCGGTCGGCGTGCGCGCGCGCCGGGGGCGCGGCGAGGTCGCCGGGGGCGGTGAGGGCGGCGGCGGCCATGAGGTGGCCGTGCCGGAGCCGGTCGCGGACGGGCAGTCCGCGCAGGGTGGCGGAGAGGAACCCGGCGGCGAAGGCGTCCCCGGCCCCGACGGCGGCGACCACGTCGACGCGCAGGGAGGGCACGAAGACGGACTCGGTGCCGTGGAAGGCGGTGGCCCCGGCGGCGCCCTGCTTGACGACCAGCACCTCGGGCTCGGGCAACGCGGCCCGCACGGCCTCGGGATCGCCCGCGCCCCACGCCTCGTCGTCGCCGACGAAGACCAGGTCGGCGCCCCGGGCCAGCTCCCGCAGCACCTCGGGCCCGTCGGCGGCCTCTCGCCACAGGGCGGGGCGGTGGTTGACGTCGAAGGAGACCAGGGGCCGGTCCGGGCGGGGCGCGGTCAGCTCGCGCATCAGGTCGAGGCAGTCCGCGGAGAGCGCGGCGGTGATGCCGGAGAGGTGCAGCACCCGCCCGGCGCGGACGGCGGCCAGGTCGAGGTTGGCGGTGGACATCGCGGAGGCGGCGGAGCCGGCCCGGTAGTACGCGACCTCGTGGGCGTCGGTGGCGCGGTCGCCGGCGGTGCGGAAGTAGACGCCGGTCGGGCGGGCGGGGTCGCGGCGGACGGCGGAGACGTCGACGCCGTAGCCGCCGACCGTCTCGACCAGGTGGTCGCCGAAGCCGTCGGCGCCGACCCGGGAGACCCAGCGGGCGGTGTGCCCGGCGGCGGCCAGCACGCAGGCGGTGTTGGACTCGGCGCCGCCGATGCCGCGTTCGAAGGAGGGCACGTCGGCGAGGCGCCCCGGGCGGGAGGGCAGGAAGGTGACCATGGACTCGCCGAGCGCGACGACGTCCACGACGCCGGGGGCGGTGCGGGTGGGTCCGGGGGCGGTCACGATGGCTGAGGCTCCTTCGGTGGGCTGCTGCGGCACCGCGGGTCCGTTGACCGGGTGTCGGCCGAGATGTTAGACAGCTCAGAGCGACATACGCAACGACTGTTGCACAGAATGCAACATTCCATTTCACGGAGGCCCCGCATGGCCCACGCCACCGGCATCAGCGACACGGGCACCGGCGCCGACGCCGCCCTCACCCGTCTCGCCGAGGAGCACGTCGACCACCGCTTCAAGGGCCTCCCCCCGGACGCCGAGGGCCTGACCGTCGCCGAGCTGGCCGGCCAGCGCCGCAACCTCTTCACCGGCGGGTTCACCACCCCCGTGCTGGCCCTGTCCGCCGAGCGCCTGGAGCACAACCTCGCGCTGATGGAGACGTACTCCGCCCGGCACGGCCTCGCCTTCGCGCCGCACGGCAAGACCTCCATGGCCCCCCAGCTCTTCCACCGCCAGCTGGAGCACGGCGCTTGGGGCATCACCCTGGCCCTCCCCCACCAGGTCCGCGTCGCCCGCGCCTTCGGCGTCCAGCGCGTCTTCCTCGCCAACGAGCTGCTCGACCCGGCCGCCCTGCGCTGGACCGCCGCCCAGCTGGACGCCGACCCGGACTTCCGCTTCGTCTGCTACGTCGACTCCGTCACCGGCGTGCAGCTGATGGACGCGGCCCTGACGGACGCCGGGGCGACCCGCCCCCTGGACGTCGTGGTCGAGCTGGCCGCCGGCGAGGGCGCCCGCACCGGCGTGCGCACCGAGGCCGAGTGCGCGGCCGTCGCCGACGCGGTGGCCGCGACCGGCACCCTGCGCCTGGCCGGCGTGGCCGGCTACGAGGGCGAGGTCCCGGACGCCGACCCGGAGCGGGTCCGGGCCTGGCTGCGCCGGCTTGTCGCGCTGGCCGGGGAGTTCGACGCGGCGGGCCGGTTCGCGGGCCTGGACGAGATCGTGCTGAGCGCGGGCGGCAGCGCCTGGTTCGACGCGGTCGCCGAGGTCTTCGCGGAGGTCCCCGCGCTCTCCGCGCCGGTCCTGAAGCTCCTGCGCTCGGGCGCCTACGTGTCCCACGACGACGGTCACTACCGCGAGCTGACCCCCTTCAACCGGGTCCCCGAGGAGGGCGCCCTGGAGCCCGCCTTCCGCCTGTGGACGCAGGTCGTCTCCCGCCCCACCCCCGAGCAGGGATTCGCCAACGCGGGCAAGCGGGACGCGGCGTACGACCTGCACCTGCCCTTCGCCCAGGTGGTCCGGCCCGCCGACGGCGGCCCCGAGCGCCCGGCCGAGGGCGTCGAGGTGACCGCCCTGTCCGACCAGCACGCCTGGCTGCGCACCGCGCCCGGCGCGGAGCTGGCGGTCGGCGACTGGATCGGGCTGGGCCTCTCCCACCCGTGCACGTCCTTCGACAAGTGGCAGCTCATCCCGGTGGCCGAGGCGGACGGCACGGTGGTCGACTACATCCGCACGTTCTTCTAGGAGGCGGCCGTGGCAGAGCTGGTCATCCGGGACGCGGAGGTCGTCGACGGCTCCGGCGGCCCGTCCTACCGGGCGGACGTGGTGGTCGACGGCGGCCGCATCACGTCCATCGTGCGGGAGGCGGCGGCGGCCGGCTGCCAGCGGCCCACCGCCCGCCGCGCGCTGGACGCCGAGGGCCTCGCCCTCGCCCCCGGCTTCATCGACATGCACGCCCACAGCGACCTGGCCCTGCTGCGGGACCCCGACCACAGCGCGAAGGCCGCGCAGGGCGTCACCCTGGAGGTGCTCGGCCAGGACGGGCTCTCCTACGCCCCCGTGGACGACCGCACCCTCGCCGAGGTCCGCCGCGCCATCACCGGCTGGAACGGGCCCGGCGACGACATCGACTTCGACTGGCGCTCGGTCGGCGGGTACCTGGACCGGCTCGACCGGGGCATCGCGGTCAACGCCGCCTACCTGATCCCGCAGGGCACGGTCCGCGCGCTCGTCATGGGCTGGGAGGACCGCGCGGCCACCCCGGCCGAGCTGGCGCGGATGCGCGCCCTGGTGGCCGAGGGCATGGCGCAGGGGGCAGTCGGCATGTCGTCGGGGCTGACGTACACGCCGGGCATGTACGCCGAGGACGCCGAGCTGACCGAGCTGTGCCGGGTGGTGGCCGAGTACGGCGGCTACTACTGCCCGCACCACCGCTCGTACGGGGCGGGCGCGCTCCAGGCGTACGAGGAGATGGTGACGCTGACCCGGGAGGCGGGCTGCCCGCTGCACCTGGCGCACGCCACCATGAACTTCGGCGTCAACGAGGGCCGCGCCCCCGAGCTGCTGACCCTCCTGGACGGGGCCCTCGCCGCCGGCGCCGACATCACCCTCGACACCTACCCCTACACCCCCGGCTGCACGACCCTGGTCGCCCTGCTGCCGAGCTGGGCGAGCGAGGGCGGCCCGGAGGCGGTGCTCGGACGCCTCGCGGACGACGAGAGCGCCGAGCGCATCCGGCACGACCTGGAGGTGACCGGCTCCGACGGCTGCCACGGGGTGCCGGTGGAGTGGGAGACGATCGAGGTCTCCGGCGTCACCGACCCGTCCCTCGCCGAGTACGTCGGCCACACCGTCCTGGACGCGGCCCGGCTGCGCGGCGAGACGCCCTGGACGGTCGCCCGCCGCCTGCTGCTCACCGACCGCCTCGCGCCGACGATCCTCCAGCACGTGGGGCACGAGGAGAACGTCCGCGCGATCATGCGGCACCGCGCCCACACCGGCGGCTCGGACGGCATCCTCCAGGGCGGCAAGCCGCACCCGCGCGCGTACGGCACCTTCCCGCACTACCTGGGCCACTACGTGCGCGAGCTGGGCGTGCTGTCCCTGGAGGAGTGCGTCGCCCACCTCACCGGGCGCCCGGCGGCCCGGCTGCGCCTGCCGGACCGGGGCCTGGTGCGCGAGGGCCACCGGGCCGACCTGGTGCTCTTCGACCCGGCGACCGTCGCGGCCGGCAGCACCTACGACGCCCCGCGCCGCCTGCCGGCCGGCATCCCGCACGTCCTGGTGGACGGGCGGTTCGTCATCGAGGACGGGCGGCGCACGGACGTCCTCGCGGGGCGCTCGGTGCGGCGCACCCCGCGCTGATCAGCTCTCAGGGCTTCGGGAGCACGCAGCCCGACTTGCTGAGGTCGAGCTTGCTGTCCAGGCCGAAGCAGGCCGGGATCTGGTAGGTCTCCTGGGCGTAGTTGATGCCCTGGCGGACGGTCACCCGGCCGTTCTGGTCGACCTCGCAGGGGTTGTTGTCGGTGCAGCGCCCGCCGTCCTCGTTGCCGGTGTTGTTGACGGCGACGACCCGGCCGGTGGCGGTGTCCAGGACCGGCGAGCCGGAGGTGCCGCCGATGGTCTGGCAGGCGGAGGTGTAGCGGACCGAGTCCTTCCAGGTCCACTGGCCCTCCTTCAGCCGGTAGACGAAGCCGTCGACGTTGCAGGCGTAGGTCCGCTTCCAGTAGCCGGAGACGACGGTGATCGCGGTGCCGGCCACAGGGTGGGTGGCGTTGAGGGTGAGCGCGTTGATGCCGTAGGTGCTGCGGATCTGGCCGTACGTCGTCGTGAGCTGGTAGAGCGAGACGTCCGTGTCGGTCATCGTCGCGTAGGCGATCTTGCTGGCGCGCAGGGTGCCGACCTTGGTGCCGGCGGAGTTGAGCAGGCCGAAGGTGCGGCTGGAGGCGCGGTCCGTGATGACCTGCCCGGCCGCCGGGAAGCCGGTCTCCAGGCAGTGGCCGTTGGACATCACCAGCGCCGGGTCGTCGTCCTCGGAAGCGGGGAGGCGGACGACGGAGCCGGAGCAGTTGCTGAGCGAGACGGTGCCGGCGAAGGTGACGGCCCGCACGGCGGGGGCGGGTGCGGTCGCCGTGGGTGCGGTCGCCGTGGGTGCCGCGACCGCGGGTGCCAGGCCCGTCCCGGCTGTGGCCAGGATCGCGAGCGCGGCAAGGAGAGGCTTGTTCATGTGGGGTCCCCTCATGGACGGATTGTCATGCACATTGTTCGGATGCGGGACCCACCCGACAAGGACACGACAACGCGAGGACCGGAAACGGCGGGAAACGGACGCGCGACGCCTCCCGTCACACGTGCGAGTGAACGGCCCCCCGGCCCCACGCGGCCCCGCGTCCCACGTGGCGGATGACACGGCGCACGCCGCACCGACGGCCCGTAAGCTCGCGGCATGCAGGTGATCCAGTCGACGAAGCTCGCCAACGTCTGTTACGAGATCCGGGGCCCGGTGCTCGAGGAGGCGATGCGGCTGGAAGCGGCCGGTCACCGCATCCTCAAGCTGAACACCGGCAATCCGGCCGCGTTCGGCTTCGAGTGCCCGCCGGAGATCCTGGAGGACATCCTCCGCAACGTCTCCACGGCACACGGCTACGGCGACGCCAAGGGCCTGCTGGCCGCCCGCCGCGCGGTCGTCATGCACAACCAGACCCTCGGCATCGAGACGGACGTCGAGCACGTCTTCATCGGCAACGGCGTCTCCGAGCTGATCGTCATGGCGATGCAGGGCCTGCTCGACGACGGCGACGAGGTCCTCGTACCGGCGCCCGACTACCCGCTCTGGACGGCCGCCGTCTCGCTCTCCGGCGGCACCGCCGTGCACTACCGCTGCGACGAGCAGGCCGACTGGATGCCGGACCTGGCGGACATCGAGCGCAAGGTCACCGACCGCACCAAGGCGATCGTGATCATCAACCCGAACAACCCGACCGGCGCGGTCTACGACGAGGCGGTGCTGCGCGGCCTCACCGACATCGCCCGCCGCCACAACCTGCTGGTCTGCTCGGACGAGATCTACGACAAGATCCTCTACGACGACGCGGTGCACGTCCCCACCGCGTCCATCGCCCCCGACCTGCTCACCCTCACCTTCAACGGCATGTCGAAGGCGTACCGGGTGGCGGGCTACCGGGTCGGCTGGATGTCGATCTCAGGGCCCCGCGCGCACGCCGAGTCCTACATCGAGGGCCTGACCGTACTGGCCAACATGCGGCTGTGCGCCAACATGCCGGGCCAGCACGGCGTGGTCGCGGCGCTCAGCGGGCGGCAGACCATCAAGGAGCTGGTGCTGCCGGGCGGACGGCTGCGCGAGCAGCGCGACGCGGCGCACGCGGCGCTGACCGCCATCCCGGGCGTGACCTGCGTGAAGCCCAAGGGCGCGCTGTACCTCTTCCCGCGCCTCGACCCCAAGGTCTTCAAGATCAAGGACGACCGCCAGATGGTCCTGGATCTGCTCCGCCGGGAGAAGATCATGGTGGTGCAGGGCACCGGCTTCAACTGGCCGGAACCCGACCACTTCCGGGTCGTGACACTCCCCTCGGCGAGCGACCTGCACGACGCGGTGGGCCGGATCGGCCACTTCCTCGACGGCTACAGCCAACTTTAGACTCGATCCAAGGTAGGATGGCTTCCTGAGACGTTGAGGAGGCCGTCCATGTACGAACCGATCCGCACCAAGTCGGTCCACAGCACACCGGCCGGCACCCCCGCGGACTTCCCGCACCGCTCGCGCGAGGAGGAGCTGGACATCCAGCTCGCCGGCCACCTCGCGGCCCTGCTCGCCGTCACCGACGAGCTGCGCGCCGCCGCGCCCTCCGCCGACCTCGACACCGCCGCCGAGCGGTTGGCCGAGCAGGTGGCCCGGCTGCGCGACGGCGTGCCACCGGCCCGGCTGACCCCGGCGGGACCCAGGCCCCGGGCCGCGGCCCTGCACCGGCGCGCTCACACCGCGGCCGGCCGCGCGCTGGTGGTGGCCGCCTCCCGCGCCGACACGGCGGCGGCGATCCTGGCGGCCGAGCGGATGGACGCGCACAGCGCGGCCCTGGAGCCGCGCGAGCTGGCCGCGCACTGACGCTCCCGAGACGGCCCGCTGGAACTGGCCCGGGCCGGGACCGTCGCACGCCGTTGTGCGGGGTCCCGGCCCGGAACGGGGTTGCTCCCCCGCGCCCCGGTTGAGGGTGAGCTACTGGGGCGGGAGGAGACCCCCTCGCGACCGGCCTTCGTGACGACTATGCAGGTCAGGGCTAGCCGGACCGGCCGCGGAGTCTCTTCGGGGGCTGTGGCTAGCCCAGGCGGGCCACCAGGGCGCGGTACTGGTCCCACAGCTCGGCCGGCGTGTGGTCGCCGAAGGTGTTCAGGTGCTCGGGGACCAGGGCGGCCTCCTCGCGCCACACCTCCTTGTCGACGCTGAGCAGGAAGTCCAGGTCGGCCGCCGGCAGGTCGAGCCCGTCGGTGTCCAGGGACTCCTTGGTCGGCAGGACGCCGATCGGCGTCTCCACACCCTCCGCGCGGCCCTCCAGGCGCTCCACGATCCACTTCAGGACGCGGCCGTTCTCGCCGAAGCCGGGCCAGACGAACCGGCCCGCGTCGTCCTTGCGGAACCAGTTGACGTAGTAGATCTTCGGCAGCTTCGCCTGGTCCTTGTCCTTGGCCACGTCGATCCAGTGACCCATGTAGTCGCCCATGTTGTAGCCGCAGAACGGCAGCATGGCGAAGGGGTCACGGCGCAGCTCGCCGACCTTGCCCTCGGCGGCGGCGGTCTTCTCGCTGGCCACGTTGGCGCCGAGGAAGACGCCGTGGTTCCAGTCGAAGGACTCGGTCACCAGCGGCACAGCGGTCGCGCGCCGCCCGCCGAAGAGGATGGCCGAGATCGGCACGCCCTTGGGGTCCTCCCACTCCGGCGCGATGATCGGGCACTGGGCGGCGGGCGTGGTGAAGCGGGCGTTGGGGTGGGCGGCGGGCGTGCCGGACTCGGGCGTCCAGTCGTTGCCCTTCCAGTCCGTCAGGTGGGCGGGCGTCTCCTCGGTCATGCCCTCCCACCACACGTCGTTGTCGTCGGTGAGGGCGACATTGGTGAAGACGGAGTTGCCCCACAGGGTCTTCATGGCGTTGGCGTTGGTGTGCTCGCCGGTGCCGGGCGCGACGCCGAAGAAGCCGGCCTCGGGGTTGATGGCGTAGAGGCGGCCGTCCTCGCCGAAGCGCATCCAGGCGATGTCGTCGCCGATGGTCTCCACCGTCCAGCCGGAGATGGTCGGCTCCAGCATGGCGAGGTTGGTCTTGCCGCAGGCGGAGGGGAAGGCGGCGGCGACGTACTTGGCCTCGCCGCGCGGCGGGGTCAGCTTCAGCACCAGCATGTGCTCGGCGAGCCAGCCCTCGTCCCGGGCCATGACGGAGGCGATGCGCAGGGCGTAGCACTTCTTGCCGAGCAGGGCGTTGCCGCCGTAGCCGGAGCCGTAGGACCAGATCTCGCGGTCCTCGGGGAAGTGCGAGATGTACTTGGTGCTGTTGCACGGCCAGGGCACGTCCTCCTGGCCCGGCTCCAGCGGGGCGCCGAGGGTGTGCACGGCCTTGACGAAGAAGCCGTCCTCGCCGAGTTCGTCCAGGACGGGGCGGCCCATGCGGGTCATCGTGCGCATGGAGACGGCGACGTAGGCGGAGTCGGTGATCTCGACGCCGAGGGCGGAGAGCGGGGAGCCGAGCGGGCCCATGCAGAAGGGGACGACGTACATCGTGCGTCCCTTCATCGAGCCGCGGAAGACGCCCTTCTCACCGGCGAAGACCTCGCGCATCTCGGCGGGGTCCTTCCAGTGGTTGGTCGGCCCGGCGTCCTCCTCCTTGGCGGAGCAGATGAAGGTGCGGTCCTCGACGCGGGCGACGTCGCTCGGGTCGGAGGCCGCGTAGTAGGAGTGGGGGCGCTTGACCGGGTCGAGCTTGCGGAAGGTGCCCTTGGCGACCAGTTCCTCGCACAGCCGCTCGTACTCGGCCTCGGATCCGTCGCACCAGACCACGGCGTCCGGCTGGGTCAGTTCGGCGATCTCGTGCACCCACGAGATCAGCTCCTGGTGCCGGGTGGGGACGGAGGGAGCCGCGATGTCGCGCGCCACGATTGCTCCTAGATGAGGGGATGTGTGTTGGAGGCCCCGTGGGGGCTGCGACCCGGATGCAGGACGATGCGGACATCGACGGCGCTCATCCGGTGCCGACCGCACTCATTTGATCGTCCGATGATAGTGCCCATCTGTCCAGAGGGCATCACACTTGAGCGGCGTGAGGCTCGCCACGTTCGAATCCCGCCATCGCGGGCACTCGGGTGGGCGTGAGAGGCTGGCCACTTACCGACCGTCAGGACGGCCTACTGACGCGTAACTTACGGGACCGTAGGTACGATGCGGACATGACTGCGTCCGCTCCCGACGCGCCCAGGGACACGCCGGCCGGCGACGGCCGGGGCCCGGTGCCGCTCTCCTTGCCCCACCCGGTCAAGCCCGCGCTGCGCGGTTGGCTGCACGCCGGGATGTTCCCGGCCGTGGTCATCGCCGGCCTGGTGCTCACCGCCCTGGCCGACTCCCCCAGAGCCCGCGTCGCCTGCGCGATCTACGTGCTGACGGCCTGTCTGCTCTTCGGCGTCAGCGCGCTCTACCACCGGGGCAACTGGGGCCCGCGGGCCGACGGCGTGCTGCGCCGGCTCGACCACGCGAACATCTTCCTGATCATCGCGGGCACCTACACCCCGCTCACCATGCTCCTGCTGCCCGGCGCCGACGGGCAGTGGCTGCTGTGGGGGATCTGGGCGGCGGCGCTGGCCGGCATCGTCTTCCGGGTCTTCTGGGTCGGCGCCCCGCGCTGGCTCTACACCCCCTGCTATCTCGCCATGGGCTGGGCCGCCGTCTTCTACCTGCCCGAGTTCATGCGGGCCGGCGGCATCGCGGTCCTGGTCCTGGTGATCGTCGGCGGCGTGCTCTACAGCGCGGGCGGCGTGGTCTACGGCATCAAGCGCCCCAACCCCTCCCCGCGCTGGTTCGGCTTCCACGAGGTGTTCCACTCCTTCACGCTGGCCGCCTTCATCGCCCACTACGTGGGGATCTCGCTGGTGGCGTACTAGCCACCGGCCGAGAATGGACCCATGACGGCAGCGACACCCTCCCGGCCCGGCCTGCGGGAGCGCAAGAAGATCCGCACCCGCGAGGCGATCCGCACGGCGACCTGGGCACTGGTGCGGGAGCAGGGCTACGAGGCCACGACGATCGAGCAGATCGCGGACCGCGCGGAGGTCTCGCCGTCGACCGTCTTCCGGTACTTCCCGGTGAAGGAAGACATCGTCGTCACCGACGAGCACGACGAGGTCATGGCGGCCGAGCTGGCCGCCCGCCCGGCCGGCGAGCCCTGGCGGGCGTCCCTGCGGCACGTCCTGCGCAAGGCCGTCGCCGCGGGGATCGCGGAGGAGCCCGAGGTGGCGCGGCTGCGGACCCGGCTGATGGCGGAGGTGCCGGCGGTGCGGTCGCGGATGCTGGAGAGCATGTCGGCGACCGCGCGTCTGCTCGCCGGCGCGCTGGCCGAGCGGACGGGGCGGGACCGGGACGACCTGGAGGTGCGGGTGCTGTCGATGTCGCTGGTGGGCGGGTTGACGGAGGTCGCGCGCTACTGGGCGGAGCGGGGCCATGAGGACGACCTGACCGTACTCTTCGACCGCGCCCTGACGGTTCTGGAACACGGGCTGCCACCAGCCCCCTAGGGGCGCGGGGCCGTCACATATGCGGCACCGCCGCGGGGCGCGAGCAACCACGACGCACCTGCGCCCGCCCGCGCACTCAGGCCACTCGAGTGATCGTGCGATCCTGGCCGGGTGGAACGACCCTCGATCGACGTCGCCTTCGCCCCGGAACTGCACGTCTTCGTGCCCCGCGCCCGCGCCACCGGCACGACCCGGACAGCCGTCGACGGCATCTCCACACTCGGCCACGTAGTGGAGTCCCTGGGCGTGCCACTCACGGAGGTCGGCACGCTACTGGTCAACGGCCAGGAGGCACCCCGCAGCCACACACCGAGCGGCGGCGAGTCGGTGACCGTACGCTCGGTCACGTACCCCCAGGAGGTGCCCGGCGCCCCCCTCCGCTTCCTCCTCGACGTACACCTCGGCACCCTCGCCCGCCGCCTCCGCCTCCTCGGCGTCGACACGGCCTACGAGTCGACGGACCTCGGCGACCCCGCCCTGGCCGCCCTGTCCGCAGCGGAGCGACGCGTGCTGCTCAGCCGGGACCGGGGGCTGCTGCGGCGCCGGGAGCTGTGGGCCGGCGGCTTCGTCTACAGCACCCGCCCCGAGGACCAGCTCACCGGCGTCCTCGACCGGTACCGCCCCGCCCTGCGCCCCTGGACCCGCTGCACCGCCTGCAACGGCCTGCTCACGCCGGCCACCAAGGAGCAGGTCGCCGACCGCATCGAGGGCGGCACGCAGCGGTCGTACGACGTCTTCGCGCAGTGCGGTTCGTGCGGGCGGGCGTACTGGAAGGGCGCGCACCACGAGCAGTTGGAGGCGATCGTGGAGCGCGCCCTCGCGCACGTGACCTAGCCCTGGCCCAGCTCCGGCCTAGCTCCCGAGCGCGGCCCGCAGCGCCTCCGGGTCGGTGACGGGTGCGTCGCAGGTGAAGTGGCGGCAGACGTAGGCGGCGGCCCCGCCGTCGACCAGGGGCCGGTCGACCAGGAGCGGGAACTCCTCGCCGCCCTCCGCCCCCGCGGCCACGACCGCGCCCGGGGCCGTGCCGAGCAGCGCCGTGCGGTGCAGGCCGCGCAGGGCCGGGTCGCCGGGCGCCGGGCCGACGACGGCGACCTCGCGGGGCCCGTCGAGCAGGGCCTCGGCGGCGGCGAGGCCCCAGCCGATGAAGCGGGGGACGCGCGGGCCGAGGGCCTTGACCACGCCGAGGGCGTGCTCGGCGGCGGTGCGGTGGGGCTCGGAGCCGGTGTGGGCGGCGTAGGAGAGGAGGGCGTTCGCGGCGGCGGTCCAGCCGGAGGGGGTGGCGTTGTCGGTGGGGTCCTGGGGGCGGCGGATCAGCTGCTCGGCGTCGGCGGCGGTGTCGTAGAGGGAGCCGGTCGCGTCGCGGAAGCGGGTCAGCACATGGTCGAGGAGGAAGCCGGCGAAGTCCAGCCACACCCCCTCCCCCGTCACCGAGGCGAGCGCGAGGAAGCCCTCGGCGACGTCGGCGTAGTCCTCCAGAACGCCGGCGTTGGTGCCGGCCCGGCCGTCGCGGCTGGTGCGGGTGAGGTGGGCCTGCTCGTCCAGGTGCAGCCGGACCAGCAGGTCGGCGGCGGCGACGGCGGCCTCGACCAGGTCGGGGCGTTCGAAGTAGGCGCCGGTCTCGGCCAGCGCGGCGACGGCGAGGCCGTTCCAGGCGGCGACGACCTTGTCGTCCCGGCCCGGCGCCGGACGCCCCTCCCGGGCGGCCAGCAGCCGCGCCCGTACCGACGCGATGCGCTCGGCATCGAACACGGCGTCCTGTTGCGGGAGTTGCAGCACGGAGGCGCCGTGCTCGAAGGTGCCCTCGGGGGTGACGCCGAAGTAGCGGGCGGCCAGCTCGGCGTCCTCCTTGCCGAGCACCTCTTCGAGTTGGCCGGGCGTCCACACGTAGTAGGCGCCCTCGACGTGCCGCCCGGTGCCGTCGTCACTGTCGGCGTCCAGGGCGGAGGCGAAGCCGCCCTCGGCGGTGCGGAGTTCGCGGATCATGAAGTCGGCGGTCTCCAGCGCGACGCGCCGGGCGAGGTCGGAGCCGGTGGCTCGCCACAGGTGGGCGTAGACGCGGCAGAGCAGCGCGTTGTCGTACAGCATCTTCTCGAAGTGCGGCACGACCCAGTCGCGGTCCACGGAGTAGCGGGCGAAGCCGCCGCCGAGCTGGTCGTAGATGCCGCCGCGGGCCATCCGCTCGCAGGTGTCCCGTGCCATCTCCAGGGCACCCTCGGCGCCGGTGCGGGCGTGGTGGCGCAGCAGGAACTCCAGCGCCATGGAGGGCGGGAACTTCGGCGCCCCGCCGAACCCGCCGCGCTGCGCGTCGTACTCCCGGGTCAGCCCGAGCAGCGCCTGCCCCAGCTCGGCCGCGCCGGGCGCCTGGGCGTCGCCATAGGAGATCTCCCGCCCCGCGAGGTCCCGCACGATGTTCCCGGCAACCTCGGCGACCTCGCCCCGCCGCTCGGTCCACGCCTGCTGGACGCCCTGGAGCACCTGCCGGAAGGAGGGCATGCCGTGCCGGGGCTCGGGCGGGAAGTAGGTGCCGAAGTAGAAGGGCTCGGCGTCCGGCGTCAGGAAGACGGTCATCGGCCACCCGCCCTGCCCGGTCGCCGCCTGCACGGCCTCCATGTACACGGCGTCGACATCCGGCCGCTCCTCGCGGTCGACCTTGACGCTGACGAAGTGCGCGTTGAGGACGTCGGCGGTGGCCTGGTCCTCGAAGGACTCCCTGGCCATCACATGGCACCAGTGACAGGCGCTGTACCCGACGCTCAGCAGCACGGGAACATCCCGCCGCCGCGCCTCCTCGAACGCCTCCGGCGTCCAGGGCCACCAGTCGACGGGGTTGTCAGCGTGCTGAAGCAGATAAGGCGAGGTCACACCAGCCAGCCGGTTCATACGCGCCAGCCTCTCACAGCGCCCGTACCGAATCGGGCACCCTGTCACGGGGGGTCAGTAGGCTGGGCGGAGCAGCTCCAAGGACTGCCGAGATCCTCGAAGGAGGCACGCCATGACCGCCGAGATGGTGGCGCCCGCCTGGATGCATTCTCAGATCACCGCCGAGCAGTACGACTCCTGGTCCGAGGAGCAGTGCGCCGGCATCGAGATCGTGGACGGAATGGTGGTCGTGAGCCCGAGCGCCTCCAAGCGGCACAACCGGCTGGCCCGGATCCTGGCCAATGCCCTGGACGCCGCCGCGGGCCCGGACTGGAACGCCGACACGGACTTCGACGTCCGCCTGCAGGACGTTCCGCTCACCAACCGCCGCCCGGACGTCATCGTCTACCGGGCGGAGACCATCGACCTCACGCCCACCCGCCCCGAGCACGTGCTCCTGGTCGTCGAGGTGGTGTCGCCCGGTTCGGAGACCACCGACCGGATCGTGAAGGTGGACCAGTACGCCAAGGCGGGCATCCCCTTCTACTGGCGGGTCGAGCAGGCCGCCACCGGTGTCCCGATCGTCCACACCTACGTCCTCGACCCCGCCGTCAAGGCATACAAGGACGGCGAGATGTTCACCGGCGTGATCAAGGCCGCCGTCCCCTTCCCCGTCACTGTCGACCTGGGAGTCGTCTGACGGCCGACATCCCTCGCAGGCAGCCTCGCCGGCCGACGTCGGCAGACAAACCCAAGAGCCCCCCGTGATCGTTCTGACCTCCGACCGCGACGACTGGCCGAAGCTCTGCGGTGAGCGCGTCGTCATAAGAGACGTGTGATGGTTTGGGGCGTCCCCGTACCGGCTGGACAAGTTCCGTGCGGACAAGGCGTGCGGTTCCTCTCCCGACCCTCGCTCGAAAATCCGATGACCGCATCGTGCGCGTCGGCCCGGCTCCCCCACTACCGCCCGGGAAGGCGAGACGTTCACTGGTGCGACCGGGTGCACCGAACGCCTCCCGGCGAGGCGGGCGACGTGGGCCCGGACGGCCATTGGAGGCTGCCCAGCGCGGTTCGGGGGCGTGATCGCAGCGGTCGTGGGGCGAGGGTTTCACCGCGTCTCGGTGACGACTCGTAATTCTCCATGGCAAACATCAAAAGATCCCGGCAGGTCCCAGCCTGCCGCCCGGGCCGGTCACCCGCCGCGCCGCGTGGCGGCCGGGCCCGGTCGGTCGCGCTCGCCTGTGTTCAGGCGGTCTTCAGCCATCCGGAACCCTTGACACCCGTTCCCCGCACCCTCACCGTGGGAGCGCTCCCGCAAGTTCTGAGCCGCGCCACGCCGCACTGAGCGATTCGCCGGCGTGCACGTTGCGCATGCCCTGTTTTCCTCCGTTTCTTCTCGGGAGAAGAGATGACATCTCGTGGCCCCCGCGGCGGCAGAGCCGCCCGCCGCGTCGCCGCCCTGTCGGCGCTGTTACTGGCAGCCGGCACGGCACTGGTCTCCGTGCCGCAGAGTGCCGCCGCCGCCGCCCGGCTGGACAACCCCTACGTGGGCGCCAAGCCCTACGTGAACCCGGACTGGTCCGCCAAGGCCGCGGCCGAGCCCGGCGGTTCGGCCGTGTCCAACCAGCCGACCTTCGTGTGGATGGACCGCATCGCGGCCATCTCCGGCACCACCGGCGCCCGCAGCCTGAAGTCCCACCTGGACACGGCACTCACCCAGGGCGCCAACCTGGTCCAGCTCGTCATCTACGACCTGCCGGGACGCGACTGCGCCGCCCTCGCCTCCAACGGCGAGCTGGGCCCCGACGAGCTGCCGCGCTACCAGTCCGACTACATCGACCCCATCGCGGGCATCCTCGACGACCCCGCCTACGCCAACCTGCGCATCGTCACCCTGATCGAGCCGGACTCGCTGCCCAACATCGTCACCAACGCGGGCGGCACCGCCGGTTCGACGCCCCAGTGCGCCACGATGAAGCAGAACGGCAACTACGAGAAGGGCGTCGGATACGCGCTGCACAAGCTCGGCGCCATCCCGAACGTCTACAACTACATCGACGCCGCCCACCACGGCTGGCTCGGCTGGGACTCCAACCTGGTGCCGGCCGCCCAGGAGTTCAAGAAGGCCGCGACGAGCAGCGGGGCCACCGTCAACGACGTCGCCGGGTTCATCGTCAACACCGCCAACAACTCGGCGACGGTGGAGCCGTATCTCAAGGTCACCGACACCGTGAACGGCCAGACCGTCCGCCAGTCGAAGTGGGTCGACTGGAACCAGTACGTCGACGAGCAGTCCTACGCGCAGGGTCTGCGCTCCACCCTGGTCGCGCAGGGCTTCGACCCCGGCATCGGCATGCTGATCGACACCGCCCGCAACGGCTGGGGCGGGGCCGCGCGGCCGACGGGGCCGTCGACGGCGACCTCCGTCGACGCCTACGTGGACGGCTCGCGCATCGACCGCCGCATCCACGCCGGCAACTGGTGCAACCAGAGCGGTGCCGGCCTCGGTGAGCGGCCGACCGCGGCGCCGGCCGCCGGTATCGACGCCTACGTGTGGGCCAAGCCGCCGGGCGAGTCCGACGGCGCGAGCCAGCCGGAGCCCAACGACGAGGGCAAGGGCTTCGACCGGATGTGCGACCCCACGTACACCGGTAACGGCCGCAACGGCAACAACCTGACCGGCGCCCTGCCGAACTCGCCGCTCGCGGGCCACTGGTTCTCCGCGCAGTTCCGCCAGCTCCTCGCCAACGCCTACCCGGCGGTCAGCGGCGGCGGTGGCGGCGGTGGCGACACCCAGGCGCCCACCGTCCCGGCCGGTCTGACCGTCACCGGCACCACCGCGTCGAGCGTCTCCCTGAGCTGGACGGCCGCCACGGACAACACCGCCGTCACGGGGTACGACGTCTACCGCGGCGCCACCAAGGTGGGCACGGCGACCGGCGTCAGCTACACCGACAGCGGTCTGACCGCGTCGACCGCCTACACCTACCAGGTGCGGGCCCGCGACGCGGCGGGCAACGTCTCCGCGGCCTCGGCCGCCGTGACGGCCACCACGAAGGCGGGCGGCGGCACCACCCCGGGCGCCTGCACGGCCAAGTGGACCGCCAACTCCTGGAACACCGGCTTCACCGCGGACGTCACCCTCACGAACACGTCCACCACCGCGGTGAAGAACTGGAAGGCGAGCTTCACCCTGCCCGCCGGACAGACGGTCACCAGCGTCTGGAACGCCGTCATCACCCCCTCGTCGGGCGCGGTCACCGCGAGCGGCGTGGACTTCAACAAGGACCTGACCGCCGGGGGCTCCGCCTCCTTCGGCTTCCAGGGCACCCACGGCGGCACCTACGCCAAGCCCACCTCGGTCACCGTCAACGGGGCGTCCTGCACCCTGTCCTGACCCGGCCGCGACACCCCAACGGTCCCGCCCGCGCATCCCGGATGCGCGGGCGGGACCTCGCGTTGCCGTACAACCCTTTGGCGGTGGCCGAGGTCGTTCCGTGGAGCGACCGTCGTTCGTGATCCCTTCATCCCGCCACCGCCCAGAGGACTCCATGCGTCTCACTTCCCCCGGCCCCCGCGCCCTCCGCCGCACCACCGGCGCCGTCGGTGTCGTCGGTGCCATGGCCCTGCTGGCGCTGGGCGCCACGCCCGCCGGCGCCGAGGAAACGGACAACCCGCTGGTGCTCGGCCCCATCGCCCCGATCACCGGCGTGCAGCCCGGCAGCGTCGTCGGCATCCCAGGCTCCTTCACGAACACGGGCACCACGACCGTCGACAAGGTCTGGATGGGCTTCTCCGTCACCCACGGTTTCGGCTTCGCGCAGGTGCCCTCCAACTGCGTGACCCTCTACGGCGGCGGTGCGGACGAGATGCCGTACCTCGGGGAGATGGTCTGCAAGTTCGAGCAGCCGGTGAGACCGGGCGTCGTCTACGCACCCGAGGGACTGTCCCTGAAGGCGTTCGACTGGGCGCTCCACGACGAGCTGGACGTGTGGGCCGACACCGACGAGATCGAGCCGTCGGGGGGCGAATGGGGACCTGGAGATCCGGGCACCGGACCCGCGGTGAAGCTGGTCGAGCGGCCTGACGGGACCCCGGCGACCCCCGGCTCCGGCAGCAACTCGGTCTCCACGAACGTGACCGCCGACAACACGGCCGACTTCCAGGTGACCGGCGCCCGGCTCAAGGGCGAGGTCGGCGACACGGTCCCGCTGACGGTGATCCTCACCAACGCCGGACCCGGCTACTACGACGGAGAACTCGGCGTCTCCGCGGCGAAGGTCCGCATCAAGATGCCGGCCGGCGTGTCCGTCGTGAAAGCCCGCGGTTGCGGGGCGTCCGAGCCGGGGACCTACGAGTGCGGCACCAACAACTCGTGGATGTTCGCGAACGAGGTCACGACCTACACCTTCCAGCTGAAGATCGACAAGGCGGTGTCCGGGGCCGAGGGCTCGGTGGCGATCGTGAGCCCGCCCCGGCCTTTCGACAAGGTCACGTCCAACGACACCGCGGTCATCTCGCTCGACGTCGCCGATGCCGGCGGCAGCGGGGGCACCGGCTCCACGCCTACGCCCACGCCCACGCCGACGCACACGGCCGGGGGCTCCGGCTCCACCGGCGGCAGCGGCTCGACGCCGACGCCCGAGCCCTCCGACAGCCCCTCCACCACCACCGGCGGGACGTCCACCACCGGCGGCACCTCCGGCTCCGGCTCCGCCAACGGCGGGCTCGCGGAGACCGGTTCCGGTTCCGCCCTGCCCCTCGCCGGTGCCGCCGCCGGGGCGCTGCTGCTCGGCGCGGGTGCCGTCGTCGTGGCACGTCGCCGCGCCGGCGGACAGCGGTAGCGGGCTACCGGTCCTGGTCCTGCGCCGCCTCCTCTTGGGCGCGGCGCAGGGACTCGGTCAGGTAGGCGTGGAGTTCCTCGCGCTGGGCGCCCGACTCGTAGGTGATCGCCGGGCCCGGGCCGCCCAGGTCCGGGTCGAAGAAGTCGAGGTCCTCCGCCTGCTGCCCGAAGTACTGGTGGGAGGGGGCGGGGTCGTCGGTCACGCCCATCGACTCGAAGGACGGGATGTGGATCGTGCCCTGGGTCTCCCGGGCCGGTGGGCGGTTGCGGCCGTACCAGTCGGAGGCGTACCGGGGGTCGGTGGCCGCGATGTCGTCGGAGAGCAGGTCGGCGGCCTGGCCCGACTCCAGGGCGTCGGCGATCTGCTCCAGTGACCGGCCGCCCTGGAACAGCTCCTCCATGTCCTTGAAGACCACCGGCTGGAAACCGGCCGCCAGGAGCAGGCGGGGCAGCAGGACGTGGACGTTGAGGCGCCGGTTGGTGTCGTCGTAGGGGTGGATGATGTGGATCGTCCGCACCACCCAGCCGATGGCCTTGAGGCGGTCGCGGACGGCCGAGGCCGCGTCCAGTTTCTCGTAGAAGCGGTCGAGGACCTCGGTGACCAGGGACTCGACCTCGTCGTCCTTGTACAGGGTCTGGTTGAGCATCATGTCCACGCCGCGCTCGAAGTGGCCGGACCAGGTGAGCGCGTCGGGGCGGATGCCGAACTCCATGAGGGGGTCCGCCTTGACCATGAGCGGTCTGCCGCCGACCGTCTCGCCCAGCACCGAGGGGGTCGGGGAGTCCGCGCGCAGCGGGTAGCTGGTGACATAGCCGGCCGCGCCCGACTTGTCCGGCTTCTCCTTCAGCTCGGAGACCACCGTGTCGTGCATGCCCGCGTACGCCGCGAAGTCGACGCGGTCGTTGATGGTCTCCGGGTCGTTGAGGTAGCGGTCGTAGGTGGCCGTCATGCTCGCCTGGAAGCCCGGGGACTGCTGGTGGTCGTAGAGCTCCCCGGGGTTCTCCGGGTGCTTCTCCCGCGCCTCCGCGTGGTGCAGGGGGTCGAGGTAGGCGCGGTACCACTCCTCGCGGGGCAGCACGTCCTCCAGGCGACGGGCCTGCTGCTGACCGGGGTTGGGGGCCCGCTGGACCGAGGTGCTGCGGGCGATCATGCGGGTCACCGCCGCGTTGCCCACGGTGCTCTGCAGGGGGTCCGCCGACGCCGGGGGCTCGGTGTCCGGCGGGCGGACCCCCGCCCGGGACGCCCGGGCGGCGGCAGCCGCCAGTTCCTCCGGGTCCGCTGAACGTCGCCTGGGCATACGACTCCTCGCGCTCTCCTGCGGCGGACACGCCCTTTTAACTGGTGAAACACATCACGTCAAGACTCGGCCACCAGATCGATTTCCGGACGATGCGGAGGGCCACCCTTCCGATTGGGGCTCGCGGCGTTCAACGATGTCCGAGACCCCTGGTGTCACTGCTCGGTGCGGACGAGCACGCCGCTCACGTTCAGGACCTCGTGGCACTGCTCCGCCCGCTGCCCGGTGGCGGGAGTTCCCGGCTTCGCGCAGGTCACCTCGGCGGTCACGGTGTCGTTGGCGGCGATCTCGATGGGGGTGACCCAGTGGTAGTCCTGGTTGCGGAAGGTCTCCAGCGCGATCGTCGTGATCTTCCGGTCGCCGAAGTCGATGGTGAGTACGCCCTCGTCGCCCTGGAAGTTGGCGACGACGAGGTCGGTGATCCGGAAGACGGTCTTCTCGGGCACCTTGTAGGTGCCGGTGTTGGTCGACGCGCCGTTGGTGAGCAGGTCGACGGTGGCCGAGCTCTGGCCGCCCACGCCGCCACCGGCACCCGGCTGGGCACCGGGTACGCCCGGCTTGGTGCCGTCGCCCGGCTGGGAGCCCGGCGCGCCCGGGGTGGCGTTGCCTCCGCCGCCCGGCTGGGTTCCCGGCGTGCTGCCGCCGCCGCCCGGCTGGTCCTGGCCCCCGGCGTCGGCGCCGGGCGTGGGGCGGGACTGGACCGCGTCGTCCGCGGCGTCCTTGGCGGTGCTGCGTACCGCGGGGCGCACCAGGGTGAACCAGAGGAGCAGCAGCGCGATGATCAGGGCGAGCAGCGCGAGCAGCCACTTCGGGAAGACCGGGATCTGCACGAACTCCGCGTCGAGCGGCGCCTGTACCGGCTCCGCGCCGAGAGGCGGGGCGGTGTCCGGCGTGTCGGGGGCGACGACCGGGGCGTCCGTACGGGGCGCGGTGCCGTCGCCGGCGGCGCCGGCCGGGGCGGTCGTCACCGTGACGGTGAACGGCCACACCACCGGGTTGCCGAACCACACCGGCTTGCCCGTGCGCACGCGCAGGCCCGCCTCCATGGACTCCCCGGGCTCCAGCTCCGGCTTCGGCACGTTGAGCGCGAACCGCAGTTCCTCGCCCGGCTGCCCGGGCGCGAAGCCCAGCCGGATCGGGGCGTTGCCCTCGTTGCGCACGGCGAGGCGGTACCGGCCGCGCAGCCAGCCGCGTCGGCGGCGCGGGGCCAGCTCCGTGCGCAGCTCCGCGAACTCGCGTACGCGCACCAGGGTTTCGGGCACGCGGACCAGCTCGGGGTGCTCGGCCGGGAGGACCCGGACGCCGAGCGGCACCTCGCCGGCCCGCACGGCGGACGAGCGCGGCGGCGCGAGCCGGATCGTCACCGTCTCCGAGGTGCCGGGGTAGAGGGAGATCCGGGCCGGCTCGACGGTCGTCCAGGGCGCGCAGTCGCCGACGACCTCCATGCTGTAGGCCTCGACGATGTCACCGTCGTTGCGGACCGTCAGGGTCGTCTCGGCCGTCTCGCCGGGCGTGACCGCGACCGCGGGGATCTCGATGCCGGGCGCACCCGGGCCGGAAGAGGCTGCTGGATACGTCACACCAGGACGCTATGACGGCGCGCCGGGTACGACGAGAGACGGGGAGGCAACGGGCGGGCACTCCCCGTGCCCCCAAGGCCCGTTCGGGTGGCCCCTCTTGGACGGGGCGTCCGGTCCGTGCCGTCCGCCGCGAACCGGCCCGGGCGCCTCCCCGTCTCCCTGCCAGGAGACACCCGCTCGGCCCCGACCGGGAAGAGCGGCCACGACCAGACCAGACCCCACCGCTCACGGTCCCTCCAACCGTTCCACCACTCGAGGACAGGCCCCACCATGACTGTCATCCGGGAGCACGGCACGTCGCCGAACCCCGCCCCGACCTTCTCGTACTCCATCCCCGCCCAGCTCCGGCCCGGCCGCGCGACCGGCGCCGCCGAACGCCGCGAGCCGGTGACCGTGGCCGTCTACGCCCCCGACCCCGTCCTGCACGTGGGTGTCGTCCAACAGCTGCGCCAGCGGCCGGAGATCGCCCTGGCCGGCGGCGACGGCGCGGCCGGTGCGGAGGTGGCCGCCCAGGTCTCCCTCGTCGTCGTGGACACGGTCGACGACGAGGCCACCGCCCTGCTGAACCGCCTGCGCCACAACTCCGCCACCCGCACCGGTCTGGTGGTGGGCACCCTCGACTCCGGCGGGGCGCTCCAGCGCGTGGTGGAGTGCGGGGTCGCGGCGGTGCTGCGGCGCGCCGAGGCAGGCCCTGAGCAGTTGCTCAACCTGGTCCTCGCGGTCGCCAACGGGGAGGGTGTGCTCCCCGGTGACCTGCTCGGCCAGCTGCTCTCCCACGTCGGCCGCCTGCAACGCTCCGCGCTCGACCCGCACGCCGTCTCCCTGTCCGCCCTCAACGCCCGGGAGGCGGAGATGCTGCGCCTGGTGGCCGAGGGCCTGGACACGGCCGAGATCGCCCGCAAGACCTCGTACTCCGAACGCACCGTCAAGAACGTCCTGCACGAGATCATCAGCCGACTGCAACTGCGCAACCGGGCGCACGCGGTGGGGTACGCGGTGCGCAACGGGCTCATCTGACCGCCGGGGGCGCGGGCGCCGGGGCGGCCGGGTGGGCGGGACCAGCGGGTCGCCGAGACGGCCAGGGCGGCTGGGACCAGCGGATCGCCCGGACGACCGGGACCGTCGGGACGACCGGCGGCGCTCGGGTCGCCAGGGGCCGGCCCGGCTGGCCCGGGCCGGCGGGGCCGTCAGTGCCGAAGGGCGTCGGGGCGGGGGGGCGTGGGGTCCGTTCAGGCCGGGGGCGTCGGGGCCCGTAAAGGCCGGGAAACGTCTGGGCCGTTGGGGCGATCGAGGCTGGACGAGCCACCCGGCCCCTACAGGGCACCGGAACCGCACGAGCCACCCCGGTGGCCCCGGGCCCCGGGCACCGAGCCACCCGGGCCGACCCCACCGCCCCACCGGCGCAGCCGTGTTGCCCCCGCACACCCCCCGCGCTTCCCCCGACTGGGTCCCCGCCGCCCTCCCCGCCCGCCCACGCGCACGGGCAGGCTGGGCGGGGACCGGGCCCCGGCCGGCGTTCGAGGCCGCGCGGGGAGATCCGGACGCGGCTCGGGACCGTCGGGCCGCGGGTTTCGACTGTGAGGTGGACCGTGATGGGCACCACTGGCGCCGGCGGGCGGGTCCGCCCGGGGCGCGTGGGCGCGTCGTTGCTGCTGCTGGCCCCGCTGCTCGGTGTGACGGCGGCCTCCGCGCCGAGCGCCCCGGGCGCCCCGGGCGACGGGCCGCGCGTGCTGGACGCCGCCGACACCCGGGTGGCGTACGCCGGCACCCGGCACCGCAGCCTCGGTCGGGTGACCGACGACACCACCAGCGCACCGCTGTTCGGGGACGGGCCGGCCCACTTCGACGTCCAGCCGTTCGCGCTCGGCGACACGCTGGTCTTCGCCAGCCGGCGCGACGAGCGCCGGCCGCAGGTCTACCTGCGGGCCGCCGACGGCTCGGTACGGCGGCTGACCGCCGGCCGGGACGCGGCGCACCCCCGGCTGACGCCGGACGGCTCGGCGGTGCTCTTCGACTCCGCCGAGCCCACCGGCGCCGGCGGCGGCACCCAGCGCGACCTGTGGCGGGTGAACACCGACGGCACCGGCCTGACCCGGCTGACCGACACCCCCGCCGACGAGGAGTGGCCGACGGTCTCCCCCGACGGGGGCCGGCTGGCCTACGCGAGCGACGCCGACCCGGTCGTGGGCCGGCAGGTCTACGTCCGCCCGGCGGCCGGCGGCGCCGCGACCCGCGTCACCGGGCCGGAGAACGGCACGGCGTCGGAGCCGATCTGGAACCCCGTCGACGACGCGGAGAACCGCGACATCATCGCGTACACCGCCACCACCCCGGACGGGCGCCGCCTGCGCTGGGCCGACGCGAGTGGCGCGAGCGGCGGCGGTCCGCTGCTCGCCGGGGTGCAGGCGGACTGGGACACGCACGGCCCGGCGTGGCAGCCGGACGGCGACGGGCTGCTGTTCCTCAGCCCGAACCGCACCTGCGACTGCGAGGGCGACTGGGACCACGTCTTCCGGGTGACCGCGCACTCCGACGCCGAGCCGGACCTCGTGCTCAGCGAGGACCGCGAGGTCTCCACGCCCACCTGGACGGGACCGATGGGCGGCGGCGGCGTGGTCGTGGACCGCACCACCGCGGACGAGCCGGAGGGTCCGCACGCGGTGACGCTCCAGGACATCCGGTCGGACGGCTCCGACCCCCGCGACTTCGGCATCCCGGTCCTGAAGGAGGACCCGGAGGCCGACACCAACACCGACCCCGCCCGCGACCCGCTGTTCCAGCCCGACGCCGACCACGACCCGTGGACGGAGCGGCAGACCTACACGCCCGACGGCCGGCGGATCGTCGTCACCCGCTTCGAGGACGACCCGGACGCCCCCGCGGACTCCGGCAAGCGCGTCGAGCGGATCTGGACGACGGCCGCCGACGGGACCGACCTCCGGGTGCTGCCGCTGGCCGGGCGCGCCTCCGGCGACTGGGACACCGACCCGACGCTGTCCCCGGACGGCCGGCTGCTCGCCTTCACCCGCACCTCGCCGACCGGCGCCGGGAATGGCACAGGTCCTGGCCGGATCCTCATCGCGGACGCGGCCACCGGCGCGCTGCGCGGCGCCGTCACCCCGCCGGCCGGCCAGGGCACGGGTGACGCCCAGCCGACCTGGTCCCCCGACGGCACGGTGCTGGCCTTCACCCGCAACCAGGTGATCGACGGGGGCGGCGGCAACAAGCACGTGTGGACCGTGCCGGTGGCCGACCTGGCCCGGCAGAGCGACCTCAGCGCGCGCATGTGCCCCGGCGACTGCGCGGTGATCGACGACAGCCCGGCCTTCTCGCCGGACGGCCGCACCATCGCCTTCAACCGCAAGAACGGCGGCGGCCTGGTCGACGAGCACAACGGCCTGCTGCTGACCTCCGTCTCCGGCGACGACTGCCGGGTGCTGCTGCCGGCCGCCGCCCGGGGCGTGCCCGGCGCCTGCGGCCGGGAGCTGCCCGACACCACGGTCACCGGCCCCCACCAGCCGCGCGACGCGGCCTGGACCGCGGACGGCCGGGCGCTGGTGATCAGCTCGCGCGCCGAGGTGGCGCCCAACAGCCCCGAGCACCTCTCCTTCGTGGACGTGGCGTCCGGCGCGCTCACCCCCCTCACCGCCGACCTGCCCGGGCGGCAGAAGGAACCCGCCGTGCAGCAGTCGGTGGACCTCGCGGTGCGGGCGCCCGGCACGGCCCCCGAGGTCACCGTCGGGGACGACACCACGGTCCGCGTCGACGTGGTGAACAACGGCCCCGCCGCCTCCCCCGGCACCCGGCTGACCGTGGCGCCGCCGCTGGGGATCGGCGTCAAGCGGATGACCTGGCCCGGCGGCACCTGCGACGCCGCGTCCCTGGTCTGCGACCTCGGCGTGGTCGAGCCGGGCACGACCGTGCCGGTGACGGTGGTGCTCACCGGGAACACCGTGGGCGACCAGCCGGTCGACTGGAACGTCACCGGCTCCGTGCTCGACCCCCGGCCGGGCGACAACACGGCCCGCACGGTGGTGCCGGTGGCCGAGGCCCCCGAGCCGACGCCGACGCCGACGCCCACCCCGACGCCGACTCCGACGCCCACGCCGCCGCCCCCGACCCGGACGCCGACCCCGCCGCCGGCGCCCCGTCCGCCCGCGCCGCCGCCCCCGCCCGCCCCGCAGCCGCCGGCGCCCGCCGCCGGGCCCGCGGTCGGCGTGACGGTGCAGCCCACCCCGGGCTATGTCGGGGGCCGCGTGGTGGTGACGTACACCGTGCGCAACGGGCGCAACGCCCTCGCCACCGGGCTGCGGCTGAGCATCGGGCTGCCGCAGGGCGTGCCGAACAACGGCCCGCCCCCCGGCTGCGACCGCTCCTGGACCTGCGCGCTGCCCGACCTCGCGCCGGGCACGAGCACCGTCCTCCAGGTCGTGCTCAGCCCGGACAAGGCACTGACCGGCCGGGCCGTCGGGGTGCTCACCACCACCGGCACGGACGCGAACCCGCGCGACAACACCGCCCGGGCCCGGGTGCGGATCCTCCAGCCCCGGATCATCGCGGTGCCGGAGATCGGCAAGCCGGGGTTCGTGACCTCGGTGCGCGGCAAGGACTTCCCGCCCGGGGTGCCGGTGCGCTTCAAGTGGAAGCCCGGCATCACCGCGGCGGCGGCGCCCACCGTGCCGGGTCCGGCCGGCACCTTCATCGGCCAGTTGCTGATCCTCGCCAAGGACCAGACGGGCCCGCGCACGATCACCGCGAGCGGTCCCGGCTTCTCCCCGGTGCACACCGACTTCCTGGTGGTCAACGGCAGCGTGCAGCCCCCGGACGAGGTGACCCGCCGGTGATCCACGAGGTCGACGCCGCGCTGCGCCGGCTGCTCTCCGAGTCCGGCATGGAGGCGTCGGGCGTCGAGGTGGTCCTCGACGCGCCGACCCGGGAGTGGGCGGCGGGCCGCGGCGCCCCGACGCTCAGCCTCTTCCTCTACGACATCCGGGAGGACCCCACCCGGCGGGCCAGCGGCGGGCACGAGCTGTACGACGAGGACGGGCACGTGGTGGCCCGGCGGGCGCCGGCGCGGTGGTTCGAGCTGACGTACCTGGTCACCGCGTGGGCAAGCCGCCCGCAGGACGAGCACCGGCTGCTCTCCCAGGCGCTGGCCTGCCTGACCGCCCACGACATGCTGCCCCCGGCGCTGCTGACCGGCACCCTGGCCGAGCTGGGCCTCACGGTCGGCCTGGACGGCGGCGGGTCCGGCCTCGACGCGCCGGCCGCCTCCGACGTGTGGTCGGCGCTCGGCGGGGAGCTGAAGGCGTCGCTCGGGGTGCGGGTGCGGGCGCCGCTCGCGGGCACGGTGGCCGCCGCGGGACCGCCGGTCACCGAGGGGCTCCTCGTCCGCGCGGGCGACCTCTCCTCCGGCGGGGACCCGTCGGCGGGCCGCCGGCTGCGGTACGCGGAGGTGCCCGACCCGGCTCCGGACGAGGGCTTCGCCGGGCAGCGCGAGCGCGGCCCCCGGCCCGCCCGCCGCAGACGAGGGGACCGCCAGCCGTGACGCGCACACACACGGCCGAGGGCCCCGCCGTGAAGCAGCGCCGGGAGACACCTGCCGACGCCCATCTCTGGGAGCGGCTCCGGCTGGTCGAGGAGCGGGTGCGGCGGGCCGTCGCGGCGCGGCGGGCCGTGGATCCCGACCCGGACGACCCGTACCGGGGCCGGTACCTCACCCCCGACGGAGCCGACCGCCTCCTGGGCGCGCCGGGCGGCCTCGGCCTGCCCGCGCTCGCGCCGGACGCCGCCCCCGAGGGCAGCGTCCTCGGCGAGCTGGCCGACCGGTTCGGGCTCACGCCGCTGGAGACGGACCTGCTCCTGGTGGTGGCCGCCCCCGATCTGGATCCGCGCTTCGAGCCGCTCTACGGCTACCTCAACGACGACCTGACCCGCCGCCGGCCCACCGTGGGCCTCGCCCTGGAGCTGTGCGGGCTGCCCACGACGTCACCCGCCCGCTTCCGGCTGGCGCCGGACGCGCCCCTGGTGGCGGGCGGCCTGCTGCGGGTGACGGACCCCGAACGGCCACCGCTCGCCCGGGTCCTCGCCGTGCCCGACCGGGTCACCGCGCACCTCCTCGGGAACACCGCGCCCGACGCCCGCCTCGCCGGGGTGCTCGGCACCGCGCACCCGGACCCGACGGCGGCACCGCAGGAGGCGCGGCGCGCGGCGGCGGCCACCGCCGGCGGCTCCCGCCATGTGCACCTGCGCAGCCGGGGCGGCGACGCCGAGGGCCTGGCCGCCGCCGCGCTGGACACGGCCGGGCTCGGCTGCCTGGCCCTGGACGCGGGCGCGCTGGCCGAGCGTCCGGGCGAGGCGGCGGAGCAGGCCCGGGTCGCGGCCCTGGAGGCCCGCCTCACCGGCGCGGGCGTGGTCCTGGGCCCGCTGGAGGAGCTGCCCGGCGAGCCGGCCGCCCGGACCCGCCTGCTGCGCGCCTGCTGCGCCGCGCTGCGCGGGGTGCCCTTCTTCACGTACGGCTACGCGGTGTGGGCCCCGGAGTGGTCGGCCGACACCCCCCTCACCCTCCCGGTGGCGGCCCCAGGACCGGAGCGCCAGGCCGAACGCTGGCGCCGCGCCCTGGAGGACGCCGGGGACGGCGCGTCCACGGCGGACGCCCCGGAGCTGGCCCGGGCCGTCGCCGCGCACCGGCTGGACGCCCGGCAGCTGCTGCGGGCGGCCGGCGCGGCAACGCGCGCGGCGGCGCTCGACGGGCGGCCGGTGTCCGCCGGCGACCTGCGGGTGGCCGTACGCGCCCAGAACGGCGCCGGGCTGGCCCGGCTGGCCCGCCGGGTGGAGCCCGGCGTCGGCTGGGACGACCTGGTCCTGCCGCCGCCGACCCACCGGCGGCTGCGCGAACTCGCCCTGCGGGCCCGCCACCGCGAGCAGGTCCTCGGGGCCTGGGGCATGCGTCCCGGCGGTGGCCGGGGCCGGGGCGTGATCGCGCTGTTCGCGGGCGAGTCGGGCACCGGCAAGACGATGTCCGCCGAGGTCGTCGCCGCCGACCTGGGCATGGACCTGTACGTCGTGGACCTCTCCACGGTCGTGGACAAGTACATCGGCGAGACCGAGAAGAACCTGGAGCGGATCTTCACCGAGGCGTCGGCGGTCAACGCGGTGCTGCTCTTCGACGAGGCCGACGCCATCTTCGGCAAGCGCTCCGAGGTGAAGGGCGCCCACGACCGGCACGCCAACATCGAGTCGGCCTACCTGCTCCAGCGCATGGAGTCCTTCGACGGCATCGCGGTGCTCACCACCAACCTGCGGGCCAACCTGGACGAGGCGTTCACCCGCCGCCTGGACGTGGTGGCGGACTTCCCGATGCCGGACACCGGCCAGCGCCTCGCCCTGTGGGAACGGTGCCTCCGATCCCTGCCCCGGGCCGACGATCTCGACCTGGCCTTCTGCGCCGACCGCTTCGAGCTGGCCGGCGGTTCGATCCGGGCCTGCGCGGTCACCGCCGCCTATCTCGCGGCCGAGGCGGAGGCCCCGCTGACCATGCGCCAGGTGGTGACGGCGGTCGCCCAGGAGTACCGCAAGCTCGGCCGGCTGGTCCTGGAGGGCGAGTTCGGGCCGTACACGGCGGACGTCGGGCAGGTCTGACCCGCGTCCGGCACCTCTGAGCAGGCACGCCGGGCACATCCGGGCCGCCCGTAGAGGCAGACCCGTTGCCCCCGCGCGGGTACCGCGGCCCCTGGTCGGCCCCCGGCGGGCCGACCAGACTCGGCGGGGAGACAGCCTGCACACGTGGACGCGAAGGAGCGAGCATGGCGACGTACCTCACCCCGGGCGTGTACGTGGAGGAGGTGCAGTCCGGTGCGCGGCCCATCGAGGGGGTCGGCACCGCGGTCGCCGCGTTCGTCGGGTTCGCCCAGAGCGGGCCCTTCCACGCCCCGACCCTGGTCACCAACTGGGAGCAGTACACCCAGCAGTTCGGCGGCTTCACCGAGGGCACCTACCTGGCGCACGCGGTCTACGGCTACTTCGCCAACGGCGGCGGCGCGGCCTACGTGGTGCGCATCGGCGGCTCCGCCGAGGACGCCTCCGCCCCGGCGCCGGCCGCCGGGCGGACCGAGCCCGAGCGGCAGCGGGTGGAGCTGGGCGGCTTCCTGGTCGCGGCGCGGCCCGGCGTGAGCGGGGTGTCGGTGGAGGTCGCCGACGCGGACGGCGAGAACCCGCCCGAGGACCGCTTCAAGCTGCTGGTCCGCCAGGGCGACCAGGTGGCCGAGACCTACGAGGCGTCCACCCGCAAGAACGTCAAGGGCTACCTGGTCAACCAGGCCCGCTCCTCGAAGCTGATCGAGGTCACCGAGCAGCAGCGCACCGCCACCCAGACCCGGCCCGCGGGCCAGACGCTCGCCGTCCCCGACGCCCCGGCACAGACCGCGCCGGCCGCCACCGGGCCGGACGCGGGCTCGAACTCCGGCGAGGTCGCCCGGCTCGACCCGGCGGAGTACGTCGGCGACGCGGGCGCCCGCACCGGCTTCGGCGGCCTGGAGACCATCGACGAGATCACCATGGTCGCGGTCCCCGACCTGATGGGCGCCTTCGAGCGCGGCGACATCGACGCCGAGGGCGTGCGCACGGTGCAGCTCGCGGTGATCTCGCACTGCGAGCAGATGGGCGACCGGGTCGCGGTCCTCGACTCCCCGCCGGGGATGTCCGCGCAGCAGGTGCGGACCTGGCGCAACGACGAGGCGGGCTACGACTCCCGCTACGCCACGCTCTACTACCCGTGGGTGCGGGTCTTCGACCCGGCCACCGGGCGCAACGCCACCATCCCGCCGAGCGGCCACATCGCCGGCGTGTGGGCGCGCAGCGACGCCGAGCGCGGCGTGCACAAGGCCCCCGCCAACGAGGTGATCCGCGGCGCGGTCGACCTGGAGATCCGGCTCAGCAAGGGCGAGCAGGACCTGCTCAACCCGATCGGCGTGAACTGCGTGCGGGCCTTCCCCGGCCGCGGCATCCGCATCTGGGGCGCCCGCACCCTCTCCTCCGACCCGGCCTGGCGCTACCTGAACGTGCGCCGGCTCTTCAACTACCTGGAGGAGTCCATCCTCCTGGGCACCCAGTGGGTGGTCTTCGAACCCAACGACGACCGGCTCTGGTCCAGCATCCGGCGCAACATCACCGCGTTCCTCACCGAGGAGTGGCGGCGCGGGGCGTTGTTCGGCCGCACGGCGGCGGAGGCGTTCTACGTCAAGTGCGACCGGGACAACAACCCGCAGGAGTCCATCGACCAGGGCCGCGTGGTCTGCGAGATCGGCGTCTCCCCGGTCAAGCCGGCGGAGTTCGTCGTCTTCCGCCTGGCCCAGTTCTCCGACAGCACCAGCCTCGTCGACGAGTGACCGACCGGTCTCAAAGGATAGGTGACAGACAGTCATGGCAGAGGGCGATGCTCTTTCCACCCATATCTTCGGCGTGCAGCTCGGGGGTTACCTGGTCGAGTCGATCCAGGAGATCAGCGGGCTGACCGTCGAGGAGGAGGTCGTCGAGGTCCGCCAGGTCAGCGCGGAGGGCAAGCAGATCATCCGCAAGCAGCCGGGCGCCCGGCAGGCCGGCGAGATCACGATCACCCGGGGACTCGACCAGAGCAGCGAGTTCACGAAGTGGATCAAGGAGACCCTGAACAACGGCGCCGTGGACACCGCGCGCCAGAACCTCACCATCGAGATCAAGGACTCCACCGGTGAGACGGTCCGCCGCATCCAGCTCATGCAGGGCTGGGCGTCGAAGTGGGAGGGCCCGTCGCTGTCGGCGAACGAGTCCTCGGCGGCCACCGAGTCCGTGACGATCGTGTTCGAGGAGATCATCGTCGAATGAAGCGCCGTACGGTCACCGCGGGCAACCTGGACGAGATCCTGCAGGTCACGGCGTCCGGGGTGGCTCCGGAGCAGCCCAGCCCGGTCCCCGCTGCCGCGCCGCCGGCCCGGCAGCGGGACACCGGGCTGCGCACGGAGTTCGAGTTCGAGCTGCCGCGCGGGTACGTCGACGAGGCGGGGACCGTGCACCGGCACGGCGCCATGCGCCTGGCCACGGCGCGCGACGAGCTGCGCCCGCAGATCGACCTGCGGGTGAAGGAGAACCCGGCGTACCTGAGCGTGGTGCTGCTGAGCCAGGTGATCACCCGGATCGGCTCCGTCACCGATGTGCACGCCGGGGTGGTGGAGCGGATGTACGCCACCGACGTCGCCTTCCTCCAGGACTTCTACCGGCGGGTCAACAGCGAGGGGCACACCCGGGCGGCGGTGACCTGCCCGCACTGCGAGGGCGGCTTCGAGGTCGATCTCTCGGGTGGGCGCCTGGGGGAATCGTGACGTACGCCCTCCCCCGCCTGCGGGAGGAGATCGCGTACATCGCCTACCACTTCCACTGGCCGCGCGAGGAGATCCTCGACCTGCCCCACGGCGAGCGGCAGCAATGGGTGACGGAGATCGCCCGTATCAACACGCGTGTGAACGAGGGTGGCTGAGCGGTGGCCGAGCGCATGGCATGGCGGGAGCGGATACGCCGCCGACGGGCCGTCACCCCGGCCGTCCCGGCGACGGACGGTGGCCGGGAAGCGGCCACCACGACAGCACCGCCCGCTCCCTCCGGCACCCCGGGCGGCTGGGACGGCGGCTGGCGTCGCACCTCCCCGCCCGCGCTGACCCTCAGCCGTGCGCCGCTGGCCGTCAGCGACGGCCTGTCCTTCCGGGACGGGCTCGCGGCCTGGCAGAACCCGTCCTTCGACGCGGGCCTCGGCCACGCCGTCCTGCCCACCGCACCGACCGGCCTGGTGGGCGGCGTCGCCCGCCCCGCGGCCACCGCCCAGCCCGTCCACAGCGGGGGCGGCCCGCTGCTGCTGCGTGCCCTGCGGCCGGACGCCGAGGAGCCGGGGGGCGCGGACGCCGTCGCCTCCGGCGGCGGACCGTCCGCGCGGCGGGGCTCGGGGCCGGGGGCGACGCGTTCCGCGCGCGAGGGTTCCCCGGTACAGCGGGCGAGCACCTCGGTGCGGGGTCCGGCGGCCGGTACGACACCTTCCGCGCCGGGCGGCGGGGCGGGTGCGGCCGGGGTCCCGGACGAGGCCCGCGGCGGGTCGGTGGGGACGGGGCCGCAGGCGGCGCCGGGAGCAGCGGCGGCGCCGCCCGTCGTGCGGCCCGCTTCCGGCGGATCGGGTACGGGTCCGGTGGGTGCGGGGCGGCAACGGACGGCCCCGGGAACACCGGCGGCGTCGGCGCCGCCCCTCGTACGGCCCGGTTCCGGCCGGTCGGGTTCGGGCCCGGTGGTGGCCCGCGCCATGGCCACCCATACGGACGGCACGCCCAGCACGCCCCGCGCGCCCAGCACGCCCAGCACGCCCAGCACGCCCAGCACGCCCAGCACGCCGAGGGTCGCCGCCGACCCGCCGGGTGCGTCCGGCGGGGAGGCGCCCCGGGAGCGCGGGCTCACCTCCACCGACGACCCCACCGTCCTCGGGGCCTCGCGTGCCCCGGCCCCCTCCGCCGCGCCCTCCGCCGCGCCCTCCGACGCCGGCCCTCGTACGGTCACGCCCCCGGCCGTCCCGCTGGTGCGCCGCGTCGCGGTGCTCGGCGGCACCTCCCCCGCGGCCCGGCCGGGGCCCAGCAGGACACCGGGCACGCCGCCCGGGGCGCCCGTGCAGCGCACGGTGACCGGGAGCGGGGCGCGGACCGGCGCGCCGGATCGCCCGGTGCCGGGCGACCGGGCCCGGGCGGGCGGGGGCACGTCGCCCCGAGCGCAGGCCGACGCCGGGGCCGCCTCCGCCTCCGCCGCCTCGGGAGCGCCGGTGCGCGTCCGGCCCGAAGGGCCCTCGCCGTCGGCGCCGGCCGGCCCGGAACGGCCGGGCCGGGCGGCGCCTGTACAGGACACCGCGCGTCCGCTGGTGCGCGTCCGGCCCGTCGGGGCCGCCCTGACCGTGGCCCGCGCCGTGTCCACTCCGCTGCGGCGGGCGCGCGTGCTGCCCTCGGCCGACGCACCGCCACCCGCATCGGCGCCCGCGCCCTCCGCTTCCCATTCCACCGGCGACCGAAAGGGCACCGCCTCCACCGCCGACACCCCGAGCGCCCCGGGCGCCCCGAGCGCCCCCGCCGCGACGGCTCCCGGCGCACCGTCGGACACCCCGCGCCCCGGACGCCGTACGGAAGGCCGGGCCACCCTCGGCGCCCCGCTGACCGCGCTGCCCGAGACGGCCACCGCGTCTCCCGGCGCCCCGGCCCCCGGCACCACCGCCCCGGGCGCCGCACGCGGGTCCGGCCTCCCCATGGTCCAGCGGACGAGCGAGGGCCCGGCCTCCTCGACGACCCCGCCGACGCCGGGTGCCTCCACGAAGCCCCCGGCACCCACCGCGGCGCCCGGCACCGGGCAGCGGGCCGCCGGCGCCGCCGCCTCCCGGGCCCGCGCCCGGGGCGGCCTCGGCGCGCCCCTGTCCGCGCTGCCCGCGACCGCCACCCGGCCCGGGAGCCCCGCCGCCCGCCCCTCCGACGCGAGTGGCCCGAGCGTCCAGCGCAGTACGGCGGCGCCTCGGCAGGGCCCCGACCCCGGCGGATCGCCGTCCGCCAAGGACGACGGCACCCCGTCCCGCCCCACTGCGCCCAACCGGACGACCGGCACCGCCGACGCGCCGCTGCTCGGGACGGACGTACCGCGCGCCACCCCGACCACCGCCCACCCGCCCGCCTCACGGCCCGCCCCGGACACGACCGCCGCCACCCCCCTCGTCCGGCACACCCCGCCGGCCGGCCCCGAGCCCGCGGCCGGCACGTCCCCGCGCACCGGCACCCGGCCCACCAGCCCGTCCCCGTCCCCCGCCCCCGCCTCCGCCCCCGCCGTGCAGCGCGCGACCGCCCCGGCACCGGCGCGCACCGCGCAGGCCGACGGCACGCCGCCCCTCGTCACGGCACGCGCCACCTCAGGCGGAGCCGGAACGGCACCCGCCCCAGGGGCGGTCCGGCGCACGCCCGCCCCCATCCGCCCGCTGCTGGCCGCCCGCCCCCTGTCCCTCTCCACCCACTCGGCGCAAGGCGGTCCCGCCCCCGCTCCACGGCCACCGGCCCGCCCGGTCGTGGCCGCACGCTGGACCGACCGAACGCCCGCGGCGCACCCGGCGGCACCCGCGCCCACCGCCACCGCCCCCTCCGGCACGTCGCCCCTCCCCGCCGTCCAGCGGGCACCGTCGGCCCCGACGCCTCACGGCACACATGGCTCCAGCCACAGCCACAGCCCCGCACCCACCCCCGCCCGCGTCCCGGTCGTCCGCCCCCACGCCGCCGGCTCCCCCGGCCCCGCCACCCCCGTGCAGCCCTCCGGAGCCCGTCCCTCCCCCGCCCTCCCGGTCACCGCCCCCCTGGCCCCGCCCCTCGCCGGCCGCTCGATGACCGGCACGCCGACGACGACGCCGGCGCAGTCCGTACCGGTGGTCCGCCCCCGCAGCATCCAGGCGGCGCCCGGCAACCCCGCCCGATCCGGGCCGGGTCCCAGGACACCCGCGCCCCCGGTCCAGCGCACCCCCGGCACACCCGCCCCCACCGGCGGCCCACACCACACAGCCACGGCCGGCCCCTCCCCCTCCTCCACACCCAAGTCCCAGTCCAAGTCCACGCGCACCCAGCCGCGGCCGGACCCCGCCCCCCAACCGGACGCCGGCGACCTGGACGACCTCGCCCGCCGCCTCCTCGACCCGGTGGCCCGCCTGCTCAGGACCGAGCTGCGGCGCGGACGCGAGCGCACGGGCCGCCCCTACGACGGCCGGCGCTGACGGCAGAGACAAGGAACGTACGCATGATGGACAGCATCTTCGCCACGAGCGTGTTCTTCCGGCTGGCGATCGGCGGGAACGACCTCGGTGCCTTCCACACCTGCTCCGGCATGGGCGCCGAGGTGGAGCTCGAGACCTACGCCGAGGGCGGCAACAACGGCTTCGCCTGGCAGCTGCCCGGCCGGGTGACGTGGTCGCCGATCACGCTCACCCGCCCGGTGACGGAGGACACCGCCAAGATCGGCCGCTGGCTGGACGAGACCCTGCGCCGGGTCGAGCCCAAGGACGGCGAGATCGTCGCCCTGCGCCCGGACCTCACCAAGATCATCAGCTGGCAGGTCTTCGGCATCGTCCCGGTGCGCTGGCAGGGGCCCTCCTTCGACCCCGCCAGTTCGCAGGCGGCGGTGGAGACCCTGGAGATCGCCCACCAGGGCCTGCGCCCCGACGACTGAGCCGCCCCCCGCCCCCCGCCCCCTGACGAACACCGGACACCGGACACCGGAAAGGAACCCCGCGCCATGTCCCCATCGGTCCGCGCCGCCCGGGCCAGGGCCCAGCTGACTCTGAAGGAGCCCCCCGCCTCGGTCGGCGCGAAGCCCGGCGGGACGCTGGCGCAGCTCAGCCTCCAGTTCAACCCGGCCTCGCTTCAGCTGTCGAAGTCGACGGAGTGGCGGCGCTCCCCGTCCCGGATGGCCGGCCAGTCCGCGCTGCCGGAGTTCGTCGGCAGCGGCCCCCGGCGGCTGAGCCTGGAGGTGTTCATGGACGCCACCGCCACCCACGACAACTCGGTGGAGCAGGCGGTGGAAAAGCTGATGAAGGCGTGCGTGCCCACCCAGGCGAGCCTCGGCCGCAAGAAGCCGGCCAGCCCGTGGGTGCGGTTCGAGTGGGGCACCGCGCGCACCACGTCCTTCGACGGCGTGCTGTCGGACCTGTCGGTGTCGTACACCCTCTTCGACGTGGACGGCCGCCCGCTGCGCGCCACCTGCTCGCTCTCCATCGAGGAGGCGAGCGTCGACCCGCCGGGCCAGAACCCGACGTCGGGCGCGCGCACCGCCCGCTCCACGCACACCGTGGTGGCGGGCGACAGCCTGGCGATGCTCGCCTGGCGGGAGTACGGCGACGCGACGGCCTGGCGGGCCATCGCCGAGGCGAACCGGATCGACGACCCGCTCGCGCTCGTCCCCGGCACCGAACTGGTCGTGCCGGGGCTGCGCGACGCGGGCGCGGAGGAGGAGCGATGACCACGCCGGAGGGGACGCCATGACCACGCCCGAGGCACGCGGCGGGCGGTCCTTCGCGGCCGACCCGATCGTGGAGACACCCGGTGAGCTGCCGCCGATCTGGGCCGCGCAGCTGGTCAGCTGCGTGGTGGACGAGAACGCGGGGCTGCCCGACATGGCGGTCCTCACCTACCGCGACCCCGACAACGAGTTCCTGCGCGCCACCGGCGTCACCATCGGCACGCCCCTGCGGGTCTCGGTGGTCACGGTGGGCGGCCGGGCGCGCGAGCTGCTGTTCAGCGGCGAGGTGACGGCGCTGGAGATCGACCGGGACTCCACCGGCTCGTTCACCGTGGTGCGCGGCTTCTCCCGGGCGCACCGGCTCCAGCGCGGGCGGCGGGTGATGGCGTACCGCAACATGACGGCCGCCGCGATCGTCCGCAAGGTCGCCCAGAACGCCGGGCTCACCTGCGGGACGGTGGAGGCCGCGCCGGTCACCTACAAGCAGCTGTCGCAGGCGAACGTCTCCGACTGGGACTTCCTGCAGTTCCTGGCCGCGGAGAGCGGTGCCCAGGTGCGGGTGGACGACAAGGGGATGCTGCAGTTCACCAAGCCGCGCAAGGCGTCCGGCGCGCCCTCGCCCACCACGCCCGCGACGCGGAGCCCGATGGTCCTGGAGTACGGGCGGAACCTGCTGGCGCTGCGGGCCGCGCTGACGGCGGCCGACGGCGCGCAGCAGGTGGAGGTGCGCGGCTGGGACGCGACCACCAAGCGACCGCTGGTGGCGCGGCGCCCCTCGGTGGACAGCGACACGGTGGTGCCGGGCCTCAGTCCGGCGTTCGCGGCCCGTTTCGGCAAGGCGTCCAAGGTGACCGTCACCGACACCCCGTACCGCACGGCGGCCGAGACGACGGCGGTGGCCGGCGCGGTGGCCGACCACGTCAGCGCGGGCTTCGGCGAGCTGGAGGCGCTGGTCGAGGGCAACCCCCTGCTGCGGGCCGGCAAGCCGGTGGCGCTGGGCAACGTCGGGCGGGCGTTCTCCGGCAAGTACACGGCGACGGCGGTGCGGCACGTCCTCGAACCGCACGGCGGCTACCGGACGACGGTGTGGGTGAGCGCCAGCCCGGACCGCTCCCTCACCGGCCTGGTCACCGGCGCCAACGCCCCCTCCCGCGGCCCCCGGATACCCGGCCTGGCGATCGGCGTCGTCACCGACGTGCGCGAGCCGGCCGGCGCCCAGAGCGGCGCGGTGAAGCTGAAGTTCCCCTGGCTGGACGACACGTACGTCACCGACTGGGTGCGCAGCGTGCAGTGGGGCGGCAAGGGCGGCGGCGGGGTGGTCAGCGCCGAGGTCAACGACGAGGTGCTGGTCGGCTTCGAACAGGGGCTGCTGGACAGCCCGTACGTCATCGGCGGGCTGTACAACGGCGTGGACAAGCCCTCGCCGCACGACGTCCCGCTGATCGACCGGACCTCCGGGAAGGTCAACCGGCGCTCCTTCGTGTCGCGTTCGGGGCACCGGATCGAGCTGCTCGACGCGCGGCGGCCGGGCCCGTCCGGGGTGCGGCTCACCTCCGCCGACGAGCGCCTCGAAGTCTTCCTGGACGACCGGCAGGACCGGATCGAGCTGAAGGTGTACATGGGCAAGGGCCGCCAGCGGGTCGCCTCGTCCGTCTCGATGGACAGGAAGGGCATCACCCTGGACGCGGGGCAGGGCGACGTGAGCGTGTCGGGCCGGAACGTCGACATCCAGGGCCGGGTCGGGACGACGATCGGCGGCCGGACGGTGAGCGTCACCGGCAGCTCCGGCGTCACCGTCGACGGCGGTCTGCTCGGCGTCCTCAAGGCCAAGCTCATCCGCATCAACTGACCCCCACTCCGCCTACGCACACCCTTTGGAGCGCCGCATGCCAGCCGCTGCCCGCACCGGTGACCCCGTCAACCACGGCGGCCGGATCACCACCCCGCCGCCGCCCGCCGCCCGGGCGGTGGCCACCGTCCTGATCGGCGGCCGGCCCGCCGCGGTCATCGGCAGTCTCACCGTCTGCCCGGTCCCGCCGCACGCGGCGCTCGGCCCGGCCAACGTGATCGTGCCCAACCCGGCCGGGCTCGTCGGCGGCCCCGTCCTGATCGGCGGGCTGCCGGCCGCGAAGGCGCGCGACCAGACGGCGTGCGGCGGGATGATCCTGATGGGCGCCCCCAACGTGCTGATCGGGGGCGTGTGATGAGCGAGCGGTTCATCGGCCGGGGCTGGGGTTTCCCGCTGCGGGTCGGGCCGACCGGCGGGATCGGCATGGTCGAGAAGGAGCGGGAGATCGAGGAGGCGATCCGCCTCGTCCTCGGCACCGCGCCCGGCGAGCGGCCGATGCGCCCCGAGTTCGGCTGCGGCATCCACGAGTACGTCTTCGCGCCGGGCGACGGCGCCACCGCCGGGCGGATCGCGCAGCAGGTGCGCGAGGCGCTGGAGCGGTGGGAGCCGCGGATCCAGGTCGACGACGTGGTCGTCGCCTTCGACGCCGTGGAGGCCGGGACCCTCTACATCGACGTGCACTACACCGTGCGCTCCACCAACGACCGGCGCAACCTGGTCTTCCCCTTCTACACGATCCCCTCCGACGGCGGGGCCGAGGAACTGGTCGCGGACTGATGCCACTGCCCTCCCCCAACCTGGACGACCGGCGGTTCCAGCAACTCGTCGACGAGGCCAAGCGGTACGTCCAGCAGCGGGCGCCCGAGTGGACGGACCACAACGTGTCCGACCCCGGCGTCACGCTGATCGAGACGTTCGCCTACCTCGTGGACCAGCTCCTGTACCGGCTCAACCGGGTGCCGGACAAGAACTACCTGGCCTTCCTCGACCTGCTCGGCATCCACCTCTTCCCGCCCACGGCCGCCGGCGCCGACGTCGACTTCTGGCTCTCCGCGCCGCAGCCCGACACGGTGACGCTGCCGCCGGGCACCGAGGTGACCACCGCGCGCGGCGAGAGCGAGGAGGCGGTCGTCTTCGCCACGACCGAGGAACTGCGCATCGTCCCGTCGGAGTTGGTCCGCCTGGTGACGGCGCCGCGCGGCGGTGAGCAGACCGACAGGACCGGGCAGCTCACCGAGGGCCGGGACGTGCCCTGCTTCCAGCAGTCGCCCGAGCCGGGCGACGCGCTGCTGTTCGGCCTGCCGACGGCCGTGCCGCGCTGCGTGGTCGCCGTCCGCCTGGACAGCCGGGTGGAGGGCGTCGGCGTCGACCCGCGCCAGCCGCCGCTGGTGTGGGAGGCGTGGGACGGCGGGCGGTGGCAGCGGTGCGAGACCGGCGAGGACACCACCGGCGGCCTGAACCGGCCCGGCGAGGTCATCGTGTACGTGCCGGCCGGGCACACGGCGTCGGTGATCGGCGGCACCCGGGCCGGCTGGCTGCGCTGCCGGGTGACCGAGGCGGAGCCGGGCCAGCCGTTCTACTCCGAGTCCCCGACGGTCCGCGAGGCCGAGGTGTTCACGGTGGGCGGCACGATGGCCGTGGAGAACGCCGAGACGGTCCTCGACGAGCCGCTGGGCACCTCGGAGGGCGTGGCCGGGCAGTCCTTCCGGCTGAGCCGGCGGCCCGTGCTGCTCGACGGCGACCCGCCGGTGGTGGAGGTGTCCTCGGCGCAGGGCTGGCAGCGCTGGGAGCTGGTGGAGCACTTCGGGCGCTCCGGACCGGAGGACCGGCATGTCCGCGTCGACGCGGCCACCGGCGAGTTCACCTTCCCGCCGGTGCTGCGCGAGCCGGACGGCACGCTGCGCTTCCGCGGCGCGGTCCCGGAGAAGGGCGCCCGGATCAGGGTGGTCCGCTACCGCACCGGCGGCGGCCCGGACGGCAACGTGGCCCGCTACGCGATCTCCGTGCTGCGCAGCTCGGTCCCGTACGTCGCGCGGGTCGTCAACCGGGAGGCGGCGCGCGGCGGGGTGGCCGCGGAGACCGTGGAGAACGCCCGGCTGCGGGCGCCGGACGCGCTGCGCATGCAGGAGCGGGCGGTGACGGCCGAGGACTACGAGATCATCAGCCGCCAGGCGGCGCCGTCGGTGCGGCGGGTGCGCTGCCTGCCCGCCGGGGACGGGACCGCGGCGGTGCGGGTCCTGGTGGTGCCGGACGCGCTGCCCGAGGACGGCGACCGGCTGCGCTTCGAGCAGCTCATCCCCTCCGAGCAGGTGCTCGCCGCGATCGCCGCGCGGCTGGACGAGCGGCGGCTGATCGGCACGCGGGTGCTGGTGGAGCCGCCGGTCTACCAGGGGGTCACCGTGGTGGCCCGGCTGACGGTCCGGGCGGGCGCGGGGGCCGGGGCCGGTGCCGGTGAGACCGACCGGGTGCGCGACGCGGTGCTGGCCGCGCTGCACCGCCACCTCGACCCGCTGCGCGGCGGGCCCGACGGGACGGGGTGGCCGTTCGGGCGCCCGGTGCAGTACGGGGAGGTCTTCGGCGTGGTGCAGCGGGCCGGCGGGGACGCGCTGGTGGAGGAGATCCGGCTGTTCCCCGCCGACCCGGTCACCGGGCGGCGCGGGTCGGCGGCCGACCGCATCGAGGTCGGCCCCGGCGCGCTGGTCTTCTCCCACCAGCACCAGGTCGTGGTCTCCGCGCGGGAGCCGGAGGCCCGGGGGTGAGCCGCGCCGCCGTGCCCGGCCTGCCGAGCCGCCACCCCATCGGCGGTCAGCTCCCCGCCCTGTACGCCGACGACGACTTCGCCCAGCGCTTCACCGGCGGCCTGGACACGGTCCTCGCGCCGGTCTTCGCGACGCTGGACAACCTGCCGGCCTACTTCGACCCCCGCCTGGCCCCGCCCGACTTCGTCGCCTGGCTGGCCTCCTGGGTCGGCGCCGCCGACGACCCCGAGCGGCCCCTGGAACGGCGCCGCGAGGCGGTGGTCCGCGCCCTGGAGCTGCACCGGCGCCGCGGCACCCGGCGCGGCCTCCTCGACGCCCTGGCCCTCGCCTTCGGGCTGGACGCCGAGATCGCCGGCGACGGCGCGGCGACCTGGTCCCGCACGGCCGGCGCCGACCTGCCGCCTGCGGGGCGGGACACGGTGGCGGTACGGGTGTGGCCCGCCGGGCAGGCGCCCGAGGACCGGGTCCGCGCGCTGGTGCGGACCATGTGCCCGGTGCACGTCGAATGCCGCGTCGAGTTCCTGCCCGCCCCACCCACCGAGAGGGGGTGACACCGTGCGCACCTGCCCCTCGTGCGGGTCATCCGTAGGCCCGACCGACGACTTCTGCGGCAACTGCGGCTCCTACCTGGGCTGGTCGGAGGAGTCCGGCGGGGCCGATACGGGGTCCAGCGGATCCGGCGACCCGAGCACCGGGGAGCCGCCCGCCCCGTCGTCGCCGTCCGCGACCGCGCCACCGCTCGCTCCGGCGGAGCCGGCGTCCGGCACTCCGCAGGACGGCGATGCCACCCCGCCGGAGGGACCGCCCCGCCGGACCGCCGCCCCGTCCCCCGGGGGCGACACCGACGCGCCCCGGCAGCCCCGGGGAGAAGAAGCCGGCGAGAGCGCAGGAGCGGACGACGCCACCGCACCGGGAGACCCCGACCCCGCTCCCGCCCAGACACCCCGCCGTCTCCTGCGCCCCGTACGGGGCGCCCGCCCCGGAACGGCCGCCCCCGAACCCACCGGCCCTGAGCCCGGCGGGTCCGACCCCGCACGACCCGACCCCGCCCGCCCGGAACCCGATCGACCCGAGCCCCGCCTCCTGCGCGGCGTACGCGGCAGGGCCCGTGCTCCCCGCCCCGGAACCGCAGACACCGAACCCACCGCTCCTGAGCCCGCCCAGCCCGGGCCGGCCCCGTCCGATCCCGCCCCGTCCGACCCTGCCCCGTCCGACGCCGCACGCCCCGAGCCGCGCCTCCTTCGGGCCGTGCGCGGCAGGCCCCGTGGCGCTCGGCCCGGTACGGCGGAGACCGACCCCACCCGGGCCGAGCCCGCACGGCCCCAACCCGCCCCGCCGAATGCCGTGTCACCCGGCCCGGCCCGACCAGCCGCACCCGAGACGGCCCGGGCCACCCCCGCGCCGGCCACCCCCCAGCCCCCCGCCCCCGACCCGATCATCCCGGTCCAGCCGGCCCGCCCCGTGACCGCCCGGCCCGCGGTGCGGCCCGCCGTCGCGGACGACCCCGACACCGCCGGCGGCACACCGTGCCCGGCGTGCGGGACGGCCAACCCGCCGGGCCGCCGCTTCTGCCGCCGCTGCGCCACCCCGCTCGACCCCGCCGCCGCGCGGGTCGACCTGCCCTGGTGGCGCACGATATGGCCGTTCCGGCGCCGCACCCGGGCGGGTTCGGGCCGCGGCACCCGTCTGCTGGTGATCCTCTGCGCGTTGGCCATCGTGGGCGCGGGCGTCTTCCTGCTCCTCCCGACCGGCCGGCACCTGATCGAGGACACCCGGGACAAGCTGGGCAAGGCCACCGCCGTGACCCCCGTGAAGGTCACCGCCGACGCCGAGGTCCCCCACCACCCGGCGGGCAACACCACGGACGGCCTCAGAAACCGCTACTGGGGCGCCCCGAAGGCGGGCGCCTCGGTGACGTACACCTTCGACCGGCCCTTCCGCCTCGTCGACGTCATCGTGACCAACGGCGCGTCGAAGGACCCCGAGGAGTACGCCCGCCAGGCCCGCGCCCTGCGCATCACCATGGACGCGACCACCGAGGACGGCGAGCACGTCCGCGAGGAGCTGCGGATCAGCGACAAGCCGGGCTCGCAGACCACGGTGACGGGCATCAGCAAGGTGACGTCCGTCCGGCTGACCCTGGACGACCCCGCCGGGACCGGCCCCGGCCGCCATCTCGCCCTGGCGGAGGTGGAGTTCTTCCAGCGCAGCTAGGCCCCCACCTCCAGGCCCTCAGACGCCGCCCATGTCGTGGTCGTGGTCGTGGTCCTCGTCGGGCCGGAGCCGGGTCATGCGGCCGTCGACGCGGACGTACACCGCCTCGGGTTCGTCGTCGTCGGTGTAGTACGCCTGGCCGTTGGGCGCGATGTGGAGGGTGTAGCCGGGCACCTGGGCGGGCGGCCGGGGGACGTTCGAGCTGCTCGACGCCTCCCCGGGTCCCGGCCCGTAGCGCCCCGCCCCGCTGGACGTGCCGCCCATCTCGACGTCCCCGCCGGCGTGCCCCTCGACCTCGCCCTCCTCGAAGAGGTCCGTCTCCATGGCGTCCTCCTCCACGGCCTCCGGCTCCTCCCGCCGCTTCGTCGAGATGGCCGGCTCCTTCTGCTCCAGCAGGGGCTTGCCCTTGCGCGTGATGGCCTTCCTCAGCTTGTCGCCGTTGGCGCCCGTGTGCAGGAACTTGGACATGCTCGGCACGTCGTAGCCGCGGTCGCGGAGGAGCCCGGCGAGCGTGCGCAGCAGTTCGCCGGGGGCGCTGGTCGGATTCAGCTCCTCCTCGGCCCCGCTGTTGTGCACCCGCGCCCAGTCCGCGGCCCACTTCTCCTTGGCCAGGCTGCGCAGGGTCGCCGTGAGGATGTCCCGGCCCTCCTGGTCGAGCGCCCCGCCCTTGGTGAACTGCTTCGCCGGGTCGCCCTTCTTGCGGTCCTTCGGCCCGCTCTGCACCTTGCCCGACCGCGTGGGCACCTGGTTCCAGTGGCCCTCCTTCCCGTACCGGGTGAGGTAGCCGCCGAGCCTGTTGGGGTGCAGGCCGATGACCCCGCCCAGGTACTTGAGGGTCATCCGCTCCTTGTTCTTGTAGTCGTGGGCGAGTTCCAGCGCCTGCTGCCGGTCCTGCCGGGTGGGCGGCCGGCCGGCGCCGCCGTTCCAGAGCGCGCTGAGGTGCGCCACCTCGGCCTCGTCGAGGAACTCGTGCTTGCGGCGCGGCGCGTTGAAGGTCGCCGAGCCCTGGCCGATCCCCGCGGGCGCGGTGTCCACCGTCCAGGTGTCGTTGAGCGGCACCTTGGTGCGCCGGTACTTCCCCTTGTCGTCGAACTCGGCATCGCTCGTAGGGGGCGTCACGTCGGCCTGCCGGGACGCGTACCGGCCGGGGACCCGGAGGCTGGGGCCGCCGTTACGGTTCACGGCGCCTTCCGGGGCCGCCTCGTTCCGCATCGCGGGCGTGCTGGTGATGTCCTCCTCCACCATCTGGCGGATGTACTCCAGGTAGTGCTCGTCCAGGATGTGCCGCTGGTGTTCGTAGAGGCCGTTGACGGAGCTCTGGAAGTAATGGCCGTAGTTCTCGTCGAAGCTGAGGTCCTCGAAGCCCAGCCGCTCCCGGTAGTACTGCAGCGCGGCGGCGCAGCCCATGCACGGACGGTACTTGCCCATGATGGCGATCGGTCCCCTGACGTCCTCGTGAGGCTTGATGCGGGCCTCCTTGAGGGCGAGGAGCAGCTTCTGCTCCGCGTGCAGGGAGCCCTCCGCCGTCGGCTGCCCGGCGTTCGGGCCGGACTTCTTGGCCCGCGGGTCCAGCGCCCGGTGGCGGAGCAGGAACGCCCGCCCCTCGTACTTGCGGCTCGTCAGGTACTCGCGCAGGTTCTCGTCCTCGATGTTGACGACGATGACCGGCGCCCCCAGCTTCGCGCGCAGCGCCTTGGCCGTGGCGTCCTCGCCCCGCCCCTGCTCGCCGTCCCCGCGCTGCCCGCTGACGATGGCCTGGTTCTTCCTGCGCAGGGTCGCCAGCTTCTGCCGCTGGTTGTCGGCCTCGTGCCGGCGCAGCCCCGCGGTGGCCCCGGCGTCGCTCTGGCGGATGTCGAGCAGCTGCTGGAGCGTGGGCTCCTGCCCGCCCGCCGCCCGCCGCCCCCGGTCCCTGAGGGTGTCGAGCGAGGAGTTGTAGTTCGACGCGAAGACCAGGCGGTCGTTGATCAGCATGCCCTGGATCTCGCGGTTGTTGGCGTCCTCGGTGGTGTTGCCCGGGTCCTCCGCGCGGGCCTGCTCCTGTGCGCCGCGGGCGCTGTCGAAGAGCAGGGCGCTGGTGTCCGACAGCGTCTGCTCGGCCTCCTCCTGGTCCTTGGAGCGCGGGAAGCGCATCCAGAACTCGCCGTGGGCGCGGCCCTGGCGCCGGGCGCCGTAGTTCACCATCGGGTCGTCGTCGACCAGTTCGGCGATCTCCTCCATGACCTCGGCGGGCGTCTTCGGCTCCAGGGAATCCGTCTCGGAGTCCGCCTCGTACTCCTCGTCCGAGGTCTCCTCCCCGGACCCGGAGGCCATCTCCTCATCGGAGTCCGGCCGCCGGACGGTCCCCGGGCGCAGGGGCGCGCGCTGCACGGCGGACCCGGCGTCGGCGGGCGAGGAGTGGGCGGCGGGGTCCGCCTCGGCCCGCTGGGCCGGCACCGGGCCCGCGGCCAGCGCCCGCGCCGCGTTCGCCTCCGCCTCGCGCTCGAACCGGTCGGAGGGGTGGGAGAGGCTTAGCCCGGCCCCGTTGTCGGTGCCCGCGACCGGCCCCTGGCGCTGCTGCACGACGTGCGTCAGCTCGTGGTAGAGGGTGCGCTTGTCGGCCCCGCCGTCGCCGATGACGACGTGCTCGCCGGAGGTGTAGGCCCGGGCGCCGATCTCGGCGGCGGAGTTCTTCGCGGCCCGGCCCTCGTGCAGGCGTACGCCGCCGAAGTCCGCGCCGAGCCGGGCCTCGGCGTCCGCCCGGGTCGGGCCGTCCAGCGGCTTGCCGCCGGTGCGCAGCACGTCGTGCACGGCGGACCGCCGCTGCACCGCGGGCTCCTCACCCGGAGCGCAGTCGTCCCCGTGCCGGTGCTCCTCCTCCGGGCGGATGCGGCCGACCCGGCGCAGCACCTCCACGACGGCGGCGTTCCCGACGCTCCCCTGCAACTCCGTGAGGGCGTCCACCGGACGCGCACCGGACGCCCCCTCCTCGGCCGCCCGGGTCGCGGCGGGCCCCTTCCCGGCGCTGGACCGTTTCACGTCGGCCGCCACGTCCATCGACAGTTACCGCCCGGGAGCCTGGGAGAAAGAGGACCCCTCCTGCTTACGGCCCCCGGCCCGTCCCTGGCAAGGCCCGCGGGGGCACACCAGGGGCAGGCGAAAGGGCATGTCCCCACGGACGCGCGATCACCCGCGGTTGCCCCGGCACGACGGGAGTCGGGCGGTGGACGACCCGACCGCCGTCCACCGCCCGTCCCCCGGCGCGGGCGCGTCAGTAGTCGACGCGGTCCGACTTGGCCAGCCACGCGTCGAACGGCGCCGTGCGGTTCGGCAGGTCGAGCTGCTCGACCCGCATCGGCCACATCGAGGCGGGCTGCTTCTCGAAGAGGTCGTAGAACCTGCGGTCGTCGAAGCCGGCCACCGCCGCGTCGTGCCGGTCGGCGCAGAAGACGATCCGGTCCACCCGGGCCCACAGCGCGGAGGACAGGCACATCGGACAGGGCTCGCACGAGGTGACCAGGACGCAGCCCTCCAGCGAGAAGGTGCCCAGCTCCTTGCAGGCGGCGCGCATCGCGGTCACCTCGGCGTGCGCGGTCGGATCCAGGTTCTTGGTGACCTGGTTGTTCCCGAGGCAGACGATCTCGCTGCCCCGGGCGATCAGGGCGCCGAACGGGCCGCCGCCGTTGGCGACGCTCTCGGTGGCCACCCGGATCGCCTCGTCCAGCCAGGCGCGCTCGTGGTCCTGGACGCTCGCTTCTTGGGTCTGCACGGTCACGGTGAACTTCTTTCGTTCGGAAAACGGAGGGCCTTCGCGTCCTGACTCGCCTTGTGTGAGGAGTACACCGCGGGCCGCCGCGGACCAGATAGGGGTGGAAGACATGAAGAGGCCAGGAGGGCGGCGACAGCTCTTCGTACACTCCTACAAGTGCCCTTCCTGTCCTGAGTCACCCCAGTTCACGGCGGGTCACGAGCGGTTGACCACCGGCCACGCACTTGACCGGCCGCCAACCGGGGAAGGACCCCGGGACGGGCCGGAGCACCCGGGTGGCGGCGGGGGCTCCCGGGGGACGCGGACGCCGCCGGAGGGGGCGCGAGGATGCGGGACAGTCATCGGGCGGAGGCCGAGCGGCTGCTTGCGCGGGCCGTGGAGGAGGAGGTGCGCCGCTCGGGCGGGCGTACGGACGGCAAGGTGCTGCTGTCCCGGGCGCGCGGCGCGCTGGACGCGATGGCGGCCTCGGCCGCCGAGGAGTACGACGCCTACACCCGGGCGGTGGACGAGGCCGCCGCGGGCCGGCTCACCTTCGGCCAGCGCTACGCCCGTGACGGCGCCGGCACCCCCCTGCTGGTGGCCGCCGTGGCGGCCGTCGCCGCCGCCGTCGCCGACCTCGCGCTGGGCACCGGCGCGGGCACGGCGGTGGGCGCCGGGGTGAGCGTCGGCGTGGTCGGCGCGGCGGCGACCGTGGTCAAGGTGGCCGGCACCCATGTGCCCGCCGCCCACCACCGCGCCGGCGCGGCCGGCCAGCCGGGCGGGCCGGAGCAGCTGCGGCTGCAGTGGCTGACCGCCCTCGACGTGCGGGGCATCCGGCCCTTCCTGGACCAGCAGCGGATGCTCGCCGCGTCCACCGGGCCGAAGAAGGGCGCGTCGCGGCTGCGGGGCGCCGACAAGAGCGCGGCGGCCCGCGGGCGCAGCGTCCTGGAGCAGTCCTTCGGGCAGCTCCCGGAGCCGCGGGGCGCCTTCGCGGGGCGGCGCACGGAGCGGGACCGGCTGCGTCAGTGGGTGCAGTCCGCCCGGGCCGGCACGGAGACGCTGCCGACGGTCGTGGTGCTGCACGGCGAGCCCGGCAGCGGCCGTACCGCCCTGGCGATACGGGCCGCGCACGAGCTGCGCGACCACTTCCGCGGCGCCTGCGTGGTGGACCTGCGCGGCGACAGCGCCGAGGAGCCGCCGCTGCCCACCCGGGACGCCCTGCTGCACCTGCTGAACCGGCTCGGCGCACCCCGCGAGCAGCTCCTCTTCCGCGAGCGGGCCTCGGCGGACCAGCAGGTCGGGCGGCTGAGCGAGCTGTACCACCAGCATCTGGCGGGCGTGCCGGTCACCATCGTCCTGGACGACGCCTCGGACCCGGAGCAGGTGCGCACGCTGGTGCCCGAGCGCTCCGACAGCCTGGTCCTGGTCACCGCCCGCACGCCCCTCGCGCTGCCCGCCGACCTGCCGGCCCGGGTGCACCACCTGCCGGTGCGGGAGCTGGACGCGGCCGGCGCGGAGGAGCTGCTCGGCGCCGCCGCCGAGGACGCCTCAGGACCCTACGACGCCGAGTCGGCGGAGCGGATCCGGCAGATGTGCGGCGGGCTGCCGCTCGCCCTGCGGATCGCCGGCTCCTCGCTGGGCCCGCGCTCACCGCGCGCCCTGGCGGCCGACCTCGGCGCGTACGGGCCGGTGGCGCCGGCCGAGCGGGCCCTGTGGCTGCGCTACACCGACCAGCCGGAGCCCGCCCGGCGGCTGCTGCGCCGCCTCGCGCTCGCCGGGCGCACCTCGCTGGGCGCGGCGGCCGCCGCCGCGCTGCTCGGCGCCGACGAGAGCGCAGCGGCCAAGCAGCTGGCGGCGCTGGCCGCGGCCGGCCTGATCGACCACGTGCGGGGCAGCCGCTACCGGCTGCACGACCTGGTGCGCGCCTTCGCGTCGGCCCGGCTCGCCGACGAGGAGGAGCCGGGCGAGCGGGCGGCGGCCCAGGAGCGGCTGATCACCAACTACGCCGAGCTGGCCGACTCGGTGCTCCGCCTGGTCGACGGCAACATGTCCACCCGCTCGGACCGCTTCGGCCCGCACGGCTTCACCTCCCTGGACGAGGCGCTGCGCTGGCTGGACGACGAGTCGAGCTTCATCACGGCGGCCCTGCGGCACGCCGAGGGCGTCGACCAGGGCCCGGTGCTGAACCTGCTGGGCGCGCTGTGCGACTACTGCCTGCTCCGCGGCGACCTGTACCGGCTCGGCGAGATCAACGACCTGGCCCAGTCCGTGGACCAGGGGCTCCTGGTCCGCTCGGTGCAGTGGCGCACCGGCATCGCGGCCCGCCAGCTGGGCGAGCTGGACACCGCGCGCACCACCCTGACCTCGGTGGTCGACCTCTACCGCGAGGCCCATCACGACGCGGGCGCGGCCCGCGCCCTGTGCTCGCTCGGCATCACCCTGCACCACCAGGGCAACCTCACCGAGGCCGCGGCCAGGCTGCGCGAGGCCCTCGACCTCCAGGCGTCCCCGGCCCTGGACACCGACCGCGCCTGGACGCTGCACGCCCTGGCGGCGGTGCAGCGCGACCGGGCCCGCCTCGCCGAGGCCCTCGACCTGCTCACCGAGTCCCTGACGCTGCACCGCGCGGGCGAGTCCCTGCACGGCCAGGCGTGGGCGCACTTCCAGCTCGGGCAGCTCCGGCTGCGCACCGGCGAGGTCCCGGCGGCGGAGGCGGACCTGCGCACCGCCCTGGAGCTGTACGGCCGCACCCGCGACGCCCGCGGCGAGGCGTGGGCGCTGACCCAGCTGGCCCGGGCCCGGCTGGTGGCGGGCGGGGCCACGGAGGCGGTCGCGGAGCTGCGCGCGGCGGCGGCCCGGCACCGGGAGAACGAGGACGCGCGCGGCGAGGCGTGGACGGTCTACTACCTCGGGCAGGCCCTGGAGGAGACCGGCGACCGGGACAGTGCCGTGCGGGAGCTGGAGCGCTCGCGCACCATGTTCTCCCGGATGCGCGACGTGTACGGCCTGGCCTGCGCCCGGCACCACTCGGCGCGGGTCACCCGGGACCAGCGGGCCGCGCAGACGGGCTCGCTGCGCAACTCCGGCTTCGCCCGCCAGCTCCTGGTCGACGCGCGCGCCGACTTCCAGCGCGTCGGCGTCGGGCACGGGGAGGCGTGGACCTGTCTGGAGCTGGCCGTGGTGGACGCCGGCAACGCCCGGGCCGCCCAGGCGCTCGCCCTGTGCGACGAGGCGGCGGTGCTGTTCGCGGCGTACGGGGACCGGCGGGGCGAGGACTGGGCGCGCTTCCTGCGCTGCACCCTGCTGCCGTACGCGGCCCCCGGCGGGGTGGAGATCGGTACGGCGGTGGCGCAGGAGGAGCTGGCCCAGCTCGCCCGCGCCGGGCACCCGGCGCGCGACTCCAAGCTGGACGACTACGCCGGCGCCTTCGCCCTCCTCCTGGAGCGCGGGGTGCGCCTGGAGGACGGCTGGCAGGGCTGGCGCCTGGGCATGGTCCCCGACCGGCACGCCCGCGAGGTGATGGGCGTACCGGTCCCGGCGGGCCGCTAGGACCTGTCGGAGCGGGCCGCTAGGCCCTGTCGGAGGAGGAGCCCTCGGCGCCGTCGGCGGAGGCCGAGGAGGAGGTCGGGGGCTCCTTGAAGTCGACCTTGCCCATGTGCCGGTTCATGGACTTCATCAGCCCCCACACCGCAAGGGCCATCACCGCGAAGACGATGAAGCCGAGGATGCCGGGGGTGACCTTGTTCTCGTCGATCTCGGCGAGCGGGACGAGGTGCGTCACTGCGAGGCTTGCGCTCATGTCAGGCATTGTCGCGGATGCCCGCGAAGAGGTCGTCCTCGGGGAGGGAGGTGTCCACGAGGGACTTGGCCAGCTCGTACTCCTCGGTGGGCCAGACCTCCTTCTGGAGCTCCATCGGCACCCGGAACCAGCCGCCGTCGGGGTCGATCTGCGTGGCGTGCGCGATCAGCGCCTTGTCGCGGATCTCGAAGAAGTCCGCGCAGGGCACGTGCGTGGTCAGCGTGCGCTCCTTGCGCTCGAACTCCGACCAGCGCTTGAGCCAGTCCCCGTAGGGCGACTCCAGGCCGCGGGAGAGCAGCGCCTCGTGCAGCGCCTCGGTGCGCGGCCGGTTGAAGCCCTGGTTGTAGTACACCTTCTGCGGCTGCCAGGCCGGGCCGTACGCGGACTCGGGGTACTTCTCGGTGTCCGCCGCGCCCTCGAATGCCACCATCGTGATCTTGTGGGTCATGATGTGGTCGGGGTGCGGATAACCGCCGTTCTCGTCATAGGTGGTGATCACCTGCGGCCGGAACGAACGGATCTTGCGCACCAGCTCACCGGCCGCCTTCTCCACGTCCTCCAGGGCGAAGCAGCCCTCCGGCAGCGGGGGCAGCGGGTCGCCCTCGGGCAGCCCGGAGTCGACGAAGCCGAGCCACTCCTGCTTGACGCCGAGGATCTCCCGGGCCTCGTCCATCTCCTTCTGGCGCACCTCGTGGATGTGCTCCTCGATGTAGGCGTCGCCCTGGAGCTTGGGGTTCAGGATGGAGCCGCGCTCACCGCCCGTGCAGGTCACGACCAGCACGTCCACCCCCTCGGACACGTACTTCGCCATGGTGGCCGCGCCCTTGCTCGACTCGTCGTCGGGGTGGGCGTGGACGGCCATCAGTCGCAGCTGGTCAGTCAAGACGGTTTCCTCGTGGTGTCGGTCCGCGCCCGCGAGGGGCGGCGGTCGGGTGACCGGTGGGCGGCTTCTATAGTGACCGAATCGGGGGACGGATTATTCCGGAGGGCGACGGGCGGCCCCCAGCCGAGAGGACGATCATGAGCACGGCGAGCACACGAGTGCCCGAGGGCCGCTACGGCCGCTCCTCGGCCGCCCGGTCCGACCGCACCCTCAAGATCGTCGGCGGCGTGCTCGGCGCGCTGCTGCTCCTGCTCGTCGGCTGGTTCGGCTACCACTACGTCGGCCAGAACAAGATCAGCGCCGAGGTCATCAGCTTCGAGATCTCCGACCAGGCGGTCAAGGTGCACCTGGAGGTCCGCAAGGACTCCGGCGCCGCCGGCTACTGCACCCTGCGCTCCCAGGCGGAGAGCGGCGACGAGGTCGGCCGGGCCGACTTCCGCTTCGACCAGGACGCCACCCGCATCGACAAGGTCGTCACCCTGCGCACCAAGGCCCGGGGCACCTCCGCCGAGCTGCTCGGCTGCCACGCCGACTGACCTGGGGCGACGCCGGTCCGGCGGCTTATGTCCTCCCCCTTCGGCCACGGAATTGTTAGGCTCGTGGTTTCGCCCTTCCGTGAAGGAACATGCTTCTGGGTAGGGCGTTCATTTGTATCCCCTATCCCCTGTACCGACGAGGAGCACCTGTGACCCAGACCAGCGAGAACGTCACCTGGCTGACCCAGGAGGCGTACAACAAGCTCAAGGAAGAGCTTGCGTACCTTACTGGTCCCGCGCGCACCGAGATCTCTGCCAAGATCGCCGCCGCGCGCGAGGAGGGGGACCTGCGCGAGAACGGCGGGTACCACGCGGCCAAGGAGGAGCAGGGCAAGCAGGAGCTCCGCGTGCGCCAGCTGACCCAGCTGCTCGAGAGCGCCAAGGTGGGTGAGGCGCCGGCCGCCAACGGCGCGGTCGCGCCCGGCATGGTCGTCACGATCGCCTTCGACGGCGACGAGGACGACACGCTGACCTTCCTGCTCGCCTCGCGCGAGTACGCGAGCACCGACATCGAGACCTACTCCCCGCAGTCCCCGCTGGGCTCCGGCGTCATCGGCCACAAGGTCGGCGACGACGCGGAGTACGAGCTGCCCAACGGCAAGGCGGCCTCGGTGAAGATCCTCAAGGCCGAGCCCTACAACGGCTGACCCGGCCCACCACACGTCTCCGACCCGCCCCCGGCGCCGTCCACACGGACAGCGCCGGGGGCGTCGTCATGACGGGGCCCTCACGCGGTGGCCGAGCGGTACTTGCGCACCGCCAGCGATCTGAAGACCAGGACGATCACCACGGACCAGATCAGCGACGCCCACACCGGGTGCTGCATCGGCCAGGCGTCCGGGACCGGATAGCCCTGGGGAAGGTTGCCGAACATCTGGCGGCACGCCTGGACCGTGGCGCTGAACGGGTTCCACTCGGCGATGACCCGCAGCAGGGTCGGCATGTTGTCGGACGGGACGAACGCGTTGGAGATGAAGGTCAGCGGGAAGAGCCAGATCAGGCCACCCGAGGTCGCCGCCTCCGGGGTGCGCACGGTCAGGCCGATCAGGGCACCGATCCAGGAGAACGCGTACCCGAGCAGGAGCAGCAGGCCGAATCCGGCGAGGACCTTCCCGGCGTTCTCGTGGGTGCGCCAGCCGACGAGGACGGCGACGAGGGCGAGGACCACCAGGGTCAGGGTCGTCTGCACCAGGTCCGCGAGGGTGCGGCCGGTGAGGACCGCGCCGCGGCTCATCGGCAGCGAGCGGAAGCGGTCGATGAGGCCCTTGTGCATGTCGTCGGCGATGCCCGCGCCCGCTCCGGCGGTGGCGAAGGTGACGGTCTGCGCGAAGATGCCCGCCATCAGGAACTCGCGGTAGCCGGAGGCGCTGAGGCCGGCGCCGGGGACGTTGATCGAGCCGCCGAAGACGTAGCTGAACAGCACCACGAACATGATCGGCTGGATCAGGCCGAAGATGACGACCTCGGGGATCCGGGTCATGCGGATCAGGTTCCGTCGGGCCACCACGAGGGAGTCCCGGACGGACTGGACGAGCGGGTTGCCGGGCGACCCGGCCCGCACGGCGTCGGTGACGGCGCTCACTGGGCACTCTCCTCGGTGGGGCCGCCCTCGCCGCTCGCGCCGCCCTGCTCGCCCTCCTCGGCCGCGTGGCCGGTGAGGAAGAGGAAGACGTCGTCGAGGGTGGGCCGGCGCAGGGCGATGTCGTCGATCTCGATGCCGCGGGCGTCCAGCTCGCGGATCACCTCGGCGAGCAGCTTGGCGCCGCCGCTGACCGGGACGGTGAGCTTGCGGGTGTGCTCCTCCACGGTGGCCGAGCCCTTGCCGAAGCCGGTGAGCACCTCGGCGGCGGTGCTGATGTGGTCGCGCTCGTGGACCACCACCTCCACGCGCTCGCCGCCGGTGCGGGCCTTCAGCTCGTCGGAGGTGCCGCGGGCGATGACCCGGCCCTGGTCGACGACCGCGATGTCATGGGCGAGGTGGTCGGCCTCCTCCAGATACTGCGTGGTCAGCAGCAGGGTGGTGCCGCCGGAGACCAGCTGCTTGATGACCTCCCACAGCTGCTGCCGGTTGCGCGGGTCGAGGCCGGTCGTCGGCTCGTCCATGAACATCACGGGCGGCGAGACCACCAGCGCCGCGGCCAGGTCGAGCCGGCGGCGCATGCCTCCCGAGTAGGTCTTCGCGGGGCGGTCGGCGGCGTCCGCGAGATGGAACTGCTCCAGCAGCTCGCCGGCCCGGGCCTTCGCGGCGCCCGCCCGCATCTGGTAGAGCCGGCCGACCATCTGGAGGTTCTCCCGGCCGGTCAGGTACTCGTCGACCGCGGCGAACTGGCCGGACAGGCCGATCGAGCGCCGCACCTCGTTGGGCTGCGTGAGCACGTCGAGCCCGGCGACGACCGCCTTGCCGCTGTCGGGGCGGAGCAGGGTGGTCAGGCAGCGCACGGCGGTCGTCTTGCCCGCGCCGTTGGGCCCGAGCAGGCCCAGCACCGTGCCCTCGGGAACGTCGAGATCGACGCCGTCCAGAGCCCTGACTTTGCCGAAGGTCTTCACCAGACCTTCGGCATAGATGGCGCCTGGCATGTGAGCCCCCATATCGTCTGCATCGTCTGCGCCTGTGTGGTGTGTGAGACGTGACTCACGATAACGCGATGTATCGCGTCTCACAATGCATTTGCCCGAACGAGTGACACGGCGTCAGCCCGCGGCGCCTCAGCCCGCGACCGTGTACCCCGCCTCCCGCAGCGCCCGCCCGACCTCGGCGCAGTGCTCCGAGCCCTTCGTCTCCAGGTGCAGCTCCACCTCCGCCTCCGTGAGCCCGAGCCGCGGATCGGTGCGCAGGTGGCTCACGTCCAGCACGTTGGCGTCGGCCGCCGACAGCACCCCGAGCAGCGTCGCCAGCGCGCCCGGCCGGTCCGTGAGGCGCAGCCGGACCGCGAGGTACCGGCCCTGCGCGGCCATGCCGTGCCGCAGCACGCCCTCCATCAGCACCGGGTCCACGTTGCCGCCGGACAGCACCGCCACCACCGGCCCCGCGAAGGTCCCCGGATCGCTCAGCAGCGCCGCCACCGGGCTCGCCCCGGCCGGCTCCACCACCAGCTTGGCCCGCTCCAGGCAGAGCAGCAGCGCGGTGGACAGCTCGTCCTCCGAGACCGTGCGCACCTCGTCCACCAGCTCGCGGATGATCCCGAACGGCACCTCGCCCGGCCGCCCGACCCTGATGCCGTCCGCCATCGTGGCCGGGTGCTCCACCGCCACCGGCCGGCCCGCCGCCAGCGAGGGCGGGTACGCCGCCGCCCCCGCCGCCTGCACGCCGACGACCCGCACGTCCGGCCGGACCGCCTTCACCGCGACGGCGATCCCGGCCAGCAGGCCGCCCCCGCCGACGCCGACCACGACCGTCCGCACCTCCGGGCACTGCTCCAGGATCTCCAGGCCGACCGTGCCCTGTCCCGCGATGACGTCGGGGTGGTCGAAGGGGTGGATGAAGACCGCGCCGGTCCGCTCCGCGTACTCCTGCGCGGCGGCCAGCGTCTCGTCGACCACCTGGCCGTGCAGCCGCACCTCGGCGCCGTACTCCCGGGTGGCGCTGACCTTGGGCAGCGGGGCACCCTTGGGCATGAACACCGTCGAGCGCACGCCGAGCAGCGAGGAGGCGAGCGCCACCCCCTGCGCATGGTTGCCCGCGCTGGCCGCGACCACCCCGGCCGCCCGCTCCTCCGGCAGCAGCCCGGCGATCCGGACGTAGGCGCCGCGCAGCTTGAAGGAACCCGTGCGCTGGAGGTTCTCGCACTTCAGGTGCACCGGCGCGCCGACCAGGGAGGACAGGTGCCTGCTGCCCTCCAGCGCCGTCATCCGGGAGACCCCCGAGAGCATCTTCCGGGCTCCGCGTACGTCGTCGAGGGTGACCGGCCCGACGGCGGTCGCCGTGCTGTAGCTCATGCGTCCAGCATCGCAGTTCACCGGAGGGAAGGGCCGCTGTGACCAACCTCCGAGACCGGCTTTCCACAGCGCCGGTACGTCCCGCAGCCCGGCCGCGTACCCTGTCCCCCAATCAGCCAGCCCTCCACGAAGTGAGCCCCCGGCCATGCCCACAACACCCGAAATGTCGATGGACATGACGACCGCCGGCGACCCCGGTCTTCTCGACACGCTGCAGCACGAGGTCGCGCTGTTCGCCCGCCGTGCCGAACAGACCCGCCTCGGCGGGGTCGGGCAGGTGCGCAACTCCATGGACCGCGCCGCCTACCTGCTGCTGAACCGGCTGGACAAGGAGGGCCCGATGGGGGTCAAGGCGCTCGCCGCGAGCATGGGCATCGACTCCTCCACGGTCACCCGGCAGGTGGCGCCGCTGGTCGACACCGGGCTGGTCAAGCGCACCTCGCACCCCGAGGACGGTCGCGCCGTGGTGCTCCAGCTCTCCCCGCGCGGCCTGGCCCGCCTGGACGAGGTGCGCTCCTCCCGGCGCACGCTGATGGCGGAGCTGACCCACGACTGGGCGCCCGAGGAGCGCGAGGCGTTCTGCACCCTGCTGACGCGGTTCAACGGGGCGCTGTCCGCGCGGATGTCCCCGCAGGGCCCGACCGGCCCGGAGGCACCGCAGGGCTCCTGACCCTTGACCTGCGGTCGCCGCTGGCCTCATATGAGAGCCCAGACATGAGAGCCCGGGGCCCGGAGCTTCCGGGGTCGCCCTCCAGGGAGGAGGCGCGGTGCGAGCACGACAGGGCTCCCGGGACGCGCGCCGAGCCCGGGGCTTCGAGGCGTTCGCCGCGGGCGCGTCCGGGCGGTTGCTGCACACCGCCACGCTGCTCACCGCCGAGCCGTCCGACGGCAACCCGCACGCGCGCCGGCTGCTGACCCTCGCCCTCGCCCACACCTACGCCCACTGGGACCGGCTGCGCGGCGAGGACCCCTACGACCGGGCCCGCCGCCACCTGGCCACCCGCTTCGCCCGCGGGGCCTGGCACCGGCACGGCGGACTCCTGGGCGGCCTGACCCGCTCCCGCCGCCGCCCGGCCGGACCGCTGGCCGCGCTCGCCCCGCAGGAGCGCCTGATCCTGGTGCTGCGACTGCACGAGGGGGTGGCCGAAGAGCAGACGGCCGCGCTCCTCGGACTGCCGGTGGAGCGCGTACACACCGTCTGCGACCGGGCGACCGCCACCGTGTTGCACCCGCCGGCGGCCCGCCCGGCCCCGCCGGTGACGGGGGTACGGGCGGCGACGCCGTGAACCGGGCCCAGCGGGAGGCCGCCGCGCGCGGCATCATGGCGCAGTCGCCGCCCCGCGTGCCGCCCGAGCTGTACGCCGACGTGGTGCGCCGCGGCGCCCGCGCGCTGCGCCGCCGCCGGGCCGCCCGCCGGCTGCTGTGGCTGGCGCTGACCGCGGTGGCCGTGGCGTTCGCGGTGTGGGCGCTGCACGTACGCCCCTGGGTGGAGCCGCCGTCGGAGACGACCCCACCCGTGACGGGCTGGGAGACCTGGTGAGACTCCCCTCCGGCGCCTAGCCGAGGGCCTGCTGGAGGTCCTCCAGGAGGTCGTCGGCGTTCTCGATGCCGACCGACAGGCGGACCAGGTCGGCGGGGACCTCCAGGGCCGAGCCCGCGGTGGAGGCGTGGGTCATCCGGCCCGGGTGCTCGATCAGGGACTCGACGCCGCCGAGGGACTCGCCGAGCGTGAAGACCTTCGCCCGGTCGCAGACCGCGACGGCCGCCTCCTCGCCGCCGGTGACGCGGAAGGACACCATGCCGCCGAACGCCCGCATCTGCTTCGCGGCGACCTCGTGCCCGGGGTGCTCGGGCAGCCCCGGGTAGAAGACGCCGGTCACGCGCGGGTGCCGGCTGAGCATCTCCGCCACCTTCCCGGCGTTCTCGCTGTGCCGGTCCATGCGCACCGCCAGCGTCTTGGTGCCGCGCAGCACCAGCCAGGAGTCGAAGGGCCCGGCGACCGCGCCCATCGCGTTCTGGTGGAAGGCCAGCTCCTCGGCCAGCGCCTGGTCCTGGACGACCAGCGCGCCGCCGACGACGTCCGAGTGGCCGCCCATGTACTTGGTGAGGGAGTGCACGACGACGTCCGCGCCGAGCGCCAGCGGCTGCTGGAGGTACGGCGTGGCGAAGGTGTTGTCGACGACGAGGCGGGCGCCGGCCTCGCGGGAGACCTGGGCGAGGGCGGCGATGTCGGTGATGCCGAGCAGCGGGTTGGACGGCGTCTCCACCCACACGACCTTGGTCTTCGGGGTGAGCGCGGCGCGCACGGCCGCGGCGTCGCCGGTGTCGGCCACCGACCACTCGACGCCCCACCGCGTGGCGACCTTGGCGAACAGCCGGAAGGTGCCGCCGTAGGCGTCGTTGGGGATGACGACGTGGTCGCCGGGGCTCAGCAGGGTCCGCAACAGGCAGTCCTCGGCCGCCAGCCCGGAGGCGAACGCGAGACCGCGCCGGCCGCCCTCCAGCGCGGCGAGGTTCTCCTCGAGGGCGGTGCGGGTCGGGTTGGCGCTGCGGCTGTACTCGTAGCCGCCGCGCAGTCCGCCCACGCCGTCCTGCTTGTAGGTCGACACCTGGTAGATCGGCGGGACGACCGCGCCCGTCAGGGGGTCGGCGGTGTTGCCCGCGTGGATCGCGAGGGTCTCGAAGTGCTGACTGATGTGCCTGTCGCTCATGGGCCTGAGAGTAGTGCGGCGGGCGCCCGCATGGGTCTCCACAGCCCGCCCACGCTGGTTTTCCACAGACCGCGGACCGGGTTCGCCAAGGGGCGTCGGGTTCTGGTTCGCTGGGGACATGGAGATTCTGTGGGTCCTGATGGCGGTCGCCATGATCAGTGTGGTGCTGGTGCCCGTCCTGCGGCGCCGGCGCGGTGCGGTGGGCCTGGTCCCGCCCGGCCATCCGGATGCCGCGGACCCGGCGAACTACGGCTTCGCCCGCGAGGAGGAGCTGGACGTCCGCATGCCGGGCCCCGACCAGGACCTGCTGGACGTCCTGGACCTGGTGCAGCGCACCCATGACTACCGGGGCGCGCGGCAGCTCCTGGCCGGCACCGAGGTGGAGGGCGAGCGGCGCTGGCAGCGCGTGCAGGCCTTCGCCGGCGCCGCGTCCCTGGAGCTGGCGCAGCGGCCGGGCGGGGTCGGCGAGGTGCCCGGCGGGCAGTGGCTGCGGGTGTGGCGGGCCGAGGCGCCCAAGGACCCGGGCGGTGCGGCGGTGCACGCCGAGTTCCTGGTGCAGCAGGCGTGGCGGACGGCGACGCCGGGCACGGACGAGTTCCGGATCATCATGGAGGAGGCGAAGGCGGCGTGCGCGCAGGCGGCGCTGCTCGCCCCCGGTGATCCGGTCCCGTACATCGTCGAGCTGTCGGTGGCCCGCGGCCTCGGCTATCCGCGGGAGGAGTTCGAGCAGCTCTGGCTGAAGATCCTGGACCGCGCCCCGAACCACATGGGCGCCCACCTGGCCGCCCTGCACTACTGGTGCGAGAAGTGGCACGGCTCCCGCGAGCTGGCCTACTCCTTCGCGGAGGCCGCCGCGGCGCGCGCCCCGCACGGCTCGCTGCTCGCCGCGCTGCCGCTGTTCGCGGTCTTCGAGCACCTGCCGGAGGTCAATCTGGTCAGGGGCTTCCACCAGAGCGAGGTCGTCACCAAGGCGGTGCACGGCGCGCTGCACGCGGCGCACGCCGCCCGCCCCGACGACCCGATGCAGGCCCATGTCCGGCACCTGCTGGTCTTCTTCCTGGTGCGCGGCGAGCGCTGGGCGGAGGCGATGAACCAGCTCATAGTGGTCGACGGCCATGTGGGGGCGCTGCCCTGGACCCTGTCGTCCGACCCGGCGGCCGCGTTCGCGGACCACCGCGCGCTGGCGGTGGCGGGGTACGAGGCGAACGGGGGCAGCCCGGCCACGCTGCCCCACTGAGCCCTGGCTACCCCTCGCTCCGGGCGGGCAGCTTCCAGCCCGGGCGCGGGAAGTGGCAGGTGTAGCCGTTCGGGTACCGCTGGAGGTAGTCCTGGTGCTCGGGCTCGGCCTCCCAGAAGGGGCCGACCGGCTCCACCTCGGTGACGACCTTGCCGGGCCACAGGCCGGAGGCGTCCACGTCCGCGATGGTGTCCTCGGCGATCCGCTTCTGCTCGTCGTCGACGTAGTAGATCGCCGAGCGGTAGCTGAGGCCGATGTCGTTGCCCTGGCGGTTCTTCGTGCTCGGGTCGTGGATCTGGAAGAAGAACTCCAGGAGCGCGCGGTAGTCGGTCCGCTCGGGGTCGTAGCGGATCTCGATGGCCTCCGCGTGCGTGCCGTGGTTCCGGTACGTCGCGTTCGGCACGTCGCCGCCGGTGTACCCGACCCGGGTCCCGGTGACGCCCGGGAGCCGACGGACCAGCTCCTCCATCCCCCAGAAGCATCCCCCCGCCAGCACGGCCCTCTGCGTCTGCGCGGCCATCACGGCCCTCCACACTCTGTCGACTCGGTCATCCGGGTCGCCGGACCCGTCCACCCCCCACAACACCCGTGGGCGCCGAGCGATTCCGGGGCGGGAGATCCGGTGGCCGAAGGCGCCCTCGGCGGATGTGGCCGGGCCTCTTCGGCGCCCGGCTCAGTCGGCGCCGTAGCCCTCCGGTCGTTCGACCGGGAGGTCGGAGACGCCGAGGTCGCGTCGCATGGTCTGGCGTACCTCGTACAGGGCCTCCGACGCGCTGAGCAGGCGTTCCTTGATCTGGTCCGGGGTCTCGTCGGCCACGGTGCCCTGCTCGTGCTGCGCGAGCAGGCGGTGGATGTGGTTGAGGCGGTGCACGAGTCCGCCGCCGGCGGCGAGCACCTGGTCGGGGACCACGATCTGCACCTCGGCGTACACGTCGCGCAGGGCGTGGCGGGGCTCGTCCCGTTCCCGCGTCCGGTCCGGCGCGGCCTGCCCGGTCTCCAGGGCCAGGTGGTCGTTCCACAGCACCTGGTGGAACTGGCGGAGCCGTTGGTTGAACTCCCGGTACGCCGCCTTGCGTTCGGCCGCGCTCTCCCGGCCCGCCGCCACCAGGCGGTCCTCGCGCCGCTGCCGCTCCGCGTGGTCGAGCTCCAGCGCCTTGGACCGGATGGCGCCGCGGTGGACGAGGATGCCGGAGAGCAGCGTGCCGCAGACACCGACGACGGCGACGACCAGCGCGCTCACGGATGCGTCCACGCCAGGAATCTAGCCGACGGCGGTGCCGGCGGACCGGGGCCCCGAGGATCGCCGCCTCGCGCCGCGGCCCCGGCCGCCTGTGGACCTCCGTACGACGGACGTCCGGCGGGTCAGATCGTCGCCGTGTCGATCACGAACCGGTAGCGCACGTCGCTGTTCAGGACCCGCTCGTACGCCTCGTTGATCTCCGAGGCCGCGATCAGCTCGATCTCCGCGCCGATCCCGTGCTCGGCGCAGAAGTCGAGCATCTCCTGCGTCTCGGGGATGCCGCCGATGGCGGAGCCGGCGAGCGTCTTGCGGCCGCCGATGACCGAGAAGAGGTTGAGGGAGACCGGCTCCTCGGGCGCGCCGACGTTGACGAAGGCGCCGTCGACCTTCAGCAGCCCCAGGTAGGTGTCGAGGCCGAGCGGCGCGGAAACGGTCGAGACGATCAGGTCGAAGCTGCCGGCCAGCTCCTTGAAGGTGGCCTCGTCGCTGGTGGCGTAGTAGTGGTCGGCGCCGAGCCGCAGCCCGTCGTCCTTCTTGCGCAGGGACTGCGACAGCACGGTCACCTCGGCGCCGAGGGCGTGCGCGAGCTTGACGGCCATGTGCCCGAGCCCGCCCATGCCGACGACGGCGACCTTCTTGCCGGGGCCGGCGTTCCAGTGCCGCAGCGGGGAGTAGGTGGTGATGCCGGCGCAGAGCAGCGGCGCGGCCTCGTCCAGGGCGATGCCCTCGGGGATGCGCAGGACGAAGGACTCGTCGACGACGACCTGCTCCGCGTAGCCGCCGTAGGTGGGCTGCCCGTCCTTGCCGACGCCGTTGTACGTCGGCACGTTGCCCTGGGCGCAGTACTGCTCCAGGCCGGCCTTGCAGTTGTCGCACTCGCGGCAGGAGTCGACCATGCAGCCGACGCCGACCCGGTCGCCGACGGCGTACTTGGTCACCTCGGGGCCGACCTCGGAGACGACGCCCGCGATCTCGTGGCCGGGGACCATCGGGAAGATGGCCTCGCCCCAGCCCTCGCGGGCCTGGTGGATGTCGGAGTGGCAGATGCCGGCGAACTTGATGTCGATCAGCACGTCGTGCGCGCGGACCTCGCGCCGCTCGATGGTGGTCCGCTCCAGCGGGGCCTTCGCGGCGGGGGCTGCGTACGCGGCAACGGTGGTCATGCCGGGGGTCTCCTAGCAATAGCGGTGATCGTGGGTAACGGGCTCCAGCCTGCCCGAGTCGCCGGCATCCACCCAGGCCACGGCTTTGCGTACGTTCGCCGTGCGTACCACCGGCAGGGTCAGGCCGGTGTGCGTAGGACCGGGAATACTGGAGGGTATGTCCGAGGAACGACCCGAAGCACCCGGCCCGCCCGACACCCCGCAGGCCCCGCAGGCCCCGCAGGCCCCGCAGGAAGCAGCCGCCGGCCTGGACCGCCGCGCCGAGCTGAGCGAGTTCCTGCGCACCCGCCGGGCCCGGCTGAAGCCGGAGGAGGTGGGCCTGGAAGGGTTCGGCCGGCAGCGCCGGGTGCCTGGGCTGCGCCGGGAGGAGCTGGCGCAGCTCGCCGGGGTCTCCGTGGCGTACTACACACGCCTGGAGCAGGGCAACGGCCGCAACGTCTCCGCGGAGATCCTGGACGCCATCGCCCGCACGCTGCGGCTGTCCGACGCCGAGCACGCGCACCTGATGCACCTGGCGAAGCCCGGGCCGCAGCGCCGCCACCCCGCCGCGCGGGCGCAGCAGGTGCGGGCGGGGCTGACCCAGCTGCTCGACTCGATCGAGACGGTGCCGGCCTACGTCACCGGCCGCCGCTCCGACATCCTGGCCTGGAACCGGATGGCCGCCGCCCTCTTCGGCGACTGGGGCCGGCTGCCGGCGCAGGAGCGGAACTGGGCGCGACTGGTCTTCCTCGACCCGGACTGCCGCGCGCTGTTCGTGGACTGGGACCAGAAGGCGTCGGACATGGTCGGCTTCCTGCGGATGGACGCGGGCCGGCACCCGGACGACCCGCGACTGTCGCAGCTGGTCGGGGAGTTGTCGGTGAAGAGCGAGGAGTTCCGGCGGCTGTGGGCCGCGCACGACGTCAAGGAGAAGAGCCACGGCGCCAAGCGGATGCGGCACCCGCTGGTGGGCGACCTGACCCTGTCGTTCGAGACGTTCCGCCTGGTGGACGACGCGCAGCAGTCCCTGGTGACCTACCACGCCGAGCCGGGCTCCCCCTCGGCCGAGGCGCTGCGGCTGCTGGCCAGCTGGGGCGCCGACGCGGCCGACCGCCGGGGCAGGGACGCGGCGGGGCCCGCCGGACGGTCGTCGTCCGGTGAGCCCCTGGGCTGAACCGGCGCCCACCCCCGCACCCTGGCGTCAGGCCGAGGCGTTCTCCTTGACGGTGATCCGGCCCTTGCGGATCGTCGCGAGACGGGGCGCCTTGCGCGCGATCGCCGAGTCGTGGGTGACCATCACGAAGGTCAGCCCCCGCTCCCGCCACATCCGGTCGAGCACCTCCATGATCTCGTCGCGCGTCGACTCGTCGAGGTTGCCGGTGGGTTCGTCGGCGAGCAGCACCTTCGGCTCCTTCACCAGCGCGCGGGCGATGGCGACGCGCTGCTGCTGGCCGCCGGACATCTCGGCGGGCAGGTGTCCGAGGCGCTCGCCGAGCCCCACCGACGCCAGCACCTCGGCGGCGCGTTCGCGGCGCTGCTTCGCCTTCACGCCGAGCGGCACCAGCGCCGTCTCGACGTTCTCCTGGGCGGTGAGCGTCGGGATGAGGTTGAAGGACTGGAAGACGAAGCCGATGTTCTCGCTGCGCACCCTGGTCAGCCGGGCCTCGGGCAGCTTGGCGAGGTCGGTGCCGTCGAGCACCACCTCGCCGGTGGTGGGCCGGTCCAGCGCGCCGAGAAGTTGCAGCAGCGTGGACTTGCCGCCGCCGGTGGGGCCCTGGATGACGAGCCGGTCGCCGGCGGCGATGGCCAGGTCGACGCCGTCCAGGGCACGGACGGTGGCCCGGCCCCGGGCGTAGGTCTTGGTGACGGCGGTGAGTTGGTACATGGCGTGACTCCTGGATGCGTGGCGGGTACGACGGGGACGGCGGGCGCCGGCGGTCTACGCCACCCGGCGCAGCGCGTCCGCCGGGCGGAGCCGCGAGGCGCGCCAGCCGCCGAAGGCGCCGGCGACGAGGCCGCCGGTCACGGCGAGGGCGACCGCGATGACGATGGTGGTGATGCTGACGGGCGCGGTCAGCGCGATGTCCAGCGTCTTGGCGGCTGCCTGCCGCCCGCCTCCGCCGAAGCCACCGCCACCGAAACCGCCGCCACCGCCACCGAACCCGCCCCCGCCGAACCCGCCGCCCCCGGAGCCGCCGCTCGACCCGCCGCCGAGCTGGGCCTGGAGCGTCGGGCTCGCCGCGGTGACCGCGTAGGCGCCCGCGAGCCCCACCGCGATGCCGAGCGCCCCGCCGATCAGGCCGTTGACCACGGCCTCGCCGACCACCTGGCGCGTCACCCGGCCCGAGCGCCAGCCGAGCGCCTTGAGCGTGCCGAACTCGCGCACCCGGCGGGAGACCGCCGAGGAGGTCAGCAGACCGGCCACGAGGAAGGCGGCCACCAGGACCGTGATCGACAGCCACTTGCCGACGCCGCCGGCGAGGTCGGAGGCGGTGGACAGCGAACCGGAGACGGTGGCGGCGAGGTCGGCCGAGGTGGTGACGTCGGTGCCCTCGATGTTCTTCGTGATCGCGGACTTGACCGCGTCGATCTGCTGCGAGTCGTTCGCCTTGACGTAGATCGTGGTGATCTTGTCCTTGGCGTCGGCCAGCGTCTGGGCCCGCTTCAGCGGGATGTAGAGGTTGGCGGCGGCTTCACCGCTGTCGGGCGTGGCGATGCCGATGACCTTGAAGTCGGTGCCCTTGACGGTGACGGTGCCGCCCGCCGCGAGCTTCTTCTCCTTGGCGTAGGAGGCGTCGGCCACGGCGACCGCGGCGTTCGTCTCGGACGCGGTGAAGGTACGGCCGCTGGTGAGCTTGGAGGAGGTCAGCGGGCCGAGGGCCGGCTTGGTGATGTCGGTGCCGTAGACGGTGTAGCTGTTGACGTCGAAGTCGGCGCCGCCGCCCGCGACGCGTCCAGCACCGCCCTGCCCCGGGCTCTGGCCGGGGCCGCCGCCGGAGCCGTCCTGCTCGATCTTGCCGCGGGTGAACTGCCCGCTGACCTTCATGACCTGCAGGCTCAGCCCGCCGACGGCGTCGGCCACGCCCTGCTGGCCGGCGACCGAGGTGACATCGGAGGCCGGCAGGGTCTGGAAGCCTCGCACCATGACGCGGTCGGTGCTCTGCTCGGCGTCGTCCCCGCTCTCCTTGGCGTCGAACCGGAAGCGGGGGCGCTCGGAGCCGCTGGGCTGCGGGGCCGCGGCCTTGGTCACGGTCATGTCGGTGCCGAGCCCGTACAGCGACTGCAGGACCTTGTCCTGGGCCCGGCTCATCCCGGCGGAGACGGAGTCGACCACGATGACCAGGGCTATGCCCAGGGCGAGACCGGAGGCGACGACCAGCGCCGCCTTCCTGCGGCGGCGCAGCTCGCGCCTGAGGTAGGTGAAGAACATGGCGGCACGGTATGGAGGCGCCGTGACGGAGGGATAAGGGCCGCGTCAGAAATTCATGAGAAGCGGGACGCCCGCCACCCCGGGCCGGGGCGGCGGGCGTCTCGGAGAGGCCGCTGAGGGGGCGTCAGGCCGCCGAACCGGCCTTCCACTGGGCCCAGTCCATGTTCCAGCCGTTGAGCCCGTTGTCCGGGGCGACGGTCTTGTCGCCGGTGTTCTTCACGACGACCACGTCACCGGTCAGGGAGTGGTTGTAGAACCAGGCGGCGGGCGTGTCCGGGTCGTTGGCGCCCTTGGTGTCGGACAGGCCCACGCAGCCGTGGCTGGTGTTGGCGCCGCCGAAGATGGACTTGGCGCCCCAGTAGTTGCCGTGGATGAAGGTGCCCGAGGTGCTCAGGCGCATGGCGTGCGGCACGTCCTTGATGTCGTACTCGCCCTTGCCGTCGTCGTCGGTGAAACCGACCGTCGAGCCGTTCATCCGGGTCTCCTTGTACTTCTCGGAGATCACCATCTGGCCCTCGTACGTCTTGTTGTCCGGGGAGCCGGCCGAGATCGGGATGGTGCGGATGGTCTTGCCGTCCTGGGTGACCTTCATCTGCTTGGTCTTGGCGTCGACGACGGAGACCTGGTTGCGGCCGATCTTGAAGCTGACCGTCTTCTGCTGGACGCCGTAGACGCCGTCGGCGCCCTGGACGCCGTCGAGCGCGAGCTTCAGGGTGACGGTGGAGCCGCCCTGCCAGTACTTCTCGGGGCGGCAGTCCATGCGGTTGGCGCTGAACCAGTGGCAGGCGACTTCCTGGCCGCTGCTGCTGGTGACGGTGACGCCCTTCTGGACGGCGGCCTTGTTGGTGATCGCCTTGTCGAAGTTGAGCGAGACCGGCATGCCGACGCCGACCGTGGAGCCGTCCTCCGGGGTGAAGCTGCCGATGAAGCTGTTCTTCGGCGACACCGTGGTGAAGGAGGAGTTCTCGTGGGCGGCGCGGCCGTCGGAGTCCGTGGCGGTCGCCGCCACCTTGTAGGTGGTGGCCCGCTCCAGCTGGCCGCTCGGCTTCCAGCTCAGCTTGTCGGCCGATATCTGGCCGCTGACCTCGGTGCCGTCGGCGGCGGTCATCTTGACGTCCGTGAGCGTGCCCTTGCTCACGGTGACGCCCGCGGAGTTGTTGATGGAGGCGTTGTCGGAGCCGTCGTTCGGGGCGATCTTGATCTGGGCCTCGGACGTCTTCTGGGCCGCCGCCTCGTCGACCTCGCTCTGCGAGGACTTGCCGTCCTTGCCGCCGGAGGCGTCGGCGTCACCGCTGGAACACGCCGAGAGTGCCAGCACACCGCCGAGCAGTGCGGACGCGGCCGCCAGGCCCTTGCGCCGCATACCGTCCGTCATCACACGCTTCTCCATCGTCGCCGATTCCCGAAACCCCGAGACAACCGTCAGAACTTCCAACGCTACGACCGGTTCGTCCCGTTCCCCACCGCCGGACGGTGTGGGACACGCCACGTTCCCCGCCGCCCTCGCCGCGGGTCGCGGGGGGCGGTGCCGTGGGCGGTCGTGCGCCCCGTGAGACGACGAAACCCCGGGTGGCGGTTGCCGCCCGGGGCCGGGAATTTCCCCACCCGGCGTCAGCCGGCCGTCATCTCCTCCCCGTCTACCCGGGAGCCGCCGCCCTCACCCTCGTCGTCGTCGTAGTCGTCGTCCTCGCCCAGCTCCCACTCGGGCGCGTCGGGGTCGTAGTCGATCCGCTCGCTGCTCCAGGATGCCTGCTGGAGCGCGGCGCCGGGCACCGCGCCGACCAGGTCGAAGGGGTCCACGAGGTGGGCCAGGGCCTCCGCCGTGTCCTCGGTCACGGCCCGCTCGGCCCGCGCCCGCTCGGCGTCGGGCAGGTCGGGGTCCTCGGCGAGGGCCTGGAGCGCGGCCCCGGTGACGGCTTCCTCGTCGTCGATCTCCAGGACCAGGTCGACGCGAACCCGGACGAACCGGGAGGTGTCAGGAGTACTCATGCCCGGAGCGTAAGGCCGCCCGCCCCCGTGGCTTTCCGGTGACCCGCGCCTTTCACTAACATCTGCCCAACGCGCAATTCGCCAGCGCCACAAGGGGATCGATATTCCGTGTCATCCGCTCGCCGTCCACTGCTGACCGCCGCCGCCGCGGGGGGCCTGCTGTGCGCCCTGTGGTTCGTCCCGTCCGCGAACGCGGCACCGGACGACGCCCCGGCCACCCGGACCGCCGCCGCCGCGAGTCCGTCGCCGCAGCGCACCGAGCAGGCCAGAGCCGTCTCCGCCGCGAACATGGAGAACACGGCCGCCGCCACGGGCACCGAGGGCGCCACCACGGACCGCCTGGCCGACACCGGCGGCTTCGACACCACGCCGTACGTCGTCGGCGGCGCGCTCTGCCTGGGCCTCGGCGCGGGCTTCGTGGGCTACTCGGTGCGCCGGGAGCGGCTGGAGTACTGAGACAGCGGGGCCCCCGCACGGGACCCCGCCGTCCTGCTACCGCAGCGGCCCGGTGACCGTCTCCGCCGCCGCCACCAGGTGCCCGGCGCGCACGAAGGCGTCCGCCGCGGCGAGGTCGGGGGCCAGGAAGCGGTCGCCGCCCGGGCCCTCGACGCCGGCCGCGCGGGCGGCGTCGATGACGGCCCGGGAGGCCGGGGCGGGCGTGAGGCCCTCGCGGAGCTGGATCGCGCGGGTCGCCGCGTACAGCTCCACGGCGATGATCCGGGCCAGGTTGTCGACGGCCGTGCGCAGCTTGCGCGCCGCCGACCAGCCCATGGACACGTGGTCCTCCTGCATCGCGGAGGACGGGATGGAGTCCGCCGAGGCCGGCACGGCCAGCCGCTTCAACTCGCTGACCAGGGCGGCCTGCGTGTACTGGGCGATCATCAGCCCTGAGTCCACGCCGGCGTCGTCGGCGAGGAACGGCGGCAGCCCGTGGCTGCGGTTCTTGTCGAGCAGCCGGTCGGTGCGCCGCTCGGCGATGGAGCCGAGGTCGGCGGCGGCGACGGCGAGGAAGTCGAGGACGTAGGCGACCGGGGCCCCGTGGAAGTTGCCGTTGGACTCCACCCGCCCGTCGGGCAGCACCACCGGGTTGTCGACGGCGGCGGCCAGCTCCCGCTCCGCGACCAGGGCGGCGTGCGCCATGGTGTCGCGCCCGGCGCCGGCCACCTGCGGGGCGCAGCGCACCGAGTAGGCGTCCTGGACGCGGGGCGCGTCGTCCTGGTGGTGCCCGGTGAGCCCGGAGCCCTTGAGCACGGCGAGCATGTTGGCGGCGCTGGCCGCCTGCCCCGGGTGCGGGCGGATGGCGTGCAGCTCGGGGGCGAGGACGCGGTCGGTGCCGAGCAGCGCCTCCATGCTGAGAGCGGCGGTCACGTCGGCGGACTTGTACAGGGTGTCCAGGTCGGCGAGGGCCATCAGCAGCATGCCGAGCATGCCGTCGGTGCCGTTGAGCAGGGCGAGGCCCTCCTTCTCGCGCAGCTCGACGGGGGCGATGCCCGCCTCGGCGAGCAGCTCGCCGGCCGGGCGGACGGTGCCGTCGGGGCCCTCGGCGTCGCCCTCGCCCATCAGGGTCAACGCGCAGTGCGAGAGGGGGGCGAGGTCGCCGGAGCAGCCGAGGGAGCCGTACTCGTGCACGACCGGGGTGATGCCGGCGTTGAGGACGTCGGCCATGGTCTGCGCGACCTCGGGGCGTACGCCGGTGCGGCCCGAGCAGACAGTCTTCAGCCGCAGGAACATCAGCGCGCGCACCACCTCGCGCTCGACGCGCGGGCCCATGCCGGCGGCGTGCGAGCGGACGATGTTGCGCTGCAGCCGGGCGCGCAGCTCCGGGCTGATGTGCCGGGTGGCCAGGGCGCCGAAGCCGGTGCTCACGCCGTACACGGGCTCGGGCTTGGCGGCCAGCGCGTCCACGACCTCGCGGGCCGCCGCGAGGGCCGCCACCGCCTCGTCGGCCAGCTCGACGCGGGCGCCGGCGCGGGCCACGGCGAGGACGTCGGACGGGGTCGTCCCGGACGTCCCCACCACCACAGTGTGCATATCCATATTCAGGAGCGTACGCAGTGAATTCCCCACTGTCACCATCGGCTACGTCACCAGCGGATCCGGCGTGCGCCCCTTACACCTCGGGCGAGTGCCGGCCGCGGAACCGCCGGCGTTCCCCGTCCTCCGCCCGCGAGGGCGCGTCGGCGAGCCGGACGACGGGATCCTCCGGGCCCTCCCTCCCCGCGACGACCGGTCCGGCCGCCCGCTCGGCCTTGGCCCGGTACTGGGCGGCGTCGGCGAGCCGGAACAGCCGCCGCGCCGAGCGCACCGGACCCACGGGGTCGTCGGTGGAGGCGACCCCGCAGGCCACGCCCTCGCCGGGCTCGAGGAGGGCGGCCCGCCGGCACAGCTCGTCGGCCGCCTCCACCACGGTGTCCGCCGGCGGCCCGACCGCGAGCAGGCAGAACTCGTCCCCGCCGAGCCGCGCCACCAGCGCGCCGCCCGGCACCATCGCCCCGCACAGCGACAGCACCGACCCGAACCGCTCCAGGAGCCGGTCCCCCGCGGCGTGCCCGTAGGTGTCGTTGACCTCCTTGAGCCCGTTGAGGTCGCACACGGCGAGGCTGACCACCACGCCCTCCTTGCGGTGCAGCTCCACGGCCTCGTCCAGGCGGGCGTCCACCGCGCGGCGGTTGGCGAGGCCGGTGAGCGCGTCGGTGTACGCGAGGCGCCGCACCTCCTCAAGACGCTCGGTCTGCGCGATGCCGGCGGCCACCACCGAGGCCAGGACGGTCGCGAAGTCGGCGTCGGCCCGCTCGAAGACGGGGTCGCCGACCGGGCGGGCCACGTACAGCTCGCCCCAGGCGTGCCCGTGCAGCACGATCGGCGCGACGACGCAGCAGCCGCGCCCGCGCCTGCGCAGGGCGGCTACCCGCTGGTGCACGTAGCCGGCGCGGCCGGCGGCCGGCCCCGCGGCCGTCTCCACCCAGGCGTCCGGCTCGCCGCCGCCGGCCCAGCGCTCGTGCAGGAACTCGGTGATCTCGGCGAACTGGTGCACCGGATAGGACTCGTCCTCCGGGAACTCCTCCTCGTCGGCGGCCCGCCGCCCGACGTTGACGAGCACCCGCAGCCGCCCCCGCTCGCGCTCCCACACCGACAGCGCGGCGAAACCGCCGCCCAGCGCCAGGCACGCCCCGACGGCGGCGGCCCGCCACGCCTCCCGCGCGCTGTGCGCCGCGGCCATCCCCTGCGCCAGCGCCACGACGGCCGCGAGCCGTCTGTCCTCACCCATCTCCCCAGGCTAGGGAGATCGGCCGGAGGGGGCCGAGGCGATTGGTCCGTTTGACCGGCCCCCGGCGCAACCCTTGGGCCCCCTACTCCCCCGGCCAGCGCGGCGCCCGCCGCTCGTTGAAGGCCGCCACCCCCTCGGCCCGGTCGCCGGAGAAGGCGACGGAGCGCCAGGCCGCGTCCTCGACCTCGAGGCCGGCCCGCAGATCGAGCCCGTGCCCGAGCCGCAGGGCCCGCTTGGCGGCGCGCAGCCCGACGGGCGAGTTGGCGGCCATCCGGGAGGCCAGCTCAAGCGCCGCCTCCCGGTCCCGCCCCTCCTCCACCAGCTGGTCGACGAGCCCCAGCTCGCGCGCCTCGGCGGCCTCCACCCGCCGCGCCGTGAAGACCAGCTCGGCGGCACGGGCCGCCCCGACCCGCCGGGGCAGCAGCTGCGTGCCGCCGCCCCCCGGGATCACCCCGACCGACACCTCCGGCAGCCCCACCACCGCCGTACGGTCGGCCACGATCACGTCGCAGGCCAGCGCCAGCTCGAAGCCGCCGCCCAGCGCGAAGCCGTGCACGGCCGCGATCGTCGGCACCGGCAGCTCCAGTACGCCCGTGTAGGCGGCCCGGGCGACCGGCCGCTGCCGCAGCAGCTCGGCGTCGGAGAAGGAGTTGCGCTCCTTGAGGTCGGCGCCCACGCAGAAGGCCCGCTCGTGCGTGGAGGTCAGCACGACGACCCTGACCCCCCGGTCCTCGCCCAGCGCCGCGCAGGCCGCGCCGAGGGAGCCGGCCATGGCGGTGGAGACGGCGTTCATGGCCTTCGGCCGGTCGAGCACCAGCTCCGCGACGTGCCCCTCCCCCGGCCGCCGCACCGCGACGAACTCCCCGAACCGCTCCTCGCCCATGACACCCTCCGGTTAACGCGGGTTAACAAGTAGTCGGCCCGATCATCGCAGCCGGACCGGCACGACGGAAGGCCGGTCGAACAGCGGCCCCCACCCGTACGGGTGACATCGCCGCGACCCCGGTACCTCGCCCACCGGGTGCGCGTAGCGTCGCTGCGCCGCGCACCGGGGAGGGACCATGCCGACGACGACCGACACACCGGCGAGACCGGAGCCCGAGGAGCCGCCCGGCACCCCTTGGTGGTCCCGACACGGCCGCCACCGCCGCCCCCGACGCCGCCGGGTACTCCTGGCGACGGCGGCGCTGCTCCTGGCGGCCGGCGCACTGAGCCTGGCCCGCCTGGTGCCGGAGCCGGGCGGCGGGGACGCGGCCGGGCCGAGGCCCTACCCGCACCGCGGGCCCGCCCCGACGGCCACCGCGTCCCCTACGACGGACCGCGCGGCCCCCGCGGCGGCGAGCAGCCGCCTCCCGGGCACGTCGGCCCACGCCCAGGGAGCGACGGAGCGGCCGTACGCCCCCGCCCCACCGGCTGCGGCGCCGACGCCGACGCCTGGCGAACCGTCCGTCACGGCGGCGGAGCCCGCCGCGCCACTCCGGCCGAACCCGACGCCTGAACCGGCACCGGCATCGGTACCGAGCAGCACCCCACCCCCGGCGCCGACCCCGGGCCGACCCGCGGAACCGACGTCCGAGCCGGCACCGAAACCCTCACCGAAGCCGACCACCGGACCCAGGCAGCCCGGCCCCAGCCTTCCTCCGCCCCGGAGCGGAGGCGTGTGCGTACCGGTACCGGTGCTGGGCCTGTGCCTTGACGTGTCGATCGGCGACGACTAGCCCTGCGAGCCCTACGACTCCTCGCCGCGCCGCGTGAGCAGCCACGGCTCCACGACGCCCAGGCCGCGCACGGGCCGCTGCCACATGGGCTGGAGCGCGAAGCGGTAGGCCGGCGGCTCCTCGCCCTCCTTCTCCGCGGCGGCGGCCTCCTCGACGGCCTCCGCCTCCGAGGTGGGGGCGTCGCGGGTGCGGATGAGCTCTTGCGCGAAGGCGCTGTCGACCAGGACGGCGTCGCGCGGCGCTATCGAGGTGAGCCGGGAGGCGAGGTTCACGGTGGTGCCGAAGACGTCGCCCATCCGGGTGGTGACGGTGCCGAAGGCGATGCCGACGCGCAGTTCCGGCATGGTCTCGTCGTTGGCCATCGTCTCGATGAGCCTGAGGGCGATCTCGGCGGCGGTGCCGGCGTCGTCGGCGGCGAAGAGCACCTCGTCGCCCAGCGTCTTGATCAGGCGCCCGCCGCGGGCGGCGACCAGGTCGGCGGCGGTGGTCTCGAACGCCTCGACCAGCTCGCCCAGCTCCTCCTCCTCCATCCGCCGGGTCAGCCGGGTGAATCCGACCAGGTCGGCGAAGCCGACGACGAGGCGCCGGTCGACCATCTCCTCGTCGTCGGCGGCCTGGATGACGCGGCCGGCGGAGGCGGCGAGCTGGCGGCGCCAGACGTAGACCAGGAACTCCTCCAGTTCGGGGAGGAGCAGCTCGACGATGGGATACGTGACCTCGGTGCGGGTCATCCCCGGCTCCGGGGGCTCGGTCAGGCCCTCCAGGAAGGAATCCATCTGCCATTCGGCCAACCGGGCGGTGGTCTGCCCGGTGGAGCGGGCCACCTGGACGGCCATGGCCTCGCTGAGCAGCCCCGCCTCCACGAGGCCGGCGAGGCGGCGCAGGGCGAGGACGTCGGCCTCGGTGAGCGCCTTGGCCTGGCCGATGTCGGCGAAGCCCATGGCTCGCCAGAAGCGGGACGCCAGCTCCATGGAGACGCCGGCGCTGCGGGCGGCCTGAAAGGGGGTGTAGCGGCGCTCGGCGCCGAGGATCAGCTGTTCGAGGCGGAGGGCGAGCGGGTCCCCGCCGGGGTCGGCGGGCTCTGGGTCCACCCGGCCGTCCCCGTCCGTGCCGGAGCCCGTGTCGTCGACGGTCACGCCTGCTGCCCTTCTGATCTGCCGCGGTCAGTTTCGACCGGGCCCAACTTTACGTCAGGTGTGCCGTGGCTCACTCCTGAGAGCGCGGGGGTGCCGCAGGTATCGCACCGGCGGGACTGCATGCCCTTAGGGGCGCGGGGAACTGCGCGACCAGCCACGACGGCGGGTCAGTCGCGTACGGCGGGAAAGGGGCATCACGCCGGGCGCAGATGGACGATGTCACCCGCGCCCACCGGCTCCTGCACGCCCGCCCCCGTACCCAGCACCAGCCGCCCCTCCCCGTCCACCGCCACCGCCTCCCCGACCAGGGCCCGCCCCCCCGGCAACTCCGCCCGCACCCGCCGCCCCAACGTCGCGCACCCCGCCGCGTACGTCTCCTGAAGGCCACTGGAGACGGGATCCCCACTCACCGACCGCCACCGCGTGTACCAGTCCTCCAGCGACCGCAGCACCCCCCGCAGCAGCGGATCCCGGTCGGTGGACGCGGCCCCCGCCAGCGCGAGCGACCCGGCCTGCGGCACGGGCAGCTCACCGGCGCGCAGCGTGACGTTGATCCCCACCCCGACCACCACCCCGTCCCCGTCGGCCCGCTCCGCGAGGATCCCCCCGGCCTTGCGCTCCTCGCCCCCCACCGTGACCAGCAGGTCGTTCGGCCACTTCAGCGCCGTGTCGACCCCCGCCGTACGCGAAAGGCCCGTCGCCACCGCCACCCCCGTGAGCAGCGGCAGCCACCCCCACCGCGCCACCGGCACCGCCGCGGGCCGGAGCAGCACGGAGAAGAAGATCCCGGAGCGCGCCGGAGCCGTCCAGCGCCGGTCGAGCCGCCCCCGCGCGGCCGTCTGCTCCTCGGCGACCAGCACCGCGCCCTCGGGCGCCTCACCCCCGGCGGCCCGCGCGACGAGGTCGGAGTTGGTGGACCCGGTGCGCTGGACGACGTCCAGCGAACGCCACAGCCCGCCCTCCCGCAGCAGCCCCCGCCGCAGCGCCGCCGCGTCGAGGGGCGGGCGGTCCAGGTCGGACCACCGGTTGCCGGGCCGGTCGGGCGGGGTACCTGAGTCATCGCGGGGCGTCATGCAAGCCACCCTAGGTGTGGGAAAGACCGCACTGCCGAACGCGAGGCCCCGCACTACGCTACGGATGAGTAACCGACCCCCCTTTTGAGCAGGCATGAGCAGGCAGGGAGCCGCATCCCGATGTCCGAGCCGGAAGAGCAGCAGCCCGACATCCACACGACCGCGGGCAAGCTCGCGGACCTGAGGCGCCGTATCGAGGAGGCGACGCACGCCGGTTCGGCTCGGGCCGTCGAGAAGCAGCACGCGAAGGGCAAGCTGACGGCCCGTGAGCGCGTCGAACTGCTCCTCGACGAGGGCTCGTTCGTGGAACTGGACGAGTTCGCGCGGCACCGCTCCACCAACTTCGGCCTGGACGCCAACCGCCCCTACGGCGACGGCGTGGTCACCGGCTACGGCACGGTGGACGGCCGCCCGGTCGCCGTCTTCTCCCAGGACTTCACCGTCTTCGGCGGCGCCCTGGGCGAGGTCTACGGCCAGAAGATCGTCAAGGTCATGGACTTCGCGCTGAAGATCGGCTGCCCGGTCATCGGCATCAACGACTCCGGCGGCGCCCGCATCCAGGAGGGCGTGGCCTCCCTCGGCGCGTACGGCGAGATCTTCCGCCGCAACACCCACGCCTCCGGCGTGATCCCGCAGATCAGCCTGGTCGTCGGCCCCTGCGCGGGCGGCGCGGTCTACTCCCCGGCGATCACCGACTTCACGGTGATGGTCGACCAGACGTCGCACATGTTCATCACCGGACCGGACGTCATCAAGACCGTCACCGGCGAGGACGTCGGCTTCGAGGAGCTGGGCGGCGCCCGCACGCACAACTCCACGTCGGGCGTGGCCCACCACATGGCGGGCGACGAGAAGGACGCCGTCGAGTACGTCAAGCAGCTCCTCTCCTACCTCCCCTCCAACAACCTCTCCGAGCCCCCGGCGTTCCCGGAGGAGGCGGACCTGGAGGTCACGGACGAGGACCGCGAGCTGGACGCGATCGTGCCGGACAGCGCGAACCAGCCGTACGACATGCACACGGTGATCGAACACGTCCTGGACGACGCGGAGTTCTTCGAGACCCAGCCGCTGTTCGCGCCGAACATCCTGACCGGCTTCGGCCGGGTGGAGGGCCGCCCGGTCGGCATCGTGGCCAACCAGCCGATGCAGTTCGCCGGCTGCCTGGACATCACCGCCTCCGAGAAGGCGGCCCGCTTCGTGCGCACCTGCGACGCCTTCAACGTCCCCGTCCTCACCTTCGTGGACGTCCCCGGCTTCCTGCCCGGCGTCGACCAGGAGCACGACGGCATCATCCGCCGGGGCGCGAAGCTGATCTACGCGTACGCCGAGGCGACGGTCCCGCTGATCACGGTGATCACCCGCAAGGCGTTCGGCGGCGCCTACGACGTGATGGGCTCCAAGCACCTGGGCGCCGACCTGAACCTGGCCTGGCCGACGGCGCAGATCGCGGTGATGGGCGCGCAGGGCGCGGTCAACATCCTGCACCGCCGCAGCCTGGCCGAGGCGGCGGCGAGCGGCGAGGACGTGGAGGCGGTCCGGGCCCGCCTGGTCCGGGAGTACGAGGACGCCCTCCTCAACCCGTACACGGCGGCCGAGCGCGGCTACGTCGACGCGGTGATCCTCCCCTCCGACACCCGCCGCCACGTCGTACGGGGCCTGCGCCAGCTCCGCACGAAGCGCGAGACCCTCCCCCCCAAGAAGCACGGCAACATCCCCCTGTAAGGACGAGAGGAGCCGCTGTGATCAAGGTCGTACGGGGCAACCCCACCCCGGAGGAGCTGGCCGCCACCCTGGCGGTGGTCCGAGCCCGCGCCGCGGCGGCGGCCACCGAGCCGCCCGGCGCCCCCCAGCCCAGCCCCGCCTGGTCCGACCCGTCCCGCATAGCAACCCGACACCCGGGCCCGACGGCATGGGCCCGCACCTACTGGCCGGCCTGAGGGGCAGCCCACCCAGGGGCGCGGGGAACCGCGCACGACACGGAATACCCCGCGCCCCACTTGAGTACCCCTACTCAGGCGCCGCCCCCCCGCCAAGCCCCACGCTAGTGGCATGCTCTGGTCCGACCCCGAGAACGAACCCCCCGAAGACCTCCGCGCCACCCAGCACATGCTCCGCCGCCTGACCTTCCTCCTGCCGGTGGCGATGATCCTCGTCGTGATCGTGACCGGCCTCAGATGAGCCACCGAGCCGCCCGTGACTAACCTGACCGCATGACAGACAAGCGCCGCCGCCTCATCCTCGCCTCCCAGTCCCCCGCGCGGCTCGGCCTGCTCCGCCAGGCCGGCCTCACCCCCGAGGTGATCGTCAGCGGTGTGGACGAGGACGCCGTCTCCGCCCCGACCCCCGCGGAGCTGGCCCTCGCCCTCGCCGAGGCGAAGGCGTCCGTGGTGGCCGCGCGGCCGGAGGCCCGGGACGCCCTGGTGATCGGCTGCGACTCGGTCCTCGACCTGGACGGCGAGGCGCTCGGCAAGCCCGCCGACGCCGCCGAGGCCACCGCCCGCTGGAAGGCGATGCGCGGGCGCGCGGGCACGCTCCAGACGGGGCACTGCGTCTACGACACCGCCGCGGGCCGGCACGTCTCGGCCACCGCCTCCACGGTCGTCCGCTTCGGCCACCCGAGCGACGAGGAGATCGCCGCCTACGTCGCCTCGGGCGAGCCGCTGTACGTCGCCGGGGCGTTCACGCTGGACGGCCGTTCGGCGCCGTTCATCGACGGCATCGAGGGCGACCACGGCAACGTGATCGGCCTGAGCCTGCCCCTGCTGCGCCGCCTGCTGGCGGAACTGGGCACGGAGATCACGGAGTTGTGGGCGCCGGCGGCGGACTGACCTCGGGGCTGCCGCCCGCCGGGGCGTAGGCCAGGAGCAGCAGCACGAGCAGCCCCAGCATGACGATCATGAACAGGAAGGGCCCGACCCCCATCAGCCCCCAGGCGAAGGCGCCGAGCAGCCCGTGCACCACGGCGGCGCTGATCAGCAGCACCCGCCCGATCCCGGCCGGCCGGCGGTCGCGCAGCGCCACAAGGAGCGCGACCACGCCGCACAGGGCGAAGTAGAGCCCGAAGACGATGCCGGCGATCTTCGAGGACGTGGCCATGGTGTCGGGGTCGAGGCCGGCCAGAGACATGTCCTGGCGGTCCACGACGATCCCCAGGAACCAGTTCAGCGCGGCGACGCCGAGCGCCTCCAGGAGCAGAATCACCGCCACGACCCACGCCACCGGCCTGCGCACCGCCAGCACGCCCCCACCCGCCTTCCCCACTGTTACCCGAAGTACGTTCGAGACCCCCCGCACGTTACTAACCGGTAAAGGAAGGGACAAGAGGTCGGGCGGGCGCAAAGAATCATTGGGCCATTCGTAGGGACTCCACAAAGAATCGGAGTGGCCCGCAGCACGCTCTCACAGAGACCTTGCCCACACCCTGGGGCTAGGGTTTCCCCGAGGAGTCCGGCGCACCATGGTGCGACAAGGGCTTTCGCGGGTCGAGCGGGCCTCGAATCACGCTCCGTGTGGGCAAGCTCACCATTGGGGACGGGTCGAAGTGCCGTGTCGGCAGTCCCTAAACTCGGCTTGTTTCAAGGAGGGAGCCTCAATCGTGCGCAAGGTGCTCATCGCCAACCGTGGCGAAATCGCTGTCCGCGTGGCCCGGGCCTGCCGGGACGCCGGGATCGCGAGCGTTGCCGTCTACGCGGACCCGGACCGGGACGCTCTGCATGTCCGCGCCGCGGATGAGGCGTTCGCCCTGGGTGGTGACACCCCCGCCGCCAGCTACCTGGACATCGAGAAGGTCCTGAAGGCCGCGCGCGAGTCCGGCGCGGACGCGATCCACCCCGGCTACGGCTTCCTCTCGGAGAACGCCGAGTTCGCCCAGGCCGTGCTCGACGCCGACCTGATCTGGATCGGCCCGCCCCCGCAGGCCATCCGCGACCTCGGCGACAAGGTCGCCGCCCGGCACATCGCGCAGCGTGCCGGCGCCCCGCTGGTGGCCGGCACGCCGGACCCGGTCTCCGGCTCGGCGGAGGTCGTGGCCTTCGCCGAGGAGCACGGCCTGCCGATTGCGATCAAGGCGGCTTTCGGCGGCGGCGGTCGCGGCCTGAAGGTGGCCCGCACCCTCGAAGAGGTCCCGGAGCTGTACGACTCGGCGGTCCGCGAGGCCGTGGCGGCGTTCGGCCGCGGTGAGTGCTTCGTCGAGCGCTACCTCGACAGGCCCCGGCACGTGGAGACCCAGTGCCTGGCCGACACCCACGGCAACGTGGTCGTCGTCTCCACCCGCGACTGCTCCCTCCAGCGCCGCCACCAGAAGCTGGTCGAGGAGGCCCCGGCGCCCTTCCTCTCCGAGGCGCAGCTGGCGGAGCTGTACCGCGCGTCCAAGGCGATCCTGTCCGAGGCCGGCTACGTGGGCGCGGGCACGGTGGAGTTCCTGGTCGGCCAGGACGGCACGATCTCCTTCCTGGAGGTCAACACCCGCCTCCAGGTGGAGCACCCGGTCACCGAGGAGGTCGCCGGGATCGACCTGGTCCGCGAGATGTTCCGCATCGCCGACGGCGAGGCGCTCGGCTACGGCGACCCGGAGCTGCGCGGCCACTCCTTCGAGTTCCGCATCAACGGCGAGGACCCGGGCCGGGGCTTCCTCCCGGCCCCCGGCACCGTCACCCTCTTCGCCCCGCCCTCCGGACCCGGTGTCCGCCTGGACGCCGGCGTGGAGTCCGGCTCGGTGATCGGCCCGGCGTGGGACTCCCTGCTCGCCAAGCTGATCGTCACCGGCCGCACCCGCAAGGAGGCGCTGGAGCGCGCCTCCCGCGCCCTGGAGGAGTTCCAGGTCGAGGGCATGGCGACGGCCATCCCGTTCCACCGCGTGGTGGTCCGCGACCCGGCGTTCGCACCGGAGCTGACCGGCTCCGCCGACCCCTTCACGGTCCACACCCGCTGGATCGAGACCGAGTTCGTCAACGACATCAAGCCCTTCACCGCCCCGGGCGACACCGAGGCGGACGACGAGCTGGGCCGCGAGACGGTCGTCGTGGAGGTCGGCGGCAAGCGCCTGGAGGTCTCGCTGCCCTCCTCGCTCGGCATGTCGCTGGCCCGCACCGGCCTCGCGGCGGGTGCCAAGCCCAAGCGCCGGGCGGCGAAGAAGTCCGGCCCGGCGGCCTCCGGCGACACCCTGGCCTCGCCCATGCAGGGCACGATCGTGAAGATCGCGGTCGAGGAGGGCCAGGAGGTCAAGGAGGGCGACCTGATCGTGGTCCTGGAGGCCATGAAGATGGAGCAGCCCCTCAACGCCCACAAGGCCGGCACGGTCAAGGGGCTGGGCGCGGAGATCGGCGCGTCGGTCACGTCGGGCGCGGCGATCTGCGAGATCAAGGACTGAGCACCGTACGGCCCTGAGCACCGCACGTAAGCCCGTACGACCCTGAGCACCGAGGAGAGCGCCCGGCACGCCGCCGGGCGCTCTCTACGTTTCCGCGGACGACCCGGCGCCTCAGCGGCGCCGCAGATCCGCCACCCGGGCCCGCTGCTCCGCCCCGGCCCCCGGCTCACCGAGCCCCGCGGCCGACCGCAGCCCGCCCGCCGCGCCCGGCAGCTGGCGGCGCGGCCCCGGCAGCGGCACGTCCCGGCGCTGCTGGCGCGCCGGGACGTGATCACCCCCCGGGGCGCCGGGCTTCCCGGAGCCGCCGCCCGCACCCCCCGACGCCCCGGTCACGGCGATGTGCACGCCCTGGTCGGCCAGGGCCTGCAGTTCGGTGGCCGCGCGGTCGTCGTGACCGGGCGGGTCGTCGGTGACCAGGCGGGTGATGAGGTCGGTCGGCACGGTCTGGAACATGGTGTCGGTGCCCAGCTTGGAGTGGTCGGCGAGCACCACGACCTCGGCGGCGGCCTGCACCAGGGCCCGGTCCACGGACGCCGAGAGCATGTTGGAGGTCGACAGCCCCCGCTCGGCGGTGAGTCCGCTGCCCGACAGGAAGGCCTTGGACACCCGCAGCCCCTGGAGGGACTGCTCGGCGCCGGACCCCACCAGGGCGTAGTTGGACCCGCGGAGCGTGCCGCCGGTCATCACCACCTCCACCCGGTTGGCGTGGGCGAGCGCCTGGGCGACCAGGAGCGAGTTGGTGACGACGGTCAGACCCGGCACCCGGGCCAGCCGCCGGGCCAGCTCCTGCGTGGTGGTCCCGGCCCCGACGACGATGGCCTCGCCCTCGCCGACGAGACCCGCCGCGAGATCGGCGATGGCCGTCTTCTCGGCCGTCGCGAGGTGCGACTTCTGCGGGAAGCCGGATTCGCGGGTGAACCCGCCGGGCAGTACCGCACCGCCGTGCCGGCGGTCGAGGAGTCCTTCTGCCTCCAGTGCGCGCACGTCCCGCCGTACGGTCACTTCGGAGGTCTGGACGACGCGGGCGAGCTCACGGAGCGACACGGCCCCGTTCGCGCGCACCATTTCGAGGATCAACTGGCGACGTTCTGCTGCGAACACGAAACTGACAGTAACCCCAACGACCGTCTGCTTTCAGCAGTATGCGCCGAATTACAGAAGTTGTTCGCACACAGGTCCCAGACGTGCTATACGGCCCGCCTATGCCACCCGCACGCCCGGCAACTCCCTGTGACCGCCGAGCAGTCGGATCCGGCCGCTCAGCCCTCGCCGCTCGCCTTCCGGGTGTGCAGCTGCCGGGCCACCTCGGCGATCGACCCCGAAAGAGACGGGTAGACGGTGAACGCGTTCGCGATCTGTTCGACCGTCAGGTTGTTGTCGACGGCGATCGAGATGGGGTGGATCAGCTCGGAGGCGCGCGGCGCGACGACGACGCCGCCCACCACGATCTCGGTCCCGGGCCGGCAGAAGATCTTGACGAAGCCGTCCCGGATGCCCTGCATCTTGGCCCGCGGGTTGCGCAGCAGCGGCAGCTTGACGACCTTGGCGTCGATCTTGCCGCCGTCGACGTCGGCCTGGGAGTAGCCGACGGTGGCGATCTCGGGGTCGGTGAAGACGTTGGCGGAGACGGTCTTCAGGTCGAGCGGCGTGACCGCGTCCCCGAGGAAGTGGTACATGGCGATGCGCCCCTGCATGGCGGCGACGGAGGCCAGGGCGAACACACCGGTGACGTCACCGGCGGCGTAGACCCCGGGGGCTGAGGTCCGCGAGACCCGGTCGGTCCTGATGTGCCCGGAGTCCTTGAGCTTGACGCCCGCCTCCTCCAGGCCCATCCCCTCGGTGTTGGGGATGGCGCCGACCGCCATCAGGCAGTGCGAGCCGCTGATGACCCGCCCGTCGGAGAGCGTGACCTCCACCCGGTCCCCGACCCGCTTGGCGGACTGGGCGCGGGAGCGCGCCATGACGTTCATGCCGCGCCGCCGGAAGACGTCCTCGAGGACGGCGGCGGCGTCCGGGTCCTCGCCGGGCAGCACCCGGTCCCGGGAGGACACGAGCGTCACCTTGGACCCGAGCGCCTGGTAGGCCCCGGCGAACTCGGCGCCGGTGACACCGGACCCGACGACGATCAGTTCCTCGGGCAGCTCGTCGAGGTCGTACACCTGGGTCCAGTTGAGGATCCGCTCGCCGTCCGGCCGGGCGTCGGGCAGCTCGCGGGGGTGCCCGCCGGTGGCGATGAGCACGGCGTCGGCGGTGAGCGTCTCCTCGCTGCCGTCCGCGGCCCGCACGACGACCTTCCGCGACCCGTCCAGCGCCTGCATGCCCTCCAGCCGCCCGCGCCCGCGCATGACGCGCGCCCCGGCGCGGGTGACGGAGGCGGTGATGTCGTGCGACTGGGCGAGCGCGAGCCGCTTGACGCGCCGGTTGACCTTCCCCAGGTCCACCCCCACCACCCGGGCGGCCTGCTCCAGGGGCGGGGTGTCGTCGGCGACGATGATCCCCAGCTCCTCGTAGGAGGAGTCGAAGGTGGTCATCACCTCGGCCGTGGCGATCAGAGTCTTCGACGGCACGCAGTCGGTCAGCACCGACGCACCGCCCAGGCCGTCGCAGTCGACGACGGTCACCTCCGCGCCGAGTTGGGCGGCCACCAGCGCCGCCTCGTATCCGCCGGGTCCGCCACCGATGATCACGATCCGAGTCACGTACCCCATTGTCCCGCACCCATCAAGGTGGCACCGCCCCGGGTCACGGCTGCCCCTTCCCTCCCTGCCGTACCCTCTCCCCATGTCGCTCTACGCCGCCTACGCCGGCAACCTCGACGCGCGGCTGATGACCCGCCGCGCCCCGCACTCGCCGATGCGCGCCACCGGCTGGCTGAACGGGTGGCGGCTGACCTTCGGGGGCGAGCACATGGGCTGGGAGGGCGCGCTGGCGACGCTGGTCGAGGACCCGTTGTCGCAGGTGTTCGTCGCGCTGTACGACATCGCCCCGATGGACGAGGACTCGCTGGACCGCTGGGAGGGCGTGGGCCTGGACATCTACCGCCGCACCCGGGTCCGGATCCACACGCTGGACGGCGAGGAGGGCGCGTGGACGTACGTCCTGAACGGCTACGAGGGCGGGCTGCCCTCGGCCCGCTATCTGGGTGAGGTGGCCGACGCGGCGGAGTCGGCGGGCGCGCCGCACGACTACGTCATGGAGCTGCGCAAACGCCCCTGCTGACCCCCGCTCGTCGTTTCCTCCACATCAAGCGTCGCAATCCCGTGACCTCCGTCATCTACGCGCGTAGGCGATAAGCCGCTACCCTCGTCGGCGTGAACGCATCTCTTCTTCCGGACGGCATCCAGGGCGACCCGCACGCCGCCGCCGACGCCGCCGCGGCCCGCCTGCGCGCCCTCACCGGCGCCGAGACCCACGACGTCGCCCTCGTGATGGGCTCCGGCTGGGCACCGGCCGTGGACGCCCTGGGCGACCCCGAGGCCGAGCTCCAGGTCACCGAGTTGCCGGGCTTCCCCAAGCCGGCGGTGGAGGGGCACGGCGGCAAGGTCCGCTCGTACGCCGTCGGGGACAAGCGCGCGCTGGTCTTCCTGGGCCGCACCCACTTCTACGAGGGTCACGGGGTGGCCGCCGTCTCGCACGGCGTCCGCACGGCCGTGGCGGCGGGCGCCAAGACGATCGTCCTGACCAACGGGTGCGGGGGGCTCCGCGAGGGGATGCGGCCCGGTCAGCCGGTGCTGATCAGCGACCACATCAACCTCACGGCGACGTCGCCGATCGTCGGCGCGAACTTCGTCGACCTGACGGACCTCTACTCGCCCCGCCTGCGGGCGCTGTGCAAGGAGGTCGACCCGTCCCTCGAGGAGGGCGTGTACGCCCAGTTCCCCGGGCCGCACTACGAGACGCCGGCGGAGATCCGGATGGCGCGGGTCATCGGCGCGGACCTGGTGGGCATGTCGACGGTCCTGGAGGCCATCGCCGCGCGGGAGGCGGGGGCGGAGGTGCTGGGCATCTCCCTCGTCACCAACCTCGCCGCCGGCATGACGGGCGAGCCGCTGAACCACGAGGAGGTCCTCCAGGCCGGCCGCGACTCCGCCGCGCGGATGGGCTCCCTCCTGACCAAGGTCCTGGCCCGCCTGTAGGCGACCGGCGCGGGTGCGGGCCGGGGGGGGCGTGTGCGCAACCCGGCGCAACGGGGTGCCGCTGCGCCCACCCGTGCCGCCCCAGCGGCACGACTGCCCGCAGCTATGCAGAGACGGGACTGCAACGCCCCAGGGGCGCGGGGAACTGCGCGACCAGCCACGACGGCGGGTCAGTCAAGTACGCACCCAAGACACACACCACCGCACGCCAGAGAGGCTGACCCCCGTGCACGACGACGACCTCCTCGCCCAAGCCACGCAGTGGCTCGCGGAGGACCCCGACCCGGACACCCGCGCCGAGCTGCAGGCCCTCCTCGACGCCGGCGACCACCCCGAACTGAAGGCCCGCTTCACCGGCACCCTCCAGTTCGGCACCGCCGGCCTCCGGGGCGAACTCGGCGCCGGCCCCATGCGCATGAACCGCTCCGTCGTCATCCGCGCCGCCGCCGGCCTCGCCGCGTACCTGAAGGCGCAGGGCCACGAGGACGGCCTCGTCGTCATCGGCTACGACGCCCGCCACAAGTCGGCCGACTTCGCCCGCGACACCGCCGCCGTGATGACCGGCGCCGGTCTGCGCGCCGCGCTGCTCCCCCGCCCCCTGCCCACCCCGGTCCTCGCCTTCGCGATCCGGTACCTGGGCGCGGTCGCGGGCGTGGAGGTCACGGCCAGCCACAACCCGCCCCGCGACAACGGCTACAAGGTCTACCTCGGCGACGGCTCCCAGATCGTGCCCCCGGCGGACGCCGACATCGCCGCGCGGATCGACGCCGTACGCACCCTGCACGACGTCCCGCGCCCGGAGAACGGCTGGCAGACCCTGGACGACACGACGCTGGACGCCTACCTGGCCCGCACGGACGCCGTCCTGGCCCCCGGCTCCCCCCGCACCGCCCGTACCGTCCACACGGCGATGCACGGCGTCGGCACGGACGTCCTCCTCGCGGCGTTCGCCCGCGCCGGCTTCCCGGAGCCGGCCCTCGTCGCCGAGCAGGCCGACCCGGACCCGGACTTCCCGACCGTCGCGTTCCCCAACCCGGAGGAGCCCGGCGCGATGGACCTGGCCTTCGCGAAGGCCCGCGAGACCGACCCCGACCTGATCATCGCGAACGACCCGGACGCCGACCGCTGCGCCGTGGCCGTCAAGAGCGGCGCGGACTGGCGCATGCTGCGCGGCGACGAGGTGGGCGCCCTGCTCGCCGCCCACCTGGTCGCCCGCGGAGCGCACGGCACGTTCGCGGAGTCGATCGTCAGCTCCTCCCTCCTCGGCCGCATCGCCGCCGCCGCGGGCCTGCCCCACGTCGAGACCCTGACCGGCTTCAAGTGGATCGCCCGCGCGGAGGGCCTGCGCTACGGCTACGAGGAGGCCCTCGGCTACTGCGTCGACCCGGACGGCGTCCGCGACAAGGACGGCATCACCGCCGCCCTGCTGGTCACGGAGCTGGCCTCCGCCCTGAAGGAGCGGGGCCGCACCCTCCTCGACCTCCTGGACGACCTCGCCGTGGAGCACGGCCTGCACGCCACCGACCAGCTCTCGGTCCGCGTGGAGGACCTGTCCGTCATCGCCGACGCGATGCACCGCCTGCGCGAGCAGCCGCCGCGGTCCCTGGCGGACCTGCCGGTGACGCACGCCGAGGACCTCACCAAGGGCACGGAGACGCTGCCGCCCACCGACGGCCTGCGCTACACGCTGGACGGCGCCCGGGTGATCGTCCGCCCGAGCGGCACGGAGCCGAAGCTGAAGTGCTACCTGGAGGTGGTCGTCCCCGTCGAGGACCACGCGTCGCTCCCGACGGCCCACGCGAAGGCGACGGACCTGCTGACGGCCCTGAAGCGGGACCTGTCCCGGGCAGCGGGCATCTAGCAGCACGGACTGTCCCGCAGCAGCACGCCACCCACCTCGATGGGGTGCCCCCACCCGGAGGCACCCCATCGAGTGATTTGCCCCCGCCCGTTGACCCGCCCTCCCCGCACCGGCCGCCCCCTCGGGCAACGGTGGACGCGAACCTGAGCCACCCGTGCCAGCCGTGCCACCCGAGCCCACCAGGGAGCCGCCGCCGTGTCCTCGACCGCCCCCGAGACCACCCAGAGCGGCCAGATCCCGGGCACCCGGCGCTCCAGCCCCCGCACCACGAGCGCCGGCCCCCCGCGCAGAGGGACCCGGGCCCACCGCCTGCTCCGCGCGGCCCACCGCGCCACGCCCGCCCTCGCCGCCTACCTGGCCGTACGCGGCACGGGCCTGCTCGCCCTGATCGTCTGGGCGCACCACCGCCACAAGGACGTCTGGCCGATCCTGGCGTCGCAGTGGGACGCCGACTGGTACCTGGGCATCGCGGACCACGGCTACGCGCACGATCTCGGCACCGACGACAACGCCAACAACCTGGCGTTCTTCCCGCTGTACCCGGTCCTGGTGAAGGCGGTGGCGGTGCTCACCCCCGGCACCCGCGCCTCCACCGGCCTGGGCGTGGCGATGGCGGCCTCGCTGCTGGCCGCGTGGGGCGTCTTCGCGGTGGGCAACCGCCTGCACGGCCGCCGCACCGGCGTGCTGCTCACCGTCCTCTGGGCGGCGTACCCGGTCGGCGCGGTGCAGTGGATGGGCTACACGGAGTCCCTGTTCACGGCGTGCGCGGCCTGGGCCCTGTACGCGGTCCTCACCGGCCGCTGGCTGTGGGCGGCCGGCTTCGCCTCGCTGGCGGGCCTGACCCGCCCGACCGGCGTGGCGGTGGCGGCGGCCGTCACGGCGGCGGCGCTGGCCCACCTGGTCCGCACCCGCAAGGCCGGCATCCCCCGGCTCCAGCCCGCCGCGGCCGCCCTCCTCGCCCCGCTCGGCTGGTGCGCCTACCTGGCCTGGGTCGGCCTGCGCCTGGGCCGCTGGGACGGCTACTTCGCCGTACAGCGGCTGTGGCACAACGAGCTGGACGGCGGCCTGCGCACCCTGCACCAGGTCCGCCAACTGCTGGCCCGCGACGCGACCCCGCAGCTGTTCCTGGTCCTGGTGACGCTCACCCTGCTCGCCTCGGTGGCGCTCCTCGCCCTCTCGGCGTGGGACCGCCAGCCGCTCCCGCTGCTGGTCTTCACCGCCGTACTGATGGCCATCGTGCTGGGCAGCGGCGGCGTCTACTTCCCCCGGGCCCGCTTCCTGCTGCCCGCCTTCCCCCTGCTCCTGCCGATCGCCGCCCACCTGGACCGGGCCACCCGCCGCCACCGCGCCCTGTTTTTGGCGACGGCGACCCTGGCCTCGGCCTACTGCGGCGGCTACATGCTCCTGGTCTGGCCGGCGGCACCGTGACCCCGCCGGCGACTTGAGTCTCCAGCGACTGGAGACAGCAGAGTAGGGGCCATGGACGCGACGACCCTGTACTCGATCGGGGAACTCTCCCGGCGGACCGGCCTCTCCGTGCGGACGATCCGGTTCTACTCCGACTCGGGCGTGGTCGCGCCGACCACCCGAAGCCCCGCCGGCCACCGGCTCTACGACCTCGACGCCCTGCGTCGCGTGGAACTTTTGCGCACCCTGCGTGACCTGGGCATCGACCTGGCCACCATCCGGCGGGTCCTGGACCGCGAGCTCTCGGTGGCGGAGATCGCCGCCGCGCACGCCGACGCCGTCGACGTGCAGATCCGGGCGCTGCGACTGCGCAGGAGTGTCCTGAGAGCCGTGGCCGGCCGCGGTTCCGATCCCGAGGAGGCCATGTCGGTGCACCGGCTCACCCAGTTGTCCGAGGAGGAGCGCCGACGCCTGGTCGACGACTTCGTGGCGGGCACCTTCGGCACGGCGGACGCCGACCCGGCGGCGGTGGCGATGGTGCGTGCCGCCACCCCCGACCTCCCCGACGATCCGTCCGGCGAGCAGGTCGCCGCCTGGGCGGAGCTGGCCGAACTGGTCGGCGACGACGGCTTCCGGGCCCGGATGCGGCGAGCGGCTCCGCGCCAGGCCGCCGGGCAGCCGTCCGCCGTCGAGAGCGAGGCCGGCGAGGAGCTGACGGCCCTCACCCGGCAGCGAGTGACCGAGGCCGTGGAGTCCGGCGTCGATCCGCTCGACGACAGGGCCGCGGCCGTCGTCGACGACCTCGTGCGGCGCTTCGGCGAGGTCTTCGCGCGCACTCCCGACCGGGCGTTCCGCGACTGGCTGGCGCGGCGGTTCGAAGAAGCGCACGACCCCGAGGTGGACCGGTACTGGCGGCTGGTGTGGATCGTCAACGGCTGGCAGGTGGTGCCGACCCTGGTCCCGGTGTACGCCTGGCTGGTTCAGGCCCTGCGGACCGACCGCGGCGCGGCACGCCGGCGCCCGCCCGCCGCGCTCACCCCACCGCCAGCAGCACCGCCAGCAGCACCGCCCCCGCCGCCGCGGGCCCCATGACCTCCCAGGCCCAGCGAACCCCGACCTCGCCCTGGGAGGTGGCGGCCTCGCGCCGGGCCTCCCTCACCTCGCGCAGGTCGTCCATGGCCTTGTCGGCCTCGGCCCGCACGGGCCCGCCGGCCGCACCGGCGCCACCGCCGCCCACGCCCAGCGCGTCCCCGCCGGCCATCATGCCCTGCATGCCGAACAGGCCCCGCCCGCGCCCGGCGCCCCCGGTGGCCGTCCGCCTGGCCGCCTGCCGGTTGGCCTTCTTCCGGGCCCGCAGCGAGACCGGGACGGCCCACAGCTGGTACTTGTCGCCAGACTCGGTGACGACCTCGTTGGAGTACCCCGACCGCAGCGCGGCGACCTGCCCCCAGGGCAGCACGACGACGCGGAACGGGTTGCGCACGCGCAGCCGGTCGTCGCCGGCGAAGACGGCGGGGCGCAGCGTGAAGGCGGTGACCAGCGGGACGAGCAGCAGCAGCGCCGCGAGCGCGAGCCAGGGCGTGCGCCCGTCGCCGGCCACCACGGCGTCGATGCCGAGCCACCCCACGAGACCGAGCACGAAGACGCCGCCGGCGATGCCCGCGGGCGACCGGTAGATCCGGTCCCGGGTGACGGGGTCCTGCGGCTGGGGCGGCGGTGACTGGTGCTCCGGGGTGGTCATGCCGCCGATTGTGCACGACGCCGTGGCAGCCCCTCGTAAGGGCGTCCGTCACTTCCGGGGGCTGTACAGCCGCTACGCGCGTAGATATGCTCGTCTGGTGACCATGCCCACCACTGCCCCACGACCCCCGGCGGAGCCCAGCGACGTCACCGCGTCCGACGCCGCCCTGCGCCGCTTCCTGCACGGCCTGCCCGGCGTCGACGCGGTCGGCCTGGAGGCGCGCGCCGCCTCGCTCGGCACCCGTTCCATCAAGACCACCGCGAAGGCGTACGCCCTCGACCTGGCCATCTCCATGGTCGACCTGACGACGCTGGAGGGCGCGGACACCCCGGGCAAGGTCCGGGCGCTCGGCGCCAAGGCGGTCCGCCCCGACCCGACGGACCGCACCAGCCCCGCGGCGGCGGCCGTCTGCGTCTACCCGGACATGGTCGCCACCGCCAAGGAGGCCGTCGCCGGTTCCGGTGTGAAGGTCGCCTCGGTCGCCACCGCGTTCCCCGCGGGCCGCGCCTCGCTCGCCGTGAAGCTGGCGGACGTGCGCGAGGCCGTGGAGGCGGGCGCCGACGAGGTCGACATGGTCATCGACCGCGGCGCTTTCCTGGCCGGCAGGTACCTGAAGGTCCACGACGAGATCACCGCCGTGAAGGAGGCGTGCGGCACCTCCGCCCGCCTGAAGGTCATCTTCGAGACCGGCGAGCTGTCGACGTACGACAACATCCGCCGCGCGAGCTGGCTCGGCATGCTGGCCGGCGCCGACTTCATCAAGACCTCCACCGGCAAGGTCGCGGTGAACGCGACCCCGGCCAACACGCTCCTCATGCTGGAGGCGGTCCGCGACTTCCGCGCGCAGACCGGCGTCCAGGTCGGCGTGAAGCCGGCCGGCGGCATCCGCACCGCCAAGGACGCCATCAAGTTCCTGGTACTGGTCAACGAGACCGCGGGCGAGGACTGGCTGGACAACCACTGGTTCCGCTTCGGCGCCTCCTCGCTGCTGAACGACCTGCTGATGCAGCGCCAGAAGCTGGCGACCGGCCGCTACTCCGGCCCCGACTACGTGACGGTGGACTGATCACCATGGCACCCCTTTTCGAGTACGCCCCCGCGCCCGAGTCCCGCGCGGTCGTCGACATCGCCCCGTCCTACGGGCTGTTCATCGACGGCGAGTTCACCGAGGCCGCCGACGGCAAGGTCTTCAAGACCGTCTCGCCCAGCACCGAGGAGGTGCTCTCGGAGGTCGCCGAGGCCGGCGAGGCCGACGTGGACCGCGCGGTGAAGGCCGCCCGCAAGGCGTTCGAGACGTGGTCGGCGCTGCCCGGCTCCGAGCGCGCCAAGTACCTGTTCCGCATCGCCCGGATCATCCAGGAGCGCAGCCGCGAGCTGGCCGTCCTGGAGACCCTGGACAACGGCAAGCCGATCAAGGAGACCCGCGACGCGGACCTCCCCCTGGTCGCCGCGCACTTCTTCTACTACGCGGGCTGGGCCGACAAGCTGGAGCACGCCGGCTTCGGGGCGAGCCCGCGTCCGCTCGGCGTCGCGGGCCAGGTCATCCCCTGGAACTTCCCCCTCCTGATGCTGGCGTGGAAGATCGCCCCGGCACTGGCGACCGGCAACACGGTCGTCCTGAAGCCGGCCGAGACGACCCCGCTCTCCGCCCTGTTCTTCGCGGACGTCTGCCGCCAGGCGGGCCTCCCCAAGGGCGTCGTCAACATCATCACCGGCGACGGCCGTGCCGGAGCCGCGCTGATCGCGCACCCGGACGTGAACAAGGTGGCCTTCACCGGCTCCACGGCCGTCGGCAAGGAGATCGCCCGCACGGTCGCGGGCAGCCGCAAGAAGCTCACCCTGGAGCTGGGCGGCAAGGGCGCCAACATCGTCTTCGACGACGCGCCGGTCGACCAGGCCGTCGAGGGCATCGTCAGCGGCATCTTCTTCAACCAGGGCCAGGTCTGCTGTGCGGGCAGCCGCCTCCTTGTGCAGGAGTCGGCGCACGACGAGGTCCTGGACGCCCTCAAGCGCCGCCTCTCCACGCTGCGCCTCGGCGACCCGCTGGACAAGAACACCGACATCGGCGCGATCAACTCCGCCGAGCAGCTGGCCCGGATCACCGCGCTGGCCGACCAGGGCGAGGCGGAGGGCGCCGAGCGCTGGTCCCCGGCCTGCGAACTGCCCTCCTCGGGCTACTGGTTCGCCCCGACGGTCTTCACGAACGTCACGCAGGCGCACACCGTCGCCCGCGACGAGATCTTCGGCCCGGTCCTCTCGGTCCTCACCTTCCGCACCCCCGACGAGGCCGTCGCCAAGGCCAACAACACCCCGTACGGTCTCTCGGCCGGCATCTGGACGGAGAAGGGCTCGCGCATCCTGGCGGTCGCGAACAAGCTCCGCGCGGGTGTCATCTGGTCCAACACGTTCAACAAGTTCGACCCGACGTCGCCCTTCGGCGGCTACAAGGAGTCGGGCTACGGCCGCGAGGGCGGCCGGCACGGCCTGGAGGCGTACCTCGATGTCTGACCAGAACCGTCTGAGTGTCTTCAAGACCTACAAGCTGTACGTGGGCGGCAAGTTCCCGCGTTCCGAGAGCGGCCGGGTGTACGAGGTGACTGACGCCAAGGACAAGTGGCTGGCCAACGCCCCGCTCTCCTCCCGCAAGGACGCCCGGGACGCGGTCGTGGCCGCGCGCAAGGCGTTCGGCGGCTGGTCCGGCGCGACGGCGTACAACCGCGGCCAGATCCTCTACCGCGTCGCGGAGATGCTCCAGGGCCGCCGCGACCAGTACGTGGCGGAGGTGGCCGACGCCGAGGGGCTGTCGAAGTCCAAGGCGGGCGTCCAGGTCGACGCGGCGATCGACCGCTGGGTCTGGTACGCCGGGTGGACCGACAAGATCGCCCAGGTGGTGGGCGGCGGCAACCCGGTCGCGGGCCCGTACTTCAACCTGTCCTCCCCCGAGCCGACCGGCGTCGTCGCCGTGCTCGCCCCGCAGGAGTCGTCGCTGCTCGGCCTGGTCTCGGTCGTCGCGCCGGTCATCGCCACCGGCAACACGGCGGTCGTGATCGCCTCCGAGAAGGCCCCGCTGCCCGCCCTCTCCCTCGGCGAGGTGCTGGCCACCTCCGACCTGCCGGGCGGCGTGGTCAACGTCCTGTCGGGCCGTACGGCGGAGATCGCGGCGCCGCTCGCCGCGCACCAGGACGTCAACGCGATCGACCTCGCGGGCGCCGGCGAGGAGCTGGCGAGGGAGCTGGAGGTCGCCGCGGCGGACAACCTCAAGCGCGTCCTGCGTCCACAGCCTGTGGACGACTGGGCGGCGGCGCCGGGCACCGACCGCCTGACGGCGTTCCTGGAGACCAAGACGGTCTGGCACCCGACGGGCGCGCTGGGCGCGTCGGGGTCCTCCTACTGACCCAGGGGGCGTGGGGGGGGCGTCAGCGGAGCATCCGTGCCGCGTCCCCCACCAGCGGGATCCCGCCCAGCGACTGGGCCTGGGCGACCGGGCCGGTCAGCGCGGTCGAGGTGAGCGGCTTGAAGCCGCCGAACTGGGTGCCGACGCCGTTGTCCAGCGGGTCGACGCCGGTGCCGGCCAGCGGGTTGGGCTTGAGGTCGGAGACCGGCCCGGTGACGTAGCCGACGGTGCCGGTGAGGGCCTGGAGGCCGGCCTGCGGGTCGATGTTGCCCAGCGAGGTCGGGCGGGTGTGGGCGACGCCGCCCAGCAGGTCGTCGGCGGAGGCCGCCGCCGTGCCCGCCGCCAGGGCGACGCCGGCGGTGGCGAGGACGACCAGGGCGCGCTGGGCGTTCGGGGTGCGGGGGGTCGCGTGTCGGGCCATCGTTCGAGCCACCTCGTGCTTCGGAGTGCTTCGCAGTGCTTGAGAGTGCTGCAGACTGCTTCGGTAGTACCGCGTAGGGTAATCGGTTCGACGCGCAGCGTAGTTGAGATGTGACGCGCGCTTCAAAGCCGACCCGCGGGGTCGTACGGCACCCCGCCATGCGCCAGACTGGTCTCCCGTGAGCTCCCAACCGCCCATACCGACGCGAGTCGTGCTGCTCTGCGGCCCCTCCGGCTCCGGCAAGTCCCTCCTCGCCGCCGCCTCCGGGCTGCCCGTGCTGCGGCTCGACGACTTCTACAAGGAGGGCGACGACCCGACGCTGCCGCTGGTGGCGGGGAGTTCCGACATCGACTGGGACCATCCGGGGTCCTGGGACGCGGAGGCGGCCGTCAGGGCGATCGCCGAGCTGTGCGCGACGGGCCGCACGAGCGTCCCGGTCTACGACCTCTCGCTCAGCGCCATCACCGGCGCCGACCAGGTGGACATCGGGCGCACCCCGCTGTTCCTCGCCGAGGGCATCTTCGCCGCCGAGATCGTGGCGCGCTGCCGGGAGCTGGGCGTGCTGGCCGACGCGCTGTGCCTGAGCCGGGGCCCGGTGACCACCTTCCGGCGCCGGTTCCTGCGGGACCTGCGGGAGGGGCGCAAGTCGGTGCCGTTCCTGCTGCGCCGCGGCTGGCGGCTGATGCGCCAGGAGCGGTCGATCGTCGCCCGCCAGACGGCGCTGGGCGCCCACGCCTGCGACCGCGACGAGGCGATGGGCCGGCTGGCCGCCGCGGCGGCGGGACGCCGGGCGCCGTCGGCGCGTACGGCGGCTTAGCGGGTCCCCCGCACACGTGGAGGAGCGGGACCGGACGGACCCCCCGGCCCTCCGGTCCCGCTCCTCTTTGTGCTCCCCCGTGTCCCCCCGTATCTCCCCCGCGAGGACCCCCGTCCCCTCGGGAGGTCCCCACCCCCCGTGGTGCTTCCCCCGTGAGTAAGAGCCCGGGCCCCGCCCCCTGATACACCCCGGGTTCTCACATCTTTGGTGAGCCTTCAGGCGACCAGTTCGCCGAAGGCGTCCTCCTGGTCCCGGCCGAAGCTCAGGACCTCGTCGTCGCGCAGCCGGCGCAGCGAGCGCCAGATGCTGGACTTCACGGTGCCGACGCTGATGTTGAGGATGTCCGCGATCTCCGGGTCCGTGCGGCCCTCGTAGTAGCGCAGGACCAGCATGGTGCGCTGCAGCTCGGGAAGGCGGGCGAGCGCCTGCCACAGGACGGTGCGCAGCTCGGTGCCGCGCATGGCGTCCGTGTCGCCGGCCGTCTCCGGCAGCTCCTCGGTCGGGTACTCGTTGAGCTTGCGGCGCCGCCAGGCGCTGATGTGCAGGTTGGTCATGGTGCGGCGCAGATAGCCGCCGACGGCCGCCTTGTCGGTGATCCGGTCCCACGCCCGGTAGGTCGAGAACAGCGCGCTCTGCAGCAGGTCCTCGGCCTCGTAGCGGTCGCCGGTGAGGTGGTAGGCGGTGGCGTACAGGGAGGCGCGGCGCTCCTGGACGTAGGCGGTGAACTCCGCCTCCGTCAGGGAGCGGCGCTCCCCCTCTGCCTCCCTGTGCGCGCTTCCCCCGTGCTCCGCGTCGACCACCGTCATGATCGCGGTGGTGTGCTGACGCCCGGCGCCGCGAGCGGCCCCCCGCCGGTTGACGTCGTGCAGACGCGTGACCACTGCGCTGGTCCTGATGCCGTGCAGCGTGTTCATCTCGCGCCCCCCGTCGTGGAGTTCCGGTCGTACAACCTGCTGTGGTGCGGGGCGGTGCTGCTCTGCCCGTGCCGAAAAGCCTGCCGGGGCGACTTCATCGCGGTGTCCGCCGACTGTCACAGGGCTGTCACAGGGCCCCGTCGCTCCCGGCCGGGACGGTCGGTCGCCCCCATGGGTCGAAGCCGGGCGCGCCATGGGCCAGAATGAGCGCGTGCCTTCCCTGTTGCTGATCGAGGACGACGACGCCATCCGTACGGCCCTGGAGCTCTCCCTGACGCGCCAGGGCCACCGGGTGGCCACCGCTGCCAGTGGTGAGGACGGTCTGAAGCTGCTGCGCGAGCAGCGCCCCGACCTGATCGTGCTGGACGTGATGCTGCCCGGCATCGACGGTTTCGAGGTCTGCCGGCGCATCCGGCGCACCGACCAGCTGCCGATCATCCTGCTGACCGCGCGCAACGACGACATCGACGTGGTGGTCGGCCTGGAGTCGGGCGCCGACGACTACGTGGTGAAGCCGGTGCAGGGGCGGGTGCTCGACGCCCGCATCCGGGCCGTGCTGCGGCGCGGGGAGCGGGAGTCCAGCGACTCGGCGAGCTTCGGCAGCGTGGTCATCGACCGCTCGGCGATGACCGTCACCAAGAACGGCGAGGACCTCCAGCTCACCCCGACCGAGCTGCGGCTGCTCCTGGAGCTGAGCCGGCGGCCCGGACAGGCGCTGTCCCGGCAGCAGTTGCTGCGCCTGGTGTGGGAGCACGACTACCTGGGCGACTCCCGCCTGGTGGACGCCTGTGTGCAGCGGCTGCGCGCCAAGGTGGAGGACGTGCCGTCCTCCCCGACCCTGATCCGTACCGTGCGAGGCGTCGGCTACCGGCTGGACCCGCCTCAGTGACAGAGGAACACCAGGGGGACCCGGCTCAGCCGGGAGGGCCGGACGGCTCGGGGGGCCCGCGGGGCTGGTCCGCGCGGCGCAAGGGGGTCTGGTCGCGGGTCCGGCTGACCAGCCTGCGGCTGCGGCTGGTCGTCGTCTTCGGCCTGGTGGCGCTGACCGCCGCCGTGTCGGCGTCCGGGATCGCGTACTGGCTGAACCGCGAGGCGGTGCTCACCCGCGCCCAGGACGCGGTGCTGCGCGACTTCGAGCAGGAGATGCGCTACCGGGCGGGCGCGCTGCCCGAGCACCCCACGCAGGACGAACTCCAGCACACGGCCGGGCAGATGGCGAACAGCAGCCAGCGCTTCGGGGTGCTGCTCGTGTCCCGCAACGCCGACGGGCAGGCCGTCTACGGCAGTTCGGGCGGGCTCGGCGGCTTCGCGCTCAGCGACGTGCCGGCCTCGCTGCGCGAGGCGGTGGACAAGGAGCAGAAGGTCACCTCGGCCAACGAGTACGCCTACCACCTCTACTGGCAGCGGATCACCGACGGCGACACCCCCTACCTGGTGGCCGGCACCCGAGTGATCGGCGGCGGGCCCACCGGGTACCTCCTGAAGTCCCTGGAGCCGGAGGCCAAGGACCTGGACTCCCTGGCCTGGTCGCTGGGGATCGCCACCGCGCTGGCCCTGATCGGCTCCGCGCTGCTCGCGCAGGCGCTGGCGACGACCGTGCTCAAGCCGGTGCACCGGCTCGGCGTCGCCGCACGGCACCTCGGCGAGGGCCGCCTCGACACCCGGCTGCGGGTCTCCGGCACCGACGAACTGGCCGACCTGTCACGGACGTTCAACAGTGCCGCCGAGGCGCTGGAGAAGCGGGTCGCGGACATGGCGGGCCGGGAGCAGGCGTCCCGGCGCTTCGTGGCCGACATGAGCCACGAGCTGCGCACCCCGCTGACCGCCATCACGGCGGTGACGGAGGTGTTGGAGGAGGAGCTGGAGTTCGAGAGCGGCAGCATCGACCCGATGATCGAGCCGGCCGTGCGCCTGGTGGTCAGCGAGACGCGGCGCCTGAACGACCTGGTGGAGAACCTGATGGAGGTGACCCGCTTCGACGCGGGCACCGCCCGCCTGGTCCTGGACGACGTCGACGTGGCCGACCAGATCACCGCCTGCATCGACGCCCGCGCCTGGCTGGATGCCGTCGACCTGGACGCCGAGCGCGGCATCCACGCCCGCCTCGATCCGCGCCGCCTGGACGTCATCCTGGCCAACCTGATCGGCAACGCCCTCAAGCACGGCGGCTCGCCGGTGCGGGTGTCGGTGACGCGGGCGGACGACGCGGTGGTCATCCGGGTGCGCGACCACGGGCCCGGCATCCCCGAGGACGTCCTGCCGCACGTCTTCGACCGCTTCTACAAGGCCAGCGCCTCCCGCCCGCGCTCCGAGGGCAGCGGCCTCGGCCTCTCCATCGCGCTGGAGAACGCCCACATCCACGGCGGCGAGATCACCGCGGCCAACTCCCCGGAGAGCGGCGCGGTGTTCACCCTGCGCCTGCCGCAGGACACGTCCCCGCCGACGGAGGACGACGACGACGCCGGCTCCGGGAGCCCGGACGACGCGAAGGGACAGCCCGGATGACCGCGCCCCGCCGCCTCCTGGCGCTCCCGGTACTCGCCGCGCTGCTCACCGGCTGCGGCATCCGCGCCACCGAGGTCCCCACGGACTACGGCCCCGCCCCGTCCCGGGTCCGCTGCACCCTGAGCGACCGCGACGCCACCCCGGCCGCCTCACCGGGCCTCCCCGTGCAGGTCTTCCTGCTCTGCGGCTCGTCGCTGGTCGCGGTGGACCGCACGGTCCGCGTCCCGGACGGCGCGGCCGACTCCGAGCGCCGCGTCCTGGTGGCCCAGGGCCTCCTGGACGTCCTCGCGTCACCGCCCTCGGCCGCGGAGAAGGAGGCCGGCTACACGACCGACCTCCGCGGCGGCACGACGGTCACCGGCCCGCGCCGCGGCGACCCGGCGGACACCCTGCGCCTCTCCACCGCCCCCGGCGACCTCACCTCCTACGCCCTCGCCCAGGTCGTCTGCACCTTCGCCGACTCGGCCGCCGCCGAGGTAGACGGCTCGGTCGTCCTGGCCGGCCCCGCCGACACCCACCCCCGCCGCTACACCTGCACGGACGAGGTCCGCACCCGCCCGGGCACGAAGGAGCCGCCGTCCAGCGGGGTGGCGGGGGCGGGGTGAGGCACTTCCAGAGGCGCCCCTGGGCCCCTGACCGTTGTGGACGGTGTCGGACTCCGAGGGCGCTTCACTCCTGACGAGCCACCCGACCGGGGAGGTGTGGCGCAGGACTCATGCGGGTAGACGCCCCGCCGGAACCGCCCGTGCCGGGGGTGGCGTCTAGGGGGGCGTGCAGCGCAAAGGGTTCGTCGGCGGTGGCGTCGTGCTCCGGGTTCGGGTGACGGGGGGTGTCCTCCTCGTCGCACATCTCCTGTTCGTCGCCTGGTACACGCTGCGTCCCCTGGACGTCCCCTGGATCCTGCCCGCCAATGTGCACCCCCTGGACGGGATACGCGCCGACCTCGCCCTGAGCTGGCCGGCGGCGGTGCGGGCGTTGGGTGGGGCCCTGGGGCTGCTCGCGCCGCTCGGGGTGCTGCTGCCGATGGCGGGGGGCAGGGCGGTCGTCTCCACGGCGGGGTCGCTGCTGCGGACCACCGCCGCGGGCGCGCTGCTGTCGCTCGGCATCGAGTTGCTCCAGACCGGTGTGCCGGGGCAGGTCGTCGACGTGGACTCGGTGCTGCTGAACACCCTGGGCGTGGCCCTCGCGCACCTCGCGGTCGTCCCCGCGGTGCGGGCGCGGCTGCGCCGCGGGGAGGAGCGGGGCGGCGCCGAGGGGGTGCTGCGGGAGGAGCCCGCTCAGGGGCGGACCCCGACGATTCCCAGGGTCGGTATCGCCCCGTAGAGCGACGCTTCGTCCCGTTCGTCTGCGTAGCGTGGACGGTGGATGAAGGGGCAGCCGGAAGAAGGAAGAGCGCCCCACCGAGACCACCAAGGAGCTGCGATGTCCCGCCTCGCCCGTCCCACCCACGGTCGCATGATCGGCGGCGTGTGCGCCGCGCTGGCCCGTCGCTTCGGCACCTCGGCCGGCACGATGCGGGTGATCTTCGTGGTCTCCTGCCTGCTGCCGGGGCCGCAGTTCCTGCTCTACCTGGCGCTGTGGATCCTGCTGCCGTCGGAGGAGAAGGCCGCCCGCACGGCCTGGTGACCCGACGGCAGGGCCCCCGCGACGGTCCGTCGCGGGGGCCCTGCCGTGCCGGGGCTCAGCCGCCCAGCGGCAGGCCGTTCACCGGGAGGCCCTTGGTGGGCAGGCCCTTGGTCGGCAGGCCGCCGAGGAGGCCGGCGACCGGCTTGGTCGGGCCCTGCGAGAGCTGCTGGTCGACGATCTGCTCGAGGACCGGCTGCGCGGCCTTCAGGCCGGTGTTGCTGACGCGACGGCCGGCCTCCAGGGTGTGCCCGGTGCCCGGCGCCACCTGGGAGACGGTCTCAGCGGGGAGCATGCGGGCGACCCCGTCCACCGTCGAGGCGGCGTCCGGGAGGGCCGGGGCCGCGTCGGCCGCGCCGGCACCGGCGGCGGCGAAGGCGGCGCCGAGGGCGGCGACACCGAGGGTCCTGACAGCAGACTGCTTCATGAAATGCGTCCTCGAGACGGGGTGTGGGGATGGGATGTCGGGAAATGCGGGGTGCTTGACCGTAAACATCCCGCGCCACCCGCGGCAAACACCGAAATGCGGACGGAGGATGCACGCCCGCCCGCGTATCTCGTATTACCGTCCGCTCCCGCTCATCCCCTGTTCGACGCGTAAGCGCTGGTGGGAGCGGGGTCCTGGAACAGCCACGCGGCCTTCAACTCCGCGAACCCGGGCTTGATCACGTCATTGATCATGGCCAGTCGTTCATCGAAAGGAATGAACGCTGATTTCATCGCATTGACGGAGAACCACTGGATGTCGTCGAGCGTGTAACCGAACGCGTCGACCAGGTGCTCGAATTCCCGGGTCATCGTGGTGTGGGACATCAGCCGGTTGTCCGTGTTGACGGTGGCCCGGAAGTGCAGTCGGCGCAGCAGTCCGATGGGGTGCTCGGTGTAGGAGTCGGCGGCGCCGGTCTGGAGGTTGGAGCTGGGGCACAGCTCCAACGGGATCCGCTTGTCCCGCACGTACGCGGCGAGCCGGCCGAGCGCGACGGTGCCGTCCGCCCGGACCTCGATGTCGTCGATGATCCGCACCCCGTGGCCGAGCCGGTCGGCGCCGCACCACTGGAGCGCCTGCCAGATGGAGGGCAGCCCGAATGCCTCGCCGGCATGGATGGTGAAGTGGTTGTTCTCGCGCTTGAGGTACTCGAAGGCGTCCAGGTGCCGGGTCGGCGGGTGGCCCGCCTCCGCGCCGGCGATGTCGAAGCCGACGACGCCCGAGTCCCGGTTGCGGTTGGCCAGTTCGGCGATCTCCAGGGCGCGGGCGGCGTGCCGCATGGCGGTGAGCAGCGCGCCGACGCGGATGCGGTGCCCGGCCTCCCGGGCCCGCCGCTCGCCCTCCCGGAAGCCCTCGTTCACCGCCTCCACGACCTCCTGAAGGCTGAGCCCGCCCTCCAGGTGCTGCTCGGGCGCGTAGCGCACCTCGGCGTAGACCACGCCGTCGGCGGCGAGGTCCTCGGCGCACTCGGCGGCGACCCGCACCAGGGCGTCGCGGGTCTGCATCACGCCGACGGTGTGCGCGAACGTCTCCAGATACCGCTCCAGCGACCCGGAGTCGGCGGCCTCCCGGAACCACGCCCCGAGCCGCTCGGGGTCGGTCTCGGGCAGGGCGGTGTAGCCGGTGGCGCGGGCGAGTTCGACGACCGTGGCGGGGCGCAGGCCGCCGTCGAGGTGGTCGTGCAGCAGCACCTTCGGGGCCCGGCGGATCTGCTCCGGGGTGGGGGCGGGGGGTCGTACGGTCGTCGTCGCCGTGCTGTGGGTCGTCGTCATCGTGGCACTGTAACTCCTACGCGCGTAGAGGGCGTTGCACGGCGCACCACCGGGGCGGTTCCGGTGCGGTGCCGGGGCCGGGTGTACAGGTGCGCCGATATGTAACGGTGATTGCGCGGACAGGTGGCGTACACCCTCGCTTCTGAGAATGTTCTGTCATGGCACAGCAAGCGACGCCGCTGCGTGAGGCACGGCTGGGGCGGGGGCTCGGGGCGCCGGGTGCGGCGGTGGGCGGTGTGGTGCTGCTGCTGCCCGGTGGGGACGAGGTGTCCGAGCGCAGGCCCTCGCCGCTGCGGGCCGCCGCGTCGGTGCGGGCGCTGGGGCGCGGCCTGGTGCGGGCGGGGCGGGAGGAGGGCCTGGCCGCGCACGTCGTGCACTACCGCTGCCGGGGCTGGAACGGCGCCCGGGCGCAGCTCGCCCACGACGCCGCCTGGGCCGTCGAGGAGGCCGTGCGGCGCTATGGCGACGTGCCGGTGTGCCTGGCCGGCGTCGGCATGGGCGGGCGGGCGGCGCTGCGGGCCGGGGGGCACGAGGCGGTGGGCGCGGTCGTGGCGCTGGCGCCCTGGCTGCCGGACGAGGACCGGGCCGCCGAACCCGAGCCGGTCAAGCAGCTCGCCGGGCGCCCGGTGCTGATCGTGCACGGCACGAAGGACGGGCGCAGCGACCCGGAGTTGTCCTTCCGGCTGGCCGCGCGGGCGAAGAAGGCCAACCGGGAGGTGTGCCGGTTCGAGGTGCACTCCGACGGGCACGGCCTGCGGAGCTACCGCGACGAGGTCGCCGCTCTGACGGAGGACTTCGTGCTCGGCGCCCTCTTCGGCCATCCCTACGCCCGTCCCCTGGAGGACGCCCTGGCCGCGCCGCCGCCGCTGGGGCTGCGGATGCCGCTGGCGGTGGGGTTCGGGAGTTCCCTGCGGAAGTGAGCCGCGGCGGTGAGACCGTACGGCCGGTGAGACCGTTTGGCCGGTGAGACCGTACGGCCGGTCAGGCCGTCGCCTCCGACAGGTACCGCGCCACCGGGCCCAGGGTCAGCATCCCGCCGGCGGCACCGGCGTGTTCCGCGGCGGCGGGGCGCAGGGCGGCCACGGCTCGGGCCGCCGTCTCGATGTCGCCGAGGCGCGCGGCGGCGTGGGCGGCCAGGCACCACAGGGCCTCCTGCATGTGGTCGTGCGGGGGTGCGGGCAGCACGGTGAGGGCGGTGCGGGCCTCCTCGGTCCGGTCCTGGGCGAGGAGGACGAGGGGGCGCGCCCAGGGGCGGTACGGGCCCCAGTCGAGGTGCGGGTCGGTGGGCGCGGGGCGGTCGTGCAGCAGGCGCAGGCCCAGAAGGGCGAGCGGGAACAGGCCGCGGTGCAGCCCCGGCATGCCGGCCGTCCGCAGGGCGTCCTCGGCGGCGCGGTACCGGGCCGCGGCGGTGGCCGCGCTCGGGCCGCCGGGCTCGGTACCGCGGGCGGCGGTGGCCCGGGCCCGGAACCACGCGGTGAGGACGGGGACGAGGGGCGCCTCGGTGGTGGCGGCGAGATGGTCGGCCGCGTCGGCGTGCGCGGTCGCGGCGTCGAGGTCGCCGAGGGCCGAGGCGGACTGCAGGCGGATGAGCCGGCCGAGCACGGCGAAGTGCGGCAGGCCGTGCCGGGTGGCCAGGTCGAGGATCTCCCGGCCGGTCCGGTCCCGGGTCGCCGCGAGGCCGGGGCGGGTGAAGGACTGCAGGAACACGCCGTTGAGGGCGAAGGCCAGCAGGGCGGGGTCGGCGAGGTCGCGGGCCAGCGCCTCGGCCTGCCGGGCCGCCTCCCGCGCACGGTCCGGCTCGGTCCCGGACAGGTCGGCGCTGCGGCTCTCCACGGCGACCGTGGCCAGGAGGCGGGCGCGCAGGTCGGCGGGGGCGCCGGGACCGAGCGCGGTGAGCGTGCGCTCGGCAGCCGCGACGACGGCGCGGGACTGCTCGGGATCGTCGGCCCGGCTCCAGAGGGCGGGGACGTCGTAGGCGCCGATGATCCGGGCGGTCAGGGAGAGGTCTCCGGTGCGCTCCGCCGCCCGGATCGCGGCGAGGCGGTCACGCCGGGAGTGGATCAGGGCGTCGCCGCCCGCCAGGGCGAGGGTGCGGGCCAGGTCCACGGTGGTGCGCGGGCCCAGCCGGATGCCGGGGCCGGTCCATGAGGTACTCGCGGCGGCGGCGGACCCGGTGAGGATGTCCGTCTCCAGCTTGCTCAGTTCGGCACCGGGATCGAGTCCGAGCTGGTCGACCAGCATCGCGCGGGCCCGGCGCAGGGTGGCCAGCGCGTCGGCCCGGCGGCCCGCCCGGTGCAGCGCGCGGGCCAGCAGCGCCCAGGCGGGCTCGCGCCACGGGTGCTCGGCGACATGGGCGCCGAGGCCGGCGACGAGATCGGCCCCCTCACCGGAGTCGAGGAGGATGCGCGCGCGCAGCTCCACCGCCTCGAGACGCAGCTCCTCCAGCCGGGTCCGCTCGCGCCCCGCCCAGGCCGCGTCGGGCAGGTCGGCGTAGGCGGGACCGCGCCAGGCGGCGAGCGCCGCGCCGAGGCCGGTCACCGCCTCGGGGTGACGGCGGGCCCGGGCCAGGGCGTCCTCGAAGCGGTGGACGTCCACCTCCTCGCGCGGCAGGCGCAGCGCGTAGCCGGTGCCCTCGGTGACGAGGACGCGCGGCGGGGTGCGGGGCGCCCGGTCGGGTTCGAGGGCGCGGCGCAGCGCGGCGACGAATGTCCGCAGCGCACCCACGGCGCGGGCCGGCGGATCGGCCCACAGGTCGTCGACCAGGGTGTCGGTGGAGACCATGCGCCCCTCGGCGGCGACGAGCCGGGCGAGAACCTCGCGGTGACGCGGCCCGCCCAGGTCGACCGGGCCGCCGTCGTCGCGGCGGGCACGCACCGCGCCGAGCACGTCGATCTGCATGCGCCTCATCCTGCGCGGCGGGGGCCGGTCGCGGCCAGCCGTGCTGATCGGTGAGGTGAGGACGAGCCGAGCGAAGGCCGCCCGGTGGCGGCGCCCACCCAGCTCGACCAGTCCACCGTCGCCGCCAAGGGCACCCACCGCGCCGACCACCTCGACCCGCGTGCCCCTCATCCTGCGTGCCGCAGGCCGGCCGTACTGATCGGCTGCTGATCGGCGTCGCCCACGCTGGTCCGGTCGGCCCCCGACCCGTAAGAACGGCCCCCGACCCGTAAGGACGGTCCCTCATGACGCCCACCATCCCCGGCTTCGACCAGGTCCACCTGCCCGGTGCGGACGGCGTGCGGCTCGCCGCCGCCGTCGGGGGAAGCGGTACCCCCGTCGTGCTGCTGCACGGCTTCCCCCAGACACACCTGATGTGGCGCCACGTCGCCGCGCGGCTCGCCGCCGAGCACACGGTGATCTGTCCCGACCTGCGCGGCTACGGCGCCAGCGACAAGCCGGCCGCCACCGGCCCGGAGACGTACGCCAAGCGCACGATGGCCGCCGACGTCATCGCCCTGGCGGCAGCGCTCGGGCACGAGCGCTTCGCCCTCGTCGGGCACGACCGGGGCGCCCTGGTCGCCTTCCGGGCCGGCCTCGACCACCCGGAGACCGTCACCCACCTGGGCATCCTCGACGTCGTGCCGACCCTCGACATGTGGCACGTGCTGCACGGCGTCCCGGCGGCCGTCGGCTATCACCTCTTCCTGATGGCCCAGCCGCCGGGCCTGCCGGAGACGATGATCGCGAACAGCGCGGACGCGTTCTTCGGCTCGTTCCTGGACGCCTGGGCCGCCGACCCGGCCGCGATGCCGGCGGAGGTGCGCGCCGCGTACCTGCGGGCGAGCGCCGCGGCGGTGCCGTCGATCGTCGCGGACTACCGGGCCTCGGCCGGCATCGACGTCGAGCACGACCAGGCCGACCTGGACGCGGGGTCGCAGCTGGCCATGCCCGTGACCGTCGTCCAGCAGGACTGGGGCGCCCGGCTCGGCTACGACGCCGCCGGGGTGTGGCGGGCCTGGGCGCCCGACCTGGACCACCGGCTGACCCGGGCGGGGCACTTCATGGCCGAGGAGGCGCCCGACGAGATCGCGGCGGCCGTCCGGGACCTGCTGGCCCGCTGAGCGCCCCCTAGGGCGTGTCCGCAAAGTCGCGTCGTCCGCCCGTAGGGCGGGCCTGGCGGCGTCCGGTGCGTGCTCTCGGCGTGCCGGACGGACGCCCGCGTGCTGGTTGTACGCGGGTGTTCGGCCGGTGCGGCGAGTGGGGGTCCCCCCTGCTCGAAGAGCTTGGGGGAGCGTGCCGGGCGTCGCCAGGCAGGCGAGACTTTGCGGACACGCCCTAGGGGAGCAGATGGCCCCGGCGGGAGAGCAGGAACTTCTTGAACGCCGCGACCGGCGGCGTGTCCGTCCGCCCCGCGAGCCACGCGACGCCGATCTCGCGGGCCGCCCGCGGCGCGGTGACCGTCAGTTCCGCGACGCCGGGGCGGGGCACGGCCGGCGGGGGCAGCAGGGCGACGCCGAGGCCCGCCGCGACCAGGCCGCGCAGCGTCTCCGCCTCCTCGCCCTCGAAGGCCACCCGGGGTCGGAAGCCGGCCTCGCGGCACAGGTCGTCGGTGATGCGGCGCAGGCCGTAACCGGGCTCCAGGGTCACGAAGTTCTCCTCCGCGGCCTCGGCCAGCCGGATCCGCCGGCGCCCGGCGAGGCGATGCTCGGCGGGGACGACGAGGCGGAGCTTCTGCTCGTCCAGGCGCCGGGCGACCAGGTCGGGGGCGTCGGGCACCGGGGAGGTCAGGCAGAGGTCCAGCTCGCCGGCGCGCAGCCGCTCGAGCATCGCCTCGCCGTAGTTCTGGACCAGGCTGAAGCGGACCCGGGGGTGGTCGGCGCGGAAGGCGTGCAGCAGGCCCGGCACGGTCTCGGCGCCCATGGTGTGCAGGAAGCCGAAGGCGACCTTGCCGGTGGCCGGGTCGGCGTCCGCGCGGACCTCGTCGGCGGCGCGCTCGACCTCGGCGAGGGCGCGTTCGACGGAACCGAGGAAGGTGCGCCCGGCCGGGGTGAGGGCGAGGGTGCGGCCACGGCGTACGAACAGGTCGACGCCGAGGTCGGCCTCCAGGCGGACCAGGGCGCGGGAGAGGGTGGACTGCGGGACGTTCATCTCCTGCGCGGCCCGCGTCACGTGCTCGGTGCGGGCGACGCCGGCGAAGTACGCGAGGCGCGGGGCGAGCAGCGCGACGATGTCTTCTGTGTCACCGGTCGGTGACAGCCGACGCGGTGAGCTGTACTGATGCACCATGGGAACGATTATGGCGAGTCCGTGCATTGGACGGATGAGTCGCGTGCTCCTTACGGTCCGAGTATGACTCCCGCTGATACCGGGGCGTCCACCACCGTGGGCGCCGCCACCCCGTCCGTCTCCCCCTCCGCTCCCCCTGCCGACCCCCGGATGGTCCCCGGCGGGCCCGGCTACCGCCGGATGAGCCTCGCCCTCTTCCTGGCCGGCGTCGCCACCTTCGCGCTGCTGTACGCGACGCAGGCGCTGCTGCCGCTGATCTCGGCGGACATGGGCGTCACGGCGGGCGACGCGTCCTGGACGGTGGCCGCCGCGACCGGCGGGCTCGCGGTGTTCGTGCTGCCGATGAGCGCGCTGTCGGAGCGCTTCGGGCGGCGTACGGTCATGACGGCCGCGCTGGCCGTCGCGGTGACCGTCGGCCTCCTGGTGCCCTTCGCCCCCTCGCTGCCGGCGCTGGTCGCGCTGCGCGCGGTGCAGGGCGCGGCGCTGGCCGGCCTTCCGGCCTCGGCGACGGCGTACCTCGCGGAGGAGGTCTCGCCGAAGGCGCTGGTCACCGCGATCGGGCTGTTCGTGGCGGGCAACAGCGTCGGCGGGATGAGCGGCCGGGTCATCACCGGCTGGGTCGCGCAGGAGTGGGGCTGGCGGGTCGCCGTCGGCGTGATCGGCGCGGTGGCGGTGGCGTGCGCGGTGGCCTTCCGGCTGCTGCTCCCGGCGCCGCGGAACTTCCGACCCGGCTCGCTGCGCCCGCGCGTGCTGCTCGGCACGGTCCGCGACCACCTGGCCGACCCGCTGCTGCGCCGGCTGTACGCGATCGGCGCGCTGTTCATGACGGTCTTCGGCGGCGTCTACACGGTGATCGGCTACCGCCTGACCGACGCGCCGTTCTCCCTGCCGCAGGGCATCATCGGCTCGATCTTCCTGGTCTACCTGGTCGGCACGGTCTCCGCGTCGGCGGCGGGCCGCCTGGTGGGCCGGCTCGGCCGGCGGGGCGCGCTCTACCTGGGCGGCGGCACCACGGCGGCGGGCCTGCTGCTGTCGATGGCCCCCTCCCTGCCCCTGGTCCTGCTCGGCCTGGTCCTCATCACGGCGGGCTTCTTCGCCGGGCACGCGGTGGCGTCGTCGGCGGTGAGCAAGACCGCGACCCACGGCCGCGCGCAGGCCGGCGCGCTGTACCAGTCGGCGTACTACATCGGCTCCAGCGTCGGCAGCACGGTCGGCGCGACCGCCTTCCACGCGGTGGGCTGGAACGGCACGGTCGGGGTGGGGCTCCTCGCGGTGGCCGGCGTCGTCACGCTGACGGTGTGCGGCACGCTGGCGGCCCGCCGGGCGACGGCCGGGAACCCCGTCACCGCTTGACTCCCCGACCGCCCTGACCTGCACGTTCCCCCACTCCGCAGGCCGTTGTCAGTGGGCTGCGGTAGCTTCCGAAGTGCGAGGCGCGACGGCGCGCACGTCGAAGGCACTTGGGGTGGGTGGGCGACGATGACCGAGGGAACCGCGACGCTGGAGCTGGACGCGGCGCTGGAGAAGCACCGCGTCGAGCTGACGGGGTACTGCTACCGGATGCTCGGCTCCTCCTTCGAGGCCGAGGACGCGGTGCAGGACACCCTGGTGCGGGCCTGGCGGAGCTACGAGAAGTTCGAGGGCCGCTCCAGCCTGCGCTCGTGGCTGTACCGCATCGCGACCAACGTCTGCCTGGACATGCTGTCGGCGGGCAACAAGCGGGCCCGTCCGATGGACCTGACGGAGTCCACGCCGCTGGCGCAGGCCGCCCTCTCCCCGCGCCCGGACCACACCTGGCTGGAGCCGGTGCCGGACGCGCGGGTGCTGCCGACGACCGACGACCCGGCGGAGGCGGCGGTCGCGAAGGAGTCGGTGCGGCTCGCCTTCATGGCCGCGCTGCAGGACCTGCCGCCCAAGCAGCGGGCGGTGCTGATCCTGCGCGAGGTGCTGGCCTGGCGGGCCAGCGAGGTCGCCGAGCTGCTCGGCACCTCGGTCGCCTCGGTCAACAGCGCGCTCCAGCGCGCCCGGGCCACGCTCGCCGAGCGCAAGGACAGAGCCGGTGACGCCGCGGTGTCCGACCCGCTGGACGAGGAGCAGCAGAAGCTCCTGGAGCGGTATGTGGCGGCCTTCGAGGGCTACGACATGGCGGCCCTGACGGCGCTCCTCCACGAGGACGCGATCATGACGATGCCGCCGCTCGACCTGTGGCTGACCGGCACGGCCGACATCACCGGCTTCATGACCACCTTCGGCTCCGCCTGCGCCGACTCCCGGCTGGTGCCGGTGCGGGCCAACGGGCTGCCGGCCTTCGCGCACTACAAGCCGGACCCGGAGAACGGCGGCTTCATGCCGTGGGCGGTGCAGGTCCTGGAGATCTCAGACGGCCGCATCACCGGGTTCCACTTCTTCCTCGACACCGAGCGCTGGTTCCCGCTCTTCGACCTCCCCCTCCGCCTCGAAGCGGAGCCCGACCAGGTCGAGGAGGGCGTATAGCGCGGGATCGGCGTCCCGCAGCCGTATCCGCCCCCCGGCCCGCCGGGCGGTGAGCTGCAACCGCGCCAGCAGTTCCACGTGCCGCAGCCCGGGCGGCCCGAGCCCGCCCACGTCGCAGATCACCACCCCGCCCCGGGCACGAGCCAGCAGCGCCCCCACCTCACCACACAGCCGGGGCACCTCCCCTCGGGAGACGGGCCCCGGCAGCACGAGCACGGCGGGTGGTGTCTTGGCGTCCACGTGCGGTAGACGGGGAGCCGGGGGCTAACTCATCGGTGGCGGATCAGACGACCGGGAACTCGCTGGTGTCGAGCGTGACGTCGAAGGGCTTCGGCAGGGTGAGGGGGTCGCCGAACTTGACGGCGCTCAGGACGCGGTAGACCTCGCCCTGGGGCTCGCCGTAGAGGGTCACGGTGGGGCCGCCGGGGGCCCAGCGGTCGACCAGGAGGTAGTACGGGATGCCGGCGGTGGCGTAGGCGGCGGGCTTGCTGACCCGGTCGTGGCGTGCGTTGGACTTCGAGGTGATCTCCACGACCAGTTCGGCGAGGCCGGCCGGGATGTGGGACCACGCCTCGGGATTCCTGCGGCGTGGCGTCACCAACAGATCTGGGGTGAGCATACCCAGGCGGGACGGAACGGCGATCGACAGCGTCTGGTAGATCCCCAGATCATCGGGAATCACCGAGTACAGGCGACGCTGAATGCGCTCAGCGATGTCATTGTGGGGCAGTGCGGGCGTGGGTGACACGGTGATGATCCCCTCGATGATCTCCACCTTGCTGCCCTCCGGCCACTCCATCTCCTCCCAGAGCCGGACAAGATCGTCCCAGCTCTGGCCCGGGTCGTGGCTGACGGTGAGTGCGCTCATGGCGGTTCTCCTATCGGTGCGTCACCGATCCCAGCATGCCGAACGGGACCGGTGGAGGTCCACCGGTCCCGTTCACCCGAATGAGGAAACCGCAGGTCAGGCGATACGTTCCCGCACCACCGGCGTCGGCGTGAACGGCGTGCCGGTCGGGGCGATGTCGTGGGAGGTCGACAGGGCTTCGAGGGCGTAGGGGAAGCGGTCGGGGGTGTCGGTGTGGAGGGTGAGGAGGGGCTGGCCGGCGGTCACGGGGTCGCCGGGCTTGGCGTGGAGTTCGATGCCCGCGCCGGCCTGCACCGGGTCCTCCTTGCGGGCGCGGCCCGCGCCGAGGCGCCAGGCGGCGACGCCGATGTCGTAGGCGTCGAGGCGGGTCAGGACGCCGGACGAGGCGGCCTTCACCACGTGCTGCTCCTTCGAGGTGGGCAGGGCGGCGTCCGGGTCGCCGCCCTGGGAGGCGATCATGCGGCGCCAGACGTCCATCGCGGAGCCGTCGGCCAGCGCCTTGGCCGGGTCGGCGTCCGGGAGGCCGGCCGCGTCGAGCATCTCGCGGGCCAGGGCGAGGCTGAGGTCCACGACGTCCGCGGGGCCGCCGCCGGCCAGGACCTCGACCGACTCGCGGACCTCCAGGGCGTTGCCGGCGGTCAGGCCGAGCGGGGTCGACATGTCGGTGAGGAGGGCGACCGTCTTCACGCCGTGGTCCGTGCCCAGGCCGACCATCGTGGAGGCCAGCTCGCGGGCGTCCTCGATGGTCTTCATGAAGGCTCCGCTGCCCACCTTCACGTCCAGGACGAGCGAGCCCGTGCCCTCGGCGATCTTCTTGGACATGATCGAAGAGGCGATCAGCGGGATCGCCTCGACCGTGCCGGTGACGTCACGCAGCGCGTAGAGCTTCTTGTCGGCCGGGGCGAGGCCGTCGCCGGCCGCGCAGATCACCGCGCCCGTCCCGTCCAGGACGGAGAGCATCTCCTCGTTGGAGAGCAGCGCCCGCCAGCCGGGGATCGACTCCAGCTTGTCCAGCGTGCCGCCGGTGTGGCCGAGGCCGCGCCCGGAGAGCTGCGGGACAGCCGCGCCGCAGGCCGCGACGAGCGGGGCCAGCGGCAGGGTGATCTTGTCGCCGACGCCGCCGGTGGAGTGCTTGTCGGCGGTCGGGCGGGACAGCGACGAGAAGTCCATGCGCTCGCCCGAGGCGATCATCGCGGCCGTCCAGCGGGCGATCTCCCGGCGGTTCATGCCGTTGAGCAGGATGGCCATCGCGAGCGCCGACATCTGCTCGTCGGCCACCTCCCCGCGGGTGTACGCGTCGATGACCCAGTCGATCTGGCTGTCGCTGAGCTCGCCGCGGTCCCGCTTGGTGCGGATGACGGAGATGACGTCCATGGCCATGCTGTGCGTTCCTTACTTGTTCGTGAGGTGGTCGGGGCCGAAGGCCTGCGGGAGCATCTCCGACAGCGGCAGGATCCCGGCCGGGGTGTCGAGCAGCAGCTCCGGGCCGCCGAACTCGAACAGCAGCTGCCGGCACCGGCCGCACGGCACGATGACCTCGCCCTGCCCGTCTACGCAGACGAAGTGCGTCAGCCGGCCCCCGCCGGTCAGCCGCAGCTGGGAGACGAGCCCGCACTCGGCGCACAGGCCGATGCCGTAGCTGGCGTTCTCCACGTTGCAGCCGGTCACCGTGCGGCCGTCGTCGACCAGGGCGGCGGCGCCGACGGCGTACCCGGAGTACGGGGCGTACGCCCGCGCCATCGCCTCGCGGGCCGCACCGCGCAGCCCGTCCCAGTCGGCGCCGGCCGTCACTTGCCCTGCCCCTTCCGGTACGGCATGCCGTCCGCCTTCGGCATCCGCAGCCGCTGCGCGGAGAGCGCGAGGACGACCAGCGTGATGACGTACGGCGTGGCCGAGACGGCCTGGTTGGGCACCGAGTCGGTGCCGGCGTACCAGGCGAAGACCAGGGCGCCGACGACGAGGGTGACGGCGGCCTTGACGTACGCCTTGCGCACCACCAGCCAGATCGCGCCGGCGAGCAGCAGCAGCGCGCCGAGCAGCAGCAGGGCGTGCACGTTGGTGGAGCCGCCGCGCAGGTTGAGGCTGTCGGTGTAGCCGAAGAGCCCGGCGCCGATGGCGAGGCCGCCCGGCATCCAGTTGCCGAAGATCATCGCCGCGAGGCCGATGTAGCCCCGGCCGCTGGTCTGGCCCTCCAGGTAGAAGGGGTTGGCCACGATGGACAGGAAGGCGCCGCCGAGGCCGGCCAGGCCGCCGGAGATGATCACGGCGAGGTACTTGTACTTGTAGACGTTGACGCCGAGCGACTCCGCCGCCACCGGGTTCTCGCCGCAGGAGCGCAGCCGCAGCCCGAACGCCGTGCGCCACAGGATCCACCAGGTGCCGGGGATCAGCGCGACGGCGATCAGGGTCAGCCAGGAGACGTTGGTGACCAGGCCGCCGAGCAGGCCGGCGATGTCCGAGATCAGGAACCAGCCCTTCTCGTTCAGGTCGACCAGCCAGCCGGACAGGCCCGGCACGGTGAAGTGGCCGAGGGAGTCGACCGGCGGGGACTGCTTGGCCGAGCCGCCCTGGTGGCCCTCGAAGGCGAGCGGGGCGAGGTAGCGGGTGGCGCCGGCGGCGAGGATGTTGATGGCGACGCCGGAGACGATGTGGTTGACGTTGAAGGTGACGGTGACGATGGCGTGCAGCAGGCCGCCGAGCGCGCCGCCGACGATACCGACGAGGACGCCGGTCCACGGGCCCCACTGGAAGCCGGCCCAGGCGCCGAACCAGGTGCCCAGGATCATCATGCCCTCGAGGCCGATGTTGACCACGCCCGCGCGCTCGGCCCACAGGCCGCCGAGACCGGCCAGGCCGATGGGCACGGCGAGCTGGAGGGCGGTGGACATCTGGCTGACGTTGGTGATGCCGTCGGCGCCGGTGATCAGGCGGACGATCGAGGTGAGCGCCAGGGCCCCGGCGATGACCAGCATCAGCACGGGCAGCGAGAGGCGGCGGCCGGTGGGCGCGGCGGGCTGCAGCGTGGGCTGGTTGAGGTCGGTCACGGTGGTCATCGGCCGGCCACCTCCTTCGTGTTGTCGGTGGCGCCGAGGACGTGTCCGGCGGCCAGCTCGGCGCCGACGCGGCGCTGCTGGCGGCGCAGGCCCCACTCGCGGACGGCCTCGTAGGAGACGACGACGGAGATGACGATCAGGCCCTGCATGATGACCGCGATCTCCTTGTCGTAGCCGTGGTAGTCCAGCTCGGGCGAGGCCTTGTCCAGCCAGGCCCACAGCAGGGCGGCCAGGGCGATGCCGACGGGGCTGTTGCGGCCGAGCAGGGCGATGCCGATGCCGAGGAAGCCGATGCCGGTGGGGAAGTTGAGGCTGTAGGTGTGCGAGTCGCCGAGCAGGATGGGCAGGCCCGCGAGGCTGGCCAGGCCGCCGGAGAGCAGCATCGCGGTGAGCACCATGCGCTTGGGGTCGACGCCGCTGGCCGCTGCGGCGGACTCGGAGGCGCCGGAGGCGCGCAGGTCGAAGCCGAACCGGGTGCGGTTGAGGACGACCCAGTAGCCGATGCCGAGCAGCACGGCGAGGATGACCAGGCCGTAGATCTCGCCGGAGGCGCCCATGTCGATGCCGGGGATCCAGCCTGAGTCGTGCATGACGCCGGTGGTGTTGTTGTTGCCGATCTTGACGCCGAAGACGTCGGGCAGCCACAGGTAGCCGATGACGGCGGTGGCGATGGCGTTGAGCATGATCGTCGCGACGACCTCGCTGACGCCCCGGGTGACCTTCAGGACGCCCGCGATGCCGGACCAGAAGGCGCCGGTGGCGACGGCGGTGAGCAGCAGCAGCGGGACCTGGAGGAAGGCCGGCAGGTCGGCGTGGGCGCCGACGACGGCGGCCATCATCGCGCCGAGCTGGTACTGGCCGTCGACGCCGATGTTGAACAGGTTCATCCGGAAGCCGATGGCGACCGCCAGGGCGGCGATGTAGTACAGCGACGCCTGGTTGATGATCAGGACCTGGATGTCGGAGAAGCCGGCCTGCTCGAACATCAGGGAGAACGGCTCGACCGGGTTCTTGCCGGAGGCGACGAGCACGATCGCGCTGAGCACGAAGGCCACGGCGAGCGCGATGACCGGTCCGGCCACCGCGAGGAGCACCCGCTCCTTGTCGAACTTCTTCATCAGCGGGCCTCGTCTTCCGGAGACTCGGGAGACTTGCGGGTCTCGGGAGACGTCGGGGTCTCGGGGGTCTCTTCGTGTTCCAGGTGGCCGGTGGCGGCGCCGGTCATGGCCGAGCCCAGCTCCTCGGGGGTGATGGTGGCGGGGTCGGCGTCCGCGACCAGCTTGCCGTCGTAGATGACGCGCAGGGTGTCGGAGAGGCCGATCAGCTCGTCCAGGTCGGCGGAGATCAGCAGCACGGCCAGGCCCTCGCGGCGGGCCGCGCGGATGTGGTCCCAGATCGCGGCCTGCGCGCCGACGTCCACGCCCCGGGTGGGGTGGGCGGCGATCAGGAAGCGCGGCCGGTGGCTCATCTCGCGGCCGACGATCAGCTTCTGCTGGTTGCCGCCGGAGAGCGAGGCGGCGGTGACGTCGATGCCGGGGGTGCGCACGTCGTACGCCTCCACGATGCGCCGGGTGTCCGCCTGGGCGCCCTTGGGGTCGAGCCAGACGCCCTTGGCGTTGGGCTGCTCGGTGACGTGGCCGAGGACGCGGTTCTCCCAGAGGGGGGCGTCCAGGAGCAGGCCGTGGCGGTGGCGGTCCTCGGGGATGTAGCCGACGCCGCGCTCACGGCGCCTGCGGGTGGGCAGGGCGGTGATGTCCTCGTCGAGGAAGCGGATGCTGCCGGAGTCGGCGGCGCGCAGGCCGATCAGGGCGTCGACCAGTTCGGTCTGGCCGTTGCCCTCGACACCGGCGATGCCGAGGACCTCGCCGGCGTGGATGGTGAAGGTGACGTCGTCCAGGAGGGCCTTGCCGCCGGGGGCCGCGAGGCGCAGCGTGTCGACGGTGAGGACGGGGCGGTCGGTGACCGTCGACTCCGCCGTCTCCGGGGTCGGCAGCTCGCTGCCCACCATCAGCTCGGCGAGCTGGCGCGGGGTGGTCTCGGCGGGCACGGCGGTGCCGACGGTGGTGCCGCGTCGGATGACGGTGATGTCGTCGGCGACGGAGAGGACCTCGCCCAGCTTGTGGGAGATGAAGATGACGGAGAGGCCCTCCGCCTTCAGCTCGCGCAGGTTGTCGAAGAGGGCGTCCACCTCCTGCGGCACCAGGACGGCGGTGGGCTCGTCCAGGATGAGGGTGGTCGCGCCCCGGTAGAGGACCTTGAGGATCTCCACGCGCTGGCGGGCGGCGACGCCCAGCTCCTCGACCAGGAGGTCGGGGCGGACGCCGAGGCCGTAGCGCTCCGACAGCTCCTGGATCTTCCTGCGGGCCCGGCCGCCGATGCCGTACAGCTTCTCGCTGCCCAGCACCACGTTCTCCAGGACCGTGAGGTTGTCGGCCAGCATGAAGTGCTGGTGGACCATGCCGATGCCGCGGGCGATGGCGTCGGCGGGCGAGGAGAGGGCGACCTGCTCGCCGTGGATCGCGATGGTGCCCTCGTCCGGCTTCTGCATGCCGTAGAGGATCTTCATCAGCGTCGACTTGCCGGCGCCGTTCTCGCCGACGAGGGCGTGGACGGTGCCCTTGCGGACGGTGAGGTGGATGTCGTGGTTGGCCACGACGCCCGGGAAGCGCTTGGTGATCCCGGCGAGTTCGACGGCGGTCGCGGAGTCGGGGACCGCCGCGGCCGGAGGGCTGCTGGACGCGTTGATGGCGCACACTCCTGGGGACGGGGGCCTTCTACGCGCGTAGCGCCCCTACGGCATCTTCGGCGGTGGCCCACCTTCTCGGCGGGGCACGGAGAGGGTGCCGTACAGGCCCCTCTCCGTGCCCCGCCGAGCGGACGCGACCCCGCCGTCACTCGCTGTGCGAACGGGTGGTGCTCAGCTGCTCTTGACCTTGATCTCGCCGCTGATGATCTTCTCCTGGGCCTTCTTGACGGCGGCCTGGAGGTCGGCGTCGCCCGCGAACTTCGGGTTCGAGGCCGCGAGGCCGACCTCGCCGGACTTCAGATCGCCCCTGACGATACCGGTCGCCGGCTTACCGTCCTTGACCGACTTCGCCAGGGTGTACACCGCCTTGGCGACGTCCTTGGTCGCGGAGGTGAGGATCGAGTCCTTGTACTTCGCGAGGGCTTCCTGCTTGTACTGGTCGGAGTCGACGCCGATCGCCCACACCTTGCCCGCGGCGGCGGCCTCGATGACACCCTGGCCGGAGAGGCCGGCGGCGGCGTACACCACGTCGGCCTTCTTCTCGATCTGGCCCTCGGCGGCGGTCTTGCCCTTGTCGGGGCTGGAGAAGCCGCCCTCCTGCGCGGTCTGCGTCAGGTACTGCGAGATGACCTTGACCTTGGGGTCGGTGTCCTTGACGCCCTGCTCGTAGCCGGCCTGGAACTTGTGGATCAGCGGGGTGTCCACGCCGCCCACGAAGCCGACAGTCTTCGACTTGCTGGACTTGGCGGCGGCGACGCCCGCGAGGTAGGACGCCTGCTCCTCCGTGAAGACCAGGTTGGCGACGTTCTTGGACTGGTTGCTGGCGTCGTCGACGATGCCGAAGGTGGTGTCCGGGAACTTCTCGGCCGCCGCCTTCATGGCGTTGGCGTACACATAGCCGATGCCGATGACCGGGTTGTAGCCCTGCTTGGCCAGCGAGACCAGGCGCTGCTCCTTGTCGGCGTCCGTCTCGCCCTCGGTGGGCTCGATGTCCTGCGTCTGGTAGCCGAACTCCTTCTTCGCCTGGTCCAGGCCCCGGAAGGCCGCGTCGTTGAAGGACTGGTCGCCCTTGCCGCCGACGTCGTAGGCGATGGCGAGGCCCTTGTCGCCCTTGCCGCCGTCCGCGGAGTCGGAGGAGGTGCCGCCGCAGGCGGAGAGGGCGAGGGCCAGGGAGGCGGTCGCCGCGCCCGCGACCGTGACCCGGGAAATCCGGCGCATGAGTGGTGCTCCTATTGGTACGAGCGCCGGATGTTCGGGCTTCGGCGCTGGCTTCGCCGCAGATTAACGCGCGTAGACCTGCCTGAAAACCCCTTCTGTCCTTCTTGTTATCCGCCCGTGAGCAACCCTCCGGGGGTGGGGCGGTGGGGCTCGCTGGGGGGTGATGAGGGGTGGCGGAGGGTGACGCGGCGCCCTCGAAGGCGTTCATGTTGGTGGCATACTTCTCTTTGTATGTCATCAACATCAAGGAGGGACGCGACGTGTCCGTGACCCAGATCGACATCGACGACGACGCCTTGGAACGCGCCATGGCCCTGTCTCAGGTCAGGACCAAGAAGGAGGCGGTCAATCTCGCCCTGCGGTACTACGCGGAGCAGCAGGAGCGCGCGGCCCGCATCAGCCGGCACTTCGATCGGGCGCGCAAGTGGGGCGCCGTCGAGGATGCCAAGCGTCTGCACGAGGCGGAGAAGCAGAACCGGTGATCTATCTGCTCGACACGTCCGGCCTGGCCCGGCTCCTGGAGGACCCGAAGTTGCAGGCGGTCTGGTACGAGGCGGTCGACGCGGGCGTGATCGCCTCGTGCTACGTCCAGCGCGCCGAGTTCCTCTACAGCGCTCGCAGCGGCGACGAGTACGACGAGATCACGGAGATGTTCTCCGACCTCTACCCCGACGTGCCGGTGCCCAAGAACGCGGGCAGGTGGATCGGTGCGGTGCAGCACCGGATGGCCCGTGCCGGTGAGCACCGCAGCGCTTCGGCGGTGGATCTCGTCATCGCCGCCACGGCCGCCCATCACGGCCTGACTGTTCTGCACGACGACGCCGACTTCCGCACCGTCGCCCGGCACGCGTCCGATCTGGACGAGCACAACGTTCGTCAGGTCGTTTGAGGACGCGTGCGCGGGCGGGCAGGCCGGGGGTGGTCGGTCTGCCCGCCCGCTTCAAGGGGGTCACTTACTCGGACTTCACCTTGATCGTGCCGTCGGTGATGCCCTGCTTGGCCTTGTCGACCGCTTCCTTGGCGCCCGGGACCGTGGCGAACTTCGGGTTGCTCTCGGAGAGGCCCACGCCGCCCGACTTCAGGTCGAAGGTCTGGGTGCCGGTGAGCGGCTTGCCGTCCTTGACCGACTTGGCCAGGGCGTAGACCGCGGAGTCGACGCCCTTGAGGGCGGAGGTGAGGATCGAGTCCTTGTACTTCGCGAGGGCTTCCTGCTTGTACTGGTCGGAGTCGACGCCGATCGCCCAGATCTTCGCCTTGGCGGCGGCCTCGATGACGCCCTGGCCGGAGAGGCCGGCGGCGGCGTAGATCACGTCGGCCTTCTTCTCGATCTGGCCCTCGGCAGCGGTCTTGCCCTTGTCCGGGCTGGAGAAGCCGCCCTCCTGCGCGGTCTGCGTCAGGTACTGGGAGACGACCTTGACGCTGGGGTCGGTGTCCTTGACGCCCTGCTCGTAGCCCGCCTGGAACTTGTGGATCAGCGGGGTGTCCACACCGCCGACGAAGCCGACCGTCTTGGTCTTGGTGGCCTTGGCCGCGGCCACACCGACGAGGTAGGACGCCTCGTTCTCGGCGAAGACGAGGTCGGCGAGGTTCTTCGTCTGGATGCTGGCGTCGTCGACGATGCCGAAGGTGGTCTTCGGGTACTTCGCCGCCGCCTGCTTCATCGCGGTCGCGTAGACGTAGCCGATGCCGATGACCGGGTTGTAGCCCTGCTTGGCCAGCGAGACCAGGCGCTGCTCCTTGTCGGCGTCCGTCTCGCCCTCGGTGGGCTCGATGTCCGACGTCTGGTAGCCGAACTCCTTCTTCGCGCGCTCCAGGCCACGGAAGGCGGCGTCGTTGAAGGACTGGTCGCCCTTGCCGCCGACGTCGTAGGCGATGGCGAGGCCCTTGTCGCCCTTGTCGCCGCTGTCACTGCTCGTGCCGCCGCAGGCCGAGGCGGCGAGGGCGAGTGACGCGACGCCCACCGCGGTGCGGGTCAGGCGTGAGATCCGACGCATCCGAAGTTCCCCATTCTCCAAAGACCCGCAGTGGGCGCTCGGTTGGGCGCGAGATTAACGCGCGTAGAACCTCCTGGGAACGGGGTTCCTGGGGGCCGTTATCCATTCGTGCCGATGGGTGGTTACGGGCGTGTTACTGGGGTCAGGGTCCCCCTGCGCCGGGGGCGTCGCAACCGGGGGTCGGCTGCCGGGGGGGCGTGTGCAGATGGCGGTACTGCAACGCCCCAGGGGCGCGGGGCTGTGTCGATTTGCGGCTCCGCCGCGTGGGCGCGACCAGCCACGACGTGCCCGCGGCCGGACGACTACTGGACCGCGTCGATCAGGGCCGCGGCCGTGAACAACTCCACGCCCACCGTGATCGCGTGCTCGTCCACGTCGAAGTCGCCCTGGTGGAGGTCGCGGACCGTCCGCTCGCCCGGGGGGCGGACGCCGAGGCGGGCCATGGCGCCGGGGACGTGCTCCAGGTACCAGGAGAAGTCCTCCCCGCCGAGGCTCTGCTCGGTCGGCTCCACGGACTCCGTGCCGCGCCGGGCGACCATCGCGGCCTGGAGGAGCTCCGTGCTGGTCACCTCGTTGACCACCGGGGGGACCCCGCGCACGTAGGTGATCTCGGACTTGGCCCGGTGCAGCCCGGCCACCTCGTCGATCGCGGCGACCACCGCGTCCGGCGCCTGCCGCCAGGTCTCCAGGTCGAGGCAGCGCACGGTGCCCGCCAGCTCCGCGTGCTGCGGGATGACGTTCGGCGCGTGCCCCGACTCGATGCGGCCCCAGGTCATGGCGAGGCCGCCCCGGCTGTCCAGGCGGCGCGCGATGAGCGCGGGGACGTCCACCGCGACGCGGGCGGCGGCGGTGACCAGGTCGGTGGTCAGGTGGGGGCGCGCGGTGTGCCCGCCCGGGCCGGCGAGGGAGACCTCCAGGCGGTCGCAGGCGGAGGTGATGGGGCCGACCCGCAGACCGACCTTCCCGGCGTCCACCCTGGGGTCGCAGTGCACGGCGAGGATGCGCCGCACCCCGTCGAGCGCGCCGCCCTCGACCGCGTCGGCGGCGCCGCCGGGCAGCACCTCCTCGGCGGGCTGGAAGATCAGCCGCACGGGGCGGGGCAGCCGGCCCTCGGCGTGCAGGGCGGCGAGGACCAGGCCGGTGCCGAGGACGACCGTGGTGTGCACGTCGTGCCCGCAGGCGTGGGCGCGGTCGGGCACGATCGAGCGGTACGCGCACTCGGTCTTGGTGTCCGGGATGGGCAGCGCGTCGATGTCGGCGCGCAGCGCGAGCATCCGGGGCCCGCCGGCCCACTGGCCGGAGTCGGTGCCGATGTCGCAGATCAGGCCGGTGCCGACGGGCAGCACGCGCGGCTTCAGGCCGGCCCGCTCGAGCCGCTCCTTGATCGCCGCGGTGGTGCGGAACTCCTGGTTGCCCAGCTCCGGATGCATGTGCAGGTCGCGGCGGAAGGCCACGAGTTCGGCGCGCAGCGCCTCGGGCAGCGCGCCGGGGAGCGCGCCACCCTCCGGAGAATCGGCCTCGGACTCTGGGGACATCAGCTGGTTCACCCTCTGAAGGGTAGGACGCCCGAGCGCCCGATCGCCTGGCGATCACCGAAATTCAGTCCGTCAGGGGAAGAATTCCCGGCCGTCCTACGCATAGCTGTCGACTGGCGTGGGTATGCTCGCCCGTCTTTCCCGGCCGGGTCACCCGCCGCCCGCTTCTCTCCCACGCATATCACGCCACCCCCGTCCCACGCGCCCTCGTCCAACTGCCGGACGACCGATCCGCGAGCGCGCCTCAGCCGACCGCCAGCGCCGACAGCCGGTGCACGTCCCGCGCCGAGCCCGTCACGCCGGACAGAAAACCGCGGGCCCGCGGCGAGGCGTGCCGGGTGAGCCACTCGGGGTCGACGTCGCACACCGCGACCCGGACCCCCGTGCCGGCCAGGGCCAGCGGCAGGGTGTGCACCACGGTGGAGGGGAAGCTGAGCACGGTGCGGCCGACCGGGCCGCGCCGGGCGATGAGCTCCAGCGGCAGGTCGGGGCGGACGATCTGCAGCCCCGTCTCCACCGCCAGCCGGTGCAGCTTCTCGGAGCTCTCCCGGCGGTGGGCGAAGTAGCGGGTCGCCCCGTGGGCCTTGGCCAGGCCCCGCACGGCGTCCACGTACCGGTCGCCGTCCACCACGCCGGTCTCCACCAGCGAGGTGCCGACCAGGTCGGCGCCCCTGGTGATGCGGGGCGGCCCGAAGCGGGCGCGGGTCCAGGCGAAGTCGTTGGCGGTGACGGTGACGCCGTCGGGGACGTCCGGTATCGGCATCGCGGAGAAGACCGCGACCCGGCGCTCCCCGCCCTCGACCGGGGTGAGGCGGCGCCGGGCGGAGGCGGAAACCGGGGCGAAGAGCAGGTCGCGGGGGCCCGGCCGGCCGCCCTTGCGGTGCCAGCGCACCAGGCGTTCGGCGCGGGCGAGCTGGCCGACGAACTCCATGGTGGCGGTGCCGTCGTCCACCACGACCAGCTCGGCGGCCCGGGTGAGGGTGAGCAGCAGTTGGACGTAGCGGGAGAACGGGTCGCCGATGACGACCCGGTCGGCGCGCCGCAGCGGGCCGGTCAGCCCGCCGACGGTGCGGAAGGGCGCGGTGGCCCCGCCCCGCGCCTCCTCCCAGCGCACCTCGTGGCCCTCCTGCCGGGCGAGCCCCGCCATCCGGCGCAGCTGGCCGCGGGTCATCGGGTCGACGGGCGAGAGGACGACGAGGGTGAGCTGCCCCGCGCCGGACGCCGGGGGGTGCGCGTGCGCCCACTCCAGCACGTTGAGGAGCTGGACCGGGCTCTCCACGAAGGCGAGCGTGCGGGGGCCGGCGTCGCCGGCGCGGGTGCTCATCGGTACGGGACCGTCCCAGGATCGGGGGTGTCGGGGATGCTCAGACGTTGACGGGCTCGCCGGCCGCCGCGGCGATGTCCGCCTCGGCGACGACGCCGGGCACGCGGCGCAGCTTCTTCATCGGGCCCAGCTCGGACTCGTAGACCTTCTTGACGCCGTCGCCCAGGGATGCCTCGATGGTGCGGATGTCGCGGACCAGGCGGGTCAGGCCCTGCGGCTCGACGGAGGCGGCCTGGTCGGAGCCCCACATGGCGCGGTCGAGGGTGATGTGCCGCTCCACGAAGGTGGCGCCGAGGGCGACGGCGGCGAGGGTGGTCTGCAGGCCGGTCTCGTGGCCGGAGTAGCCGATCGGGACGTTCGGGTACTCCTGCTGGAGGGTGTTGATGACCCGCAGGTTCAGCTCCTCGGCCTTGGCCGGGTAGGTGGAGGTGGCGTGGCAGAGCAGGATGTTGGCGCTGCCGAGCACCTCGACGGCGTGCCGGATCTGCTGCGGGGTGGACATGCCGGTGGACAGGATGACGGTGCGGCCGGTGGCGCGCAGGGCGCGCAGCAGCTCGTCGTCGGTGAGCGAGGCGGAGGCGACCTTGTGGGCGGGGACGTCGAACTTCTCCAGGAAGGCGACGGCCTCGGTGTCCCACGGGGAGGCGAACCAGGCGATGTCCTTGGACTTGCAGTACTCGTCGATCTGGCGGTACTCGTCCTCGCCGAACTCCACGCGGTGGCGGTAGTCGATGTAGGTCATGCGGCCCCAGGGGGTGTCGCGCTCGATGTCCCACTGGTCGCGCGGGGTGCAGATCTCCGGGGTGCGCTTCTGGAACTTGACGGCGTCGCAGCCGGCCTCGGCGGCGGCGTCGATCAGCCGGAAGGCGTTGTCGAGGTCGCCGTTGTGGTTGATGCCGATCTCGCCGGTGACGTAGACGGGGCGGCCGGGGCCGGCCTCGCGGGTGCCGAAGGTGCGGATGCGGGAGTCGGTGCTGGTCATGACGGGGGTTCCTTACCTGTACGAGGGTGGTGGTGGGGGGGTTGGTGTGGTTCAGGAGGCGTCGAGGGAGGGGCCGAGGAGCCAGCCGGCGATCTCGCGGACCGCGCCGGCCCCGCCCGCGACCGCGGTGACGGCGCGGGCGGCGCCGCGCACCGCGTCGTGGGCGCCGGCGACCGCCACCGGCCAGCCGACGAGGGCGAAGCAGGGCAGGTCGTTGACGTCGTTGCCGACGTAGAGGACGCGCTCGGGGGCGACGCCCTGCTCCTCGCACCACTGCTTGAGGGCGAGGTCCTTGCGGTCGATGCCGTGCAGCACCGGGACGCGCAGCTTGCGGGCGCGGGCGGCGACGACCGGGTTGACCTCGGTGGAGAGGATCAGCGGGGTGAGACCGGCGCGGCGCAGGGCGGCGATGCCCAGGCCGTCGCCGCGGTGCACGGCGACCGTCTCGTGGCCGTCCTGGTCGATCCACACCCGGTCGTCGGTCTGGGTGCCGTCGAAGTCGAGGACCACCGCGTCGACGTCGGCCCGGGTCGGCAGCGCGCCGGGGCGGGCCGCGTCGTGCAGCGGGGCGAGGGCGCGGGCGCGGGCCAGGTCGTGCGGGTCGTCGATCTCCAGGACCCGGGCCGGGTCGGTGCGCACCAGGTCGGTGCGGCCGAAGAAGCGGTGCCGGTGGGTGCGGAAGCCGGCGGCGTCCATCGCGTAGGCGGCGCCGGTCTCCAGGAGGTCCTGGGGGCGGTCCTGGCGGCGGGGGCGGTGGGCCTTGTCGTGGTTGACGCCGGTGCCGCCCGCGTCGGGGGTGTCGCCGTCGCGCCAGACGAAGCCGTGGAAGGCGGCCACGGTGACGGCGGTGTCGGCGCCGGCCTCCACGACGGCGGCGGCCACCCCGTCGACGTCGGCGCGGGTCAGGAAGGGGCTGGTGCACTGCACGAGCAGCACCACGTCGACCGGGGCGCCGTGCAGCGCCTCGTGGGCGTCCAGGGCGTGCAGGACGGCGGCCTCGGAGGTGGCGGTGTCGCCGGCGATGGCGGCGGGCCGCAGCACGACCTCGGCGCCGGCCTCGCGGGCGGCGGTGGCGATGGCCTGGTCGTCGGTGGACACGACGACGTCGGTCACCAGGCGGCCGGCCAGGCACTCGCGCACGGCGCGCGCCACCAGCGGGACACCGCCGACGGGGGCGAGGTTCTTCGCGGGGACGCCCTTCGATCCGCCGCGGGCGGGGATCACGGCGAGCACCCGGCGCACGGCGGCGGCGCGTCCCGCTACGGGTTCTGACATGGGGTCTGCTCCTTGCGAGGGGGTCACGGCCCGGGGCGCGGTCACAGCTCGGGGCGCGCTCACAGCTCGCCCATCCGCCGGATGACGGGGGCGACACGCTGCACGCCGTGCCGGTAGGCGCCGCGGGCGGCCCGGCGCACGACCTGCCGGACGGGGCCCGGGGCCCGGTCGGCGGCGGGCGCGCCCGGCAGTGGGGCACCGTCGGGGGCGAGGTGGTGGCGGGCGAGGATGCCGGGCAGATAGCCGGGCGCGGTCTCGGGGCTGTAGTAGGGCTTCAGGGGCGGCAGTCCGCCGGGCCCGGCGAGCAGCTCGGCGATGCGCTCGCGGGCCGCGTCGAAGGCGCCGGAGGCGCGGACGCCCTGCCGGGCCACCCACTCCTCGTCCGGCACCGGCCGGTGCCCGGCGTCCAGTTGCTCCCACGAGGCGAGGCACCCGGAGCCGGTGAAGTGGTGGTTGCCGAGCGCCTCGCGGACGCCGAGGTCGGTGAGGACGGCGGTGGGGATGCCCCGGTGCAGGGACTCCAGGGCGGCGGTGGAGCTGACCGTGACCAGCAGGTCGGTGCGGTCGAGGACCTCACCCATGTGCCCGTACACCAGCCGGAAGTTGGCAGGCACGTCCGTGCCCCGGACCAGCTTCTGGTACGGCAGCTCCTCGATGTGCGTGGTGTGCTCGCCGGGCCGGGAGCGCAGCTTGAGCAGCACCTCGCGCTCGGGGTGGCGGCGGGCGTGCCCGACGAGGCGGTCCAGGAGGTACTCCCGGTCGCGCCGGCTCTCCGGCACGGAGGGCTGGGCGGCGAAGACCACCGTGTACGGGTCGTGCGCCCCGGTGTAGGGCGCGCCGCCGAGGAAGGGCAGCGCCACCTCGGTCACCGAGGTGGCGTCGGCACCGACCCCCTCGTACACCGCCCGGAAACGCTCCGCGTCCTGGCGGGAGTTGGCGAGGACGAGGTCGGCGCCGTGCCGCAGCAGCAGGCCGTCGGTGAGCTTCTCGTAGACGACCCCGACGTACCCGGTGACGACCACCGGCCGGTCGGCGCGGTCCGCCCAGGCGTGCCGCAGGCCGTGCAGCACCGCCTGCACGCCGCCGCCGACCAGGGCGAGGACGAGCAGGTCGCAGGGCTCCTCGGCCATCGCGCGCAGGAACTCGGCGGCGCTGACCTCGCGGAGCGAGTCGGCGTCGACGCCGACCTCGCTGAGCTGGCGGGCGGTGGGGGTGGCTCGGCCCCGCAGGAGGTGGCCGTCCAGGCGGATGTCCGCACCCTTGGGGGCGAGGCGGGACGCGGTGAGCGCGCCCCACTTCCACCGGGTGTCGGAATCCGCGAGCACGGCGACTCGCAGGACCTTCGTTGCACTTGCTGGCACGCCGCAGACGCTAGGAAGCCATTTCGAGGAACCGCCCAATGCGAGTCCAACAAAAGGTGAACAGCGCCCCGCCGGAGAGCGAAACGGGCCGCCGCACGGCCCGGGGCACGCGGGTGACACGGCCTGGACGCCGGGTGTTCACCTCCTGTGCGGGCGGCGGCAAGGCGGCATGCCGGGCCACCGCCTAACGTCCCGGGCGTGCCCAAGCTCTCCGTCATCGTGCCGTGCTTCAACGTCCGCCCGTACGCCCCCGACACCCTGCGCGGTCTGCGCGCCAACGCGCGGGACGACATCGAGTTCCTGCTCGTCGACGACGGCTCGACCGACGGGACCGCCGACCTGCTGGCCCGCGCCGCCCGCGACCTGCCGGGCGCGGTCCTGCTGACCCACCCGCGCAACCGCGGGATCGCCGCCGCCCGCAACACCGGCGTCGACCGGGCGCGCGGTGAGTGGCTGGCCTTCCTGGACGGCGACGACTGGCCGGCCCCGGGACACTACGGCCGCCTGCTGGCCGCCGCCGAACGGCTCGGCTGCGACTTCCTGCGCACCGACCACGTGCGCGTCACGGGCCGGACCCGCACGATCGTCCGGGTGCCGCACGGCCGCCGGGACGCGGTGCTCAGCCCGCGCGAGGCGATCCTGCCGGCCCACCGCTCGACCTCCGTGGACTACGCCTACGCCTGGGCCGGCGTCTTCCACCGCCGGCTGGCCGAGCGGGGCCTGCTGCGCTTCACGGAAGAGCTGCGCACGGCCGAGGACCGGCCCTGGATCTGGCGGCTGCACCGGGAGGCGGACTCCTTCGCGGTGACGGGGCTGCTCGGCGTCTTCTACCGGCGCGGGGTGGCGTCCTCGCTCACCCGCGCCAAGGACGACCGCCAACTGGACTTCCTGCCCGCCTACGACGAACTCCTGGCCGGCGTCGCGGCCGACCCGGACGCCGCCGCGCTGCTCCCGAAGGCGGTACGCGGCTACTGCGCCGTCATCGACCACCACCTGACCTCCGCCGGGCGCTACGAGCCCGCCGTGGCCCGGCGCCTGACGGCGGGCGCCGCCGCCGCGCTGCGCCGGATGCCGCAGGACGTGCTGGACGCGGCGCTCGGGGCGATGGACCCGGGGCGCGCGGCGCGGTTGCGGCGGCTGCGGCGCCGGGAGGTGGCCGCGTGAGCGCCCAGGTCCTCCTCGCGTCCTCGGCGCGCGGCGCGGTGCTGCTCGCCGCCGCCCTCGACGCGGGCTGCCTCGGCCCGGCGGGGCGTCGGGTGCTGGTCCTCGGCGAGGAGGCGGCGGCGCCGGGCCTCGGCGACCTGCTGGGGGCGCGGGTCGACGCTGTGGTGCCCTGGCGGGAGGCGCTCGGGGCCGGGGAGTGGTCGCCTCGGGCGGACGACGTGCCGCTCTGGGAGCGGTACCTGCGCCTCGCGTGGGGCCTCGGCGAGGAGCGGGTGGCGCTCGCCGTGGAGTCGGTGGAGACGGGCCCGGGGCTCGCCCTGGCCCAGGTCTTCGTGGACGCCCCGCTGACCGTGTACGCGGCCGACGCCCGCGCCTACGGGCCCACCCGGGGCAAGCTCGACCCGCTGATCGGCACCCGCGTGGAGCGGCTGCTCCACCTGGACCTGGTGCCGGGGCTCGCGCCGCTGCTGCTGAGCGAGTTCGGGGTGGGCGTGGAGGCGGTGTCGGCGAAGGCGTACACCGGGGTGCTGGCGGAGATGGCGGAGGCGGCGGATGACGTGCCGTCGACCGAGGGGGCAGTGCTGCTGCTCGGCGACGGCAGCGATGAGGCGCTCTACCCGCGGTTGCTGGCCGGGGCGGCCGCCCTCAGCTACACCCGGGCGGTCCTCGCGCCCCACGACGGCACACCGGTCCCGTCGGCGGCGGCACCCGGCCTGACGCTCACGGTCGCCGCCCCGGCGGCCCTCCCCGAGGTGCTGTTCGCCCGGTCCCGCCCCGCCCTGGTCGTCGGCCGCTCCTCCCCCGCCCTGCTCACCGCCGCCGCGCTGTACGGACTGCCGGTGGCCAGGACCGGCACCGAGGCGCTGCTGGAGCGCCTGACGCCGTACGAGCACCCCGACCGCGTCCCGCTGACCCTGCTGGACGCCCTGCTGCCCGACCTCGCCGGCGGCGCGCGGCCGGACGTGGACGTGGCGGCGCTGGTCCGGGCGGTCGGCTTCGTGGCGCGGCCCCGGGTGCTGCCCGAGCTGCGTCCGGCGGCGGAGGCGTACCTGCGTGCCGCGCCGGCCGCCGCGCGGTACTTCCCCCGGCGGCGCCTTGCCGCGCTGGGCCTGCCCGGGGGGCTCCCGGCGGGGCTGGCGGTGCTGTCGCACGGGGCGGCGGCGCGGCGGGTGGTGCGGCGGGCGCGGGCGGTGGGGCGGTCGCTGGGGCGGTGAGGGGCGCAAGGGCTGCGGGGCGCGTGACGCTTCGCGCGGTCACATTGCGCGATTCGTGCGATATTCGGTCCACCACATCGAATGATTCACACCTTTTGCCCCCTTCACGGGGCAAGCTCCCCCCATGCCGACTGCGCAAGCGACCCACGAGCACCCCTACGAGCTGAACGACGTCCCGGGCTGGTTCCGCCCGCTCGACCAGGTGCTGTTCGCCTGGTTCCTGGACCGCCAGGAGGAGCAGGAAGCCACCGGCGACCTGCTGGAGCTGGGCGCCTACCTGGGCAAGAGCGCGATCCTGCTCGGCCACCACCTGCGCCCGGGCGAGCGCCTGACGGTGTGTGACCTGTTCGGCAGCGAGCCGCCGGACGCGGCGAACCGGGCCGAGGCGGCGAAGTCGTACGCCACGCTCACCCGGCAGGCGTTCGAGCGGAACTACCTCTCCTTCCACGAGACCCTGCCGGCGATCGTGCAGGCGCCGAGTTCGGCGATCACCGGCGAGGTGGCGGCGGGCAGCTGCCGCTTCGTCCACGTCGACGCCTCCCACCTCTACGAGCACGTCGAGGGCGACATCCGCGCGGCGCGCGAACTGCTGCGCCCGGACGGCATCGTGGTCCTGGACGACTTCCGCTCCGAGCACACGCCGGGCGTCGCCGTGGCCGCCTGGGAGGCGGTCCTCGACCGCGGGCTGCGGCCGGTCTGCCTGAGCACCCAGAAGCTCTACGCCACCTGGGGCGACCCCGGTCCGGTGCAGGAGGCGCTGCTCGCCGCGTTCGAGGGGCGGGCGGACTGCGGGGTGACGGTGGAGCCGGCGGCCGGGCACCGGCTGGTCCGGCTGCGCGCCGGCGGCCAGGGCATGCGACCGCCGTCCCTGCCGGCCTCGCGCCACCGGGCGCCGGCGGCGCTGCCCGGGCAGACCGGCCGGCCGGGCGACGCGCGGCGGCCGGCCCGCGGGGTCCGGGCCGCGCTGCCGCCCTCGCCGCGGGCCCGGCTGCGCCGCCTCGCCCTGGACCTGCTGCCCCCGGCCGCGACCCGCGCGGTACGCCGCCGCCGGGCGGCCCGCCGGGCCCGCGCCTGAGCCGGCGGCCAGGGCTCAGTCCCGGCCGTACGTGGCGGCGATGCCGGCGAGGACCAGCGCCAGGCCGTCCTCGAACTGCCGGTCGTAGTCCAGGAAGATCTCCGCGCCCGCCGCGGCCGACAGGGGGAAGTCGGCCATGCGGCGGGCGCGTTCGTCCACGTCGACGCCCTGCCGCCCCTCCTCCCTCTCGTCCGGCAGCGGACGCATGCCCTGCTCCTCGATGACGAAGCCGAGGGTGAAGAGATAGGACGTCGAGGACGCCCGCACGGCCTGGGCGAGGGTGAAGCCGGCCGCGGTGAACAGGCGCAGGTTGTCCTCCATCTGCTCGGCGTGCTCCGCGCCGGTGAAGCGCGAGCCGCTGAAGACCCGGGCGCCGTCGCGGTAGCCGAGCAGCGCGGCCCTCAGGCCCCGGTTGGAGCGCAGCAGCCGCTCGCGCCAGGTGTCGGCCGCGCCGAGCGGGGTCCCGGCGACCATCCGCCGGTACATCTCGGTGGCCATCTCGTCCAGCAGCGCCCGCTTGTCCTTGAAATGCCAGTACAGGGCGGGTGCCTTGACCTCCAGCTCGGTGGCGATGGCGCGCAGGGTCAGGCCGTCCAGGCCCACCTCGTTCAGCAGCCTCAGCGCCGTGTCGACGACCCGGCGGCGGTCGAGGGGGGTGCGGGGGGCGGTCCGTCGTTCCGTGCTCACGCTTGACAGCTTAACGCCGTTAAGTCCATGCTCGGGATCCAGCAGCACTTAACGACGTTAAGGAGAGCGGTCATGAGCACCATGGACACGGACGTCCTGATCGTCGGCGCGGGCCCCACCGGCCTCGCCCTCGGCATCGACCTGGCCCGGCGCGGCGTGGACGCGCTGGTCGTGGAGCGCGCCGACGGACTGTTCCCCGGCTCGCGCGGCAAGGGCCTCCAGCCCCGCACGATGGAGGTCTTCGACGACCTCGGCGTGGTGGACGCCTTCCTCGCGGCCGGCGGCCCCTACCCGGTCGGCATGGTCTGGAAGGACGGCGAGCGGGTCGGCGAGCACCGGATGTTCGACGAGCCGGACGGCAGCGAGGACTCCCGCTACCTCGGGCCCTGGATGGTCCCGCAGTGGCGCACGCAGGAGATCCTGCTGGCCCGGCTGGAGGAGCTGGGCGGCAAGGTCGCCTTCGGCCGGGAGGTCACCGGCCTCACCCAGGACGCGGACGGCGTGACCGCCCGCCTCGCCGACGGCGCGGCACTGCGCGCCCGCTACCTGGTGGCCGCCGACGGCGGTCGCTCGGCGGTGCGCCGGGCGCTGGGCATCGCCATGGCCGGCGAGAGCGTCGACCCCGCCCCGATGCTGGTCGCGGACGTCCGGATCAGCGGCCTGGACCGCGACCACCTGCACGTCTTCCCGCCGAGCCCGGCCGGCTCGGACTACCTGGTGATCTGGCCGCTGGCCGGCACCGAGGACTTCCAGCTGACCGCCCAGTTCCCGGCGGACACCGCCCCCGACCTGTCACTCGCCGGCATAAGCCGGGTCGTCGCCGCGCGCACCCACCTGGCCGCCGAGGACGTCACCGAGGTGCGCTGGGCCTCCGACTTCCGGCCCCGCGCGGCCCTGGCCGACCGCTTCCGCGCGGGCCGGGTGTTCCTCGCCGGGGACGCGGCGCACGTGCACTCGCCGGCCGGCGGGCAGGGCCTCAACACCAGCGTCCAGGACGCCTACAACCTGGGCTGGAAGCTGGGCGCGGTGCTGCGCGACGGCGCCCCCGAGGCGCTCCTCGACAGCTACGAGGCGGAGCGGCGCCCCAACGCCCGGCGGATGCTGGAGCTGTCCACCGCCGTGCACCGCGGCGAGGCCCGGCGCGGCAAGGCGACCCGGCAGCTGGGCCTCGGCTACCGCGAGTCCCCCCTGACCGCCGAGAACCGCACCGCCCCCGACGGCACCCTGCGGGCCGGCGACCGGGCACCCGACGCGACCGTGGCCGGCGTGCGGCTCTTCGACGCCTTCCGGGGCCCGCACTGGACCCTGCTGGCGCTGGGCACCGAGGCTCCGGGGGACGCCGACACGCTCCCCGGGGTGCGGGTCGTGCGGGGGCCCGCGCAGGAGCCGTACGGCACCGGGCTGTTCCTCGTCCGCCCGGACGGCTACGTCGGCTGGGCCGGCGACACCGCGGAAGGGCTGGCCGGCCGGCTCACCCGCTTCGGGATCGGCTGACCGGCGCCCTCTCAGGGGCAGCTACACGCTCGCCACCGACAGCTTCACCGCGAAGCCCAGGAAGAGCGCGCCGGCCGCCGAGGTGGCCCACGCCGAGAGCCGCTTGCGGCGCCGGAAGGCCGCGGACAGCCGGGTGCCGCCGAATATCAGCGCGCTCAGGTACAGCGCGCTGGCGACCTGCGCGAAGGCGCCGAGCACGACGAAGGACAGGGCCGGGTAGGCGTACCCGGGGTCCACGAACTGCACGAAGAAGGCGACGAAGAAGAGGATCGCCTTCGGGTTGAACAGGCTGACCACCAGCGCCCGGCGGAACGGCCGCTCACCGGCCCCCTGCGGCGCGGGGGCGCCCGCCTCCTCGGCGATCCGCTCCCTGCGGGTGCGCCACATGCCCCACGCGGCGCGCATCATCCCTATCGCGAGCCAGGTCAGATAGCCGGCGCCCGCGTACTTGACGATCGCGAACAGCACGGCGTTGGCCTGGAGCAGGGAGGCCACGCCCGCCGCCGACAGGGTCATGAGCACCGTGTCCCCGCACCAGACGCCCGCGGCGGCCGTGTAACCGGCGCGGACGCCGCGGCGGGCGGCCACGGACAGGACGTAGAGGGAGTTGGGGCCGGGCAGCAGGACGATGAGGATCGTGCCCGCCAGGTAGGTGGGGAGGTCGATGACGCCGAACATGAGAGGAGTCTCGCACGCGAGTACGACCCGCCCCCACCCCTGTGGAAAACCCGACGACCGCGACCGCCGCTCCCCGGATCAGAAGGCGTCGGAGGGCACGTACGTCCCCCACACCTCGCGCAGCGCGTTGCACACCTCGCCCACCGTGGCCCGGGCCCGCAGCGCGTCCTTCATCGGGTACAGGACGTTGTCCTCGCCCTCGGCGGCCTTCCGCAGCGCGGCCAGGGCGGCGTCCACGGCCGGCTGGTCGCGCTCGGCGCGCAGCTTCGCCAGGCGGGCGGCCTGCTGGGCCTCGATGGCGGGGTCGACGCGGAGCGGCTCGTAGGGCTCCTCGGCGTCCAGCTGGTAGCGGTTGACGCCGACCACGACCCGCTCGCCGGAGTCGGTCTCCTGGGCGATGCGGTAGGCGCTGTGCTCGATCTCGCTCTTCTGGAAGCCGTGCTCGATGGCGTCCACCGCGCCGCCGAGGTCCTCGACCTTCCGCATCAGCTCAAGGGCCGCCGCCTCGACGTCGTCCGTCATCTTCTCTATGACGTAGGACCCGGCGAACGGGTCGACGGTCGCCGTCACGTCCGTCTCGTAGGCGAGCACCTGCTGGGTGCGCAGCGCGAGGCGGGCGGACTTGTCGGTGGGCAGCGCGATGGCCTCGTCGAAGGAGTTGGTGTGCAGCGACTGGGTGCCGCCGAGCACGGCCGCGAGGCCCTGCACCGCGACCCGGACCAGGTTGACCTCGGGCTGCTGCGCGGTCAGCTGCACCCCGGCGGTCTGGGTGTGGAAGCGCAGCATCAGCGACTTGGGGTTCTTCGCGCCGAACTCCTCCTTCATCACCCGCGCCCAGATCCGGCGGGCGGCGCGGAACTTGGCGACCTCCTCCAGGATGGTCGTGCGGGACACGAAGAAGAAGGAGAGGCGGGGCGCGAAGTCGTCCACGTCCATGCCGGCCGCGACCGCCGTGCGCACGTACTCGATGCCGTCGGCGAGCGTGAAGGCGATCTCCTGCGCGGGCGAGGCACCGGCCTCGGCCATGTGGTAGCCGGAGATCGAGATGGTGTTCCACTTCGGGATCTCGGCCTTGCAGTACTTGAAGATGTCCGCGATCAGCCGCAGCGACGGCTTGGGCGGGAAGATGTACGTCCCGCGCGCGATGTACTCCTTCAGCACGTCGTTCTGGATGGTGCCGGTGAGCTTGTCCGCGCTCACCCCCTGCTCCTCGGCGACCAGTTGGTAGAGCAGGAGCAGCAGCGAGGCGGGGGCGTTGATCGTCATCGACGTGGAGACCTGGTCCAGCGGGATGCCGCCGAACAGCACCCGCATGTCGTCGATCGAGTCGATGGCCACGCCGACCTTGCCGACCTCGCCCGACGCGATCGCCGCGTCCGAGTCGTGGCCCATCTGGGTGGGCAGGTCGAAGGCGACCGACAGGCCCATGGTGCCGTTGGCGATCAGCTGCTTGTAGCGGGCGTTGGACTCGGTCGCCGTGCCGAAGCCGGCGTACTGGCGCATCGTCCACGGCCGGCCGGTGTACATCGACGGGTACACGCCCCGCGTGAACGGGTACTTCCCCGGCTCGCCCAGCCGCTCGGCCGGATCCCAGCCCTCCTGGGCACCGGGCCCGTAGACCGGTTCGATGGGCAGTCCACTCTCGGTGGATCGGGCACCGCCCGACTCGCGCGCCATGGTGTGTCGCCTCCCGCTGAGCACCTGACCTTGCGACGGACTGTAGCGGCGGGGCCTTAAGCCGTGGCAGAGGCGCCCGCTGGGACCTTGCTCACAGGAGCGCTGCGGCCCCCGTCACAACCATGCCGCGTGGTTCGCCGGACGTCATCCGCGGGCACCACTTCCGGTGACGTCCGAGGCGACGAGGCGGCGGCGACGAGGGGGCGCGATGGGGTCCAGGGGTGCGGGACGGCGGACGGCGGGTGCGGCGGTCGCCGTCGTGGCGGCGCTCGTGGCGGCGGCCGGGTGCACGGTGCAGGGCACCGGCGCGGACGGCCGTCCACCGGTGCGGGTCGACCACTCGAAGGGGGCGGCGCGGACGCCGTCCGGCGGCGGGCGGCACACGAAGAGCCCGCCCGCGCCGCAGGCGCCGGTGCTGTGGCGGCCCGGCGACTCCGGGCGGGACGTGCGCGAGTTGCAGGCCCGGCTGCGCCAGGTCGCCTGGCTGGTCGACGGGCCGAGCGGGGAGTACGACGACCCCACCGAGCAGGCCGTCTCCGGCTTCCAGGGCAAGCGCGGCCTGCCCCGCACGGGCGAGACGGACACCGTCACCTGGCAGCGGCTGCGGAGGATGACGCACGAGCCGGGCACCTGGGAGCTGTACCTGATGGGCGGCCAGCCGGCCGCGCCGCCCGACCCGCGCTGCGTGTCCGGGCGGGTGCTGTGCCTGAGCAAGTCGAGCCGGACGCTGCGCTGGATGGAGGACGGCCGCACCCTGCGCGTCCTGCCGGTCCGCTTCGGCTCCCGCTTCACGCCGACCCGGGAGGGCGTCTTCCACGTCTACTGGAAGTCCCGGAACCACTGGTCGACGCTGTACGACACGTCCATGCCGTACGCGATGTTCTTCAGCGGCGGCCAGGCCGTGCACTACTCCTACGACTTCGCCGCCCGCGGCTACGCGGGGGCCTCGCACGGCTGCGTCAACGTGCGGGACGAGGGGGCGATCGCGGACCTGTTCGCCTGGGTGCGCACCGGGGACAAGGTCGTCGTCAGCGGGTGAGGGGGCGCGGGCGGGACCGGGGGAACGTGTCCCGCCCGCGCCGGATGCACGAGCCATGGGGTACGGGGGGAACCCCGGCTCGGTGCGGAAGCCGATGACCAGTCGGCTCACTCTCTACTGCGCCGGCGCGGCCGAAAGTGTCACACCGGCGGGGGCAGGGGCGCGGGGCGGTGGCCGTCCCGGCCCTTCCGGACGCCGGGGCGGGCGCCGTCCCTGCCGTCACCGGCCTCGCGCCCGGGCTTGTCGCCGCGCGCGCCATCGCTCGCACGTCCATTGTCGTCGCGCCCGGCGCGTGGGTCGCGTCCCTCGGGTCCGGCGTCCTTCCCGCGTCCTCGGCTCCGGTGGCGGTCGCCGTGGTCGCCGTGGTCGCCGTCACGGACACGTCCCCCGTCCCCGTCCCCGTCCCCGCCCCGCTCGCGCCCGGTCCGCTCCCGTCCGGCGAGGACGTCCGCGCAGTACTCCGCCACCCGCGCGGCGCCCCCGGCCGCCTCGGCCAGGACGCGCCCCGGGTCGCCGTCGGGGCGCTCGCCCGCCCGCACCCGGCGGCAGGCGGCGGCCAGGGCGGGGCGCCGGGCGTCGGGAACGGCCGGGTCGGCGTCCTCCGGGCCGGTGCCGCGGGTGGCCCCCGGGGCCGACGGCGCCGTGGCCCGGTGGCCGGGCGGGGTGGCGGCGGGCCGGGTACCGCCCTGGACGCCGTCCAGCGGCGAGGGCGCCGGGGAAGGGCGGCCGGGGCCCTCGGCGGAGACGGTGGCGGCGGGCTCCGGCGCAGTTCCCCGGAAGGGCGCGGGCAGCACCCCGGTCCCGGCCGCGAACGCCACGCCGCCCACCGTGCAGGCGGCCAGCGCGGCGGCGAGCCCGAACCGCAGCGGCCGGCCCCAGCGCGAGCGCGGGGCGCCGGTCCGGCGGGGTGCGGCGTCGGCGGCGGGGGTGCGGGCGGGAGGCCGCTCGGCGGGACCGGTGCGGGCAGCGGCGGCCCCGTCGGGCAGTTCGGCACTTGTCGGCGCGGACGGCCCGGACAGGGGGAGCGCCCCCTCGGCCCGGCCGCCGCGCGCGGCGCGGAAGGCGGCCAGCGCGGCGGCCTCGCCCGGGAGCTCGGCGTCGGCCGCACCCGGAGGCGGGGCGAGGGCGCGCAGGGCGTCGGCGAGTCGTTCGGCGCGCTGCTGTGCGGCCGGGGTCGCGGCCTCCGGCGGCAGCCCGCGCAGTACGCGCTCCGCCGTCTCCGGGTCCAGCCACCCGTCCTGCTCCTCGGACCTCACGTCACTTACTGCGTCCGCGTGACCGCATGCGTCACTGCCGCGGGGGCGACCGCGCGGCGCCGCGCACCCCGCTGGGCCGGCAGCGCGTCGAGGGCGACGACGGACTCCGCCTCCCGGTCGAGGAGTTCGGCCAGCCGCTTCAGGCCCCGGTGCGCCGCCGTACGCACCGCGCCGGGCCGCTTGCCCAGGGTCAGCGCGGCGCTCTTCGCGTCCAGGCCGACCACCACGCGCAGCACCACCGCCTCCGCCTGGTCCTGCGGCAGCCGGGCGATGAGGGAGAGCGCACCGTCGGTCCCGAGCGCCTCCAGGGCCTCGTCGGCGGTGTCGGACTCGGCGGGCCTGCCGGCCAGCTCGCTCTCGTCGCCGCCGATCGCGGGGCGGCGCCCGCGCATGCGAAGGTGGTCGAGGGCGCGGTTGCGGGCGATGCGGGCGGCCCAGCCGCGGAACCGGTCGGCGTCGCCGTCGAACCGCGCGAGGTCGCGGGCGATCTGCAGCCACGCCTCGGACGTCACGTCCTCGGCGTCGGGATCGCCGACCAGTGTGCGTACGTATCCGAGCAGCCGCGGGTGCACCATGCGGTACACAGTCCGGAACGCGGTCTCGTCCCCGTCCTGTGCCGCGCGCACCGCGGCGGTCAGCTCCGCGTCGTCCCCCAGCACCGAACGCGCCCTTCTTCGCGCCTCAACCCGGGTGCCTCCAGCGGGTCGGCGCGAAAGGCACGTTACGTCTTGAAACCGCCGCTCGTCCATGTCCGGATCGCCTTGCCGTACAAGATGCAACTAACCCGTGACGCGGGGAGGTGTGACCCAGGTGTGACACGGAACGCGGGCGCGGCGCAGAAGGAGGTACGGGCCGCCCGCGGCCCGGGCCGCGCGGCGGCCGGGGCCTCTCCTGTGGGGGGTGGCGGCCCCGGCCGTCGCGGAGTGCCCCACCCCCGGATCAGCCCGCCCCGGGGGCGTCCTGGTGCTGCGGCACGCGGAAGCGGCGCCGGTACTCCGTCGGCGTGGTGCTCAGGCGGCGCCGGAACGCGCGTACCAGGGTGTCCACGGTGCCGAAGCCGCAGCGGGACGCGACGCGTTCCAGCGTGGCGTCCGTCGACTCCAGCTCGTGCCGGGCCTTCTCCACCCGCACCGACTCGATGTAGGCGTGCGGGGTGGCGCCCAGCTCGGTCTTGAACAGCCGGGTCAGATGGCGGTCGCTGACGTGCGCGTACGCGGCGAGGTCCGCGACCGTGAGCGGCTCGGCGACGCGGTCCAGGATGTAGTGGCGCAGGTCCTCGATCCGCCGCACCTCCGACACCTGCTCCAGCGGGACGCTGAACTGGCTCTGTCCGCTGGCGCGTTTGAGGTACATGACCAGTTGCCGGGCCACCCGCAGGGCCACCGCCTCGCCGAGGTCGTCCGCGATCAGGGCCAGGGACAGGTCCAGGCAGGCGCTGATGCCCGCGCCGGTCCACACGTTGCCCTCGCGGATGAAGATCGGGTCGGCGTCGACCCGCACCGCCGGGTGGTCGGCGGCCAGTTGCCGCGCGGTCGACCAGTGGGTGGTGGCGCGCTTGCCGTCGAGCAGGCCCGCGGCGGCCAGCAGGTGCGCGCCCACGCACACCGAGGCGATCCGGTGCGACCGGCCGGCGAGCAGCTTCACCCAGGCGACCAGGGCGGGATCGACCAGCGGGTGCACCCGGCGCTCCGCGTCGACCGTCACCGCACCCGGCACGATCAGCGTGTCGATCCCGCCCGCTGCGGCCTCCTCGAAGGTGATGTCGGGCAGGATCCGCACCCCGGCGCTGGTGGTGACCGCGTCCTTCCCCTCCGCGACCAGCACGACCTGGTAGCCCGCCGCCGCGTCGGTCTCGCGCAGCGCGAGCGAGAACACCTCGGGCGGGCCGGTGACGTCCAGCAGGTCGACCCCCTCGAAGAGCACGATCGCGATCAGCCGCCGCCCCGGGGCGGAGCCGCCCGCGGCCCGGCGCACGTCGTCCGGCAAGACCATCCCCCTCCATCCCTCCACAGCCCGTCCGACCCGCCGAACGGCATGTCGGTATCTGCATGTTAGACGTCATTGCCGACGTCGTGCGGGGCTCATAGCGTTGTCGAAGCAGCCCGCCGGACGCACCGCGGCCTGCGTCATCCCACGGAGACCCGAAGGCGGTACCCCCATGTCCCGAACCACCCTGCGCGAGCTGAACGGCTTCGACCAGACGCCCGCGAAGCTGGCCGGCTCGACGCTGATCCTGATCGACTTCCAGAACACCTACACCCAGGGCGTCATGGAGCTCGACGGCTGGGAGAAGTCCCTCGACGCGGCGGCGGAGCTGCTGGCCCGGGCCCGCCGGGAGGGCGCGCAGGTCGTCCACGTCGTCAACGACGGCGGCGAGGGCACGCCCTACGACATCCGCGCGGAGATCGGGCAGATCCACCCGAAGGTCGCGCCCGTCGACGGGGAGCCGGTCGTGGTGAAGCAGGCCCCGAACGCCTTCGTCGGCACGGACCTCGCCACGCACCTCAAGGAGGGCCAGGACGTCGTCATCGCGGGCTGGATGACCCACATGTGCGTCGCCTTCACCGCGCAGGGCGCCTTCCTCAACGGCAACCGCCCCACCGTCGTCGCCGAGGCCACCGCCACCCGCTCGCTCCCGGTCGCGGGCACCGACCTCGACGCCTGCCAGGTGCACTACAGCGCGCTCGCCACCATCGCCGACCTGTACGGCGTGGTCGTCGCGACGCAGAAGGAGATCGTCTGATGAGGGCCGGGCTGTTCCGCTCCGCCGCCGCGCTCGGCGCCGCCACCGTCCTGGCCGCGACCCTGTCGGCGTGCGGGGGCGACTCCGAGGCCGCCACCCGTGCCGAGGGGCAGGACCCGAAGCCGTCGCCTTCCGCGGGGACCGACTACGCGAAGGACACGACGACGCTGCGCGAGCTGACCAAGCAGGACGAGACGCCGGCCAAGCTGTCGGACGCGACCCTCGTCCTCGTCGACTACCAGAACGTCTACACCGGCGGCACGATGGAGCTGACCGGCTGGCGCGCGGCGGTCGACAACACCAAGGCCCTCCTGGAGCGGGCCCGCAAGGCCCACACCCCGGTCGTGCACGTCGTGGAGAAGGGCTACGACCTCACCTCGAAGGCGGGCCAGATCATCCCGGCCCTGAAGCCGGCCAAGGGCGAGGCCGTCGTCGAGAAGGCCGTCCCCAACGGCTTCCACGACACCGACCTGGCCGCCGAGCTGAAGAAGACCGGCCGCAAGAACGTCATCATCGCCGGCTTCATGACCCACATGTGCACCCTGTTCACCACCGAGGGCGCCGTCTACAACGGCTACAAGCCGACCGTGATCGGCGACGCCTCCGCGACCCGCCCGCTGCCGCTCAACGGCAACCCGCGGGGCATCCCGGCGCAGCAGGTGCAGGAGGCCGCGCTCGCCACGATCCAGGACCGCTTCGGCGTCGTCGTCCCCAAGCAGCGCGACGTCCGCTAGCACCCGTCCCCCGCGGCATCCGGCAGAGAGGCAGCGCGCGCTCCTCTCTGCCGCCGCCCCCGTTCCTCCTCCTCCCCCCAATCCCCCCATCCCCCCAGGAATCCCCCATGCCCGAGATCCCCCCGCACGCCCGAAGTCCACACGCACGATCCCTCTGGAGAAAACGAAGATGGCAACCCGCAGACGCTTTATAGGCAGCGCCACCGGAGTCGGCACCGCCGCCCTCGTCGGCTACTCGGCCGCGCCCAGCGCCGCGGACTCCACGACCGACGCGGCGGTCGTCGCGCCGGTCACCCAGGAGCAGGCGCGCGCCTCGATGTTCGCCGTGAACGCGGGCATGCGCGCCAACTACGCGACGCTCAAGGCGGAGTTGATCAAACACCTCGCGCCGGTCGTCGTCGTCCAGAACGACGCGAAGGGCGGCAGGTTCACGCTGGTGACCAAGGACGGGCAGGAATCCGTCAACCCCGTCGCCCCGACCTTCGAGCTGGCCAAGTCCATCGCCCACACCCCGCTCGGCGTCTTCTCGGTGATCGCCTCCTACCTCGCGGACAAGATCCCCAACCTGCCGAACGCCGCCCGCATCGATCCCCACGACCTCGTGATGGTCGCCTACAACGACGACACGTCGACCGCGTGGATCGAGCCGCTGAAGGCGTACGCCGGCAAGCTCACCACCGCCCGCCAGAACCTGCCCGCCGCCGGCCTGCCGGCCGCGCTGCAGACGTCGTGCGCCACGATCCTCGACGGGGCCCTGGCGTTCATCAAGACCGCCGTCGCCACCAAGCACTTCGACATGGCGACGTTCGAGCAGTTCTCCGGCAGCGTCTACCCCGCCATCCGCACCAACATGGAGCACGCCTCGCAGGCCCAGATCAAGGGCGTGCAGGACATCATGAAGACCTGGCGCGCCAAGGTCGGCGAGGCGGCGTGGGCGGACCTGTACACCGTGGTGATCTCGCAGTGGACCACCAGCGTGCTCAACCAGAACACCATCATCATCAAGGACTGCATGAACGCGGCGAAGGTGGCCACCCATCTGATCGACCTGCCGGGCCTGGAGCCGCCGGCCGACCCGGTCTTCACCGCCCTCGACAACCTGGCGCGCATCGTGCAGGACAACATCGCGGCCGAGATGGTCTTCCCGAAGGACACCGTGGTCGCCGACGCGCTGAAGGGACAGCAGGATCTGCTCTCCGACGAGATCCTCAAGCAGTTGGGCAGCAAGAACGTGACGGCGCAGGTGGCGCCGCAGTACAACACGGTCGCGTCCCCGGGTGTGTGCCCCGTCCGGAAGTAGGACCACCGCCCCGGGGCGCACCGTCCCGGACCCGTGTACTGCACACTGGGTCGACCCCTCCGTGTCACGGAGGGGTCGACAGTGAAAGACGTCCAGGGGTGGGGAAGTTGAGTCGTCGCAGAAGATCGCACGCATACCGGGGCCTCGGCCTCAGACACCGGGTCTGGCTGACCACCGGGGCCGTCGCCCTGAGCGCCGCCGGTGTCGTCACCTACGCGGTGGCGGACCAGGTCGGGCCGGCCGACGGCAAGGACCGGGCGCCGCGCAAGCCGTCCATCCAGACCATGCGGCTGCAGAGCGAGGGGGCCGGCCGCAAGGGGCTCGACCGCAAGAGCACCGCCCGCTTCAGCGCGGTGCTGGTGACCTGGGACGACCCGGACGCCAAGGCCAAGGGCACGCCGCAGGTACGCACCCGGGACCGGGAGTCCGGCGACTGGTCGGGATGGCAGAAGCTGCCCGCCGAGCCGAACCAGGCCGACGGCGCCGAGGGCGAGCGGGCGGCCGGCCGCGGCGGCACCGAGTCGCTGTGGGCCGGCGACTCCGACGGCATCGAGGTGCGCCTGGTCGGCGCGGACGGCAAGGAGGCGCCCGGCCAGCCGGCCGGCATGGACGTCAAGCTGCTCGACCCCGGCACCGACCCGGCCGGCTCCGGCACGGCGATGGCCCCGGCCGCCTTCGCGGCGGACGCCCCGTCGTCGACCCCGGCCGCCACGGACCCGGCGCCCACCCACCCGGCGCCCACCGACCCGGCGCCCACCGACCAGTCCTCGTCCCAGGCGAGCCCCGGCACGCCCGCCCTCGCGGACCCGGCGGCCACGACCAGCGCCTCGCCCACCGCGACACCCTCCGCCACCCCAACCCCCACCCCCACGCCGACGGTCCCCGCGCCCCGGCCCTCCACGGTCGTGAAGCCGCCGATCATCACCCAGGCCCAGTGGGGCGCCTCGACGGACTACGACGGCACCCCGGGCTACGGCACCACCATCAAGGCGGCCGTGATCCACCACACCGGCACGGACGGCGACAACACCCTGTCCTGCTCGGAGTCCCGGGCCCGGCTGCGCTCCATCCAGCAGGAGCACTTCGCCCGCGGCTACTACGACATCGGCTACAACTTCCTCGTCGACCGCTGCGGCCAGATCTTCGAGGGCCGCAGCGGCGGCATGGACCTGCCGGTGGTCGGCGCGCACGACATCGGCTTCAACACCGACACGGTCGGCATCTCCTACCTCGGCAACTTCGAGACGGCCAAGCCCAGCAGGGCCGCCCTGGACGCCATCGCCCGCGTCGTCGCCTGGAAGTTCGGGATGTACGGCATCGACCCGACCGGCAAGGTCACGATGGTCTCCGGCAGCCCCAAGGGCCAGGACGGCAACCTCGTCGACAAGGGCCAGTCGATCACCCTGCCCCGGGTCTTCGGGCACCGCGACACCAACGCCACCGCCTGCCCCGGCAAGAACCTCTACCCCAAGCTCTCCCGCATCGCCACGCTGGCGAAGACCCCGGGCATCTCGCACGCCCTGCCCACCTCCGACCTGACCCGGGACGGCATCTCCGACCTGGTCCTCGGCCTGCCCAAGGCGAACGGCCTGCGCGTGGTCCCGGGCAGCAAAACGGGCCCGCTCACCTCGGCCCGCAAGACGATCACGCAGGACAGCGCGGGCGTGCCCGGCGCCACCGAGACCGGTGACGAGTTCGGCGCCGCCACCGCCTGGGGCGACGTCAACGGGGACGGCTACGCCGACCTGGCCGTCGGCGCACCCGGCGAGGACAGCGAGGGCACCGACCGCGGCGCGGTCACCGTGCTCTTCGGCCCGGCCCTGACCTCCGGTGCCTGGTACACCACGACCGGCGTCCAGGCGGCCGGGGCCCGGCTCGGCTCCTCCGTCGCGCTCGGCGACTTCAACGGCGACGGCAAGGCGGACCTGTTCGCGGCCGGCACCGGCCAGGGCGGCAACTACCAGGTCCGGCTGACCGACGGCGCCACCTCCTACGGCACCCTCACCACGGCCACCGGCGCGGTCGCCTACCTCGACTCGGCGACCGGCGACTTCAACCGCGACGGGTACACGGACGTGGCCGTCAACTACCGCGACACCGGCGGCGTCGGACGGGTCGTCCGCTTCGCGGGCTCCAAGACGGGCCTGACCAAGGCCGGCGTCCTCTCCGTGAAGGGCGGCCGGTCGGTCGCCTCCGGCGACGTGAACGACGACGGTCTCGACGACCTCGTGATCGGCCAGCCGGTCGCCAAGGAGTCCGGCGGCAAGTCGGGCGGGCAGATCACCATGCTGCTCGGCAGCTCCGCCGGCTTCACCACCACCGGCATGCGGGTCATCGACCAGGACACCTCCGGCGTGCCCGGCGGCAACGAGTCCGGCGACGACTTCGGCACCTCGGTCTCGGTCGGCGACTACAACGGCGACGGGTACGCCGACGTCCTCGCGGGCACTCCCGGCGAGGACGTGTCCAGCGGCGGCGTCAACCGGGTCGACGCCGGCAGCGTGCTGCTGGTGAAGGGCGGCTCCACCGGTCTGACCGGCACCGGCTCGGTCTCCATCTCCCAGGACACCTCCGGCGTGCCCGGCTCGGTGGAGAAGGGCGACCGCACCGGCGCGTCGGTGTCCCTGACCGACCTGTCCGGCTACGGCCGCGCCGACCTCACCTTCGCCGCCGAGGGCGAGGACGCCTGGGACGGCATGGTGCTGCACATCCCGAGCAACAGCACGGGCCTCGGCTACTCGCACACCCTGGCCTGGACGAAGAACACGCTCGGCACGCCGACCGGCGGCCGGCTGGGCCAGACGCTGACCCCGTAGGGGCCGCGCCGCCCGCACGACCCGGTGGAGGCCGCGCCGGCGTCCACGCACCGGCCGGGGAACCGCGCACCTCGCGGCTCCCCGGCCGGTTCCGTCAGGCGGCCCGGCTCCCGGTCGCCTCCCGGCACAGCAGCCGCAGCGAGCCGTCGCCGGCGAAGCGGTGGCGGGCCTCGTCGATGGGGTCCCACAGGCGCCCGTCGGGGGTGCGCACCCAGGGGTCGCCGCCGGTCGCCCACCACTCGGCGCCGGTCTCGCGCACGATGACCTCGCCCGCGTAGGCGCCGAGGCCCCGCAGGGCGCTCTCCACGGCGGCGTAGGGCGGGTGCTCGTGGCGGATGCCGTCGATCACCCCGTCGACCCGCGACAGGCTGCGCGGGGTGTGGTCCAGGCGCAGCCGCGCGCCCTCGCGCAGCATCGCCACCGCGTCCGCCGCCCAGCGCGCCGGCCGGGCGGCCGCCGCCGGTCTCGGCGCGGCGGTGCGCGTGGTGCCGCTCGTGGTGCCGCTCGTCCCGAAGGGTGCCGTGGTCCGGTATGAGGTCGTCACACCTGCTCAAGCGTTCCTGACCGGTCCCGCGTCACACGGATCGGGGGCCTTGCGCGACACCGGCGCAGGATCGCCGCAGCTCCGTCACGTCCGCCGGCGGACGTCCAGGAGACGTTCACCCGGTGCGCGCCTGATCGAGCCGGTCGGCCAGGTCCCGGAACTCGGTCCACGACAGCTTGGGCGCGCCCGGGTCCCACAGCTTCTGCACCGTCGCCGCCAGCGGCAGCCGGATGCCGTCGGCGACCTGGGCCGTGGTCTGGGCGCCCGGGATGTCGCCCCAGACGGCGAAGCTGCCGCCGAGGATCTGGTCGTCGTACTTGGCGTCGACCGCCCGGGTGCCGCGGATGACGCGCGGGGTCCAGTCCTCGTAGATGCGCTGCCCGGTCGGGTAGACGAAGGTCTGCGGCTGGCCGAGGACGTAGTAGAGGAACTCGTCGTTGTAATTGAGGACCTTGCGGCCTGCCGCCAGGTACTCCGTCGGCGGGCGGGCGCCGATCTCCTTGCCGGTCCAGTAGGCGACCTGGATGTCCTTGGCCGGCTCGACGGAGGTGTCCTTGAAGAAGCCGTCGTTCCAGGCGCGGGGCGTGCGGTGGTCGTCGCGGACGGTCTTCGCGCGGGCGTTGAGCCACCCGGTGGTCAGGTCGGCGACGGTGCCGTCCGGGCCGTACGCCTTGCGGGCGGCGGCGGCCAGCGTCGGGTAGGACGCCTGGGGGTCGGAGACGGTGAGCGCCTGGTACTCGTCGGCGCCGAGGTGCCACTGGGAGCCGGGGAAGACGTCGGAGTACTCGTCGATCAGGTCGTCGACGATCTTCCCGGCCGCGGGCTTGGAGATGTCGATCGCGCCGCGGGTCGGGGTGCCCTGGGCGTTGCGCAGCTGGAGGTCGGGGTGGGCGTCGAGGACGGCGCCGAGGTGGCCGGGCGAGTCGAGCTCGGGGACGACGGTGATGTGCCGGGAGTTCGCCAGGTCCACGATCTGCTTGACCTGCGCCTTGGTCAGGTGCTCCGTGGAGACGATCTCGGGGTGCGAGGACGACTCCACGCGGAAGCCCTGGTCGTCGGAGAAGTGCAGGCCCAGCTCGTTGTACTTGAGGTCGCCCAGCTCGCGTATCCGGTCCTCTATCCAGCCGGCGTCGAAGAACTTGCGCGCGATGTCGAGCGAGAAGCCGCGGCGGGGCTTGGCCGGCTCGTCCCGGACGGTGCCCTCGGGCGCGGCGGCGCCGCCGGCGACGGACTGCTTGAGCGTACGGGTGCCGTAGTAGACGCCGGCCTCGGTGGGTCCGCTCAGGGTGACCCGGCCGTCGCGCACGCTCATCGTGTACGACTCCGGGTTGGCGCCCTTGTCCGGCCTGACCTGGAGCCGGACGTCCCCGGCGCGCGCGTCGTCCTGGCCGGCGTAGGCCAGGCCCAGCTCGCCGGCGAGCAGCCGCCCCTCGTCGGCGAGCCCGGAGCCGTCGACCACGACGCGGTGGCCGCGCGCGGGCTTCCAGCCGGGTCCGCGGGCCGGGGTGTGGTCACGGACGGCGGGTACGGTCTGCGGCTCCTTGGAGAGCGGGTAGGAGCGGCTGGGGCTGGGGCTCGTCGGCGTGGGGGCGGCGGCGGGCTCCTCGGCCCGCGCCGGCCCGTTCCCGCCGCTGGTCGCCCACACTCCGGCCCCCGCCCCCACCGCGGCCACCGCCGCCACCGCGATCACGGCCCGCTGCCTGCGCCGCCGCGTGCCCTCGGGCACGGGCCGCTCGTGCCGGCTCACGCGGCCACCCCGCGCACGGCTCTCCCGCACGCCCCAGGCGCCCTGACGGTCACTCCCCCGACCACCGCGGCGACGACCGATCCGGCTCGGCCCCGGGCCGGAACCGATGTCCCGGCAGCCGCCGCGAGCCCGGTCTTCACCTCGGCCGGTGGCCGGGGCACTCTCCCGGCCTGCGCCGTGCCCGCCGGGCGAGCCGTCGATCCCGCCCCCGTCACCCCCGTGCCGTCACCGTCGCGCGTCCACCACATGTTCTGAAACTCTCCCGTTCGGGTGAAATTCGTTCAGTGGGCGGACACGTCATGCCGTCACTCGATAACGTGATCGCCACATCCTCTGCACGTTCACCAGCCGACACACGTGACGCCCACGGAGACCCACGCCGCCTGTGCACCGTCTGCCAGAACTCCCCGCCCGAGTGGCCATACCGGTCCCGGTGCAAACACGCGCCTCCCGGGAAACCCCGCTGGACCGCTTCAACGCCGCACCCGCCGACGAAGCCGTCCGCACCCTGCTGACCTGCCTGCACAGCCGCCGCTGGGCCCGCCGCCTGGCCGCCCACCGCCCCTATCCGGACCTGGCCGCGCTGCTCGCCGCCGCGGACGAGGCGGCGTACGACCTGACCGCGCGGGATCTCGCGGAGGCGCTGGCCGCCGAGGCGCTGCCCAGCCTGCCGGACGACATCTACGCGGTCGCCCACACCGCCCTCGGCGCCGCGTCTGCCGCCTACGAGAGCCGCTTCGGGCACGCCTTCGTCATATGCCTGGACGGCCTGGCGCCGGACGAGATCCTCGACCAGGTGCTCGCCGGGATCCGGTCACGATTGGCCAACGATCCCGAGGAGGAGCGGGTGGTCGCCGCGGAGGAGCTGCGCCGCCTGGCCGGCGGCCGGCTGCGCCGACTGCCCGCCGCGCCCCGCTGAGCGGCGTCCCCGGTAGCCCGTACGTGCTCATCCGAGCGCAACCGAGTGCAACTTTGATCACACCGGCAGGCCCGCTGTCAGGGCCACGGACAACCGTCGCTACGATGCTGGGGGCCGGTGGACCGTACCCGGCCGGGCCCGACCGACACGCCATAGCCGGCGCGGCCCTAGTCCCCGCTCCCGGAGGAAACTTCCGTGCCGGCTGGAACGCTGTACCGCGGCCGGGAAGGAATGTGGTCCTGGGTGGCTCATCGAGTCACCGGCGTCCTCATCTTCTTCTTCCTGTTCGTTCACGTGCTGGACACCGCTCTCGTGCGGGTGTCCCCCGAGGCCTACGACAAGGTCGTGGCCACGTACAAGACGCCGATCGTCGCGCTGCTGGAGTACGGCCTCGTCGCCGCCATCCTCTTCCACGCGCTCAACGGCCTGCGTGTCATCGCCGTCGACTTCTGGGTCAAGGGCGCCCGCTACCAGAAGCAGCTGCTCTGGTCCGTCGTGGGCCTGTGGGTCGTGCTGATGATCGGGGCGATCTACCCCGTGCTCGGCCACGCCGCTCGTGAACTGTTCGGGAGCTGACGCAGATGTCCACCACTGAAACCACCGCTTCCGGCATCGGCCCCGTCGAGGGCGCGTCCCTCTACACGGTCGACAACCCCGCCCCGGTGATCGAGGCCCCCCGCGCCCGTACCAAGAAGACGCCGAAGTCCACCCGCGGCAACTTCGAGCTGTACGGCTGGCTCTTCATGCGCCTGTCCGGCGTCGTGCTGGTCGTCCTGGTGCTCGGGCACCTGCTGATCCAGCTCGTGCTGGACGGCGGCGTCTCCAAGGTCGGCTTCGCCTTCGTGGCAGGCCGCTGGGCGTCCCCGTTCTGGCAGGTCTGGGACCTGCTGATGCTCTGGCTCGCCATGCTGCACGGCGCCAACGGCCTGCGCACGGTCATCAACGACTACGCGGAGCGCGCGAACACCCGGCTGTGGCTGAAGGGCCTGCTCTACACCGCCACGGTGTTCACCATCCTGCTGGGCACGCTGGTGATCTTCACCTTCGACCCGAACATCCGCTAGGCACGGGGCTGCGAGAATCATGAAGATCCACAAGTACGAGACGGTCATCGTCGGCGCCGGCGGCGCCGGGATGCGCGCCGCCATCGAGTCGACCAAGCGCAGCCGCACGGCCGTGCTCACCAAGCTCTACCCCACCCGCTCCCACACGGGCGCCGCGCAGGGCGGCATGGCCGCCGCGCTGGCCAACGTGGAGGAGGACAACTGGGAGTGGCACACCTTCGACACGGTCAAGGGCGGTGACTACCTGGTCGACCAGGACGCCGCGGAGATCCTGGCGAAGGAGGCCATCGACTCCGTCCTCGACCTGGAGAAGATGGGCCTGCCGTTCAACCGCACCCCGGACGGCACCATCGACCAGCGCCGCTTCGGCGGCCACTCGCGCAACCACGGCGAGGCGCCGGTCCGCCGCTCCTGCTACGCGGCCGACCGCACCGGCCACATGATCCTCCAGACGCTGTACCAGAACTGCGTCAAGGAGGGCGTGGAGTTCTTCAACGAGTTCTACGTCCTGGACCAGCTGATCACCGAGGTCGACGGCGTGCAGCGGTCGGCGGGTGTCGTCGCCTACGAGCTGGCCACCGGCGAGATCCACATCTTCCAGGCGAAGGCCGTCATCTACGCCTCCGGCGGCACCGGCAAGTTCTTCCGGGTGACCTCCAACGCGCACACCCTGACCGGCGACGGCCAGGCGGCCGTCTACCGGCGCGGGCTGCCGCTGGAGGACATGGAGTTCTTCCAGTTCCACCCGACCGGCATCTGGCGGATGGGCATCCTGCTCACCGAGGGTGCCCGCGGTGAGGGCGGCATCCTGCGCAACAAGGACGGCGAGCGCTTCATGGAGAAGTACGCGCCCGTCATGAAGGACCTCGCCTCCCGCGACGTCGTCTCCCGCTCCATCTACACGGAGATCCGCGAGGGCCGCGGCTGCGGTCCCGAGGGCGACCACGTCTACCTGGACCTCACCCACCTGCCGCCGGAGCAGCTGGACGCCAAGCTGCCCGACATCACCGAGTTCGCGCGCACGTACCTCGGCATCGAGCCCTACACGGACCCGATCCCGATCCAGCCGACCGCGCACTACGCCATGGGCGGCATCCCGACCAACGTCGAGGGCGAGGTGCTCAGCGACAACACCACCGTCGTCCCCGGCCTCTACGCCGCCGGCGAGGTCGCCTGCGTGTCCGTGCACGGCGCCAACCGGCTGGGCACCAACTCGCTGCTCGACATCAACGTCTTCGGCCGCCGGGCCGGCATCGCGGCGGCGGAGTACTCCCAGAAGGCGGACTTCGTCGAGCTGCCGGAGAACCCGGAGTCCCTGGTCGTCGCCCAGATCGAGCGGCTGCGCGCCTCCACCGGCACCGAGCGGGTGGCGGAGCTGCGCCGTGAGCTGCAGGACACGATGGACGCCAACGTCATGGTGTTCCGCACCGAGCAGACGATCAAGACGGCCGTCGAGAAGATCGGCGAGCTGCGCGCCCGGTACCGGAACGTGGCGATCCAGGACAAGGGCCGGCGCTTCAACACCGACCTCCTGGAGGCCGTGGAGCTGGGCAACCTGCTCGACCTGGCCGAGGTCATGGCGGTGTCCGCGCTGGCCCGCAAGGAGTCCCGCGGCGGTCACTACCGCGAGGACTACCCGAACCGCGACGACGTCAACTTCATGCGCCACACCATGGCGTACCGCGAGGTGGGCGACGACGGCGCCGAGTCCATCCGGCTCGACTACAAGCCGGTCGTCCAGACCCGCTACCAGCCGATGGAGCGTAAGTACTGATGGCTACCCCCGTAATGGACAAGGCCGAGGCCACCGCCCAGGCCGACTCCCCCTACATCACGGTCACCTTCCGGATCCGCCGGTTCAACCCGGAGGTCGCGGCCGAGTCCACCTGGGAAGACTTCCAGCTGGAGATGGACCCGAAGGAGCGCGTCCTGGACGGGCTCCACAAGATCAAGTGGGACCTGGACGGCACGCTGACCTTCCGCCGCTCCTGCGCGCACGGCATCTGCGGCTCGGACGCCATGCGGATCAACGGCAAGAACCGGCTGGCCTGCAAGACGCTGATCAAGGACATCAACCCCGAGAAGCCGATCACGGTCGAGGCCATCAAGGGCCTCACGGTCCTGAAGGACCTGGTCGTGGACATGGAGCCGTTCTTCCAGGCGTACCGGGACGTGCTGCCCTTCCTGATCACGAAGGACACCAACGAGCCGACGCGTGAGCGGCTGCAGACCGCCGAGGACCGCGAGCGCTTCGACGACACGACGAAGTGCATCCTCTGCGCCGCCTGCACCTCCTCCTGCCCGGTGTTCTGGAACGACGGCCAGTACTTCGGCCCCGCCGCGATCGTCAACGCCCACCGCTTCATCTTCGACTCGCGCGACGAGGCCGGGGAGCAGCGCCTGGAGATCCTGAACGACCGCGACGGCGTCTGGCGCTGCCGCACCACCTTCAACTGCACGGACGCCTGCCCGCGCGGCATCGAGGTCACGAAGGCCATCGCGGAGGTGAAGCGAGCGCTGATCACGCGCCGCTTCTGACTCCGTCGGTCGAGCCGGCCAGAAGCCCTTGTCTCCGGTGGAGGCAGGGGCTTCTGGCATATGCCACACCTTCGGGTGACAGGTCGGCGACCGGCCTGAGGGTGTGCGCTCGGCCTACCATGATGGTCTCGACACCAGCCCCCGGGAGGCACGTGATGTCCGCAGCATCCGTCGAGCGGCCCTTCGACGAGCACTCGCTGATCGCGGAGGCCAACCGCATCATGGACCGCAATCCGGGCTACCGCGTCGAGATCATCGGAGGCCAGATCCTCATGTCCCCGCCGCCGGACGGCCCGCACGGTGACGCTCTCACCGACCTTTCGATGCCTTTCCTGGCCTCCGGGCTGCACGGAAAGGAAGCGCGGATGATCCAGGGCATCGGCCTGTGGCTACCGACAGACGCCTCGGACTATGTCATCCCGGACCTGTCACTCGTGGACGGCGACTACAGGGACCACCTCGTAGAGAACAACTGCTACGACCCGGACTGCTTCCGGCTGGTCCTGGAAGTCACGTCCAGCAACCACCGGACCGACCTCCGCACCAAGGTCGGCGCCTACGCACGGGCGAAGATCCCCGTCTACGTCATCGTCGACCGCAAGCACCAGCGCCTCCACGTCCTCACCGACCCCGCCAGCGACGACTACGCCACCCACCGCGTCCACTCCCCCGGCGAGCACGTCACCCTGCCCGAGTCCATCGGAGCGGCGGTCACCCTGGACGTGGAGGCGGTCCTTGCCGCCGGACGGCCCAACGAGGCGCGCGGGGAAGGATGACAATCGGGCGGGGGCGGTGATCGTCGGCCTAGCGTGACGGCATGTCAGATGACGAGTCGTACGAGCTGCTCGGGTTCGACAACGTGCTGCTGCCCGTGGGGAACCTCGGGGAGGCCGTGACCTTCTACGAGCGGGCCGGGTTCCCCGTGGCGTTCCGGCTGGACGAGGCCGGGATCGCGCTGCTGAAGGTCGGGGGCGAGACGCCAGGGGTGCTGCTGCGGGCCGAGGAGGAGTTCGGCAGGCGGCCACCGCTCGGGCCCTGTACGCGGCTGTGGCTGGAGGTGCCGGACGCGCGGAAGGCGGCGCAGGTGCTGCGCGAGGCGGGGATCGAGGCGCTCGATCCGCCGTTCTCCACCGCCACCGGGCGGACCGTGGAGTTCGCCGATCCGTGGGGGAACGTCATCGGGCTGACGGACTACACCAAGCGGCCGGAGCTGGCCCGGCGTTCGTGACGGCGGGGGTGACGGGGGCCACCCCGACTCGGAGTTGAACGCGTTCAAAGACAGGGCTACAGTCATCCCTGTCAGCGTTTTGAACGCGTTCAAGAAGGGGTGGGGCATGGACCGCACCGTCATCGCCTACGTCATCTACCTGGCCGTCAGCATCGGCCTGACCGTCTGGGTGGCCCGCACGCTCAGCCGGAACGGACGGGTCTTCCTCTCCGACGTGCTGCACGGCAACGAGAAGCTCGCCGACGCCGTCAACCACCTCCTGGTGGTCGGCTTCTACCTGGTCAACCTCGGCTTCGTCGCCCTCTACCTGAGCGACGACGACACCATCGCCGACACCCGCGGCATCTTCGAGGCGCTGTCCACCAAGCTCGGCGTGGTGCTGCTGGTGCTCGGCGTGATGCACCTGGCCAACGTGTTCGTGCTCAACAAGATCCGCCGGCGCGGCCTGATGGAGCGCGAGCAGCTGCCGCCGGTCCCGCCGCAGGGCTGGGTCGCCCCGACCGGGGTCTGAGCCGATGGCCCCCGCCACCACGACGGCCGGCGCCCCGGTGCGCCGGCTCGCCGTGCTCTACGACGCGGAGTGCCCGCTCTGCACGGCCCTGCGCGACTGGCTGCTGCGGCAGCCCCGCCTGGTGCCGCTCGACCTGGTCGCGGCCGGGTCGGAGGAGGCCCGGGCCCGCTTCCCCGGCCTCGACCACGGCACCACCTTCGAGGAGATCACCGTCGTCGGCGACGCCGGGCAGGTCTACCGGGGCGCCGCCGCCTGGATCGTCGTCCTGTGGGCCCTACGCAGGTACCGCTCCCTCGCCCACCGCCTCAGCACGCCGGCCGGCGCCGTCCTGGCCCGGGGCGCGGTCCTGGCCGCCGCCAAGGTGCGCCAGGGCGGCCGGTGGGGCGGCAACGGCTACCGCCGCGACGACGGCTGGGTCTACGAGCCGACCACCGGCTGGGTCTTCGTGGGACCCGCCTGTGGCGGCGGCGCCCGCGCCACTCGTTAGGCTCGGTGCCGTGCCTGCGAAGAACGACGGCCCCGACGACGGAGCCACCCTCAGCAAGTCCGAGCAGACCCGCGCGCTGATCCTGGAGACGGCCATGCGGCTGTTCCAGGAACGCGGCTACGACCGGACCACCATGCGGGCCATCGCCCAGGAGGCCGGGGTCTCCGTCGGGAACGCCTACTACTACTTCGCCGGCAAGGAGCACCTGATCCAGGGCTTCTACGACCGGATCGCCGCCGAGCACCAGGCGGCGGTCCGCGAGGTGCTGGACCGGGAGACCGACCTGGGGGCACGCCTGGCGGGCGTGCTGAAGGTGTGGCTGGACATCGCCACGCCCTACCACGAGTTCGCGGTGCAGTTCTTCAAGAACGCCGCCGACCCGGACAGCCCGCTCAGCCCCTTCTCCCCGGAGTCGGAGCACGCCCGGCGGGAGGCGATCAGCGTCCACCGGGCGGTGCTGGCCGGGGCGAAGACCAAGGTGCCGGAGGAACTGCGGGAGATCCTGCCCGAGTTGATGTGGCTCTCCCAGATGGGGCTCGTCCTGTACTGGGTCTTCGACCGCACGCCGGGCCGCGAGCGCAGCTACCGCCTCGCCGAGCGGGGCGCCCGGCTCACCGCGCGGGGCGTGGTGCTGGCCCGCTTCCGGGTGCTGCGGCCCCTGGTGCGCGAGGTGCACGAGCTGTTCACGGACTTCCTGCCCGGCATGACCGGCGCCCTGCCGGACCCCGCCCGCAAGAAGGCGGCTCCACCGGCCTGACCCCTCACGCCTGCCGGGACGCCAGCTCGATCACCGTGACGTCCGAGGGCGCCCCGACCCGCGTCGGCGGGCCCCAGGCGCCGGCGCCCCGGCTGACGTAGAGCTGGGTGTCGCCGTACCGCTCCAGGCCCGCCACCGTCGGGTTGGCGGCCTCGGCGACGAGGCTGCCGGGCCAGAGCTGGCCGCCGTGGGTGTGGCCGGAGAGCTGGAGGTCGACGCCGTGGTCGACGGCGTCGTGGATCTGGATCGGCTGGTGGGCCATGAGCACGACGGCGCGGGAGCGGTCGCGGTCGCCGAGGGCGCGGGCGAAGTCGGGGCCGTGGCCCTCGTCCTCGCCGGCCACGTCGTTGACGCCGGCCAGGTCGAAGTACGGCAGCTCGGTGCGGGCGTTCTCCAGCGGCAGCAGGCCGAGCCGGCGCACCTCGGCGACCCACTGCTCGGCGCCGGAGAAGTACTCGTGGTTGCCGGTGACGAAGTACGCCCCGTGCCGCGCCCTGAGCTGGGCGAGCGGCGCCGCCGCCGGGCCGAGGTCCTTCACGCTGCCGTCGACCAGGTCGCCGACGACCGCGATGAGGTCGGGCTGCGTGCCGTTGACGGTGTCGACCACCCGCTGCGCGAACCCCCGCCCGAGCACCGGGCCGAGGTGGATGTCGCTGACCACGGCGATCCGGAACCCGTGCGCGGCCCGCGGCAGCCTGGCCAGCGGCACGGTGACCCGCTTGACCCGCGGCCCCCGCAGCACCCCGTACGTCCCGTACCCGACCGTCCCGGCGGCGACGACACCCACGCCCCCGGCGACGACCCGGGAGACGAAGAGCCGCCGCGAGGGGACGGCCAGGGTGGTGCTCGGGGCGTCGTCCTCGGGCGGCGCGGCGGACGGCACCGTCAGGGGCTCCTCCGCGGGCACCGCCTCCCGCGCCGCCGCCCGGCGCTCCAGCACCCGCCGCAGCAGTGGCCGTACGACCTCGCCCGCCAGCACCCCGAGCAGCAGGTAGATCGAGAGGGCCAGCCACAGGAAGCCGGGCCAGGCGAGGACGCGCTGGAGCCAGAAGGGGGCGCCCGCGCGCTCCGCGACCAGGGCGCCGACGGCCAGCAGCCAGCCCCCGGCGATCACCCCCGCGCCGATCCGCCGGGCCGGCCCCGGCGCGCTGGTCGTGTCGCGGAACAGGCGGCGCCAGATGTACCAGTTTCCCGCGACCAGCACGGCCGGCGCGGCCAGCGCCGCGAGCGCGAAGACGATCACCATGCCGGAACCGGCCCCCTATGACGTGCTACGACGTTCGGCTGACGTTCTATGACGTTCGGCGCAGTGCCCGCACGCCGCGCAACCCGATGCCACCTACAACCGTCCCAAGGAGGAAAGAGACGACGGCGAGCGTCAGATGCACCCAGAAGTACGCCGTCGGGTCGCCGTCCTCGAAGGCCAGCCCGCTGCCGTCCTTGACCAGGTTCTTGACGAAAGTGATCCAGATGACCCAGCTCCAGACCCCGAAGGCGAGCAGGAACCAGGAGACGGGGCGGCTGAGCTTCATGGGCCCAGTATCGCCCGGTCCGATCCGCTCCCTCCCCCGGGGTACGGTCTCGGTCGTGCCCGCAAGCCTGAAGATCCGCCGCCGCGCGCCGCTGGTCGCCGCCGCCCTCCTGACCGCCGCCGCGCCCCTGGCGCTGACCGCCCCGGCCGCGCACGCCGCGCCCGCGAAGCCGAGCCCGACGCCGAAGCCCCCGGCCGCGATGTCGAAGGTCGGCGGCGACCGGCTCGGGACGCCCGGCACCCAGGTGGACCTCGCGGGCGGCGCCCCGGTGCTGCCGAAGGACCTCTCCGCGCGGTCCTGGATCGTGGCCGACGCCGAGTCCGGCGAGGTACTGGCCGCGCACAACGCGCACTGGCGGCTGGCCCCGGCCAGCACCCTGAAGATGCTGTTCGCCGACACCCTGCTGCCCAAGTGGCCGGCGTCCACCCGGCACAAGGTCGCCGTCTCCGACCTGGCCGGCATCGGCGCGGGGTCCAGCCTGGTCGGCGTCAAGGAGAAGGAGACGTACACCGTCCACGACCTGTGGCTCGGCGTCTTCCTGCGGTCCGGCAACGACGCGGTGCACGTGCTGTCCGCGATGAACGGCGGCGTCACCGCGACGGTGGCGGAGATGAACGCCCACGCCAAGGAGTTGCAGGCCGAGGACACCACCGTGGTCACCCCGGACGGCTACGACGCCCCGCACCAGCTCTCCTCCGCCTACGACCTGACCCTGTTCGCCCGCTCGGGCCTGCAGAAGAAGGACTTCCGGGAGTACGCCGCCACGGTCCGCGCGAAGTTCCCGGGCGAGACGACGAAGGACAAGAAGGGCAAGGTCTCCCGCGAGCCCTTCGAGATCCAGAACACCAACCGGCTGCTGTCCGGCGACGCCGGCCTGAATGTCTACCCGGGCATCGCCGGCGTGAAGAACGGCAACACCACCAACGCGGGCGCCACCTTCACCGGCGTCGCCGAGCGCGGCGGCCGGGTGCTCCTCGTCACCGTGATGAACCCGGCGAAGCAGGAGCACGACGAGGTCTACAAGGAGACCGCCCGCCTCTTCGACTGGGGCTTCCAGGCGGCCGGCAAGGCCCGTCCGGTGGGGCAGCTGGTGCCGCCGCGCGGGGCCGCCGGAAGCAGCGCCGCGCCGACCGTCGGCCCGACCTCGGGCCCCGACAAGGCCCGGCCGGTGGCCGGCGCCCAGACCACCGGGGGCGGGGGCGGCGGTGGCGCCGGGACCGCGCTGGCCATCGCCGGCGGCGTGCTCGTGCTGCTCGCGGGCGCCGCGTTCCTGGTCAATCGGCGGTGGCCGCTGCCGGATCTGGTCCGTCGCCGTACTCGTCCTTGAGTTCCTCGGCCTTGCTGCCGGTCGCCGTCCAGGCGGCGCAGAACAGCACCAGCTTCGAGGTGAAGTTGATCCACAGCAGCAGGGCGACGGGGACGCCGAAGGCGCCGTACATGCTCTTCCCGGCCACGCCCTGGATGTAGCCGCTGAGCAGCAGCTTGAGGAGTTCGAAGCCGACGGCGCCGATCAGCGCGGCCACCATCAGGCGGTGCCGGGAGGGGTGGACGCCGGGCAGCAGGGTGAGGACGTACAGCAGGAGCAGGAAGTCGGCGAGGACGGCGACCAGGAAGGCCACGATGTAGAGCAGGACGCCGCCGACGCCGCCCTCGGGGATGCGCAGCTGCTCGATGATCCAGCCGACCAGCGCCGAGGCGACGGTGGAGATGGCCACGGTGACCAGCAGGGCGCCGCCGAGGCCGAAGAGGACGCCGCCGTCCTTGACCCGGTGCATCACCGGGTTCTCCTCCTCGTCCGGGATCTCCCAGACGGCCCGCAGGCAGCCCCGGGTGGCGTCCACCCAGCCGATGCCGGTGAACAGCAGCAGGGCGCCGGAGATCAGGCCGACGGTGCCGGCGTTGTCGACCAGGCTCTGGATGTTCAGCTGGTCGGAGATGCCGGGGATCTGCTCGGCGATCTTGTCCTGGACCTGGCCCTGCTGCTTCTTGCTCAGCGTGGCGGCGGCGACGGCCGCGCCCAGGCTGAGCAGCGGGAACAGCGCCAGGAAGCTGGTGAAGGTCATCGCGGCGGCCAGCCGGGACCACTTCACCCGGTCCAGGCGTTCGTAGGAGCGCCACGCGTGCGTGGCCATCAGTCGCGTCACCCACGGTCCGACGACCGGGAGCTTCTTCAGCCAGTCCATGATCCGACCCTGCCCCCGGATGTCCCGGTCCATGATCCCGCGCCGCCGTCGGCGCGGAAGACAAAGGTCCTTGTGCCCCAGAAACGCAGGAGCGTGGCAAGGGCCATGCCGATTCCGGCGCCCGCGACGGTGTCCGCCCGCTGCGAGGTGTGGCCGAGGCCGTAGTGGCTGACCGCCAGGCAGAGCAGCTGGACGGCGGCGCCGGCCAGGTTGACCGCGACGAACACGGCGTAGGGGCGCAGGCCCCGGGGGCGGGCGGCGCGGTAGGTGAAGCGGGCGTTGCCGGCGTAGGCGACCGTGCAGCCGGCCGCGAAGGACAGCGCCTTCGCGGTGAGCGGGTCGAGTCCCGCGGGGCCGCGCAGCCAGGTGAAGAGGGCGAGGTCGGCGGCGTAGGCGAGGAGGCCCGCGGTGGCGAAGCCGAGCAGTTCGCGCCGGCGGTCCCGAAGAACCGGCGGGGGGCCCGGGAGGGTGTCGGCTACCAATTCGCCACCGCCGCCGCGTACATGGCCAGCCACACCACGCCGATCAGGGCCAGCGCGCGGTCGCGCAGGACGACGTCCTCGGGCTCGCCCGCGGTGCCCCGGTCGGCGAAGACGGCGTAGCGCAGGACGGCGAGGATGAAGGCGACCATGGACAGCTGGCGCCAGGGCAGCACGCTGGCGTGCGGGACGCCACCCTCCTCCATGGCCCACAGGCAGTAGCCGAGCACGGCGACGCCGGCCGCGAGCTGCCAGACGAAGCGGAGGTAGCCGGTGGTGTACTCGGTGAGCAGCGCCCGCGTGGCGCCCGCCGCGCCGGCCATCTGCACGGCCTCGGAGTAGCGCTTGGCGGAGACCATGAACAGGGCGCCGAAGCCGGTGGTGATCAGGAACCAGCGGGAGAGCGGGATGCCGAGCGCGAGCCCGCCGATCATCGCCCGCATCAGGAAGCCGGTGGTGACCACGGCGAGGTCGACGACCAGGACGTGCTTGAGGCTGACGCAGTACGCCAGCTGCATCACCAGGTAGGCCGCCAGGAGCCAGGCCACCGCCGGCGGGCAGAGCCAGGCGGCGGTGGCCGGCGCGAGCACGCCGAGGGCGCCGCCGACGGCGTAGGCGACCGGCACCGGCACCTGCCCGGCGGCGACGGGGCGGTGCCGCTTGACCGGGTGGGCGCGGTCGGCGTCGGCGTCGCGGGCGTCGTTGACCAGGTAGACGGCGGAGGCGGCGGCGGTGAAGAGGGCGAAGACCAGGGCGAGCCGGCCCCAGGCGGCGCCGGAGAACAGCTCGCCGGCGGCGGCCGGGGCGGCGACGACCAGGACGTTCTTGACCCACTGCCGGGGGCGGGCCGTCTTGAGCAGGCCCCTGGCGAGGCCGCCGGGGCGACCGGGCGGGTCGGTGCTCGGCGGGTGCTCGGGGGCGCGCTGGCGCAGGACGGTCGTGTCAGCCACGGCCGCCTCCCCGCATCCAGCGGGCGCCGAGCCGCGCGGTGAGCGCGCCGAGGGCGGCCCCCGCCGCCACGTCGGAGGGGTAGTGGACTCCCACGACCAGGCGGGACACGCAGACCGCGGCGGCCAGCGGCGCGGCGGCGGTGACGCCGAGGGCGGAGAAGGCGACGGCGGCGGCCGTGGCCGAGGCGGCGTGCGAGCTGGGGAAGGAGTGCCGCCCCGCGGTGCGCACCAGGGGCACCACATGGGCGGGGCGCGGGCGGCGCACCACCCGCTTCACCCCCATGCTGACCAGGTGCGCGCCCGCGGTGAGCGCGGTGCCGCGCAGCCAGGCCGAGCGGCGCGGGCCGTCGAGGGCGGCCCCGGCGAGGCCCGCCGCGAGCCACAGGGCGCCGTGCTCCCCCGCCCAGGACAGGGCGCGCGCGGCACCGGCCACCCGGGGGTCGCTGCCGCGGGCTCTGAGCACCGTGACGATCCGGTGGTCCAGGCCCCGGTGGTGCGTGTCGTGGAGGTCGTCCATGGTCAGCCACTGTTCCGGCCCGTGCCCCGACAGGTCCGGCAATATTGAGCGACATCCCATTAATCACCCATTTCGGGGAGAGCTGGGAGGTTTCAGAACGGATCGCCAGCAGAGGGGCGATACGGTCACCGCCATGTCTGCCGAGACCGTTCCCGTCACCGGCTGGGGCCGCACCGCGCCCACCGTGGCCCGCGTGATCCGCCCCCGCACCTACCAGGAGGCCGCCGACGCCGTCCGCGACTGCGGGGCGCGCGGCGGGATCCCCCGGGGCCTGGGGCGGGCGTACGGGGACGCGGCGCAGAACGCGGGCGGTGCCGTACTCGACATGACCGGCCTGGACCGCATCCATGTCATCGACGCCGACGACGGCACGGTGCTCTGCGACGCCGGGATCTCGCTGCACCGCCTGATGGAGGTGCTGCTGCCGCTCGGCTGGTTCGTGCCGGTGACGCCCGGGACGCGGTATGTCACCGTCGGCGGGGCGATCGGCGCCGACATCCACGGCAAGAACCACCACGTCTCCGGGTCCTTCGCCCGGCACGTGCTCGCCTTCGAGATGCTCACCGCCGACGGTGAGGTGCGCTCCGTGCGGCAGGGCACGCCGCTGTTCGACGCGACCACCGGGGGCATGGGCCTGACCGGCGTCATCCTCACCGCGACGGTGCGCCTCCAGCCGGTGGAGTCCGCGCTGATGTCGGTGGACACCGAGCGGGCGGCCGACCTGGACGACCTGATGGCCCGGCTGACCGCCACCGACCACCGCTACCGCTACTCCGTCGCCTGGATCGACCTCCTGGCGCGCGGCGCGGCCACCGGGCGGGCCGTCCTCACCCGCGGCGACCACGCCCCGCTGGACGCGCTGGACGCCCGCGCCCGGCGCGACCCGCTGGCCTTCCGCACCTCGCGGCTGCCGGCCGCGCCCGACGTCATCCCCTCGGGCCTGCTCAGCCGCACCACGGTCGGCCTCTTCAACGAACTCTGGTACCGCAAGGCCCCGCGCGCCCCCCGGACCGGCCAGCTCCAGCGGATCTCCACCTTCTTCCACCCCCTGGACGGCGTCCCGCACTGGAACCGGGTCTACGGGCGGGGCGGCTTCGTGCAGTACCAGTTCGTGGTCGGCCACGGCCAGGAGGAGGCGCTGCGCCGGATCGTGGGCCGGATCTCCGCGCACCGCTGCCCGTCCTTCCTGGCCGTCCTCAAGCGCTTCGGCGAGGCCGACCCGGGCTGGCTCTCCTTCCCGGTGCCCGGCTGGACCCTCGCCCTGGACGTCCCGGCCGGCCTGCCCGGCCTCGGCGGCTTCCTGGACGAGTTGGACGCGGAGGTCGCCGCGGCCGGGGGCCGGGTCTACCTCGCCAAGGACTCCCGGCTGCGGCCCGAGCTGCTGGCCCGGATGTACCCGCGCCTGGACGACTTCCGCGCGCTGCGCGCGGAGCTCGACCCGCGCGGGGTGTTCACCTCGGACCTGTCCCGCCGCCTCGCCCTCTAGCGAATCCTGTTTGGAGCTGTCGTGAAGGACGCCTTCGGCATCCCCCAGTCCCTCCTCGTCCTCGGCGGCACGTCCGAGATCGCGCTGGCAGCCGCGCGCCGCCTGGTGGCCCGCCGCACCCGCACGGTCTGGCTGGCCGGCCGCCCCTCCCCCGCCCTCGACCGGGCCGCCGAGGAGCTGGGCGGCCTCGGCGCCGAGGTGCGCACGGTCGCCTTCGACGCCCTGGACCCGGCCTCCCACGAGGAGGCGCTCGGCAAGGTCTTCGCCGAGGGCGACGTCGACCTGGTGCTGCTCGCCTTCGGCGTCCTGGGCGACCAGGCGCACGACGAGCGCGAGCCGCTGGACGCGGTGCGGGTCGCGCAGACCAACTACACCGGCGCCGTCTCGGCCGGCCTGCTCAGCGCCCGCGCGCTCCAGGCGCAGGGCCACGGCTCCCTGGTGGTGCTCTCCTCCGTCGCCGGCGAGCGGGCCCGGCGCGCCAACTTCATCTACGGCTCCAGCAAGGCCGGGCTCGACGCCTTCGCGCAGGGCCTCGGCGACGCGCTGCACGGCACCGGCGTGCACGTCATGGTCGTACGCCCCGGGTTCGTGCGGACGAAGATGACCGAGGGCATGGAAGAGGCGCCGCTCGCGACGACGCCGGAGGCGGTGGCCACGGCCATCGAGCTGGGGCTGCGGCGGCGCTCGGAGACGGTGTGGGTGCCGGGGGCGCTGCGGGTGGTGATGGCGGCGGTACGGCACCTGCCGCGCGGGCTCTTCCGGCGGCTGCCCGTCTAGGACCGCTCAGCGGATGGGCAGGGAGCCCCGGCCCAGGCGGTCGGTCTGCGGGGGCACCACGGCGCCACCGAAGGGGAACTCGCGCAGCTTGCGCCACACCCCGTCGGCGCCCTGCTCGTACAGCGCGAAGCCGGTGCAGGGCCACTGCGCCTCGTAGTCGGCCAGCTCGGCGAAGGCGCGGTCCATGGCCGCCTCCTCGATGCCGTGGGCGACGGTGACGTGCGGGTGGTACGGGAACTGGAGTTCGCGGCGGATCGGCCCGGAGGCGTCGCGGACCCGCTCCTGGAGCCAGTTGCAGGCCGTGCCGCCCTCGACCACGCGGAGGAAGACGACCGGGGAGAGCGGGCGGAAGGTGCCGGTGCCGGCCAGCCGCATCGGGAAGGGCCGGCCGGCCGCGGCGACCTTGGCGAGGTGCGCCTCGACGGCGGGCAGCCGGGCCGCGTCGGCCTCGGTGGGCGGCAGCAGGGTGACGTGCGTGGGGATGCCGTGCGCCGCGGCGTCGCCGAAGCCCGCGCGCAGCTGCTGAAGCCGGCTGCCGTGAGGCTCCGGGACCGCGATCGAGACACCGATCGTTACGGTCCCCACGTCGTCTCCTGTCGTTTTTGTCGGACACCGGATATCGACTGTACGGCCACGGCGGCGCCCCGGGCAGGCGCAGCCGTAGTGATGTGCGGCGCTACCGCGCCGCGGTCCTCAGTGCTTGGCGGGCAGGAAGCCCACCCGGTCGTACGCCGTGGCGAGGGTCTCGGCGGCGACCGCGCGGGCCTTCTCGGCGCCCTTGGCCAGCAGCGCGTCCAGCGTCTCGGGGTCGTCGAGGTACTGCTGGGTGCGGTCCCGGAAGGGGGTCACGAACTCGACCACGACCTCGGCGAGGTCGGTCTTGAGTGCGCCGTAGCCCTTGCCCTCGTACTTCAGCTCCAGCTCCGCGACGCTCGCGCCGGTGAGGACGGAGTAGATGGAGAGCAGGTTGCTGACGCCGGGCTTGGCCTCGCGGTCGAAGCGGATCACGGTGTCGGTGTCGGTGACCGCGCTCTTGACCTTCTTGGCGGTGGCCTTCGGCTCGTCCAGGAGGTTGATGAGCCCCTTGGGCGTGGAGGCCGACTTGCTCATCTTGATCGCCGGGTCCTGGAGGTCGTAGATCTTCGACGTCTCCTTGAGGATGTACGGCGCGGGCTGGGTGAAGGTCTCGCCGAAGCGGCCGTTGAAGCGCTCGGCGAGGTCGCGGGTCAGCTCGATGTGCTGGCGCTGGTCCTCGCCGACGGGCACCTCGTCGGCCTGGTAGAGCAGGATGTCGGCGACCTGGAGCACGGGGTAGGTGAACAGGCCGACGGAGGCCCGGTCGGCGCCCTGCCTGGCGGCCTTGTCCTTGAACTGCGTCATCCTCGACGCCTCGCCGAAGCCGGTGAGGCAGTTCATCACCCAGGCGAGCTGGGCGTGCTCGGGGACGTGGCTCTGCACGAACAGCGTGCACCGCTCGGGGTCGAGCCCGGCGGCCAGCAGCTGCGCGGCGGCGAGCCGGGTGTTGGCGCGCAGCTCCTTCGGGTCCTGCGGCATGGTGATCGCGTGCAGGTCGACGACCATGTAGAACGCGTCGTGCGTCTCCTGGAGGGCCACCCACTGGCGCACGGCGCCGAGGTAGTTGCCGAGGTGGAACGAGCCGGCGGTGGGCTGGATGCCGGAGAGCACGCGGGGTCGGTCAGAGGCCATGCTCATCATTCTCTCAGGCGCCGGGGGGCGGTCGGGCACGGGTCCGGGGCGGGCGGGGGCCGGTACGTTGCCGGGCACGGGGTCGGTGCCGGGAGGGGGCGGGGTGCGGCGGCTGGCGTGCGGGGTGGCGGTGACGGTGGTGCTGCTGACGGCGGGTGGCGTGTCGGGGGCCGGGGCGGCGCCGGCCGAGGAGCCGGACGTGGCGGTGGTGGTGTACCCCGGCACCGGGCGCACCGCGTCCTGGCACGCCGGTGAGCCGGACTTCGACCGGCTGCGGGACCTGCTCGATCCGTCGTACGCGGGCACGGAGCCGGTGCCGCCGGCCTGGACGGACCCGGACGGCGGCCCTCCCCCGGCGCGGCTCACCGTGCTGTGGGGCCAGACGGGGGTCGGCGGCTGGCCGCAGACCAGCCGCGCCCCGGGCGGGGACGTGGCGATGCTGCGGCAGGACCAGCTGGTGGTCGCCGGGGACGGCACGCCGTGGGTGCGCACCGATCCGGCGCCGGAGACGGCGGACGACGACATCCGCTGGCACCGGGCGTCCCGGACGGCCTACGACCGTGCCGAGGCGTCCGGCGTCCTGGGTGAGCGGCCGGAGCCGCCCGCCGGGGACGACGGCCTGCGGAACGCGTTCCGGTGGGCCGCCGCCGGACTGGTCGCCGGGGTCGGCGGGACGCTGCTGGCGCGCCGCGCGGCGGCCCGCCGGGATGCCGGGCCGCCGCGCGGGGAGCCGCGTCACGAGCTGATCGACCTGTGAGACGCGGCCCCGCGGGGGCTCAGCCGAGGTCGATCTCCGGGTACAGCGGGAAGCCGGCGACCAGGTCGGTGGCGCGCTGGGCGACCTCGTCGGCGACCTTGGCGTCCAGGACGTGCTGGGCCTTGGACGGGGCGCCCTTGGCGGTGGTGCCGGGCTCGGTGGTGGTCAGCACGCGGTCGATGAGGCCGGCCACCTCGTCCATCTCGGCGGTGCCGAGGCCCCGGGTGGTCAGGGCGGGGGTGCCGATGCGGATGCCGGAGGTGTACCAGGCGCCGTTCGGGTCGGCCGGGATGGCGTTGCGGTTGGTGACGATGCCGGAGTCGAGCAGCGCGGCCTCGGCCTGGCGGCCGGTGAGGCCGTAGGAGCCGGCGACGTCGATCAGGTTGAGGTGGTTGTCGGAGCCGCCGGTCACCAGGGTGGCGCCGCGCCGGGTGAGGCCCTCGGCGAGGGCGCGGGAGTTGTCCACGACGCGCTGGGCGTAGTCCTGGAAGGACGGCTGCCGGGCCTCGGCGAGGGCGACGGCCTTGGCGGCCATGACGTGCGGGAGCGGGCCGCCGAGGACCATCGGGCAGCCCCGGTCGACCTGCTCCTTGAGACTGTCGTCGCACAGCACCATGCCGCCGCGCGGGCCGCGCAGCGACTTGTGCGTGGTGGTGGTGACGATCTGGGCGTGCGGCACCGGGTCGAAGTCGCCGGTGAGCACCTTGCCGGCGACGAGCCCGGCGAAGTGCGCCATGTCGACCATGAGCGTGGCGCCCACCTCGTCGGCGATCTCCCGCATGATCCGGAAGTTCACCAGGCGCGGGTACGCGGAGTACCCGGCGACGATGATCAGCGGCTGGAACTCGCGGGCGGAGGCGCGCAGGGCGTCGTAGTCGATGAGGCCGGTGGCCGGGTCGGTGCCGTAGGAGCGCTGGTCGAACATCTTGCCGGAGATGTTGGGCCGGAAGCCGTGTGTGAGGTGGCCGCCGGCGTCGAGCGACATCCCGAGCATGCGCTGGTTGCCGAACGCCTGGCGCAGCTCGGCCCAGTCGGCGTCGGTGAGGTCGTTGACCTGGCGGGCACCGGCCTGCTCCAGGAACGGCACCTCCACGCGGGCGCCGAGCACCGCCCAGAAGGCGACGAGGTTGGCGTCGATGCCGGAGTGCGGCTGGACGTAGGCGTGCCGGGCGCCGAACAGTTCGCGGGCGTGCTCGGCGGCGAGGGCCTCGACGGTGTCGACGTTGCGGCAGCCGGCGTAGAAGCGGCGGCCGATGGTGCCCTCGGCGTACTTGTCGCTGAACCAGTTGCCCATCGCGAGCAGCGTGGCCGGGGAGGCGTAGTTCTCGGACGCGATCAGCTTGAGCATCTCGCGCTGGTCCGCGACCTCCTGCCCGATGGCGTCGGCGACCCGCGGCTCGACGGCGCGGATCACGTCGAGGGCGGCGCGGTAGGCGGTGGAAGCGGTGGAGAGGGGCTCGGCGGGCAAGGGGACCTCCGGACGTCGTGGTTCGGCGTTGACGGTGTGGCCCAGGCGCACGGCTCTCGTACTCGTACCGGCCCCTCGCGATCAGGGTCCCGGGGACCGCTCCCCGATGGTCGATCCCATCCCAGCGCGCCAGTCACGGCCCGCGGCCAGCCTACCGGGCGGGCGGTGCCGGGCGGGCCCGCCGTCCGGCATGCGGGCGAGGCCGACGTCCGATCGCCGCCAGCGGGGTGCGGACCCGGCGGCCAGGCCGGCGGTATGACGAAGCCCTCCGCAGCACCGGACCCGATGACGGTCCTCACCGGCATGTACGCCGCCGAGGCGAGGTACCTGGCGGCCGGCCGGTGCTCGCCGTGTACGCCCTGCGCGGCCTGGCCGTGTGGCCGCTCCCCCTGCTCACCCTGGCCGTCCCGGAGCACTACGTCGGCGACCAGCTCGACACCCCGCTGCCGCTGGAGCGCGGCTCCTGGTCCTACGAGCTGGTCGCGGCGTCCCCGGCGGTCGCCCTGGCGGTCGCCGTACTGCTGCGCCTCTCGCTCACCCTCGCCCCGGCCGCCGCGGCCGGCGGACTCGGCCCCGTCGCGGCCCTGCGCCGCTCGTGGCGGCTGACGTGGACGCGCCCCGGCGGCGCCCGCGTCCTCGCCCTCGCGCTCCCGCTGGCCGCGCTGACCGCCGCCGCGCTCCGGCTGACGGTGCAACTCGCCCTGCCGCTGCGTCCGCTCGTCCGGGGCCTCTTGGAGGACGCCACGGGCAACTTCTTCGCCGCGTACTACGCCGACATCCTCGCCCCCATCGCCGCCGGCGCCCTGGCCACGTCGGCCCTCACCCTGCCGGTCACGTGCACGGCGTTCGCGGTACTGCGGACCCGGCTGACGCCCCGCACCGTCACATGAGTCCTGACCCGTTCCTCGCCGGCGTCGAGGACGGCGCGTTCTCGTAGGCTCTCCGGGTGATCGACTATGACGACTCGGGCCGCCTCGCCGTCCGGGTGGGCGCCCCCACGGCTCCCACCCTGCTTCTGGCGGAGCCGCACCGGCCCTACCCGGAGGACCCGACCCTGGACTTCCTCATCAGGGCCGCCGGGCCGTGGGGAAGCGTCGAGACCTCGGTGGAGACCTGGGACGGTGACGCCCTGGACGTCTTCCTCACCGCCCTCGCCGAGGACTTCCGGGGCTGGGAGGGCGCACGCACCTGGGGCTCCCTCTCCTACGACCTGACCCTCTCCGCAGAGCACCGCTCCGGTGGCTGCGTCGAGTTGACCTGGGGCATCCACGACAGGCCCGGCTCCGACCAGTGGCACTTCGAGGTCGTCACGGCCCACGAGGCGGGCGAGGGCATGCGTACCCTCGCCGCCGAGGTCCGCGCCTTCCTCGCCGGTGCCTAGAGGATCACGTGCGGCAGGAAGCGGGCGTACTCGTCCGTGATCAGGCCGGACGACTCGCGGATGCCGAGGCCCGCCGCCTCGTCCTCCACGACCCAGGTGCCGAGGACGACGTGGTTGCCGTCGAACGCGGGGAGCGGGGCCAGCTCCTGGTAGCAGCAGGGCTCGTCGCGGGGGGTCGGGTCTGTGCCGGGTTCGTGGATCGTCACGCCCGCGCCCTCGCGGCCGAGGAGGGGCTTGGCGACCCAGCCGGTGGTGCGGGCCAGGTCGCGGGGGCCGTCCAAGTAGGCCGGGAGCAGGTTCGGGTGGCCGGGGTACAGCTCCCAGAGGACGGCGAGGAGGGCCTTGTTGCTGAGCAGCATCTTCCAGGCGGGCTCGATCCAGAGGGTGGAGCCGGTGCCGCCGCCGTTGTCGAGGGTGTCGAAGACGTGGCCGGCGAAGCGGTCCTCGGTGATCCACTCCCACGGGTAGAGCTTGAAGCAGCTGCGGATGAACTTCAGCTTGTTGTCCACGAAGCGCCCGGAGAGCGGGTCCCAGCCGATCTCCTCCACCGAGATCCAGTCGGTCTCCAGGCCCGCCTGCTCGGCCGTCTCCTTGAGGTAGGCGACCGTCATCAGGTCCTCGCCGAGCTTGTCGGCCACGGAGTGCGCGAAGTACAGCGGGCCGCCGGGCGGGAGCAGGTCGGCCTGGCGCTTCCAGGCGTCGATCAGGCGCTCGTGCAGGGAGTTCCACTGGTCGGCGCCGGGGAAGCGCTCCTCCATCCAGAACCACTGCGGGGACGCCGCCTCGACCAGCGAGGTCGGGGTGTCGGCGTTGTACTCAAGCATCTTGGCCGGGCCCGTGCCGTCGTAGCGCAGGTCGAAGCGGCCGTAGACGGAGGGCAGTTCGGCGCGCCGGTGCCACGCCTCGGTGACCGCCGCGGCGACCCGGGGGTCGGTGATGCCGAGGTCGGCGAGGCGGCCGGTGGCCACGATGTGCCCCGCCGCCGCGAGGCACATGCCGTGCAGCTCCTCGACGACCTCCTCCAGGGCCTCGACCTCTTCCAGGGAGAAGACGTAGTAGGCGCTCTCGTCCCAGTAGGGGCGCAGGGAGTCGTCGGGGTAGCGGGTGAGCGGGTAGATGAGGCCCTGGTCCTCGACGGTGCGCTGCCAGTCGGGGCGGGGCTCGATGGTGCGGCGTTCCACGGCGGTCAGCCGCCGCCGCTGCCGTCGTCATCGTCGTCGTCGCCCGAGCAGCCGAGGCCGCCGCGGTCGACGGCCTCGTTGCGGCTGAAGGTGCCGGAGTCGGCCCAGCCGGAGCGCTCGTCGCCGTCGTAGTACCAGTCGGCGCGGGCGGCGCGCGGGGCGCCGCCCGTCGTCAAAGCGCTCTTCCCGGCGCCTGAACCGCCCGGCGAGGGCTTGCAGTTGCTCTCGGACACCACCTTGTAGCCCTTGGCGACGTCGTAGCTGTCGCGGTCCACGCAGCGCCGGTCGGGGTCCGAGCCGCACGCGCTGAGCGCCGCCGCCAGCACCCCCATGCCGCCGAGCACCACGGTGCTCGACCGCAGCCTCCGCCGGGTCTCCGCCATGTCCTGTCCCCCCGTTGTCCGTTCGGCAGTACGAGCGACCGACTGGCCGAGTGTACCGAGCGCGGGCTTAAACAGTTAGCCGCAATTCTGTTAATAATCCCTGCTCTCACCAGGCTTGTTGAGCACGCACCCACGCCTCCAGAGTTCTCCTGCGGCCGACGCGGGCCGACACCCCACTGGTCGGCCCGCGCCCACCGCCGCGAACCCACCCCCCACCGGGCCGCGCCATGCGGCCACTCGGAAACGGAGACAAGGTGCTTCGTCCACGCACGATCCTGGCGTCCGGCGCCGCCACGGCGGCTCTCGTCCTCGCGGGCGCCGTCGCCCCCGCCCAGGGTGCCCCCACGAACCCGGGCGACTACCAGCCGCAGATGGTGCACGCCCTGGCCGACTCGCTCGGCATCAGCGACGCCGCCGCCGTCCGCCGGCTCGACTCGCAGGCCGCCCAGCAGAAGACCCTGGCGGGCCTGCGCGCGCCGGGCGTCGACGCCCGGTCCGCCTTCTTCGACACCGCGGGCCGGCTCACCGTCGCCGTCGGCGACGCGGCCACCGCAGACCGCGTCGAGGCCGCCGGGCTGCGGGCCCGGATATCCCGGCACAGCCCCGCCACCCTGGACCGCGTCAAGGCCGCGCTGGACCGGACGGCCGCGCGGTCCGTGCCGACCGGCATAGCCGGCTGGGGCGTCGAGCCCGCGACCGGCCAGGTCGTCGTGGACGTACGCGGCGGCGCGTCCGACGCGTCCGCCGCCGACCGGGCCTTCCTCGCCGAGGCCGCCTCCTACGGCTCCGCCGTCGCCGTGCGCGACGCGCGGGGCGAGTCGGTGACCACCGCCGCGACCGTCTACCCCGGCAGCCGCATGGACTACGGCAACCACTACTGCTCCGTCGGCTTCGGCGCCCACGACTCCGCCGGACGCCAGGTCCTGGTCACCGCCGGGCACTGCGTGGAGAACCTGCCCGACCTCTACTACTCCGGCGCGCACTTCGCCAAGGGCACCAAGACCCGCTTCCAGCACGGCCGCAACAGCATCGACATGGGCCTCGCCTCGGTCGACTCCGGCACGACCATCGCGACCAAGGTCGGCACCTGGAACAACGGCGCCGACGTGGCCGTGCGCGGCAGCCGGCGGGCCGCGGTCGGCTCGGACGTCTGCAAGTCGGGCGCGACCTCGCACTGGACCTGCGGCGCGATCAAGTCCTACAACTACTCGGTGACGTACAGCGACCCGGGCCAGCCGGACACCCTGGTCACCAACCTCGCCCTCAGCTCGACGTGCGTCCTGGGCGGCGACAGCGGCGGCCCGTGGATCTCCGGCGACCAGGGCCAGGGCGTGACCTCGGGCGCCGCCAACAGCAACCGGTGCAACGGGGTGTACGGGCAGGGCACGTCGTACTTCCAGCCGCTGGACGACGAGCTGAACTACTACGGCCTGTCGCTCAACACCGCCTGATCGACCGGGCCCAGGCCGACGACCGCCGCCGGGAGCGCAGATGGACCAGCACGAGCAGCCGCTGCCGGCGGCGGACGCCCCGCCGCACGACACCACCTCCAACGGCCCCGCCTCCTCCGACCCGACCTCCTCCGGCACCACCTTCGACGAGGCCCTCCGCCGGGCGCTGCGGGCCAGCGGCCTCACCCTGCAGCGCCTGCACCACCACCTCGCGGTGCGCGGCATCTCCATCAGCCCCGTGACGCTGAGCCACTGGCAGCGCGGCCGGAGCCGGCCCGAACGGCCGCAGTCGCTACGGGCGGTGGCCGAGGTGGAGGCCATCCTCGGCACCGGCCCCGGCGCCCTGCAGAGCCTCCTCGGCCACCGGCGCCCGCGGGGCAGGGCGCTGGTCCGGGACGGCGCGATGTCCACGGCCTTGTCCCACGTCCACCCACCCGGCTCGCCCCTCGCGGCGGCCCTCGGCGCGGACGCGTACCGCTTCAACGAGCACCTCGTCTCCCTCTCCGTGCACGAGACGGTGCGCCTGGACGAGTACGGGTGCATCGCGCGCTACACCGTCAGCAACGTCGTGCGCGCCACGCGGGACGGCGTGCGGTCGCTGACCGCGCATCACCAGCTGGACGACACCGACACGCCCTCCGTGCAGGTCACCGTCGCCTGCGGCCGCCTCGACGCGCTCCGCTTCCGCCAGGAACTCGGCGCGGTGGTCTTCGAGATCGGCTTCGGCCGGACGCTGGCCCGCGGCGAGACGGCGATCATCGAGTACGCCCTCGAGGTGGGCCCCCGCTGGAAGCCCTCCCAGCACCACGAGCGCACCCTGCCGCTCAGCGTCCGCCAGTACCTCCTGCACGTCTACTTCCACCCGCGGCACGTGCCCTCGGCCGCCTACGGCTACTTCCGTGAGCACAGCGAGGCCCCCCGCGCCCATCGTCAGCCGCTCACCCCGGACGCCTCGCACAGCGTCCACATCCTGCCCGCCAAGTGCGGCGCCGGCGTGCACGGCATCGCCTGGACGGCCCCGCGCCCCTAGGGAGACACCTCATGCCCCACGCCCGCTTCCCCGTCGAGGCGACCCCGCGCGCGGTGCGCGCCGCCCGGCACCGGATCGCCGCGACCGCCCGCGCCTGGGGCGTGCCCCTGGACGAGGACGCGCTGCACCTGGTGGCCGGGGAGCTGCTCAGCAACGCGCTGCGGCACGGCGGGGGGCCGCTGGCGGCCGGGGTCGCGACGACCTCGGACGACCTGCTGGTGGTGGAGGTCTGGGACGCGGACGGGAACCTGCCCCGCGACCCCGACACCCCAGGCGACGAGACCGGCCGCGGCCTCTCCCTCATCGCCGCGCACAGCGTCCGGCACGGCGCGGAACCCGCCGCCCCGGGCAAGCGCTGCTGGGCGGCCCTCCCACCGCCCGAGCCCCGCTGGCACCTCACCCCGGAGGGCGCCGAACTGCTCGGCAGGCTCGCGAGCCGCCTGGCCTGATCCCGCTACCGGACACTCTGGACGTGGGTGGTGTCGGCGTCGACCGGGGTGCCGTCGGCGGCGGGCATGAGGGTCGGGACCGGGGTGCCGTGCCGGTCGACACCGTTCTTCTTGTTCGCGTCGTTCGGCACGTTGTGGAGCGGCCTGTCCCTGCCGCTGGCGGACCCGCCGTGGGAGCTGAGCGAGACGCAGATCGGCCTGTTCGGCGTCGCCGGACTGGCCGGCGCCCTGGGCGCGGCGCGGGCGGGCCGCTGGGCGGACGCGGGGTGGACGACCCGGATCACCGGCATCGCCCTCGGCGCGGGCATCGTCGCCCTCGACTTCGCCGTCCAGGCCGTGCAGGTGAGCAACCAGCACCGGCTGACGGCCGCCTACCCCTCCCGGCGGGGAGCGGGACCACTGAGCAGCCCCCGGATCGCTCACGGACGCGCCCGCCCGCTCCCTGCCGCACGTGATGCTCTAGACGCCCCGGAACCCGTCACCCTTGACACCGGTGAGGAACGAGGCGAACGCGGCGGCGGGCACGCGCAGTTCCGGGCTGACCCGGACCTTGGAGTCCCGGACGGGCACGATGCCCTGCGGGGCGGCGAGGTTCGTGGCGACCTCGACGCATGCGCCGCCGTTGTTGCTGTAGGAGGACGTGAACCATTGCGGAGACTCGGTCGTCACGAGATGCCCTTTCGTACCTCTTCGATCATGGCCACCGACGCCGCTTGCGAGAGGGCCTCGGCCTGCAACTGATGGTAGGCCGTCAGCAGGTTGAGCACAGGCATCGAGTCCCGCTCCAGATGCCCCCGGATCTGTGACTCGGCGTACGCGATCACAGCCATGTCGGACATGGTGAGCAGGTACAACGGCAAGTCGGCCGAGCGCCGTTCACCCATCTCGAACGGGGCAATCTGAAGCACGGTGTTCGGTAACGCGGCGAACTTCAAGAGCTGGTCGAGCTGCGCGCCCATGAGGTCGGGACCGCCGACCCGCCTGCGCACACAGCTCTCGTCCATCACCACCAGCATCATCGGCGGCCGAGGCCGTACCAGCGCGTTCTGCCGCTCCGCGAGGAACGAGACTCGGTCGGCCGCCTGCTCCGGGGTGATCGCGCCTCGCCGTACCGCGCTGTCCGCCAGGCAGCGGGCGTACTCCGGCGTCTGGAGCAGTCCGGGCACGATGCCGATCTCGTACAGCCGGATCTCCACCGCCCGGCCCTCGTGGCCCACGTACTGCGGGAAGCCCTCCAGCAGCGAGCCGTGCTTGATCTCGCGGCACGCGCGTTCGAAAGTGTCAGCGCTGCCGTCCAGCCCGAACGCGACGTCAAGGCTGCGTGCGAAACGAAGGGTTGCCACCTTACGAGCAGTTTCGACCGCCGAGATATGCGTACTGGCATATCCCGTCCGCTCGGCCAGGTCCTCCTGCCGCCAGCCACGCGCTTCGCGCATTCTGCGGATTCGCACGCCGAACGCGGCCGCCGGGCCACCGTCGGGGTCCAGTTCCTTGCGATTCACCATCCCGGCACCAACTTTCCTGCCGTACCTCGCACGTTGAACGCTTGTCGACTCTAGGCCACGCTGAGCCTCCCGGTAGCGGAATGACTACGGAGAGGAGCGGCGGTGTCCGAAAAGACGTCTCGCCCGACCCCCCAGGAGCCGCCCAGCATCGGCACGCTCCTGGTGGACCCCGAACGCGGCGACCGGGTCGGCGAGTTCCGCGGTGTCTCCGGTCCGTACTGGTCGATACGGCCCGTCACCGGGGGCACCGAATGGGAGGCCGACCCGGCCACGCTCCGCCCGCCCGGCCAGGCGGAACGCCTGCGCGCGGAGACCGCCCGCGCGAACGCCCGCAGCCGCGGGGAGTTGCTGTGAGGGCTTCACACGGAGGCGCACCATGACACTGCTCTCGGCGTGCCCCACCGCCGCCCCGTTCGCCGGCATCACGTTGCTGGAGCTGGAGATCACGGGCTCGGACGGCTCGCCGGGGGACATGACGCGCGACGACTGGCTGGCGGTCGTCACGGACGCGTCCGCCCTCGGCATCCCGCGCGTGCGGCTCGTCGGTGGTGAGCCGACCGGCCATCCGGATTGGCGTGAAATCGCCGAGCTGGCGCTCGCGCTCGGCATGGGGGTCGAGATCCTCTCGGACCTCTGCGCCGTGCGCGAGCCGTGGTGGGAGCTGCTCACCCGGGACGGGATGAGCCTCGGGACGCGCTACCACAGCGACGACCCCGAGGAGCACGACAGGATCACCGGCCGTCCGGGCAGCCACGTCCGCACCCGCCGCGCCATCCGCGAGGCGGTCGGGCGGGGCGTGACCCTGCGGGCCGCGATCGTGGCCTCGCTGCCCGGCCAGCGGGTCGCCGAGGCCCGCGCCGAGCTGGAGTCCCTGGGTGTCGAGCACATCAGGACGCTGGACGAGAGGTGCGGCCGGTGCGCCCGGGGACGTGCCATGGTCCTCGTGAACGGCGACCTGGCGGGGTGCGCGCCGAAGCGCGACGTCCCGGTGGGCGACGTCCGGACCGCCCCCCTCGGGACACTCCTCGGCGGCAAGGCATGGGCCCTGCTCTCCGCCCAGCCGCCGCCCCGTACCGCGGGGGCGCAAGCCTGCGTCCCCGTCTACTGACAGGAGCGACGGTGTCACCGCAGTGGGCAGGGGCGGCCTCGCGGCAGCCGCTGGGCACTCCTGTCCCTCAACTTCCCAGCGCCCCGCACAGCGCGTCCAGCGCCCCCGCCCAGGCGTGGTCCGGCGGCGTGCCGTAGCCCACGACCACCGCGTCCTGCGGGGGGACGTCCGCCTCGGGGTGGCGGAAGGAGGAGAGGGCGCCCACGGCCAGGCCGTGCCAGGCGGCGGCGCGGTGGACCGACTGCTCGGTGCCGGGGGGCAGGCGGAGGACCGCGTGCAGGCCGGCCGCGATGCCGGTGACCCGGACGTCGGGGGCGCGTTCGGCCAGGGCGGTGACCAGGGCGTCCCGGCGGCGCCGGTAGCGCAGGCGGGCGGCGCGGACGTGGCGGTCGTAGCCGCCGGAGGTGAGGAACTCGGCGAGGGTGAGCTGGTCGAGGACGCCGGGGACGCGGCCGGGCAGGGCGGCGACGGTCTCCTCCACCAGGGACGGGGGCAGGACCAGCCAGCCGAGGCGCAGGCCGGGGGCGAGGGACTTGCTGGCGGTGCCGAGGTAGACGACGTGGTCGGGGGCGAGGCCCTGGAGGGCGCCGACGGACTGGCGGTCGTAGCGGAACTCGCCGTCGTAGTCGTCCTCCAGGATCAGGCCGCCGGTGTCCCGGGCCCAGGCGGTGAGCGCGGTGCGGTCCTCGGGGCGCAGGACGCCACCCATGGGGAACTGGTGGGACGGGGTGAGGAGCACCGCCCCGGCCCGCAGCCCATCGTGCGGGGGGCGGGTGCCGTGCTCGCCCCACGGGAGCGCCGGTGTGGCGCAGCCGCCGCGCCGGATCAGGTCGCGGTGGTGCGGGAGGCCGTAGGACTCGGTGGCGATCGCGCGCTCGCCCCGGCGGCGCAGGACGTCGGCGAGCAGGCCGAGGCCGCCGAGGAAGCCGGCGCAGACGACGATGCGGTCCGGGTCGGCGTGGACCCCGCGGGCGCGGGCGAGGTACCCGGCGAGGGCGGTGCGCAGGGTCGCGAGGCCGCGCGGGTCGCCGTAGCCGAGGGCGCGGTCGGGGGCGGCGGCGAGGGCGCGGCGGGCCGCCCTCAGCCACTGGTCGCGGGGGAAGGAGGCCAGTTCGGGGGTGCCGGGGATCAGGTCGTAGGCGGGGCGGGACGGCTCGCGGCGGCGGCTCGGTGACGGGGGCGGCGCGGGGGCGGCGGGGGGTTGTTCGGCGACGCGGGTGCCGGAGCCCTGGCGGGCGGTGAGCCAGCCCTCCGCGACCAGGTCGCCGTAGACCTCGGCGACCGTGTTGCGCGCGACGCCGAGGTCGACGGCGAGGGAGCGGGACGCGGGCAGCCGGGTGCCGGGGGCGAGGCGGCCGGTGCGGACGGCCGCGCGCAGGGCGTCGGTCAGGCCGCGGCGCAGGCCGGGTCCGGAGCGGTCGAGGTGCAGGTCGACGCCGTAAGTGGCCCAGGGTTTCGCCATGGGAATGGACCATACTCCTGGGCTGCCTGCTCCCTAGGGTTGATCACATGAGCGAGAACGACGACACCACCACGACCGCCACGACCACCGCGACCGCCACGACCACCACCAGCGACGCCTTCGCCACCGAGCACGCCCCCCGCGTGGAGTGGGCCAAGCACGCCCCCGAGGTCTGGAAGGCGATGCTCCGCCTGGAGAAGGCCGCCGGTCAGGGCCTCGACCCGAAGCTCAGGGAACTGGTGAAGATCCGCACGTCCCAGCTCAACCACTGCGCCTTCTGCCTCGACATGCACACCAAGGACGCCCTCGCGGCCGGCGAGAGCGTGGAGCGGATCATCCAGCTCAGCGCGTGGGAGGAGTCGCGGCACTTCTACACCGAGAAGGAGCTGGCCGCGATCGAGCTGACCGAGGCGGTCACCGTCCTCACCGACGGCTTCGTGCCGGACGCCGTGTACGAGACGGCCGCGAAGCACTTCGAGGAGGCCGAGCTGGTGCAGCTCATCGCCGCCATCACGGTGATCAACGCCTGGAACCGCTTCGGCGTGGCCTGCCGCCTCGCCCCGGGCCACTACACGCCGGGCCAGTACGCGTGAGCGGCGCCGACACGTTCCGGGCGCTGCACCACGGCCGGGCGCCGGGCGATCCCCTCGTCCTGCCCGGCCCGTGGGACGCGGCCAGTGCCCGGGTCTTCGAGGCGGCCGGCTACCCGGCGCTGGCCACGCCCAGCGCCGGGATCGCCGCCTCCCTCGGCCACGAGGACGGGGCGACCCCGGCCGACGAGATGTTCGCGGCGGTCGCGCGGATCGCGCGGGCCGTGGACGTACCCGTGTCGGCGGACGTCGAGGGAGGGTACGGGCTCGCGCCGAAGGAGCTGGTGGAGCGGCTCCTGGAGGCCGGCGCGGTGGGCTGCAACCTGGAGGACTCCCGGGACGGCGTGCTCCGCGACGCGCGCGCCCACGCCGACTGGCTGGCGGAGGTGCGGGAGGCGGCCGGGGACCGGCTGTTCCTCAACGCCCGCGTGGACACCTACGTCCGGGGCGCCCCCGACCCCACCGCCGCGGCCGTCGAGCGGGCCGCGCTCTACGTCGCCGCGGGCGCCGACTGCGTCTACCCGATCGGCGCCCCGCCCGACGCGATCCCGGCACTGCGGGCGGGCACCACCGGACCACTCAACGTCTTCGCCGGGGTCGGCGACGGCCCCTCCCCCGCCGAACTGGGCGAGCGAGGGGCCACCCGGATCACCTTCGGACCGGGGCTGCAACGGGCCGCCGCGCGGGCCCTCGCGGAGATCGCCGGCGATCTGCGCGGCTGAGGGCCGGGGCTAGGGCAGCCACGCCTTCCACACGGACTCGTGGCCGTCCACCCACTTCTTCGCCGCCTCCTGCGGGGACAGCTTCTGTTCGGCGATCATCAGGGAGACGTCGTTCTGGTACTCCGTCTTCCAGTGGAACTTCTTCAGGAACGCCGCCGCCTTGCCGCCCTCCTTCGCGAAGTCCGCGTTGAGGTACTTCTGGAGGGGGGTGCGCGGGTAGGCGCAGGCGATCTTCGCCGGGTCGGCGTCGCAACCGTCCTGATACGCCGGGAGTTTCACCTCGGTCATCGGGACCTTCTCGAAGAGCCACTGGGGGGTGTACCAGTAGGTCAGGAAGGGCTTCTTCTCCTTGGCGAACTGCTTGATCTGGGTGATCTGCGCGGCCTCGGAGCCGGCGAAGACGACCTGGTAGTCCAGCTTGAGGTTCTGCACCAGCGCCTTGTCGTTGGTGACGTAGGACGGGGAGCCGTCCAGGAGCTGGCCCTTGCCGCCGCTCTCCGCGGTGCGCAGTCGCGCGGCGTACTTGTCGAGGTTCCGCCAGTCGGTGACGTCCGGGTGCTCCTTGGCGAAGTAGGTCGGGACGAACCAGCCGATGTGCCCGGTGACGCCGAGGTCGCCGGCGCCGGTGATGGTCTTCTTGTCCTCGACGTAGCGCTGCTCCTGCTCGGGGTGGCCCCAGTCCTCCAGGAGCGCGTCGACCCGGCCCTGGCTGAGCGCGTCCCAGGCGGGCACCTCGTCGACCTGGACGGTGTCGACGCGGTAGTCCAGCTCGTGCTCCAGGAGGTACTGGGCGACGGCCACGTTGGCCTGCGCCCCGACCCACGACTGCACGGAGAGGGTCACGGTGCGGCTGCCCTGGGCATTGGCGTAGGGCGAGGCCTGCTTGGTCATGTCGGCGGCGCCGCAGCCGGTGAGCAGCAGCAGCGAGCCGACCGCGAGTGTGGTGCGTACGCGCATGTCAGGCTCCCTTCGTCGTACGGCGGCCGGTCGGCTGGGTCACCCGGTCGAGCATCAGGCCGAGGCAGACGATGGCCGCGCCGGCCACCAGTCCGCTGGCCAGGTCGCCCTGGGCCAGGCCGAACACGACCTGGTAGCCGAGCGCGCCGCCGCCGACCAGGCCACCGATGATCACGACGGCGAGGACGAGCACCACGCCCTGGTTGACGGCGAGCAGCAGCGCCGGGCGGGCGAGCGGGAGTTGGACCTGGCGGACCTGCTGGCCGCTGGTGGCGCCCAGCGAGCGCGCCGATTCCAGGGCGGCCGGGTCGACCTGGCGCAGCCCTTGCGCGGTGATGCGCACGACGGCCGGGAGGGCGTAGACGACGGCCGCCGCCACGGCGGGGGCGCGGCCGACGCCGAACAGGGCGACGACCGGGATCAGGTACACGAACTGCGGCATCGTCTGGAAGACGTCCAGCACGGGGCGGAGCACGCGCTCGAAGCGGTCGCTGCGGGCGGCGGCGATGCCGGTCGCGAAGCCGAGGACGAGGGTGACGGCGACGGCGGCGAGGACCTGGGAGAGCGTGTCCAGGGACGGCTTCCACACGCCGAGGACGCCGGTCGCGGCCATGGCGAGGACGGCGGTGAGCGCGGTGCGCCAGGTGCCGATCAGCCAGGCAAGGGCGGCGACGATCAGCAGCACCGACCACCAGGGGAGCCAGAACAGGGCGTCCCGGAAGGGGTTGAGCACCCAGGTGGTGAAGTGCGCGGCCCAGTCGGCGGTGCCGCCGATGACGGGGACGCCGGAGTAGAGGTGCGCGGTCATCCAGTCGACGGCGCGGTTGACCGGCTCGGCGATGTCCGCCTCCCAGGCGCCGGGCCAGTCCAGGGCGCCGGCGAGGCGGGCGGCGATGGCTATGGCGGCGGCTGCCGCGAGGGCGTAGAGCCACTTGGCGCGGGCGCCGTCGGCCGGTGCCGCCTCGCCGATGCGCTCGCCCGCCGCGCCGGTGACGCGGTCCAGGACGATCGCCAGCAGCACGATCGGGATGCCCGCGGCGAGGGCGGCGCCGACGTCGACGGAGGCGAGGGCCTGGTAGACGCGGTCGCCGAGGCCGCCGGCGCCGATGACTGAGGCGATGACGGCCATCGACAGCGCCATCATGATCGTCTGGTTGACGCCGAGGAGGAGTTCCTTGCGGGCCAGCGGGAGGCGGGCGGTGAGGAGGCGCTGGCGGGGGGTGGTGCCGAGGGAGGTGACCGCCTCCAGGACCTCCTTGTCGGCGCCGCGCAGGCCCAGGGCGGTGAGGCGGGCCATCGGCGGGGCGGCGTAGACGACGGTGGCCAGGACGGCGGCGGGGACGCCGATGCCGAAGACCAGGACCACGGGGAGGAGGTACGCGAAGGCGGGGAGTACCTGCATCGTGTCCAGGACGGGGCGGAGGAGGCGGTTCGTGCGCTCCGAGAGGCCGGCGGCGAGGCCCAGGAGGGCGCCCACGATGACCGAGGCGAGGACGGCCACGACCATCAGGGCGAGGGTCTGCATCGTCGGGACCCACATGCCGAGGGCGCCGCAGGCGAGGAAGGCGGCCGTGGTGCCCAGGGCCAGCTTCACGCCGGCCGTGCGCCAGGCCGTCAGGGCTGCCACTGCCGTGACGCCGGCCCAGCCGAGGGCCAGGAGGGTGAGGTAGACGGCCCTTACGGCTATGACGATCGCGTTGCTGATGTGGCCCAGGAAGTACAGGAACAGGGGGTGGGTGTCCCTGTTGTCGATGATCCAGTCGCTGGCGTTGCCGAGGGGGCTCGACAGGTCGACTGTGAGGGCGTCGGGCCAACTTCCACTCGACCACCGGGTGTGGGCCAGGGGGACCAGAATCGCGGCGGCCACGGCCAGGATGAGGAGCTTGCGGACGGCTCTGTTGGTGAGGATGGCCGGCGTGGACGTCTTTCGGGTCGGTGCGGTGATCGTTGCCATCACACCGGCTCCTCGTCGGGGCTGGCGGCGGGGGGTGTCCGCAGCCCGGCGTCGCGGGGTGCCTCCCCCAAGCTCTTCGAGCAGGGGGTACCCCCAGCGCCCACCCGTGCCGCCCCAGCGGCACGATTGCCCGCAGCTGGGTGGGATGCGCCTGCCACCACCGACAGGAGGTCCGTCGCGTCGACCATGCCCAGGAGGCGGCCGTCTGACATGACTCGGGCCGGTTCGCCGGCTCGGGCCACTGCCTCTATCGCCTCCGTGACCGTTGCCGTCGGGCGGAGGGACGGGCCCGTGCCCGCCTCGTCGGCTGAGGTGGCGGGGCGCATCGCGGTGCGGACCGTGAGGACCTGTTCGCGGGGGACGTCGCGGACGAACTCGCGGACGTAGTCGTCGGCCGGGGAGCCGACGATCTCCTCCGGGGTGCCGAGCTGCACGACGCGGCCGTCGCGCATCAGGGCGATGCGGTCGCCGAGCTTCAGGGCCTCCTGGAGGTCGTGGGTGATGAAGACCATCGTGCGGCCCTCCTCTCGGTGCAGCCGGACGACCTCCTCCTGCATGTCCCGCCGGATCAGCGGGTCGAGCGCGCTGAACGGCTCGTCGAAGAGCAGGACTTCGGGGTCGACGGCGAGCGCGCGGGCCAGGCCCACCCGCTGGCGCTGGCCGCCCGAGAGCTGGCCGGGGCGGCGCTGCTCCAGGCCCTCCAGGCCGACCTTGGCGACGATGGCGGCGGCCCGTTCGCGGCGCTCGGCGCGGCCCATGCCCTGGACCTCCAGGCCGTAGGCCACGTTGTCGAGGACGGTGCGGTGCGGGAGGAGGCCGAAGTGCTGGAAGACCATCGCGGCGCGGTGGCGGCGCAGTTCGCGCAGCCGGGCGCGGTCCATGGCGCGGACGTCCTCGCCGTCGATGGCGATGGTGCCGGCGGTCGGCTCGATCAGCCGGGTGAGGCAGCGCACCAGGGTGGACTTGCCGGAGCCGGAGAGGCCCATGACGACGAAGACCTCGCCCTTGCGCACGTCGAAGGAGACGTCGCGGACGGCGGCGGTGCAGCCGGTGCGGGCGCGCAGCTCGGCCGGGTCCAGGGCGGACAACTCCGTGTCGGCGGGGACGCGGTCGGCCTTCGGGCCGAAGACCTTCCACAGGCCGTCCACGGAGAACACCGGGGGGCGCTCGGACGTCGTCTCGTTGATGACCGTGTTCATCGGGCGTCACCACCGATCAGCTCGACGGCGCGCTCCCCGACCATGAGCACCCCGATCATCGGGTTGACGGCCGGCATGGTCGGGAAGACCGAGGCGTCGGCGATCCGGAGGTTGGACAGGCCCCGGACACGCAGTTCGGGGTCGACCACGGCCCCGGCGTCGTCGGCGGCGCCCATCCGGCAGGTGCCGGCCGGGTGGTAGACGGTGTGGGCGACCTTGCGGGCGTACTCGCTCAGCTCCTCGTCACCCGTGACGTCCGGGCCGGGACACACCTCGCGCTTGAGCCAGCCGGCCAGCGGCTGCGTCGCGGCGATCTCGCGGGCGATGCGGATGCCGTCGACGAGGGTGCGGCCGTCGTAGTCGTCCTCGTCGGTGAAGTAGCGGAAGTCCAGGGCGGGCTTCACGGACGGGTCGGCGCTGGTGAGGAAGAGGCGTCCGCGGGACTTGGGCTTGGGGATGTTCGGGGTCATCGAGACGCCGAACTCCGGGCGCTCGTAGCCCAGTCGCTCCGGGTTGTCCGTGAAGGGGATCTGGTAGAAGTGGAACATCAGGTCGGGGCCCGGGTGTTCGGGGTCGCGGCGCACGAAGAGGCCGGCGTCGGAGTCCATCGCCGAGTTCTCCGGGATGGGTCCCTCGGTCTCCCAGACGATCACCGACTCGGGGTGGTCGAGCAGGTTCTCGCCGACGCCGGGCAGGTCGTGCGCGACGGGTATGCCGAGCGCGTCGAGGTCGGCGCGGGGGCCGATGCCGGAGTGCAGCAGCAGGCGCGGGGAGTCGACGGCGCCGGCGCACAGCACGACCTCGGTGCGGGCGCGGACGTAGATCTCCTCGCCGTCCCTGGTGCGCACGTGGACGCCGTCGGCGCGGGTGCCGTCCAGCTCCAGGCGGTGCGCCCAGGTCTCCAGCATCAGGGTGAGGTTGGGGCGCTCGTCCATCACCGGGTGCAGGTACGCCACCGACGCCGAGGAGCGCTTGTTGTCCTCGGGGTGGTAGGCGAGGTCGAAGAAGCCGGCGCCCTCGGTGAACGGCTTGGCGTTGAAGCCCTCGACGCGCGGCACGCCGAGCGCCTCCTGGGCGGCGTCCACGAAGTCGCGGGCGATGGCGTTCCGGTCCTTCTCGTCGACCGGCACGATGTTGTTGAGCAGCCGGGCCCAGTACGCCTCCATCTGCACCGCGCCCCAGCCCGTGGCGCCGGCGGCCTCCCACTCGTCCCAGTCGGAGGGCAGCGGCTTGAAGGCGATGAGGGTGTTGTGCGAGGAGCAGCCGCCGAGGACGCGGGCGCGGCTGTGCCGGATGTGGCTGTTGCCGCGCGGCTGCTCGGTGGTGGGGTAGTCGTAGTCGAGGTCGCCGCCGAGCAGGCCCATCCAGCGGCGCAGGGTGAGCACGTCGTCGCGGCCGACATCGCTGGGGCCGCCCTCGATGACGGCGACGGTGGTGTCCGGGTTCTCGGTCAGCCGGGAGGCGATGACCGAGCCCGCGGTGCCGCCGCCGATGACGACGTAGTCGTATGTGTGGGTGGTTTCAGGCATAGGGGTACTCCTGGAGGGCGGGAAGAGCAGAAGTCGGGGTGCGGTCAGCCGGCGAACCAGCGGACCGGCTTCGGGGCGAGGTTCTGGTACACGTGCTTGGTCTCGCGGTACTCGGCGAGCCCGGCGGGGCCCAGTTCGCGGCCGGTGCCGGACTTGCCGAAGCCGCCCCACTCGGCCTGCGGCAGGTAGGGGTGGAAGTCGTTGATCCAGACGGTGCCGTGGCGCAGCCGCCCCGCGACCCGGCGGGCGCGGCCCGCGTCGGCGGTCCAGACGGCGCCGGCCAGGCCGTACTCGGTGTCGTTGGCGAGGGCGACGGCCTCGTCCTCGGTGCGGAAGGTCTCGACGGTGAGGACGGGCCCGAAGACCTCCTCGCGCACCACGCGCATCTCGCGGTGGCAGCGGTCGAGGACGGTCGGCTCGTAGAAGTAGCCGCCCTCGGGGCGCAGTTCGGAGGGCTCGGGGCGCTTGCCGCCGCAGCGCAGCTCGGCGCCCTCGGCGAGGGCGGAGGCGACGAAGTCCTCCGTCTTGGCGCGCTGCTGCTCGGAGACGAGCGGGCCGCACTCGACGCCGTCGGCGGTGCCGCGGCCGAGGCGGATCAGGCGTGCGCGGCGGGCGAGTTCGGTGACGAAGCGCTCGCGGACCGACTCCTCCACGATCAGCCGGCCGCCGGCCGAGCAGACCTGGCCGCTGTGGATGAACGCGGCGTTGAGGGCCTGGTCGACGGCGGTGTCGAAGGACTCGTCGGTGGCGCAGGCGTCGGCGAAGACGACGTTCGGGTTCTTGCCGCCCAGCTCCAGGGCGACCTTCTTCACGCCGGGCGCGGCGGCCTGGGCGACCTTGGTGCCGCTGACCAGGCCGCCGGTGAAGGAGACCAGGTCGACGTCGGGGTGCTCGGCGAGGCGGGCGCCGACGGTGTGCCCGGGGCCGGTGACGAGGTTGGCGACGCCGTCGGGCAGGCCGGCCTCGGCGAGCAGGCGGTGCAGGGCGATGGTCGTCAGCGGGGTGATCTCGCTGGGCTTGAGCACGTAGGTGTTGCCGGCGGCGAGGGCCGGGGCGACCTTCCAACTCGCCTGGAGCAGCGGGTAGTTCCAGGGTGTGATCAGCGCGCACACGCCGACCGGCTCGTGCACGACCACGCTGTGCACCTCGGGCGTGCCCGCGTCCACCACCCGGCCCGGCGCCTCGGCGGCGACCAGGTCGGCGAAGTAGCGGAAGGCGTCGGCGACGCAGTCCACGTCGACCCGGCCCTCCTCGACCGTCTTGCCCGCGTCCCGGCTCTCCAGCAGGCCGATCTCCTCGCGGTCCCGCACGAGCAGGTCGGCCACCCGGCGCAGCAGGGCGGCGCGTTCGGCGACCGGGGTGCGCGGCCAGGCGCCCTCGCCGCCGGCGAAGGCGTCGCGGGCCGCGGCCACGGCCAGGTCGGCGTCCTTCGCGTCGCCCTCGGCGACCACGGCGAACGGCCGGCCGTCCGCGGGGTCGACGATCTCGCGCGTGGCCCCGGAGACGGCGCCGCGCCACTCCCCTCCCACGTGAAGGGTCCGCCCCGCGTGCTGGTCTGTGCTGTCCGCCATGATCGGTACTTGCCTTCCGTTCCTGTTCGGTGCCCCTGCGTGACACGGATGTCACCCACGGGGACCGGGAGCACATGCCCGTGCCCTGGGAAGCCATGCCGAATCCCGCATGGAAAGTGGGCCGCGTCACTACGAATGCGGGCGAACAGGGACATCACGGACTACAAGTCGCCCTCCGGGGCCGTCAGCAGCTCCCGCACCGCCGCCCGCAGCCAGGCGTGGGCCGGGTCGGCGTCGTGGCGGGGGTGCCAGGCCAGGCCCATCCGCAGCGGGGGCAGGGGCAGCGGGACCTCGAAGGCGGTGAGGCCTAGGGCGGCGGCCGGGGGCAGCGCCCAGGAGGTGAGCAGGCCGGCCAGGTCGGTGTCCCGCAGGACGAGCAGGGCGGCCGAGAAGGTGCCGACGCTGCCGACCACCCGGCGCGTCAGGCCCAGCTCGGCGAGGGCCGCGTCGACCGGGCCGTGCAGCCGGCCGCGCCGGGAGACCGTCAGGTGGTCGGCCTCGGTCGCGAAGCGCTCCGGCGTCAGCTCGCCCCGCAGCAGCGGGTGCCCGGCGCGGACCACGCCCAGCATCCGGTCCTCGCGGCACAGCTCGACGCGCACCTCGGGCGCCACCGTGTCGATCACGCCCACCTCCAGGTCGGCGGTGCCCTCGCGCAGCAGCGGCACGTCGAGGTGGCTCTCGCTGAGGAACCGCAGCCGCACGCCGGGCGCCTCGACGGCGGCGCGGGCGAAGAGGGCGGGGCCGTAGGAGGCGGCCACGGCGTCCTGGCCGAGGATCGTGAAGGTGCGGGTGACCGTGCGCAGGTCGGTGCCGGCGGGCGGGGTGAACAGCGCCCGCGCCCGCTCGACGACCGCGCCGACCTCGGCCCGGATCTCCAGGGCGCGCGGGGTGGGCACCATGTGCCGCCCGGCCCGGACCAGGACCGGGTCGCCGAGGGCCTTGCGGATCCGGCCGAGGGTGCGGCTGGTCGCCGGCTCGGAGAGGTGCAGGCGGCGGGCGGCGCCCTGGACGCTGCGCTCCTCCAGGAGGACGTCCAGGGCAAGGAGCAGGTTGAGGTCGAGGGCGCCGGGGGCGCTCGCCGGATCGGATTGCGTCATACGCAAGTACTCCTTGCAAAGGTTGCACTGGAGGTAAGGCCACCATCGAGCCTACGGTGACGGAGAAGCCAATCCACCGCACCCCACTCCGCTCCGGGAGGAGCCATGCCCCCGCACGCCCTGAAGCGGTCCACCGCACTCGCCCTGTGCGCCTGCGTCCTGGTCGCCCAGAGCATGGTCGCCGCGATCAACCTGCTCATCCCGCAACTGGCCGCCTCCGCGCTGCACCCCGCGCACAGCGAGATCCTGTGGACCGTCGACGCCTACGTCATCGTCTTCGCCGGCCTGCTCATCCCCGCCGGCGCCCTCGGCGACCGGTACGGCCGCAAGGGCGCCCTGCTCGCCGGGCTCGGCCTCTTCGCGGCGGGCGCCGCCGCCAGCGCGCTCGCCCAGGACCCGGCGCTGCTGATCACCGGGCGGGCGGTGTCGGGCGCGGGCGCGGCGCTGATCATGCCGGCCACCATGTCGCTGATGCTCCACCTCGCCGGACCGGCGGGCCGCGCGCAGGCCATGGCCTCCTGGACGCTGGCCATCGGCCTGGGCGGCGCGGCCGGCAACCTCGGCGGCGGCCTCGCCGGGCAGTACCTCGGCTGGCGCGCGCTGTTCGTGCTGATGGTGCCGGTGGCCGCGCTGCTGGCCGCCGCCGTCGCGCTCACCACCCCGCGCACCGCCCGCTCCCCGCACGGCTCCCTCGACCCGCTCGGCGCCGGGCTGGTCACCGCGGGCCTGGTGGCGCTGCTGTTCGGCATCATCGAGGGCCCCGACCGCGGCTGGGCCTCCCCCGCGATCCTGACCTCCTTCGCGGCCGGCGCCCTGCTGCTGGCGACCTTCACCCGGTACGCCCTGCGCTCCCCCGCCGCCCTCTTCGACCCGCGCGTCTTCGCCGCGCCCCGGCTGCGCGCCTCGGTCCTCGGCATGGCCACCGCTTTCTTCGGCCTGTTCGCCCTGTTCTACGTCAACTCCCAGTACCTCCAGGACCTCAAGGGCTACGGCGCCGCCCGCACCGGCGTGGCGATCCTGCCGCTCATCGCCGGCATGACCCTGGTGCCCAAGTTCGCCGCCCGGCGGGCCTGGCGCCCCCGCCCGGTGGTAGGCGCCGGGCTCGCGCTGATCGGCCTGGGCCTGCTCGGCACGTCCACGGCGGACGCGGGGACGCCGTACGCGCTGTACGCCTGCTGGATGGTGGTCATCTCGGCCGGCGCGGGCCTGTCGATGCCGGCGCTCACCCTCGGGGTCGTCACCTCGCTGCCGCCGCACCAGGGCGGGCTCGGCTCCGGGCTCGGCACCTCGGCGCGCGAGGTGGGCGCGGCCCTGGGCGTGGCGGTGGCCGGCACGGTGCTGGCCGCCCACCCCGACCTCGCGCACGGCATGGGCCCGGCCCTTCGCACGGTGGCGGTGCTGGTCCTGGCGGCCACGGCCGCGGTGGTCGCCGGCTACCGCACGCCCCGCGCGGTGGCGGCCGAACCGGCCGTGCGCCGCCCGAAGGAGCCGGTGGGCTGAGTGAGAACGACGAAGTCCCCTTCCGCCAGCTGCGGAAGGGGACTTCGGGTGTGGAGCGCCGGGCAGGCCTTGCACCTGCATCTCCCCGCAGGAAGCGGGGCGTCTTTCCTTGGACCACCGACGCACGGTCGACTGCCGGGAGTTCCGGCGGCCGGTGCGTGATCAACTATAGCAGTGCTGCGGGCTGATGATCACACCCCGGCCCTCGGCCGGCAGACGACACACGTGGCTCAGATCAGGCCGAGACCGCGGACCGCGTCGCGCTCCTCGGACAGCTCCTGCACGGAGGCGTCGATGCGGGTGCGCGAGAACTCGTTGATGTCCAGGCCCTGGACGATCTCGTACTTGCCGTCCTTGGTGGTGACCGGGAAGGAGGAGATGAGGCCCTCGGGGACGCCGTAGGAGCCGTCCGACGGGATGCCCATCGAGGTCCAGTCGCCGTCGGCGGTGCCGTTGACCCAGGTGTGGACGTGGTCGATGGCGGCGTTGGCGGCGGACGCGGCCGACGAGGCGCCGCGGGCCTCGATGATGGCGGCGCCGCGCTTGGCGACGGTCGGGATGAAGTCGTCGGCCAGCCACTTCTCGTCGCCCACGACCTCGGCGGCGTTCTTGCCGGCGACCGTGGCGTGGAAGATGTCCGGGTACTGGGTGGCGGAGTGGTTGCCCCAGATGGTCAGGCGCTTGATGTCGGCGACCGAGGTGCCGGTCTTCTTCGCCAGCTGGGTCAGCGCGCGGTTGTGGTCGAGGCGGGTCATCGCGGTGAAGCGCTCGGCGGGGACGTCCGGGGCGGCGGCCTGCGCGATGAGCGCGTTGGTGTTGGCCGGGTTGCCGACGACCAGGACCTTGATGTCGTCCGCGGCGTGGTCGTTGATGGCCTTGCCCTGCGGCTTGAAGATGCCGCCGTTGGCCTCCAGGAGGTCGCCGCGCTCCATGCCCTTGGTGCGGGGGCGGGCGCCGACGAGGAGGGCGACGTTGGCGCCGTCGAAGGCGACGTTCGGGTCGTCGGTGATCTCGATGCCCTGGAGCAGCGGGAACGCGCTGTCGTCCAGCTCCATGGCCGTGCCCTCGGCGGCCTTGAGGGCCGGGGTGATCTCCAGCAGGCGCAGCTTGACCGGCACGTCCGCGCCGAGCAGCTGGCCGGAGGCGATGCGGAAGAGCAGGGCGTAACCGATCTGGCCGGCCGCGCCGGTGACGGTGACGTTCACGGGAGTGCGGGTCATGGCGTTCTCCGTATGACAGCTGGCGGTGGGGCGTCCCTGCCCCGGACGTTTGATCGATCTCTTGACGCCAAGAGACCGACGCAGCGGCCAGGCTATCGCGCCCGCGCCGTCCGGTACGTCGGGGCCGGTGTGGCCCGGCCCACAGGGGGAAGGGCCGCCGCGCCGTCGCCGAGTGCGGGTCCGCTGTGGCTGGTCGCGCAGTTCCCCGCGCCCCTAGGGCGTTGCAGTCACGTCGGCCGCTCAGCAGCGGCACCCCGCTACGCCGGGCTGCGACACGCCCCCCCCCGGGCCCCCGGACGCGGCAAGGCGGCCGTCGCGGTCCGGGAGAGGAGAGACGCGTACGGCCGCCGGTCGGGACTCCGTTGCCGGAACTCCCGTGGGGGTTGCTCTTCGCTTGCCCGTGCGGGCACGGAGCATGCCTATACCGGTACGACTTTTCCCCGCCGCCCCCGAAGGGTCACGTGCAGGCCCTCTCCCCCGCCGCAGGCGCCAGGCACGCCGTCGCCTCACCGGGGCTCTTCACCGCCACCATCGGCGTGTAGGCGCCCGTCTTCCCGGCCCCCTCCACCGTGCCCACCTGCCGCTTGCCGCCCGCGTCGACCTGGACCTCGTCGCCCTGCCCGGCCCCGGTGACCCGGCCCCAGGCGGTGCCGCAGGTCTTGCTGTAGCGGACCTCGACCAGGGCGGTGCCGACGGTCACGGACGCCTCGGTGGTGACCAGTTCGCCGCCGCAGCCCATCCGCTCGGCGTCCTTGCCGGTGCACAGGGCGCCCGCGCACTTCACGCCCGGCGGCAGCTTGGGCGCGCTGGTGACGGTGGGCGACGGGGAGGGACCGGCCTCCTCGCCCTCCTTGCCGCCGAAGCCGTTCACCAGCAGGAAGGCGCCCGCGGCGGCGGCAACGGCGACGACGAGGCCGACGACGAGCAGCGCCGTCCGCTTCCGGCCACCCGTCGGCACACCGGGCGCGGGTGCGGGTGCGGGGGTGGGTACGGGCCCGGCCGCCACCGGGGCGTGGCCGGTCGCCGGGGTGGCGGCGGCCGGGAGGGCCCTGGTGCCCGGGGCGTCGGCGGGCTCGGGGCGCGCCGCGCGGGCGCCGGTCGGAGCGGGGCCCCGATAACCGGCGAGGCCCCAGGAGTTGCCCTCGGAGGGGCCGCCGGGTGACGACGCGGAGGGGAGGGCCGAGGCCGGGCCGCCGCCGGCGACGGTGACGGCGCCCCAGGCCGGGCCGGCGGAGGCGTCGGGGCTGTCGGCGGCGGTGGGCTGCGCGGGCACCCAGGCCGGCGTGGAGGCGGCCTTGCCGGACGCGCCGGACGCCCCCTTGACCCTGCCGCCCGCGGCGGCACCGGACTTGGCGGCGGCGTGGCCCGACCCGCCCACGGCAGCGGGGGCCTCGGATATGCGGATGGCCTCCATGGTCATGTCACGCCGCGACTCCGCACCGCTCCAGGCCCGTTCGGCCGCCTCCCACTGGTCGGTCAGCCCGGCCGGGTCGGTGCCCGTCACCTCGGCCAGCGCCACCACCGCGCCCTTGGGGGCGAGCAGCCGGCCGTCCAGATAGCGCTCCCAGGAGGTCCTGCTGTAGCCCGTGGCGTCGGCCAGCGCGGCGAGGCTCAGGTCGCCGCCGTCCACCAGCCGGCGCAGCCGGTCCACGAACTCCGCGAGCTGCGGGTCGAGTTCGTCCGGCAGGGCCTTCCAACGAGGCATCGATTCCCCACTTCTCCCCCGGGGACGTCCTTGGTCGTTCCCCGCTGTCGGCCTCCGGCTCCGCCGCACCGTCGCATGCCCACCGGCCTCGGACCAGTGTGGCATCGCTCCGGCGGCGTGCCGAACGGAACCCCCGAGTACCGGAACCGTCACCTCCGTGCCACAGCGCACCGCGAGGCGTTGAAGGGCCCGTTCCGGGTGCTGGAGGGTGTTCCACGGGCGACGGCCCGTCCCTCCACGGGGGTGGGGACGGGCCGTCGTCGCCGTACCGGCGTCAGCTGACCGTGAAGTGCAGGACGTCCTTGAGGAAGGGCACCTTCAGCCACGGGTCCGGCTGGGCCATCAGCGCGAGCAGGGCGATGGCGAGGCCGAGGACGCCGTAGGTGGTGATGTCGGTGAAGCGCGAGCGCACGGCGAGCATGCCGACGCCCGGCAGCGTCCAGCGCAGCGCGGCACCGACCAGCAGCGCGACCCCGACGATCAGCGTGCCGACGCGGAACACGTCGAGGGCGGTCAGCAGCAGGCCCAGGGCGACCAGGACCACCACGGTGAGGATCGGCCACTGCCGGGCGGGCGCCGGGGCGTCACCGGCCGCGGCGCGGCCACCGCCCTCGGGGCGCGCGGTGTCCCGGGTGAAGAGCGGGAACCGCCGCGTGGCCCGCCGGGGCCGGCCGGCGGCGTCGGGTGCGCTGACGGGGTCCTCGACGGTGATCTCGTCCTCGCCCCCGCCCTCTTCGCCCTTGCGACCGGGCGCGTCCGGCGCGGCCTCGTCGACGGCTCGCCCACCGTCCCCGGAACTGTCCGCGCCCCGCTCGCCCGCCGAGTGCGCTGTGTCCGCGGGCGCTGTGTCCGCGGGCACGTCGTCCTGGCCGCCCTCGGCCGCCGGCGCCGCCCGCCGGTTCTCAGGCGGCACGGCGTTCCGCCGCCTCGACCACGTTGACCAGGAGCTGTGCGCGGGTCATCGGGCCCACGCCGCCGGGGTTGGGGGAGATCCAGGCGGCCACCTCGGCGACGTCCGGGTGCACATCGCCGACGATCTTGCCCTCCGCGTTGCGCGAGACGCCGACGTCGAGGACGGCGGCCCCCGGCTTGACGTCCTCCGCGCGGATCAGGTGCGGGAAGCCGGCGCCGGCGATGATGATGTCCGCTCCGCGCAGGTGGGCCGAGAGGTCCCGGGTGCCGGTGTGGCACTGGGTCACCGTGGCGTTCTCGCTGCGCCGGGTGAGCAGCAGCGGCATCGGCCGGCCGATGGTCACGCCGCGGCCGACGACCACGACCTCCGCGCCCTTGGTCTCCACGCCGTAGCGGCGCAGCAGGGTGAGGATGCCGTTGGGGGTGCAGGGCAGCGGGGCCGGCTCGTTGAGGACGAGGCGGCCGAGGTTCATGGGGTGCAGACCGTCCGCGTCCTTCTCCGGGTCCATCAGCTCCAGGACGCGGTTCTCGTCGATGCCCTTGGGCAGCGGCAGCTGGACGATGTAACCGGTGCAGGCGGGGTCCTCGTTCAGCTCGCGGACCACCGCCTCGATCTCCTCCTGCGTCGCGGTGGCCGGCAACTCGCGCTGGATGGAGGCGATGCCGACCTGCGCGCAGTCGCGGTGCTTGCCGGCGACGTACTTCTGGCTGCCGGGGTCCTCGCCCACCAGGACGGTGCCGAGGCCGGGCGTCACGCCCTTCTCCTTGAGCGCCGCCACGCGGGCGGTCAGTTCGGACTTGATCGCGGCTGCGGTGGCCTTGCCATCGAGAATCTGGGCGGTCATGCCCCCATCCTCGCGGATGACCGCCCCCGGGTTCCAATCAGGTCGGCGGCGGCTTCGCGGACGTTGCGCTTGCACAACACCTGAGGTGCCCGCTGGACAAGTAAGAGCCGGGTCAAGAACGATGGGCCCACACAGTGCCGCGGGCTGTACCGGGGGGACCATCCGCATCTGTCGAACTTCCTCCGCTCCATGCCGCGCGTCCCCGCACAGGAGCACATCGGAGGAAGGACCGCCATGAGTTTCGGCGACCCGAACAACCCCTACGGGCCCCCGCCCCAGCAGCCGCCGGGCGCCCCCGGCTACGGCTACCCGCAGCAGGGCCAGCATCCCGGCTACCCGCAGCAGCCCGGCGTGCCCCCGCAGGGCGGCTACGGCTTCCCGCAGCAGCCGGCGTATCCGGGGTACCCGGGCGGGAACCACATGGCGCCCCCGTCGATGCCGGGGCTGCTGGTGACGGCCCGGGTCTTCCTCTACATCATCTCCGCCGTCCAGATCCTCGTGGGGATCATCTGGCTGTACGTCGCGGCCATCGCCAACGACGTCTCGGACGCGGCCGACGACCTCAGCTCCTCCTCCGACGACCCGTTCAGCTCGCTCAGCGACGGCGGTGACATGGCGGCCGGCGTGCTCGTCTTCATCGCCCTGGTCGCCTTCGGCTTCGCGGCACTGTCGATCACGCTGGGCGTCAAGTTCGGCAGGGGCGGTCAGGGGATCCGGATCACCACCGTCGTCTACGGCGCGCTCGGCACCATCGTGGGCCTCATCGCCCTCTTCGCCGGGATCGACTCCGGCCTGGCCTCCGCGATCATCTTCCCGCTGATCTGGGTGACCTTCGGCGCCATCATCACCGCCGCCCCGGTGGTGTCCAGCGGTACGGCGTGGTTCGCGCGCCCTCGCTACTGAACCGCCGCCCGCGGCGCGGGCCGTGGCTCACCCGCGCGGAGAGCCACGGCCCCGGCACGACCGCCGGCGGCGCCGGCGGCGTCAGTGGAAGAAGTGCCGCGTCCCCGTGAAGTACATCGTCACGCCCGCCTTGCGCGCCGCCTCGACCACCTGCTCGTCGCGGACCGAACCGCCCGGCTGCACCACGGCCTTGACGCCCGCCCCGGTGAGGATCTCCAGGCCGTCGGGGAAGGGGAAGAAGGCGTCCGACGCGGCGTAGGAGCCCTGCGCCCGCTCGGCGCCCGCCCGCTCCACCGCGAGCTTCGCGGAGTCGACCCGGTTGACCTGGCCCATGCCGACGCCGACCGAGGCGCCGTCCTTGGCGAGCAGGATGGCGTTGGACTTCACCGCGCGGCACGCCTTCCAGGCGAAGGCCAGCTCGGCCAGTTCGGCCTCGCCGAGGGCCTCGCCGGCGGCCAGCGTCCAGGCGGCCGGGTCGTCGCCCTCGGCCTGGAAGACGTCCTTGACCTGGGCCAGGCCGCCGCCGTCGATCGGGCGGAACTCGGCGGGCGGCTGCGGCGCCTCGGGGCAGCGCAGTACGCGGATGTTCTTCTTCTTGGTGAGGGCTTCGAGAGCGCCCTCCTCGTAGCCGGGCGCCACGACGACCTCGGTGAAGATCTCCGCGACCTGCTCGGCCATCTCCTTGCTGACCGGGCGGTTGACCGCGATCACGCCGCCGTACGCGGACAGCGGGTCGCAGGCGTGCGCCTTGCGGTGCGCCTCGGCGACGTCCGCGCCGACCGCGATGCCGCACGGGTTGGCGTGCTTGATGATCGCGACGCACGGCTCGGCCTGGTCGTAGGCGGCACGGCGGGCGGCGTCCGTGTCGACGTAGTTGTTGTAGGACATCTCCTTGCCGTGCAGCTGCTCCGCCTCGGCGAGGCCGCCGCGGCCGCCGGTGTAGAGGGCCGCGGGCTGGTGCGGGTTCTCGCCGTAGCGCAGGACGTTCTTGCGCTCGTACGTCACGCCGATGAACTCGGGGAACCGCTCGCCGTCACCGGCGTACTCCCCCACGAACCAGCCGGCGACCGCCACGTCGTACTCGGCGGTGTGCCGGAACGCCTCGGCGGCCAGCCGCTTGCGGGCGGCGAGGTCGAAGCCGCCGTCCCGCACCGCGGCCAGCGCGTCGGCGTAGCGGGCGGGGCTGGTGACCACGGCGACGGAGGGGTGGTTCTTGGCGGCGGCGCGGACCATCGAGGGGCCGCCGATGTCGATCTGCTCCACGCACTCGTCGGGGGTGGCGCCGGAGGCGACGGTCTCCCGGAACGGGTACAGGTTGACCACGACCAGGTCGAACGGCTCCACGCCCAGCTCGGCGAGCTGCTCGCGGTGGCTGTCCAGGCGCAGGTCGGCGAGGATGCCGGCGTGCACCTTGGGGTGCAGGGTCTTGACCCGGCCGTCCAGGCACTCGGGGAAGCCGGTCAGCTCCTCGACCTTGGTGACGGGGACGCCGGCGGCGGAGATGCGGCCGGCCGTGGACCCGGTGGAGACCAGCTCCACACCGGCCTCGTGCAGCCCGCGGGCCAGCTCCTCCAGGCCGGTCTTGTCGTAGACGCTGACCAGTGCGCGGCGGATGGCCCGCTTGTTGCTCTCGGCGGTCACTGGATAACTACCTTTCGTCCCTCGATCGCATAGCCGTTGCGGGCGAGCCGCCCCACGACCTCGACGAGCAGCCTTCGCTCGACTTCCTTGATGCGCTCGTGCAGAGCGCTCTCGTCGTCCTCGTCCCGGATCTCCACCACGCCCTGCGCGATGATCGGCCCGGTGTCGACGCCGTCGTCGACGAAGTGGACGGTGCAGCCGGTGACCCGCGCCCCGTACGCCAGCGCGTCCCGCACGCCGTGCGCCCCCGGGAAGCTGGGCAGCAGCGCCGGGTGGGTGTTGACGAACCGGCCGCCGAAGCGGGCCAGGAACTCCTTGCCCACGATCTTCATGAACCCGGCCGAGACGACCAGGTCGGGCGCGTGCGCGGCGACGGCCTCGGCGAGCGCGGCGTCCCACTCCTCGCGCGTGGCGTGGTCGTTGACCCGGCACACGAAGGTCGGCAGCCCGGCGCGCTCGGCGCGGGCGAGCCCCTCGACGCCGGCGCGGTCGGCGCCGACCGCCACGATCTCGGCCCCGTAGGCCCCGGCGCCGGTGGCGGCGATCTCGTCGAGGAGCGCCTGGAGGTTGGTGCCGGATCCGGAGACCAGCACGACGAGGCGCTTCACCACGGTGAGGCCCTTTCTGGGGATGCTCGGGGACGGATCGGTCGGCGGCGTTTGTACGGTCCTACGAATGCTTCACGCCCCGGGATACGGGGAAGCCTACGAAGCGGCCGACCGCCAGCAACGATACCGGCACACCCGACGGCCCCCACGGGACGGGGGCGGGAGCGGGGGGTAGCGTCTGCGGGAGCCGGGCACCGCCGGGCGGGGAACGCGGCCCGGGTGCCAGGCGTTCACCAGTCGTACCGAATCGTTCGTGGCCACCCGTTCCACCGAGGAGAAGACGCTCACTTGATGCCGGACCGCAGCCTGCGACTCTTCACGCTCCCCCGGAAGCCTGAGCAGCCGGAGCAGCGCGGCGCCGTGCTGTTGCGCGAACGCCCTTCGACTCCGCCGGACAGCTCCTCGGACCGAAAGGACGGGGCCGGTCAGGAGGACAACCCGTTCGCGCCGCCCCCCGAGGGCTCGCCCGACCGCCCCTGGCAGCCGCGCCACCCCTCCGGCGGCGACGGGTCCGGGGACGACCGGGGCCGGGAGGGCGGCTCGCCCTGGGGCCACCAGTGGAGCGACCGCCAGCCGGGGCGCTCCTCGGGCGGCGGCTTCGGCGAGCGGCCCGGCACCGAGGGCCAGGAGCCCCCGGAGGGCCGCCCCGACCGGCGCTGGGATCCCACGGACCCCGTCCAGCGGCGCGCCCGCTATGCCCTGCTGGCCGGTATCTGGGCCCTGGGCCTCATGGTCTTCGGCTGGCCGTCCGTGGCCCTGCTGCTCGGCGCGCTCGCCCTGTACTGGGGCGTCAGCTCCCTGCGCGCCAAGCCCCGCGAGGGGGCCGACGCGGAGTCCGCACGGCCGCAGCGCACCGCCGCGATCACGGGTCTCGTCACGTCCTCGCTGGCGCTGCTCCTGGTCGTCCTGTCCTTCACCACGCAACTGGTGTACCGGGACTACTACACGTGCCGCGGCGACGCCCTCACCGACCAGGCCAAGCAGTCCTGCGAGCGCCTGCTGCCGGAGCAGCTGCGCACGCTGCTGGGCGTGGAGGAGTGACGGGGCCGTTCGTCACGGGGTGACCGGGGGGTCGGTCGGGCCGGTGGGCCGGGGCGTGGGCTTCGGTTCTGGCTCGGGCAGCAGGTCGTAGGGGGCGTCGTCGGGGCCCTCGGTGTCGTCGTAGAGGCCGAAGGGGATGGTGTCCTCGTCCGTCTCCGTCGCCGTCTCCGTCTTGCCACCCCGCCCTCCGTCCGGCGGCGCGGCGGTCTCCCTCGGGGGCAGCGGGGGCAGCGGGGGCAGCGGGATGCGGATCCGCCGCCTGCTTCCGGCGCGTACGCCGGAGACGGGCCCGGCCTCCGGCGGCGCGGCCCTCGCCGGCAACGGCACCGGCGCCGCCGCCCGCCCCCGGTTCCGCCACAGCCGCACCCCGGCCGCCACCGGCACCGCCACCACGGCCACCCACCCCAGCGCCGCACCCCCGGCCTGCCACCACACCGGCCCGAAGTCCGCGAGCCCGGCGTTCCCCAGCGGCCCGCCGGCGAGCGCCGCGAGCAGGGCGACGAGAAGGCCGCACAGCACGGCGGCGAGGGCGGCGGCGAGGGCCGTCCGGCCGAGGGTCCAGGCGGCACGCGGCCCGGCATCCTCGCGGGCGGGCGGCGTGGGAGCGCGCCCTGTGGCGGACGCCGCGCCCGAGGTCACCCACGCCGGGGGTCCACCCGGCGCGCCCTCCGTCGCCGCCCGCGCCGTGACCCACCCCACCACCACCCCCGCCGCCAGCGGCACCGCCCCAGCCGCCCAGTGCAGCGGGGTGCTCGGGCCGGCGTCCGGTACCGCCGACAGCAGGGGGAACGCCGGCAGCGGGGGCGTCGAGGCGGCGGCCAGGGGGCCGATCGCATGGCCGGTGCCGACGACGAAACCCGGGCCGAGGGCGTAGGCCGCCGCCCACACCGCCGCGTTCGGGACCAGGGCGAGGCAGAGCAGCAGCACCGCGCACTGCCCGGACCAGTCGCCCGACAGCCGCACGAAGGCGTCCCGGGCCGCGCCCCCGTGCCAGAGCAGGGACACGGCCACCAGCAGCGCGCCGCCCCCGACCAGCGCCGCCGCCCCGGCACCCGCGGCCCGCGCCGCCGGACCGAGGCGCGCGTCGGGGCGTACGACCAGCGCCCGCACGCCCGCCGGCAGGACGCCCAGCACCCGACCGAGCAGCCCTCGGGTCACGCCGAGCGCCGTCCACACCCCGGCGCCGGCCGCCGCCGTCACCACCAGCGGCAGCCACAGAACCGCCCACGGCCAGGCGGGCCGCAGGGCGCCCCCGGCCGCGAAGAGCACGGCGGGCGCGGCGACGGCCAGGTAGCCGAGCACCACCCCCGTCCAGGCGGTGCGGGCCGCGACGGGCGGCGGCGCGTCACCGTCGCCGTCGCCCTCCTCGCCGCCGTCCGTGACGTCCCGCGCCGCCCGGTACACCAGCCACATCGGCAGCAGCAGCGCGAACAGCGGGGTGACCCCGAGCGGCGCGGCGGCGCCGGACAGGGTGTCGGCGCGGATCAGTTCGGCGCCGTGCGCCAGCACCCACAGCGCGGCGGCGACCCGCAGCGCCCCGTCGGGCCCGCTGTCGGGGTAGGGCGAGCTGATCCACACCACCATCACCAGCACGGCGAGCGAGGCGAGGCCGAGCCCGGCCGCGAGGGCGCCGCCCAGCGCGCCGGCGGCCAGGCCGGGCGACCGGTCGCGCCAGCGGGCGTGCCACCGGGTGCGCCGCCGGGCGCGCAGCAGCAGCGGGGGTCTGCGGTGAGCGGTCGTCTCGGTCACGCCCGCCATGCTCCCAACGACACGCTTCTTCCCCCCGTAACAGGCGAAGCTCCGTTGTGTCGCTCAATATACGTTTATGTACTTTTTCGTACGAAGGGGTGTCCTGTGACCCGGAGCCCGGCGACCCCGCTGCCTCCACCGAAGGAGCGCCGACGCCTGCGCGAGGCCGCCTCGCTGACGCACACTCAGTTGGCCGAGCGGGCGGGCGTCACCCGCGACACGGTCCGCGCCTGGGAGTCGGGCCGCACGACCCCGCGCGGACGCAAGCGGGAGGCGTACGCGAAACTGCTGGCCGACCTGGCCGACCTGGCCGAAGAGACGGCGGCTCAGGCGGAACAGACGGCGACTCAGGCAACCGGGTCGGCGGAACCGGCGGCGCCACCCGTCCCGGTCGTCGTGACAGCCGGCGCCGCGTCCGCCGAACCGGCCGCGGTCCTCACCAAGACGGCCGACAGCCTCGTCCTCCCCGCCAGACCCCTGCGGGACACGGTGCCGGGGACCCCGCCCCTGACTCCCGCTCAGACCTTCGACGCGCTCTACGACTTCGGCGCCCCGGCCCTGGTGCGGCAGACGTACCTGCTCACCGGCCGCCGCGACCTGGCGCGCGAGTCGGTGGAGCGGGCGTTCCAGCAGGCGTGGGAGCGCTGGCCGGAAGTGGCCCGCGACCGCGACCCGGTGGGCTGGGTGCGCTCGCTGGCCTACGAGTACGCGCTCTCCCCCTGGCACCGCTTCCGACTGCGCCACCGGCACCCGGAGGCGCCGCCCGCCGACCCGGCCGACCGCACCCTGATGAACGTCCTGCTGCGCCTGCCGCCGCCGCACCGCCGCACGCTCGTCCTCTACGACGGCGTCGGCCTCGACCTGCCCGAGACGGCCGCGGAGACGGAGGCCAGCACCCCGGCCGCCGCCTGCCGGCTGATGCGGGCCCGCGAGGCGCTCGCCGACCGGGTGCCGGAGCTGGCCGACCCGGAGGTGCTGCACCGCCGCCTCGCCGAGCTGGCGTCCGCCGAGCGGCTGCGCGCGGCGGGGCCGACGGCGGTGCGGCTGGGCAGCGAGCGGCGGGCGAAGTTCCTGACCAGGATCGCGATCGCCTTCACGGCCGCCCTGATCGGCACCACGTCCCTGACGCTGCGCACCGCGCCCACGCACTACGAGCCGCCGGTCTCCCCGGGGCAGCCGGTGCGCGGGGTACCGCCGCGCACGGCGCCGGGTCCGCTGTCGGACACGGAGCTGGAGCTGCGGCAGAAGCTGCGGGACGAGGCGGCGGCGGGCCCGGAGCGGCTGTCGCCTTCACCGGGGTGACGCCTCGGTCCGGGTGACGCCTCGGTTCGGGTGACGCCTTCGTCCGGGGTGACACCCGGAAACGCCGATCGGGCCCGCCCCCATGCGCTGGGGACGGGCCCGATCGGTTCGGGTCGGCTGCCTGTGCGGCGGGGTCAGCCGGCCAGGATCGCGCGGGCGAGCTTGGCGGTCTCGGTCGGCGTCTTGCCGACCTTGACGCCGGCGGCCTCCAGGGCCTCCTTCTTCGCCTGGGCGGTGCCGGAGGAGCCGGAGACGATGGCGCCGGCGTGGCCCATGGTCTTGCCCTCGGGCGCGGTGAAGCCCGCGACGTAGCCGACGACCGGCTTGGTCACGTTCTTCGCGATGTAGTCCGCGGCCCGCTCCTCGGCGTCGCCGCCGATCTCGCCGATCATGACGATCAGGTCGGTCTCGGGGTCGGCCTCGAACGCGGCGAGCGCGTCGATGTGCGTGGTGCCGATGATCGGGTCACCGCCGATGCCCACGGCCGTCGAGAAGCCGATGTCGCGCAGCTCGTACATCATCTGGTACGTCAGCGTGCCGGACTTCGAGACCAGGCCGATGCGGCCCGGCTTGGTGATGTCGCCCGGGATGATGCCGACGTTGGACTGGCCCGGGGTGATGATGCCGGGGCAGTTCGGGCCGATGATGCGGGTCTTGTTGCCCTTGGCGCCGGCGTGCGCCCAGAAGGCGGCGGAGTCGTGCACCGCGATGCCCTCGGTGATGACGACGGCCAGCGGGATCTCGGCGTCGATGGCCTCGACGACCGCGTCCTTGGTGAACTTCTCCGGCACGAAGATGACGGAGACGTTGGCGCCGGTCTTCTCGATGGCCTCCTTGACGGTGCCGAAGACCGGTACCTCGATGGGGGCCCCTCCCTGGTCCTTAAGACCTTGGGGGACGTCGAAGTCCACGGACTGACCCGCCTTGCGCGGGTTGACGCCGCCCACGACCTCGGTGCCGTCACCCAGCATGAGCTTGGTGTGCTTCATGCCGGTGGCGCCGGTCATGCCCTGGACGATGACCTTGCTGTCCTTGTTGAGCCAGATAGCCATGGTGTGTTCTGTCCTCGTCCTGAGTGCTTACTTGGCGGCGTGAGCCAGCTCGGCGGCCTTGTCGGCCGCGCCGTCCATGGTGTCGACGCGCTGCACCAGCGGGTGGTTGGCGTCGGTGAGGATCTTGCGGCCCAGCTCGGCGTTGTTGCCGTCGAGGCGGACGACGAGCGGCTTCTCGACCTTCTCGCCGCGGTCCTCCAGGAGCTTCAGCGCCTGGACGATGCCGTTGGCGACCTCGTCGCAGGCGGTGATGCCGCCGAAGACGTTGACGAACACGGAGCGGACGTCCGGGTCGCCGAGGATGATCTCCAGGCCGTTGGCCATGACCTGCGCGGAGGCGCCGCCGCCGATGTCGAGGAAGTTGGCCGGCTTCACGTTGCCGTGCTTCTCACCGGCGTACGCGACGACGTCGAGGGTGCTCATGACGAGACCCGCGCCGTTGCCGATGATGCCGACCTCGCCGTCGAGCTTGACGTAGTTGAGGTTCTTCTCCTTGGCCGCGGCCTCGAGCGGGTTGGCCGCGTCCTTGTCGTGCAGCTCCGCGTACTCGGGGTGGCGGAACTCGGCGTTCTCGTCCAGCGACACCTTGCCGTCCAGGGCGAGGACGTCACCGGAGGCGACCTTCGCGAGCGGGTTGACCTCGACGAGGAGGGCGTCCGACTTGATGAAGGTGTCCCACAGCTTGACGAGGACGTTGACGACCTTGTCCGCGACCTCGGCCGGGAACTTGGCGGCCTCGACGATCTCGCGGGCCTTGGCCTCGGTCACGCCCTCGATGGCGTCGATCGGGGTCTTGGCGACGGCCTCCGGTCGGGTGGCCGCCACCTCCTCGATCTCCACGCCGCCCTCGACGGAGGCGATGGAGAGGAACGTGCGGTTGGCACGGTCGAGGAGGAAGGAGACGTAGTACTCCTCCACGATCTCCGGAGCGGTCTCCGCGATCATCACCTTGTGGACCGTGTGGCCCTTGATGTCCATGCCGAGGATGTCCGTCGCGCGGGCGACGGCCTCGTCCGGGGTGGCGGCGAGCTTCACGCCACCGGCCTTGCCGCGGCCACCGACCTTGACCTGGGCCTTGACGACGGACTTGCCGCCCAGACGCTCGGTGATCTCGCGCGCCGCCTCCGGCGTGTCGATGACTTCACCGGCCAGCACCGGTACATCGTGCTTGGCGAAGAGGTCCCTCGCCTGGTACTCGAACAGGTCCACGCGCTTCCGTCCCTATCAGTGATCTCGCGGTTCGTTGGATGCGTGGGCGTGCCGCGAAGGGCAACGTGACGTCCGCATGGGTCACAAGGGATGCGCACACGGTGTCCGAGCGCGCGGCATGTCCGTCTCGCAGGTTATCGCCGGTTGCGTGAGGTCCCTAAATCGCGGGTCACACCTGAGCGGTGATACCTGTCACATGATGCCGCCTGACCTGGCACGCGGTGCCGGTCGACGGCCGCGCGTCCGAGGCCCCACCGGGCTGGGGTTGGCCCGGTGGGACCCGTCGCGCTCCCCGGACGGGCCGCGCGCAGGCGGCACGTCCGGGGTGCGGACCGGCCGTCCCCACCCCAATGGGGAGCGCCCGATCCTGTCCGCGGGGGCCGTGACCGGCCGGAGGCCGACGGATTTCGACCGCCTTGGGACCGCATACCCCGCGGAACACCGGGGGCGCCGCCTAGGCGGGCGGTACGGGGACGTCCCGGCCGCCGTCCCGCAGCGCGGGCACGCCCACCGACTCGACGGCACCGGGCACGAGCCGGGGCGGCACAGGGCGCAGCGGTGCGACGGCCTGGGCGTCGACGTGCCGGGCCGAGCCGTTGTCCGCGCCGGGGGCGGAGGCGGGGTTGGCGCCGGTGTCGGCGCCTGCGGGGGGCGCGAGCGGCCCGAGGGCGCGGGCGTGGCGGTGCGGGGTGTGGGGGGCGCGGCTCGGGTGCGCCTGCGTGTGCGGGGCCTGGGCGGGTGTCCCGGGGGGTGCGTACGAGGCCGTCGCGGGCGGCTTCCGGTGCTGCGCCGGGGCGGCTGTCGTGCGGTGGGGGCGCTCCGGTGCGCCGGGCGACGGGGACGACGAGGACGAGGAGGACGACGAGGCCGGGACGGAGGGCGGGGGGACGGACGGCACCGGATCCGGCAGCGGAGCGGGGTCGGGAAGGTCGGCCGGGGCCGGAAGGTCAGCCGGGGCCGGAAGGGGGCGGGGCTCGGCCGGTGGCTCCACCGGCGGAGCCACCGGCACCACCGCCTCCACCACCGACCCGAGCGTCTCGGTCACCGGACGGAGGTCCGCCCCGCTCCCGACGGCCTGCCCGACCCGCCCGACCACGTCGGTGACCACACCTCCGGCCGAGGGCGCCCGCTCGGTGCCGGCCGCCTCCGCCCGCCCACCGCAGACCACCCCGAGCACGAACAGCCCGCCCAGCAGCAGAGCGCATCGCAGAGCCCATCGCAGAGCCGGCCACAGCGCACGCCGGGGCGCCACCGTGCGCGGCAGGCGCAGGGCGGCACCGGACAGGGCGGCCGACCAGCTCACGACGCGGGATCTTCGCACGGTACGCCCCGGGTCGCGCAAGCCCTTCCCGGCAGTGAAGCTACCGATGGGTAGGCATGTCCGTTATGCCCTGCCCGGCGGCGTCCGGTATCGGCAGCGGGCGCCCCTCGAGCGCCGCCGCCATCACCTCCGGGAAGAGATCGGGCGTGCAGGCGAAGGCGGGCACGCCCAGCGCGGCGAGGGCCGCCGCGTGCTCCCGGTCGTAGGCGGGCGCCCCCTCGTCGGACAGGGCGAGCAGCGCCACGAACCGCACCCCGGCCGCCTGCATCGCCGCCACCCGCTTGAGCATCCCGTCGCGGACGCCGCCCTCGAACAGGTCGCTGATGAGCACCACCACCGTCTCGGCGGGCCGGGTGATCCGGGACCGGCAGTACGCCAGCGCCCGGTCGATGTCCGTGCCGCCGCCCAGCCGCGTGCCGAACAGCACGTCGACCGGGTCGTCCACCTGGTCGGTGAGGTCGACGACCGCCGTGTCGAAGACGACCAGCCGCGTGCTGAGCGCCCGCATGGAGGCCAGCACCGCCCCGAAGACCGCGGCGTGCACGACGGAGGCCGCCATCGACCCCGACTGGTCGACGCAGAGCACGACCTCCTTCCGTACCGACCGCGCCGCCCGCCCGTACCCGACGAGCCGCTCCGGCACGACCGTGCGGTGCTCGGGCAGGTAGTGCCGGAGGTTGGCCGCGATGGTGCGGTTCCAGTCGATGTCGCCGTGCCGGGGCCGGTGCACGCGGGCGCTGCGGTCGAGGGCGCCGGCGAGGGCGGTGCGGGTGCGGACGGCGAGGCGCCGCTCCAGGTCCTCGACCACCTTGCGGACCACCGCCCGCGCCGTCTCCCGGGTCGTCTCCGGCATGGCCGCGTGCAGCGAGATCAGGGTGCCGACCAGGTGCACGTCCGGCTCCACGGCCGCCAGCGTCTCCGGCTCCAGGAGCAGCGCGGCCAGGCCGAGCCGGTCGATCGCGTCCCGCTGCATGACCTGCACGACGGGGGCGGGGAAGTAGGCGCGGATGTCGCCCAGCCAGCGGGCCACGGACGGCGCCGACGCCCCCAGACCCCCCGCCCTGTCCCGCCCGGCGGCAGGGCGGCGGCCGTCCTGGTCCCCCTTGCCGTACAGCGCGGTCAGCGCCGCGTCCATCCCGGCGTCGCGGCCCGCCGGCACGTGCCCGGTGCCGTCGGCGGGGTCGCCGCCGAGCACCAGCCGCCACCTGCGCAGCCGCTCATCCACCGCCGGCTCCGCCACCAGCTCCTCCATCGGTTCCGCCGACCCGCCCGTCATGCCCCGCCCCCCACGCTCGCGCGCCCCTCGGCGCTACCGGCGTCCGAATCCGTATCCGTATGCGTATCCGTCTCCGCCCCGTCCAGGCCGAGTAGCAGTCGCGCCACCGGCAGCACCGCGTCCGCCCGCCCGCCGTCGGTCTCCGGCCCGAAGCCCGGCAGCCCGATCCCGGTGGCCGCCGCCACGCCCCGCCGGTCCGGGCCCCGCCGGACCCGCTCACCGAGGGAGCGGCGGACGCCCGGCTCGTACGCGGCGAAGGTGCGCCGCAGCAGGGGCAGCACGTCGGTGAAGGCGTCCGCCGGCACACCGGTCAGCCAGGCGTCGACCAGGGCGAGGAGCCCCTCGTCGTGCAGCAGGAGCATGCCGCCGCCGGAGCCGCCGCCGACAAAGCCCTCGATCCAGGCCGCCGCGTCCGCAGGCGGTGTGCCCGGGGAGAGCGCGAGCCCCATCAGCCGCGCCGCCTCCGCCGGTGCCAGCGCCCCCTCGTCGAGGAGCAGCCGCACCGCCCGCCCCCGGATCACGCCGGGCACGCCCTCCCGGACCGAAAGCCGCCCGAGCACCGCCCGCCACCGGCCCCGCAGGTCGGCGCGGCCGGGCGCGGGAGCACCGCCGAGCAACTCGGCGTGACCGGGCGCGGGGGCGTCCGCGAGCAGGTCGACCGCCGCGTGCACGGCGTCCACATGGCGGCGCATCTCCTCGGCGGCGTCGGTGTCCAGGGCGGTGCAGGCCGGGGGCAGGCCGACGAAGACCCGCTCGGCGAGGCCCGCGGCGACCTCGGCGAGGGCCCCGGTGCCGGTGCCGCGCACGTCGCCGTAGCGCAGGGCGCGGACCAGGGCGGGCAGGGCCTGGGCGAGGTGGCCCACGTCGGTGTCGAGGGCCGCGCGGTCGGCGAGCACCGCCATCACCGTGGGCAGCGCGTCCGCGAGGCCGGCCAGCAGGCAGTGCTCGGCGAGCGCGGTGACCTCGGCGAGCCGCCGGGCGGCCACCGCGTCGGCCGCCGCCTTCGCGGTGGCGGCGGCCGACACGGTCGTCCCCCATATCCCGGCCTCCGCGACCCGCACCGACAGCTCCGGCTCCCACCGCAGCCGCCACGTCTCCCGGAAGGTGCCGGTGCCGCCCCGGGAGGCGGCCGGCTCGCCCCAGCCGACGCCGAGCAGCCGAAGCCGGTGCAGCAGCCGGCTGCGCCCGGCGTCCGTCTCCTTGCGCAGGTCCAGCTCCAGCTCGCGCGGCTGCGCCTCGGGGCGGAGCCTGAGCCGCCGCTGGAGCCGGGCGAGGTCGCGCTGGAGCGGCACCGCGGGGGCGTCCGGCGGGACCTCGCCCAGCACGTCCCCCACCACCAGCCGGTCGTGGATCAGCGCCAGCGGCACGTCCGAGCCCTCGCACATCACCGCCCGCACGGCGTCCAGCGTCTCGCCGAGCCCGGGCAGCGGACGCCCGCGCAGCACCGCGAGCGTCCCCGCCAGCCGCACCGCCTCGATCACGTGCGCCGGCGAGACGACCCGGTCCTCCTGCCGCAGCAGCCCCGCCGCCTCGGTCAGCCAGCGCTCCACCGGCCGGTCCGGCGCCCGGAACAGATGCCCGTACCAGCCCGGCGAGTCGATGCCCGCCCCGTACCCGCCGGCCCGGGTCAGCCTGCGGTGCGTCCACGGCACCCAGGTCAGGTCGGCCTTCGTCCGGGGCAGCCCCTTCAGCAGCGCCCGGTCGGCCGCGACCGGGGCCGGGCGCCGCAGCGCCGGCACGTGCCAGGCGCCGCACACCACGGCCACGCGCCGCCCCGGGTGCTCCCGGCGCGCCGCCCGCACCTGGAGCCGCATGTGCGCCTCCCGCACGAGGTCCCGGTCGAACGCGTCCCCGTCACCCGCCCCCCACGGCTCCGTCTCCCGCAGCGCCGCCATGGCCTCCTCCACGGCGACGAACGGCGCCAGCGGATCCGACGGGGGCCCCTCCCCCGCGCCCCGGTGCTCGACGGCGTCCTCCCACCAGCGCTCGGCGTCGTCGTACCCGGCGGCCTCGGCGAGGGCGGCCAGCGGGTCGGCGGGCAGTTCGCCGGGGTCCTCCGGACCGGCCCGGTCCCCCACCAGGGAGTGCGCGGCCGGGAGGTCGATGAACCGGACGGGCACCTCCCGCTCCAGCGCCCAGCGCAGGGCGACCCACTCCGGGGAGAACTCGGCCATCGGCCAGAACGCGGACCGCCCCGGCTCGTCCACGGCGTGCGCGAGCAGGGCGACCGGCGGCCGCATGGCGGGGTCGGCGGCCAGCGGGACCAGGGCGTCGGCCTCGGCGGGGCCCTCGATCAGCACGGCTCCCGGCCTGGTCGCGTCCAGCGCCGCACGGACCGCCCGGGCCGAGCCGGGCCCGTGGTGGCGCACACCGAGCAGCAGCGGCTCGCCCCCGGCGCCGACGCCGGCCGCGTCACCGGCCCCGGCTCCCCCGGCCCCGTCGACTCCCGTCACACCGTCCCCCTCCCTTCTTGGTCCAGCTCGGGTCGTCCTCGTCCGCCCACCCGCCGGTGCCGGTCACGCGGTCACCTCCCGGCAGGCGCGGTAGAAGTCGGCCCAGCCGTCGCGCTCCCGCACGACCGTCTCCAGGTACTCCTGCCACACCACGCGGTCCGCCGCCGGATCGCGGACGACGGCGCCGAGCACGCCCGCTGCGACGTCCCCGGGCCGCAGCACCCCGTCGCCGAAGTGCGCGGCAAGGGACAGGCCGCCGGTGACGACGGAGATGGCCTCGGCCGTCGACAGGGTGCTGCTCGGCGTCTTCAGCTTGGTGCGCCCGTCGGCCGTCAGGCCGTCGCGCAGCTCGCGGAAGACGGTGACCACCCGGCGGATCTCGGCCGTGGCGTCGGCACCGGCCGGCAGGTCGAGGGAGCGCCCGATCTGGTCGACGCGGCGGGTGACGATGTCGACCTCGGCCTCGGCGCTGTCGGGCAGCGGCAGCACCACGGTGTTGAAGCGGCGGCGCAGAGCGCTGGACAGCTCGTTGACCCCGCGGTCGCGGCTGTTGGCCGTGGCGATGAGGGTGAAGCCGCGGACCGCCTGCACCTCCTCGCCCAGCTCCGGTATCGGCAGGGTCTTCTCCGACAGGATCGTGATCAGCGTGTCCTGCACGTCGGCCGGGATGCGGGTCAGCTCCTCCACCCGGGCGGTGCCGCCCTCGGCCATGGCCCGCATGACCGGGCTGGGCACCAGGGCGTCCCGGCTCGGGCCGTGGGCGAGCAGCCGGGCGTAGTTCCAGCCGTAGCGGATCGCCTCCTCCGGGGTGCCGGCGGTGCCCTGCACCAGCAGCGTCGAGTCACCGCTGACGGCCGCGGCGAGGTGCTCGGACATCCAGGTCTTCGCCGTGCCCGGCACACCGAGCAGGAGCAGGGCGCGGTCGGTGGCCAGCGTGGAGACGGCGACCTCGACGATGCGGCGCGGGCCCACGTACTTCGGGGTGATCACCGTGCCGTCGGGCAGGGTGCCGCCGAGCAGATAGGTGGCCACGGCCCACGGGGACAGCTTCCAGCGGGCCGGGCGCGGGCGGTCGTCCCGCCCGGCCAGCGCGGCCAGTTCGGCGGCGAAGGCGTGCTCGGCATGGGGCCGCAGGGCCTCGGGCGCGGCACTTTCGCGGGTGGTCACGGTCATGGCTGAATCCCCCTCCAGCTCGGCCGGTTCGGTCTGGGATTTCGGTCTGGGATCCACCATGGACCATCCCACTGACAATCGCTCTGACCTGCACGAATGCCGCGAACTGAGTGATTGTCAGTGGCGGGGCCTACCGTCGGTGACATGACTCAGCAGTACGCCGTACCGGCCGACCCCGAGGCGGCCAGGCGCCGGGCCGAGCACCGGGCCGAGCGGATCACCGCGGGAGCCAGTGAGCTGGAGCAGCGACTGGCTGACCTGCTGCGCGCCGGCCTGGCCGGTGCCGAGCAGGCGGGGTACGGCAGCTGGGAGGAGACGGCGGCCCGCATGGTCGACGCCCAGGCTCCGGGGCTGGCCGCCCGGGTGAGGGAGTTGGGCTCCATACCGGGCTCCGGCCCGGGCTGGCCCGCCCGGCTCCTCGAGGAGTGCGCCCTGCTCCATCTCCTCGACCAGGGCTGGCTGCGCCGCGAGTCGCTGCCGGACGGCCTGGCCGCGGCGGTGCGGACCCGGGTCGGGCTGACCGCGCGCCCGACGGGCCCGCCGGTGCGGGACAACTGGCTGGTCCTCGCCCAGTACGACACGGTGGACGCGCGGCTGACGACCCGTCGCATCTGGCTGCACGGCACCGCGACCGACCGCACCGCCCTGCTCCTCTCCTACGGGGCCGCCGGGCGGGCACCGGAGCCGGCCCTGCCGGTGGGGTCGGCGCTCGACGCGGAGGTGAGCGCCTATCCGGGCGGCGCCGGACGGCCCCGGGTCGCGCTGGACGAGCAGTTCGCGCCACCGGTGCCGACGGGGCTGCGCCCGCCGGGCGTGACGACGGGGCGGGCGGCGGAGCGGTACGGAGAGGCACTGCGGGAGGACCCGTGGCTGGAGTCGGTGCCGGTGACGCTGGACCGGGTGGTGCCGACACCCGACGGCGACTCCTGGCAACTGGCCGACGCGGAAGGGGAGACGGCGCTGCCGCTCACCCCGGGGGCCCGGGACCGACCGGGGTGGTGGCGCCTGGTGGCCCTGTCGGGAGGCCGCCCCGTCAAGGTCTTCGGAGAGTGCGGCCACCGCGGCTTTACCCCTCTGACGGCCTGGCCGGCCGGCCCCGGCGGCGCGGTGCCGCTGAGCTGACCCGCACCTCGCGACGCCGGAACAGATGACGGCAGAACAGCAGCGGACCACCGGACACAGGGCGACGGCACAGAGACAAAGACGCAGAGACGAAGACACAGCGACGACGGCACAGAGACGAAGGGACGGCGACACCACATGACCGGCACATGGGAGGACCTCGTCACCGCCGCCCTCCTCGGCACCGCCCGGCGCACCCCGCCCGGCTGCCCGCCAGGCCCCGGCGCCCCGCCGGCCCTGCTGGACGCGGCGGCCGTGGAGACCCTGCGCAGACGGGCCGGCCTGGTCCCGGCCCGGTGCGCCGAGCGGCCCCCGCCCGCGCCGGAGGACCCCCGGCCACCGCTGCCCGCGGCAGCCGCCCGGCGCCTCACGACCCTGCTCGGCGACCGCCCCGGCACGGCGGGCGGCGGCGGTCGCAGAGGCGCGGCGCCCGACCTGATGGAGCTGCTGCCCCAGTGGCTCGCGGCGGCCAACGCCCGCGGCTACGCGGCGCCGCCGCAGGCGCTCCCCGCCCTGCTCGACGCGGCCCGCGGCCGTACGGACCTGCGCCCGGCGGCCCTGGCCTTCGCCGGCCCCCGGGCTCGGTGGCTGGCCCGGCTGAACACGGACTGGCGCTTCGCCCTGCGCGGCACGCCGGCCGACGGCGCCACACCGCCCGGGGCCGGGTCCGGGGCCGGGTCCGGGGCCGGGTCCGAGGGCGCGGCCGGGGCCGAGGGCGCCGAGCGGATCCGACAGCTCTGGAAGGAGGGCCTGTTCGCCGAGCGGGTCGCCCTGCTCGCCGCCCTCCGCGCCCGCGACCCGGCGGCGGCCCGGGAGCTGCTCGCCTCGACCTGGCCGACGGAGCGGGCCGAGGACCGGCTGATGTTCCTGGACTCGCTGCGCACGGGACTGCGACCGGCCGACGAGCCCTTCTTGGAGCAGGCGTTGACCGACCGCAGCCGCAATGTCCGCTCCACGGCGGCCGAGTTGCTGTCCGCGCTGCCAGAATCGGCGCTGGCCGGGCGGATGGCGGCCCGGGCCCGGACGTGCGTGTCCCTCGACCGCACCCTGCCCACGCCGGCGATAGCGGTGGAGGCGCCCCACGAGTGCGACGCGGGCATGGAGCGGGACGGCGTCGCGCCCACCCCGCCCGGCGGTCGCGGGGAACGGTCCTGGTGGCTCGGCCAGTTGGTGGAGGCGGCCCCGCTCGGCTGCTGGCCGGAGCGGTTCGGCGGGCGCACCCCGGAGGAGATCGTCGCCCTGCCGGTGGCGGACGACTGGCGGGACGAGCTGCACGCGGCCTGGTGCCGGGCGGCGGTGCGGCAGCGGGACGCCGGCTGGGCACGGGCGCTGCTCGGAGCGCCCAGCGCACCCGAGGCGGGCGGACCCGGGGCGGTGTCCCTGGCCGAGCGGGCCAGACTGCTCGCCACGCTGGGCGCGGCCGAACGGGCGGCGTGGGTCGCCGGGTTCATCGGGGCGCACGGGCTGTCCGAGGCGTTCCAGCTGCTCGGCGTGTGCGCGGTGCCGTGGGCGCCGCCGCTCGGGCGGGCGGTGGTCGACGCCCTGGACATCGCGCGGGACGCCGGGAGCTACCCGTGGAGCTTCAGCGGCGTCATGGGCCTGGCCGAGCGCTGCCTCGACCCCGCGGAGGCGGGCCGCCTGGACGGCCTGCTGGCCGTGCCGGACGAGCCCGAGGACGCCGCGCCGGGCGCCGGCGGCTACTGGGCGGAGGCGTTCCAGCGCCTGGCCACCACACTGCGGCTGCGGGCGGCGATGTATGAGGAGCTGAGGGCGACGCCCTGACCGGGCCCCCGCAACTCACCCAGGCCCCGCGCAGCCTCGCACCCCCCAGACCCGCAGACCCGCAGACCCGCAGCCCGCCTGCCTAAGCCCCCGCGGGCTCCCGCACGTTGGCTCGTACCCACTCCACGATGGACGCCGTCGTCGCGCCGGGGGTGAAGATCTCCGCGACGCCCTTCTCCTTCAGCGGGGCGATGTCCCCCTCCGGGATGATCCCGCCGCCGAAGACGAGGATGTCCTCCGCCTCGCGCTCCCGGAGCAGGTCGATCACCGCGGCGAACAGCGTGTTGTGGGCGCCGGAGAGGATGGAGAGCCCGATCGCGTCGGCGTCCTCCTGGATCGCGGTGTCCACGATCTGCTCGGGGGTCTGGTGGAGGCCGGTGTAGATGACCTCCATACCGGCGTCGCGCAGCGCCCGCGCGATCACCTTGGCCCCGCGGTCGTGGCCGTCGAGGCCCGGTTTGGCCACCACCACGCGGATCGGACCGGCTGCCACACCCATCACTGCCTCCATGAAGCGACTACATCCATCCGTGGACTCCAACCATGGACCTCGTCCATACGTCCGTACGCCACGTACGCCCCGTACGTCCATAGGGACAAGTACCACGCCGTCCGCGGAAGTGAACGAACGTTATCGCCAGCATCCCGCAAGCGGCGGTTTCGCGGTGCGGACAGAGGGGGAAATCACACGGTGGGACACGGCCGCCGCGCACCGTCACCGGTGCCCGGGGCGCATCCACTCCGACTCCCCGCCCCTTCCACCCCACCGGTCACTGGTGTCACGACCCCGCACGCGGGCACCCGGGGAGCAGAGGCGTTTCCGCGCTGCCGACAAGGAGGTCGGCTCATGAAGGTCACGACGGTGTTGTCAGGGCTCTCGGGTCTCGTCGCGGTGCCGGCCAGGCTCGTCGCACTCCCGGCCAGGCTCACGGGCCTCTCCCTGACCTTCCTCAAGGCCACCGCCCTGGAGGCGGCCATCCTCGCCGGACATCTGCTCCTCTACCCCTCGGGCATCGCCGAGGAACGACGCGCCACCCCCGCCCTCCCGCCGGGCGGCGCCACCCCGCTGCCGCGCGGCGCGGAACCCCCCGTGGTGCTGCTGCACGGCTTCATCGACAACCGCTCGGTCTTCCTGCTGCTGCGCCGAAACCTCGCCCAGCACGGCAGGCACCAAGTCGAGTCGCTCAACTACTCGCCGCTGACCTGCGACATCCGCACCGCCGCCGAGCTGCTCGGCCGCCACATCGAGCAGATCTGCGAGCGGACCGGCAGCGACCGGGTCGACATCGTCGGGCACAGCCTCGGCGGACTGATCGCGCGGTACTACGTGCAGCGCCTCGGGGGCGACCTGCGCGTCCGGACCCTGGTCACGCTCGGCACCCCGCACGCGGGCACCCGGGTGGTGCCGCTCGCCGACGCGCACCCGATCGTGCGGCAGATGCGCCCGGGCTCGGCGGTCCTGGCCGAGCTGGCCCGCCCCGCGCCCGGCTGCCGTACCCGGTTCGTCAGCTTCTGGAGCGACCAGGACCGCGTGATGGACCCGCTGGAGAACGCCTGCATCGACCACCCCGACCTGACCGCGCAGAACGTCCGGGTGACCGGCATAGGCCACCTCGCCCTCCCCGTCCACCCGGCGGTCGCCCAGGGGATACGCCAGGCCCTGGACGCGGCGGAGGCGAAGCCCGAGCCGGCGACCGGGGCCCTCAGGGCGGTCTGACGCCCCGCCGCGACGGCTACGGAGAGCGACGAAGCAGCAGACGCGCGCCCGCCGGAATCAAACAGACCTCGAACACAATGCCAAGGTCGCGTGCACCGCCCGCCGAAACACGGCCGATTGCCCGTTTCCTGCGCGCGCGAAACCTGCGGAAGATTGTCGTGCCCGTATACCGCCGGGTACAGTCGCCGCACTGCTCTGGCAGCCCCTGTTGTCGAGGCGAAAGAGAAGTCGGTTGAACGACCGTCACCCGTCGGGGACCCTGAACACCCCGGCCTCGGCTTCCGATGCCGCCCCGGCGCCCTACGCGTCATACGACGCGGGAGAAGCCACGTACGGTGACTTCACCACCTTCGACGCGGACCCCCTCTTCGGCACCCTCCCCGGCCAGAACACCGGCGGCTACGACACGACGGGCACGTACGCCACGGGCGCGTGGGCCACCGTCGGCCAGGTGGCGCCGTACTACGACGCCTACGCCGCCCAGCACCACACCGCCACCCACGACACCGGCGCCTACGACACCACCGCGTGGACGGCCGGGCCCGGTCAGCAGCAGTGGGACACCGGCGCCTGGGCCGTGCCGGACGGCGGCGGCGGCAGCGGTCAGCAGTGGGACGGCACCCAGCAGTGGGACTGGGGCACGCAGACCTTCGACACCGGCGTCTGGGACGCCACCCAGTGGAACCCGGCCGACGCCTCCCAGGCCCCCGCGCAGGACGAGATCCCGCCCGCAGACCACCTGCCCGTAGACCACCTGGCCGCCACCGGCGAGATGCCCGCCGTGCCGCTGCTCCTGGAGGAGCAGGAGGAGCTCGCCCCGCCCGCCGTGGTCCCCGGCGCCCGCACCGCCTCCCGCGCCGCCCGCCGCCGGCCCGCCAAGCGCTCCAAGCTGATGACCATCGCCGTCCCCTCGGCCTGCGTGATGAGCGTCGCCGGCATCGCCGCCGCCTCCGTCGGCGCCCTGTCCAGCGAGGACGCCTCCGCCTCCGCGGCCGACGCGCCCGAGGCGCAGGCCGCGCCGGTCAAGCCGTCCACCGCCAACAACAAGCTGGACACCCAGCTCGCGAGCCTCTCCGCCGGCGCCGACGACTTCGCCGACCGGGCCAGCCGCACGCAGGAGCGCATCGACCTGAAGGCCGAGCAGGCCGCCGAGAAGAAGCGCGCGGCGGAGGAGGCGGCGCGCAAGGAGCGCCTGCGCCCCAAGTTCGTGCTCCCGGTCTCGCAGCGCGGGCTCAGCGCCTACTACGGCCAGGCCGGCGTCAACTGGATGTCCGTGCACACCGGCATCGACTTCCCCGTGTCCTACGGCACCAGCGTGAAGGCCGCCACCGACGGCACGGTCCGCACGCAGTACAACTCCGCGTACGGCAACATGCTGATCCTCACCGCGAAGGACGGCACGGAGACCTGGTACTGCCACCTCTCCTCGTACCAGGTGGCCTCCGGCACCAGCGTGCAGGCCGGGGACCCGGTCGCCTTCTCCGGGAACTCGGGCAACTCCACCGGCCCGCACCTGCACTTCGAGGTGCGGCCCGCGGGCGGGTCGGCGATCGACCCGCTGAGCTGGCTGCGCAGCCACGGCCTCGACCCGACGTAACGACGTAACGACGCAACCAAGCAGCCCGAGGGCTACAGCTTCTCCACCGGCGCGTACCGCAGCAGCAGCCGCTTCGGCTTGGGGTCGCCGAAGTCGATCGTCGCCTCGGCATTCCCGCCCGTGCCCTTGACCCCGACCACGGTCCCGAGCCCGAACTGGTCGTGCGTGACGCGGTCGCCCACCGCCAGCGAGACCGTCGGCTTCTCCGCCGTACGGCGCGTGGCGAAGCCGGAGGCGCCGGACGCCGAGGAGCGGGAGCGCGAGGAGGACAGCGAGGCCGCCACCGCGGAGACCGGCCCGGAAGGCGCCGACGCGCCCGAACCGGTCCGCTTCCAGTCCAGGTGCGGGGCGGGGATCTCCTCCAGGAAGCGGGAGGGCGGGTTGTAGGACGGCTGGCCCCAGGCGCTGCGCAGCGTCGAGCGGGTCAGGTACAGCCGCTCCCGCGCGCGCGTGATGCCGACGTAGGCCAGGCGGCGCTCCTCCTCCAGCTCCTTGGGCTGGCCGAGGGCGCGCATGTGCGGGAAGACGCCGTCCTCCATGCCGGTGAGGAAGACGACCGGGAACTCCAGGCCCTTGGCGGTGTGCAGGGTCATGAGGGTGACGACCCCGTCGCCGTCCTCGTCGTCCGGGATCTGGTCGGAGTCGGCGACCAGGGCGACCTGCTCCAGGAAGTCGGCCAGCGTGCCGGAGCCCTCGTCCTCGGCGCGCTCCTGCTCGAACTCCAGGGCGACGGCGGCGAGTTCCTGGAGGTTCTCGATGCGGGTCTCGTCCTGCGGGTCGGTGGATGCCTGCAACTCGGCGAGGTAGCCGGTGCGTTCCAGTATGGCCTCCAGGACGGTGGCAGGACCGGCGCCGGACTCCACCACCGTACGCAGGTCCTCCATCAGCGTGTTGAACCGCTTGACGGCGTTGGCCGAGCGCGCGGCCATCCCGTACGCCTCGTCCACCCGGCGCAGCGCCTGCGGGAAGCTGATCTTCTCGCGCTGGGCGAGGGCGTCGATCATCGCCTCGGCGCGGTCGCCGATGCCCCGCTTGGGCACGTTGAGGATGCGGCGCAGCGGCACCGAGTCCTCCGGGTTGGCGAGCACCCGCAGGTAGGCCAGGACGTCCCGGACCTCCTTGCGCTCGTAGAAGCGCACGCCGCCGACGACCTTGTACGGCAGGCCGACGCGGATGAAGACCTCTTCGAAGACACGGGACTGTGCGTTGGTGCGGTAGAACACGGCGACGTCGCCGGCCTTCGCCTCGCCCGCGTCGGTGAGACGGTCTATCTCGTCGGCGACGAACTGCGCCTCGTCGTGCTCGGTGTCCGCGACATAGCCGGTGATGCGGGCGCCGGCGCCCTGGTTGGTCCACAGGTTCTTGGGGCGGCGGGACTCGTTGCGCTCGATGACCGCGTTGGCGGCGCTGAGGATGGTCTGCGTGGAGCGGTAGTTCTGCTCCAGGAGGATCGTCGTCGCGTCCGGGTAGTCCTCCTCGAACTGGAGGATGTTGCGGATGGTGGCCCCGCGGAAGGCGTAGATCGACTGGTCGGCGTCGCCCACCACGCACAGCTCGGCGGGCGGCACCTCGGCCTCCGGCGGCACGTCGACGGGGTGCTCGGCGGGGGTGCCGACCAGCTCCCTGACCAGGGCGTACTGGGCGTGGTTGGTGTCCTGGTACTCGTCGACCAGGACGTGCCGGAAGCGGCGGCGGTAGTGCTCGGCGACGTCCGGGAAGGCGCGCAGCAGGTTGACCGTCGTCATGATCAGGTCGTCGAAGTCGAGGGCGTTGGCCTCGCGGAGACGGGACTGGTAGAGCGCGTACGCCTGGGCGAGGGTCTTCTCGAAACCGTCGGTGGCCTGGGCGGCGAAGTCCTCCTCGTCGATCAGCTCGTTCTTCAGGTTCGAGATCTTGGCGCTGAAGGACTTCGGCGGGTAGCGCTTGGGGTCGAGGTCCAGGTCGCGGCAGACCAGGGCCATCAGGCGCTTGGAGTCGGCGGCGTCGTAGATCGAGAACGACGAGGTGAAGCCCAGTCGCTTCGACTCGCGGCGCAGGATGCGCACGCACGCGCTGTGGAAGGTCATCACCCACATCGCGCCGGCCCGCGGGCCGACCAGCTGCTCGACGCGCTCCTTCATCTCACCGGCGGCCTTGTTGGTGAAGGTGATCGCGAGGATCTGGCCGGGGTGCACCGCCCGCTCGGCGAGCAGGTAGGCGATGCGGTGGGTGAGCACCCGGGTCTTGCCGGAGCCGGCGCCGGCCACGATGAGCAGCGGGGTGCCGGCGTGCTCGACCGCGGCGCGCTGGTTGTCGTTCAGCCCCTCCAGGAGCGCGGCGGCGTCGAGGACCGGCCTCGGGGCGCCGTCCCGGTAGTGGGTGTCCCGGTCCGGGGGCGGGCCGTCGTACTTCCCGGCGAACAGGTCGTCCGGGATCGGCTCCCGTGCGTGCTCGTGCTCGTCCTCGGGCGGCGGCGGGGGCTCCTCCTCGCGCCCGCGCTCGTGCCCGCGGGGGCTCTGGAGGCTCGCCAGGAAGTGTTCGTCAAAGAGGCTGCTCATCGCTCTCCGAGTCTAGAGCGCCCCACCGACAACCGGCTCCGGCCCCGGAAATCAGCCGAAGGTCACGGAAATGTATCGGACATAACATCCAGCAACCTTCACAGGGGCCACACGAGTTGGCTAGCGTGCGGGCAAGCCGCTCGACCCCCTCCGGCGAACCTCGCCGAACCGCGCGGCCTCCGCCGCCCTCCTCCACTTCGCAGCCGCAGGCGGATCACGGAAGGAGTCGCCTTCTTTGGCGTCGCACCGCAAGCCGCGTCCCTCCCGGTCGCGCGTGGCAGGCATCCGGACCCCCGTCCTCGCGACGGCGGCCCTCACCTCCGTGGCCCTGCTGTCCCAGTCGGCCACCGCCGCCCCCGCGGCGGACGGCAAGCCCACCCTCGAAGAGGTCCAGCGCAAGGTCGACGACCTGTACCGCCAGGCGGGCTCCGCCACCGAGCAGTACAACGCCGCCCAGGAGCGGGCCGGCAAGCAGCGCAAGCACGTCGACGCGCTCCAGGAGGACGTCGCCGAGCGCACCCAGCGCCTCAACGACGCGCGCGAGGAGCTGGGCTCCTACGCCTCCGCCCAGTACCGCACCGGCGCGGCGGTCCCGCAGACGGCGACCTTCCTGCTCGCGGACTCCCCGCAGGACTACTTCGACCAGAACCACCTGATGAACCGGCTCACCGGCCGCCAGAAGGACGCCGTCGACGACTACGTCACCGAGCAGTCCGCGACGCTGAAGAAGCGCCGCGAGGCCACCGAGAGCCTCCAGACGCTCAGCGAGGCGCAGGACGACCTGAAGACGGCCAAGGCCACCGTCCAGAAGAAGCTCTCCACCGCGCGCGAGCTGCTGTCCCGGCTGACCGCCGAGGAGAAGGCCCGGCTGGCGGCGATCGAGAAGAAGAAGCAGGAGGAGGCGGCCCGCAAGGCGGCGGAGCTGGCCCGGCAGCAGGCGGCGGAGAAGGAGAAGGAGCGGCAGCAGCAGGCGGCCGAGCGGGAACGGCAGCAGGAGCAGTCCGCCGCCCCCGAGCCCTCCCCTGACCAGGGAGCGGGCTCCAGCACCGGCACGGGCACCGGCACCGGCGGTGCCACCACCCCCGTCCCCTCCGCCGGCAGCAAGGCCGAGAAGGCCCTCGCCTTCGCCCGCGCCCAGATCGGCAAGCCGTACGTCTGGGGCGCCACAGGACCCGGCTCGTACGACTGCTCGGGCCTGACCTCCGCCGCCTGGAAGGCCGCCGGAGTGAGCCTGCCGCGCACCACCTACGCCCAGGTGAACGCCGGCGCGACGGTCCCGCTCTCCCAGGCACAACCCGGTGACCTGGTCTTCTTCTACGACGACATCAGCCACGTCGGTCTCTACATCGGCGGCGGCATGATGATCCACGCCCCGAAGCCGGGCGCGTACGTGCGCGAGGAGTCGGTCTACTACGACGGAGAGTCAGCGATCCACAGCGTGGTGCGACCGGCCTGAGCGGGTCCCTGCCTAGCATCGGCGCATGTCGTCAGGCACCCCGTCAGGCACGCCATCGGGCACCCCGTCAGGCACCCCATCGGGCACCCCGCTGGGCACCATGGGCACCCCCCTCACCCCTCGCGCCTGGTGGGCGCAGCGCCCGCCGGCGGCCGGGGCGGCGGTGATGGCGACCGGCATCCTGTCGGTCGGCCTGCACCTCGCGGGTCACGAGGTCCTCTCCAAGATCGCGCTGGTGCTCGCCTGCGCGGCCTGGCTGGCCCTGGCGGCAAACTTCGGCTACCTGCTGCTGGCCCAGCGGCCGCAGTGGCTGACCCGGGCGGGCACGCCGGGCGCGCTGACGGCCGTGGCGGCGACCTGCGTGCTGGGCACCCGTTTCGCGGTGCTGGGGTGGCAGGTCCTGGCCGAGGCGCTGCTGGCCCTCGCGGTGCTGCTGTGGCCGGGGCTGATCTGGCTGGTGGTGCGGCGGTGGGGGCGCCGGATGCCGGGCGCGGTGTTCCTGGGCTGCGTGGCGACGCAGGGGCTGGCCGTACTGGGCGCGACGCTGGCCGCGGCGACCTCCACGGCGTGGCTGGCGCACGCCGCCCTGGTGCCGTTCTGGCTGGGCATCGTGCTCTACCTGGTGGCCCTGTTCCGCTTCGACCTGCGGCAGGTGGCCCGGGGCGCCGGGGACCACTGGATCGCGGGCGGCGCGCTCGCCATCTCGGCGCTGGCCGGCGCCAAGCTGCTCACCGCCGACGGCCCCGGCCGCTACCTGTGGAACGCCGACGACAACGCCGTACTGCACGACGTGACGGTCCTGCTCCTCGCCCTCGACCTGGCCTGGCTCGCCGTCCTCCTTGTCGCCGAGCTGGTGTGGCCGCGCCCGCGCTACGACGTGCGCCGCTGGTCGACGGTCTTCCCGCTCGGCATGTCGGCGGCGGCGACCCTGTCCGTGGGCGCCGCCGTCGACGCGCCGGGCCTGGACACGCCGGGCCGGGTGCTGCTGTGGATCGCGGTGGCGGTGTGGCTGGCGGTCGCGGCGGGGGCGGTCCTCTCGGCGCGAACGGCACTGCGTCCGGCGGGGACGGGGGCGGCGGAGGTCACGTCCACAGCACGGCGATGAAGATGTTGACCGTCGTCAGCAGCCCGACGAGCCCGAAGAGCCGCTTGTCCACCCGCTCCTCGTCGCGCTGCACGTAGACCAGGCCGAGGATCACGACGAGCAGGGCGAGCTTAACGCCGATCTTCACATTGTTGAGACTCTGATCATCGGCCTGGTTGAGGCCGACCAGGACCATCCCGGTGACCAGCATCGTCAGCGCGCCGTGCAGCATGGCCGGGCCGAACCGGGCGGTGCCCTGCCCCATCGCCTTCATCTGGGTGAGGAAGCCGCCGAGCAGCGCCGCGATGCCGATGATGTGCAGGCCGACGAAGAGGTGGAGGAGAACGTCCATGGGGCCGGAGCCTAATCAGCGGCCGGACACGCTCCGACACCGGCGTCGGTGAAGCGGTCGCAGGACGGCCCGGAAGCGTCACTTCCGCGCATTCCGGGGCCTGAGCCCCACGACCCGCCCTAGCGTCCTGCCCCGGAAACACCGGCACGGACCGGCACGGACCGGCACGGTCCGGCCCCGGACCGGCCCGGACGAAAGGACGGCGATCCCTGGTGGCAGCCCATCGCAGGCCACGGCAGCACCCGACGCGCGGCACGGCGGCCCGGACGGCGGTGACCCTCACCCTGGCGGGCGCGGCCACCGCGGCCGGCCTGGGCGCGGGCACCGGGCACGCGGACCCGCAGCGGTCGCCGGCCGAGGTCAGGGCGGAGGTGGACCGACTGTACCGGGAGGCGGAAGTCGCCACCGAGCAGTACAACGGCGCCAAGGAGAAGGCCGACGCGGCCGGGCGGCGGCTGGCGGGGCTCCAGGACGAGGCGGCCCGCAAGGAGGACCGCCTGAACACCGCCCGGGAGTCCCTGGGCGCGGTGGCGGCGGCGCAGTACCGCGCGGGCGGCCTGGACCCCGCCCTCCAGCTCGCGCTCTCCTCCGACCCCGGTGCCTACCTCGACGGCGCCGCCTTCGTGGAACGCGCGGGCACCCGCCAGGCGGCCGCGGTGCGCCGCGTACGGGGCGAGCTGCGCGAGGTCGAGCAGGTCCGCGCCACCGCCCGCACCGAACTGACCTCGCTGACCGCCCGCCGCGCCGAACTGGGCGAGCACCGCGAGTCGATCACGGCGAAGCTGGCCGAGGCCCGCGGCCTTCTCGCCCGTCTGACCCCGGTCGAGCGCCCGGTTGAGCGCACCGCCCCTCCGTCCCACCCCACCCGCTCGGCCCGCCCGGACCTGACACCCTCATCCGGCACCACCAGCCGGGCCGCCGCGGCGGTGGCCTACGCCCGCGCGAAGCTCGGCAGCCCCTACGTCTGGGGCGCGACCGGCCCGAACGCCTTCGACTGCTCGGGCCTGATCCAGGCCGCCTACCGCTCCGCGGGCGTCTCCCTCCCCCGCACGACCTACGCCCAGATCGGCGCGGGCCACCGCGTCTCCCGCGCGCAGCTCCGCCCCGGCGACCTGGTCTTCTTCTACTCCGGCATCAGCCACGTCGGCCTCTACATCGGCAACGGCCAGATGATCCACGCCCCGAACCCCTCGGCCCCGGTCCGCGTCGCCCCCATCGACCAGATGCCGTTCGCGGGGGCGACGCGGGTGGTGTGACCCGGCTCGGCTCTGCTCGGCCCGGCTCAGCTCCGGGCGGCGAACCGGTCGAGGGCCCGGAGCACATGGGCCCGCGTCGTCTCGGTCCCCAGATGACCGGCGTCCCGGACGACCGTCAGCTCCGCGTCGGGCCACGCGCGGGCCAGCTCCCACGCGGTGTCGAGCGGTGTGCCCATGTCGAGCCTGCCGTGGACCAGCACCCCCGGGATCCCGGCCAGCCGATGGGCGTCCCGCAGCAGCGCGCCCTCCTCCAGCCAGGCGCCGTGGGAGAAGTAGTGCGCGCAGATCCGGACGAAGGCCAGCCGCGCGGCCGGGGGCCGTTCGCCGTACGGGTGGGTGGGCTCGTCCGTCTCCCCGGACACGACCGCGTCCTCCCACCGGCACCAGTCGACGGTGGCCTTCTCCCGGACCGCGGCGTCCGGGTCCTCCGTGAGCCGTGCGTAGGCGGCGACGACGTCACCGTCCCGGGGCGTGCCCGGGGCGGCGGCGAGGAAGCGTTCCCACTGCTCGGGGAAGTACCGGCCGACCCCCCGGTAGAGCCAGTCGACCTCGGAGCGCCGGGTGGTGGTGACGGCGGCGATGACGACCTCCGACACCCGCTCCGGATACGTCTCGGCGTAGGCCAGGATCAGCGTGGACCCCCACGACCCGCCGTGCAGCAGCCAGCGGTCGATGCCGAGATGCTCGCGCAGCCGCTCCATGTCGGCGATCAGGTGCGGGGTGGTGTTGCACCGCATGTCGGTGGCGGGATCGCTGGCATGCGGTGTGCTGCGCCCACACCCGCGCTGGTCGAACAGGACGACCCGGTACCGCGCGGGATCGAACAACTGCCGCGCCCTCGTCCCACACCCCGACCCCGGCCCCCCGTGCACGACGACCGCCGGCTTGCCCACCGGATTCCCGCAGACCTCCCAGTACACGAGGTTGCCGTCACCGACATCGAGCATCCCCGTCTCGTACGGCTCGATCGGCGGGTACGGCTGCGTCATAGGCGAACCTCCGGAGCATCAGGCGGGCGGGCAGGCGGCCGACGCTCTCCGCCGAGTCGTTCCGTACGGCGGCCCCCGGTGGTGTGACGGTACGACAACCTCGGCACAGCCCGCCGACGAAGGCGCCGACCCGCCCTGGTACCCCGCACTCGGTGCACTCGGGCATGAGCCGCCCGAGCAGGCGGGGCTCGGCGGCATCCGGCTCCGAGGCCGGTGTGGACGCGTCCAGGGGCGGCAACTTGTCCCGCAGCCGCCGCGCGACGAACCCGCGAGGCGCGTGGATGGCGTCGGGCAGGCCGGAAGTCACGGCCTGCATCAGCGAGACGGTGGTGGCTCCCCGCTCCAGCCACGGCACGACCAGGTCTACGAGGTCGCGGCAGTCGGCGTCGGAGAGGGCGAGCCGGGGTTCGACACGGCCGAGCCGGGCGAGGGCGCGGTAGGCCACGGTGCGGGGGGTCTCGGGGGCGGGTGGGGCCGCGGGCGTCGGCGCGGGTTCACTCGTGGAGACGGCCTCGTGGGCGTCCCCGCCCAGGAAGCGGGCCCACCAGGCGCTGTCGCGGGCCTCACTGGACCAGAATGTACGGAACACCCAGCGCGTTCCGCCGTCCCCGGTGGCGGCGAGGCCGCGGACCCGGTGCAGATGCCCCGCGCGGGACAGGAAGTTGAGCGCGCTGCGGATGGCCTGCTGGCCGAAGAGGGGCAGCACCTTGGCGAGGCTCTTGACGTCCATCGCGGCGCCCTCGGGGAGCCGGTGCACGTAGGCGGCGACGTAGCCCTCGCGGGCGGGGAGGTGTGAGAAGTCGACAGCGGCGGGCGCGTCGGGGACGGTGCGCTTGCCGTAGCCGGGATTGGCCATGGGATGAGCTGCGTGTGCGGGGAGGGCAGCGTTAGAGTCTTCGTAAGCCACGAGATCGCTCCTAACGATCTTGAGGTGAGGCCCCGGCGGGTGTTCGCAGCACCCGACCGGGGTTGTTTGTTGCTGCGAACGCTAGAGGGCGACGACGCCGCGTCGCAAGCCGATCACGAAAAGTCATCCCGCCTCGCGGAACGGCGAGTTGCGGGGAGGGTGGGTGGTGGGTCGAACCCCACCACCCATTCCTTGCAAACGCCGCTCGACCCCCGACCCTCGCCCCTCGAAGCTCAAGCCCCGGTACGAGCGTGCGCGACGAAGGCCCCCCAAGCACCCTCATCGACGGCGAACCGGGGGCTCCGAGCCCCGAGCTTCGAGTCCCGGACATGGATGGCGCGGGGGTGGGCGGACTCGCAGGGGTCGAGGGCGACTTCGAGGCAGTTCCCGCCCTGGCTGTCGCTGTACGTGGACTTGCGCCAGTCAAGGGCGACTTCGAGACAGTCGCCGCCCTGACTGTCGCTGTAGCTCGACTTGATCCACGTCAGGCCTTCACTCATCGTTCCTCTGCCACCTTTCTGATGAACGTGGCCGACTCCTCCACGCTGAGACAGTGCGTGCGGATCATCGCATGAGCTTGCGTGAGAGCACTCACCTTCTCAGGGGTGCTGTGCAGGACGCTCACTTCGGGCGCCTCGATGTACCCGCAGTGCTCATGATCGGGCGTCTCCAGCAGAACGATGCTGCCGTTTAGGGCGGCCCCACTACAGCGGCCGAACGGCAGGATCTGGATCGAGACGTTGCGGAGCTCGCCCATATCCAGCAAGTGCCGTAACTGCTCGCGCATCACGTCGACACCACCGACGTCGGTACGCAGGGCGGCTTCGTAGATGGCGAAGCCGTACGACACACCGACCCTCCGGCGCACGGCCTCCGCTCTGCGAAGCCTCCCTGCCACGCGCTCGGCAACCGTCTCGTCGTCCAATGGGGGCGAGCTGCCACCGATCAGCACACGCGCATAGGCCTCCGTCTGCAACAGGCCAGGCACGAGAAGCGGCCCGTAGCAGGAGAAGCTGATGGCCTCCGCCTCCATGGCCATGAACTCCTGCGACCTCGCCGGGAACGGCTCCGGCTTTAGATACTCCTGGGCCGCGACGAGCTTGCCACCCGCCCCGCACAACTGGTCCGCGACCTGTAGCAGCCGCACGGTCGGCCGACGGCGGCCGTTCTCCATGGACTTGACGTACTCGTAGTCGTACCCCGCCTCCGTGGCGAGCGCGTTGCGGCCGACACCCGCTTCCCCTCGCCACAGCTTGATCTGGCTGCCGCAGTACCGCCACGCGGTCGGCGGCTTCGAGTTCTCCTCGGTCGTCACACACACCTCCACCGGGGGCCCGCCGGGTACAACCACCCCCTGTACCCGCTCCGTTACTCGTGAGGCTACGCGCCAACCGGGACGGTGATCCCGCAAACCGCGAACATCTCAACGCAAGGGATGACCAGCCCATGCAGACCGCCCCGAAGGACATCGAGTGGCGCCTCCCCCGCCACCCCCGCAGCGTCGCCCGCGCCCGCACCCTCTTCCGGGAGCAGGCCGCGTCGTGGGAGCTGCCGCAGGCGGTGACCGACACGGCGGAGCTGCTCCTGAGCGAGCTGATGACCAACGCGTACCGCCACGCGAAGGTCCCCGCCGGCCGCGAGATCTGGGCCCGCTGCGCCCTCACGGACACCCACCTCCGCGTCACGGTGACGGACGCGAGCAACATCCTCCCCGCCCCCACCACCGCGCGCCCGACCGACGAGTCGGGCCGGGGCCTCGCCCTGGTGGCGGCTCTGGCGAAGGACTGGGGCGCCCAGGCGCGAGGCTGCGGCATCGGCAAGGAGGTGTGGTTCGAGGTGGGGCTGATGCCGGACGGGGTCTAGGGGGGCGGGTCAGACCAGTCGGCGAGCCGTCGCCCAGCGGGTCAGCTCGTGGCGGTTGGAGAGCTGGAGTTTGCGCAGGACCGCCGAGACGTGGGACTCGACCGTCTTGACGGAGATGTAGAGCTGCTTGGCGATCTCCTTGTACGCGTACCCGCGCGCGATCAGCCGCAGCACCTCCCGCTCGCGCTGGGTGAGGCGGTCGAGGTCCTCGTCGACCGGCGGGGCGTCCGTGGAGGCGAAGGCGTCGAGGACGAAACCGGCCAGGCGCGGGGAGAAGACGGCGTCGCCCTCCTGGACGCGGAAGATCGAGTCGATGAGGTCGGAGCCGGTGATGGTCTTGGTGACGTAGCCGCGGGCGCCGCCGCGGATCACGCCGATCACGTCCTCCGCCGCGTCGGAGACGGAGAGCGCGAGGAAGCGGACGGGACTCTCGGCGTCGGCCATGAGCGCGGCGCAGCGGCGCAGCACCTCCACCCCGCCGCCGCCCGGGAGGTGGACGTCGAGCAGGACCACCTCGGGCCGGGTCGCGGTGATGACCGAGACGGCCTGGTCGACGTCGGGCGCCTCGCCGACCACCTCGACGCCGGTCTCCTCGGTCCGGCCGATCTCCGCCTGGACGCCGGTACGGAACATCCGGTGGTCGTCGACGAGCACCACCCGCACATGCCGCCCCGCCCCGCCCGCTCCGGTCGTGCCGTTCGTCTCGGTCGGCTCGCTCATGACGTCGTCTCCGCCCTCTCCATCTCCAGTTCGACCTCCGTGCCACCGTCCGGCACCGCGCGCAGCCGCGCCGTGCCCCCGTTGCGCTCCATGCGGCCGATGATCGATTCTCTGACGCCCATCCGATCGGCGGGTATCGCGTCCAGGTCGAAGCCGGGCCCGCGGTCCCGGACGGACACGAAGACCGTGCGGCCCTCCACCTCGGCGTAGACCTGGACGGCGCCGCCCTCGCCACCGTACTTGGCGGCGTTGACCATCGCCTCGCGTCCGGCCTGCATCTGCGCCCCGATCCTCTCGTCCAGCGGGCAGTCGCCCACCACGACCACCTCGATGGGCACCCCGTGCTTGTCCTCCACCTCGGCGGCATTGCGCTTGACCGCCTCGGCGAGGGTGGCGGGCTCGTCGTCCTCCGCCTTGCCGGTGCCCTCCGGTTTGTACAGCCAGGCGCGCAGCTCGCGCTCCTGGGCGCGGGCCAGGCGCCGCACCTCGCCCGGGCTCTCCGCGTTGCGCTGGATCAGGGTGAGGGTGTGCAGCACCGAGTCGTGGACGTGCGCGGCGACCTCGGCGCGCTCCTGGGCGCGGATGCGCATCAGCCGCTCCTCGGAGAGGTCCTGCGTCATGCGCACCAGATACGGGCCGGCGAGCAGCGTGATGCCGACGACGACGGCGAGGGCGGCCTGGAGGACGGAGCCGAGGTGCGCGGCCGAGCCCTGCAGGACGAAGACGCCGGTGACACCGGTCGTCACCAGCAGGACGCCCGCGAAGGTGCGCAGCAGCGTCACCGTGCGCCGGTGCCGCCCGACCTCCGCCCAGCGGGCCCGGCGGGCGTTGTCCGCCTGCCGCCAGACCAGGGCGACACCGGCGCCGACGAGCACGGTCGGCCAGAGATAGACGCGGGCGCCGCCGCCGAGGTCGACATTGCCCACGAAGACCAGGGCGACGACGACCATCAGCAGCAGGGCGACCATCTGGCCCCGGTCGGGTCGGCGGGCGACCAGCCGGCGCCGCCCGTCCGGCGCGGTCTCCGCCGAGACCAGCGACGGCGGCTTGCGGGAGTCGACGCCGCCGACGCCGAGCGGCACGAAGAACCAGAACGCCGCATACAGCAGCGCGCCGAGGCCGTCGGCGAGGAACAGGCCGGCGAAGACCAGCCGGACCCAGACCACGGGCAGCCCGAGATGCCCGGCGAGCCCCCGCGCCACCCCGCCGAGCCAGCGTCCGTCGCTGCTGCGGTAGAGCTTGCGCGGCGGCCGCGGGTCGTCGAGGGGTGCTGCTGCGGCGTCCGGCATGCCATCGATCGTCACACGGCCCGGCGAACGGCGGCATCAGGGACCGCCCCCGAGACTCCCCTGATCTTCGGCGGGCCGAGGCGCCGCAGAGCCCGCGCACCGGGGTTCTTCGAACATTTCCCCGGACACGGTCCGGGGAGATCTCAGGGTCCGACCAGGGTCGTCCCCGGTCCCGCCGGGCCGCCGCGGCCGTCACCATGGATTCATGACCGATCACGAGCACGCCGCGACGGGTCCGGGACCCGGCCCCGGCCCACGCCCCCCACGGGGCGCCGGGCCGCAGGGTGCCGCGCCCGCCGCGGAGCCATCCGGCGGCGGGGACGGCCCCGCCCCGCCCCCACCGGGGCTGCGGCGGGACCGGCGGCACAAGGTCCTCGCCGGGGTCTGCGCCGGTCTCGGCCGGCAGTGCGACATGGACCCGGTGATCTTCCGCGTCACCCTCGCCGTGCTCTCCGCCACCGGCGGCCTCGGCCTCCTCTTCTACGCCGTCGCCTGGCTCCTCGTCCCGTACGAGGACGAGGAGGAGAACGAGGTGCGAAAGCTCCTCACCGGCCGTGTCGACGGGCAGGCGCTGACCGCCGTGCTCTTCGCCCTGGTCGGCTGCGGGGTCTTCCTGACCCTGCTGCGCAACGCCTCGGTGCTGGCCTTCGCCGTCGTCGTCTCCCTGCTGCTCGCCGGCGCGGGGTACTGGTCGCGCCGGCGCGACGCCCCGGACCCCGACCCGCTCTCCGCCCAGGCCGCCGCCGACGCCCCGCCCGAGGCCCAGGCACCCCCGGTCCGCTATCCCTCGTGGTGGCGCGACCCCATCGTCAAGGACGGCACCCATGTCGGCGGCACGGGCTATCTGTGGGGGCCGCGGGAGTCCGACGCCCGAGACATAGCCGCCGCGGTCAACATCAGCCTCGGTGCCTACGCGATGGACGACGAGCCCCGGGTGCCCCCCATGGCGCCGATCTCGCGCCCTCGGGGACCCCGGCGGATCGGCGGCCCGGTCTTCCTCCTCGCCCTGCTCGCCGGCTTCCTCGGCACCCGCCTCACCTGGGACGACCACCCGGTCGGCAGCAGTGTCCAGACCGGCCTGGCCTGCGCGCTCGCGGTGTTCGGCCTGGGCATCGCGCTCAGCGCCTTCGTCGGGCGCACCGGCTTCGGCTCGGTCTTCCTGGCGCTGGTCACCGCCGCGCTGCTGACCGGTACGGCCGCCCTGCCCCACCAGCACGGCAGCGGCTGGATCCGCACCGTCTGGAGACCCGCGGCGGCGGCCGAGGTGCGGCAGCAGTACGAGGTCGGGGCCGGCACCGGCACCCTGGATCTGACCGGCCTGAAGCTGTCCGACGGGCAGACGGTGACCACCCGGGCCGACGTGGGCCTCGGTCGCGTGCGGGTCGTGGTGCCGGCCGACATGACCGTGCGGCTGGACGTGGAGGTGGGTGTGGGCGACATACAACTGCCCGGCGACGACAGGAAGGACATCGACGTCGCGCCGGGCAAGCACCAGCGACTGGTCCTCGCTCCCGCCTCCGGCACCACCGGCGGCGGCACCCTCGACCTCGACCTGGAGGTCGGCGTGGGGCAGGCGGAGGTGACCCGTGCGGGGTCGTAGCTTCCAGCCCGGCCGGCTCGTCACCGGCCTCGTCCTGGCCGTGGCGGGTTTCCTCTACGCCGGGGACGCGGGGGGCCTGTGGCAGATCCCGTGGTTCACCGCGATCCCCCTCGTCGTCGGCGGCCTCTGCCTCGCGGGCCTCGTCGCCGCCATGGCCCGGGGCGTGCGAGGGCGACGGCGGGCGCGGGACCCCCGGGCGGGGGCGGGGGCGGGCCCGGACGCCCCCCGCTGACGGCGACGCCGCTACCGGTAGCCCGCCCGGCGGCGCCTGCGGCGGGTGTGCAGCATCGCGTCCAGGGACAGCACGGGCGCGCCCGCGAGGACGAGAGGGAGCCAGGCCATGAGGTAGGCGAGGTCGTTGCCGTAGTAGTAGGGATCGGAGGACCAGCTCATCGTCAGCCACAGGCTGAGCGAGATCAGGGCGCCGCCGAGCGCGGCCAGGCGGCCGAGGAGCCCGAGGAGGGTGCCGAGACCGACGGCCAGCTCGCCCAGGGCGATGGCGTAGCCGAAGCCGGTGGGGGCGTGCAGGGCGAGGTCGACCAGGGAAGGGAGGGCAGCGGAGTCGCGGGCGGCGCGCATCGTCTCGCCGATGGAGCCGGCGCCGGAGTCGGCCAGGAAGCCGCCGTCGGTGAGCTTGTCGAGGCCGGCGTAGACGAAGGTGACGCCGAGGAAGATCCGCAGGGGCAGCAGGGCGTACCGGGCGGCCTCCGCCCGCCAGCCCCGGTCGCCGCCCGGAGAGGGGTAGGTCTCCGTCCGCATGCCGAATGCCATCGCCGTCCGCCGCCTTCCACCGACCCGTCAAGTCCCGCCGTCGGCTCGACCATACGCACCCGGGAGACGGGTCAGTCCAGGAGGTCCGGCTCGTCGCGGCTGACGCGCTGCCACAGCGGCTGGTAGTTGATCCAGGCCACCAGGTCGCCGCCGAGCTGCTCCCGGGTGGCCACCGCCTGCCGGTGGTCGATCAGGACCGGCCGCCCGGCCGCCCGCGCGGTCAGCTGCACCTGGCAGGACCGCTCCATCGACAGGAACCACCAGGCGGCGGCGTCCACCGAGTCGCCGACGGTCAGCAGCCCGTGGTTGCGCAGCACCAGTGCCTTGCCCGAGCCGAGGGTGCGCGCGATGCGCCGGCCCTCCTCGACGTCCACGGAGACGCCGGAGTAGGTGTCGTACAGGGTGTGGTCCTCGTAGAAGGCGCAGCTCTCCTGGGTGATCGGGTCGAGCAGTTCGCCGAGGGCGGCGAGGGCGCGGCCGTGCACGGAGTGGCAGTGGGCGACCGCGACGACGTCCGGGCGGGCGGCGTGGACCTGGGAGTGCACGGTGAAGGCGGCCTGGTTGACGTGGTGGCGGCCCTCGACGACCTGGCCCTCGGAGTTGGCCAGCACCAGGTCGCTGACGGTGATGTGTCCGAAGGGCACGCCGAAGGGGTTGACCCAGAAGCAGTCGCTGAACTCGGGGTCGCGGGCGGTGATGTGCCCGGAGACGCCGTCCTCGAAGCCGTGGCGGCCGAACAGGCGCAGGGCACCGGCCAGCCGTTCCTTGCGGTAGCGGCGCTCGTCGGCGACGGAGTCGTGCTTGGGCGGCATCGCGAACCGCAGCTGGGCGGTGGGCAGCGGCGGGGGCGGGATGGCTCCGGGCGTCCCGTGCATGTGGCGTGTCCTCCCGGTGTCGGTGCGGCGGCGTCGGTGCGGCGGCGTCTCTGTAGGGGCGGAAGTTACCGGCGGTGCGTCCTTTGGGACAGCTCCTGTCCAGGAACGGCCCGGCGATACCGGACAGGGGGCGTCTGGATGGGTCGGCAGACTCGGAGCATGACCTCCCTCGCACACCCACCACACACGCGGAAGAGGTGGAACGGCCGGAGCCGTTCCACCTCTTCCGGGTCGAGCTGACGCGGGTCGTGCGGGCCGTCAGGCGCGCCCAGGGAGGACCGGGGTCAGACCCAGGGGGGTCACTCCCACTCGATGGTGCCCGGGGGCTTCGAGGTCACGTCGAGGACGACGCGGTTGACGTCCTTGACCTCGTTGGTGATCCGGGTGGAGATCTTGGAGAGCACGTCGTAGGGCAGCCGGGACCAGTCGGCCGTCATGGCGTCCTCGCTGGAGACCGGGCGCAGCACGATCGGGTGGCCGTAGGTGCGGCCGTCGCCCTGGACGCCGACGGAGCGGACGTCGGCGAGGAGGACCACCGGGCACTGCCAGATCTCGCGGTCCAGGCCGGCCGCGGTCAGCTCCTCGCGGGCGATGGCGTCGGCCTCGCGCAGCAGGTCGAGCCGCTCCTTGGTCACGTCGCCGACGATGCGGATGCCGAGCCCGGGGCCCGGGAAGGGCTGGCGCTGGACGATCTCCTCGGGCAGGCCCAGCTCCTGGCCGACCATCCGGACCTCGTCCTTGAACAGCTTGCGCAGCGGCTCGATGAGCTGGAACTCCAGGTCCTCCGGGAGCCCGCCGACATTGTGGTGCGACTTGATGTTGGCTGTGCCGGTGCCGCCGCCGGACTCGACCACGTCCGGGTAGAGGGTGCCCTGGACGAGGAACTCGACCGCCGGACCCTCGTCCGCGATGATCTCCAGCTGGGCCTGCTCGAAGACCCGGATGAACTCCCGGCCGATGATCTTGCGCTTCTCCTCGGGGTCGGAGACCCCGGCCAGCGCCTTCAGGAAGCGCTCCTCGGCGTCGACGACCTTGAGCTGCACGCCGGTGGCCGCGACGAAGTCCTTCTCGACCTGCTCGGTCTCGCCCTTGCGCATCAGGCCGTGGTCGACGTAGACGCAGGTCAGCTGGGTGCCGATGGCCTTCTGGACGAGGGCGGCGGCGACGGCGGAGTCCACGCCGCCGGACAGGCCGCAGATGGCCCGCCGGTCGCCGACCTGCTCGCGGATGAGGGCGACCTGCTCCTCGATGACGCTGCCCGTGGTCCAGTCCGGGCGCAGGCCCGCGCCCCGGTACAGGAAGTGCTCGAGGACCTGCTGGCCGTGCGTGGAGTGCATGACCTCGGGGTGGTACTGGACGCCGTAGAGCTTCTTCTCGTCGTTCTCGAAGGCGGCCACCGGCACGACGGCGGTGGAGCCGGTGACGGTGAAGCCCTCGGGGGCGGCGGAGCAGGCGTCGCCGTGCGACATCCACACGGCCTGCTCGGCGGGGGTGCCCTCGAAGAGGGTGGAGGAGGGCTTGGAGACCGTCAGGTCGGTGCGGCCGTACTCACGGGCGCCGGAGTTGTCGACGGTGCCGCCGAGGGCGGTGGCCATCAGCTGGAAGCCGTAGCACATGCCGAAGACGGGGACGCCGGCCTCGAACAGCGCGGGGTCGACGGTCGGGGCGCCCGGCTCGTAGACCGAGGAGGGGCCGCCGGACAGGATGATGGCCGCCGGGTTCTTGGCGAGCATCTCCTCGACCGGCGTCGAGCTGGGCACGATCTCGCTGTAGACCCGGGCCTCGCGGACTCGGCGGGCGATGAGCTGGGCGTACTGCGCGCCGAAGTCGACGACCAGGACGGTGTCGGGGGCGGCGGCAGCGGGAGTCGCTGATGACACGGGGTGCCTTCCGGCGGTCGGGCGGGGGCTTGTGCCACCGATTCTACCGAGGCGACCGGACCCGCCGTCCCCGTCCGCAGCCCCCTCCCCCGGTCTCACCATGCGAACCGGCTTGGACACGGTCCGTCCGCACGGCATACTGACCGCATGCTCACGCACCCGACCTTCGTCTTTACCTATGGCAACCGGCCCACCGGCTGCCATGGTCGTGCTGCTTGAGCAACTGACGAGCGACTTCCCAGGCGCCCCGGGCCGACAAGGTCCGGGGCGCCTGCGGTTTTCCGGACCTTCTCGCTCCGGGGCCGCCGCCCCAGCCGAGGAGCAACCCCATGACCAGCGTCACCACCGAGACCACCGCCGAGACCGCCACCGAGACCGCCACCGAGCCCACCGACGTGATCGGCGGCGCCCGCGCGCGCATCGACGCGCTCGACGACCGCATCATCGGCCTGATCCAGGAACGGATGGCCGTCTCGGCCGTCATCCAGGACGCCCGGATCGCCGCCGGCGGCCGGCGCGTGAACCTGTCCCGCGAGACCGAGGTGCTCGGCCATTGGCGGGACGCCCTCGGCCGGCCGGGCACCGCGCTGGCGATGACGCTCCTGGAGCTGTGCCGGGGTCGCATCTGAGTTCGGCCGCCGTCTCACCCGTACGGCGCGTGACCGGCCCGCCGACGGCTTCGTTCTCCCGGTGTCCGTGTCAGCCAGGGGCGGGCCCGAAAGAACCACGCGTGGCTCGCTGGAGCGATGAGACGTACGGATCGTGCCGCACGTCGTGGGACCTCGCTCCAGGGAAGTGACCGGACGGCAGGGGACAGCAGCCCGGTCACCCAAGTGACGGCCGGCTCCGGGGACGCCCGGGGCCGGCCGGACGGGGCCGGGCCGTCTCCGCCCGCCCGCAACATCGACAACTTCTGTGTCTCACGTCACATAAAGATCCTGTCAGTTCGCGGACAACCATTCCCAGGGCGTAGTGATCAAACACGCCGAACGGATGGACTCACGCCGGACTAACTGAGGTCTTCATGAAGATTCGTCGCGCCCTGGCCGCAGCGGCCGCCACGGCAGTCATCGCCCCGGTGGCACTGCTCACCGCGCCCGCCGCGTTCGCGGACGGCGACGCGACGCCGTCCCCGTCGGCCTCGGTCACCAGCACCGAGTCGCCCACGGACACGCCGTCCCCCACCGCGTCGGTCTCCACCGAGCCGTCGGCCACCACCACGCCGTCGGCGACCAGCACCCCCGACCCCACCGCGACCCCCTCCGCCACCGCCACCGACTCGGCCTCGCCGACCGGCACCCCCTCGGCGACCGGCACCCCTTCTCCGAGCGCGTCCACGCCCGAGGAGACGGAGACCCCGGAGCCCGAGCCGAGCGAGTGCGCGGACACCAAGGTCGACGTCAGCTTCTCCGGCCTGCCCGGCAAGATCCAGGCGGGCAGCGGCTGGCACGAGTTCTCGCTGAACGTGGTCAACAACTCCGACTCCACGCTCCAGGACCTGGCCTACCTGGCCGGCGCCTCCCCCGACCAGGACGGCGAGGAGCTGTTCAAGAGCAAGCAGGTCACCCTGCAGGCGTACAACCCGGACGGGAAGCGCTGGGAGACCCTCGACGAGGCGGGTTGGGCCGTGGGCTGGGCCGGCGTCACGGACGAGCTGAAGCCGGACTACGAGGTGAACGTCCCGCTGCGCGTGAACGTGAAGGCCGGTGCCCCGGTCGGCGCGGGCTTCACGCTCGGCGCGACGATCTACGGTGACGCCGACTCCGAGTGCGTCGGCTTCGGCGAGGTCGCCTACAAGTTCCAGATCGTCGCCCCCGGCACGGACACCGACGGCACGGAGCCGCAGGAGGGCGGCAGCGCCCCGGTCACCGACGAGCAGCCGGCCGCCAACGCCCCGCGGGTCAACGGCAGCCTCGCCGAGACCGGTTCCAGCTCCGCGCTGCCGGTGATCGGCCTGGTCGGCGGTGCCGCCGTCGTCGCCGGCGCCGGTGCGATCTTCGTCGTCCGCCGCCGCAAGGCCGGTACGCCCGCGTAACGCGGAGCACCGCATACGAGAAGGACCCGCACTCGGAGGGGGGTGCGGGTCCTTCTGCGTGCGCTGTCCGTCCTACGCCTTGGGCGGCACCGTCGGTATCCCCAGCAGCGGCAGCTTCAGCGCGCCGAAGGCGTCCGCCGGGACCGCCGGGGACCTGGGTGCGACGGGGGCCAGGCGCTCGTACGCCCGGCCCGGCGCCGGACGCGGGTCCTCCTCGCCCTTGTTCGGCCAGAACGACATCGCCCGCTCGGCCTGCGCGGTGATCGTCAGCGACGGGTTGACGCCCAGGTTCGCCGAGACCGCGGCGCCGTCCACGACCGAGATGCCCGGGTGGCCGTGGAGCCGGTGGTACGGGTCGATGACGCCGGTCTCCGGGGAGTCGCCGATGGGGCAGCCGCCGAGGAAGTGCGCGGTGAGCGGGGTGCCCATCAGCTCGCCGACGTTGGACCCGGCGAAGCCGTTGATCTCGGCGGCGAGCGCGGAGGCGGCCTCCGTGGCGGCCCTGATCTGCTTGGGGTTCGGCGCGCCGTGGCCCTGCCGGGCGGTGAGCAGGCCCTTGCCGACGCCGCCGGGCTTCAGGTACGTCGTCAGCGAGTTGTCCAGGGACTGCATGACCAGCCCGATGATGGTCCGCTCCGACCAGCGCCGGTTGGAGAGCGAGCGGGCGACCAGCATCGGGTGCCGGGCGGCGTGCACCAGCCAGCCGAGGGCGCGCGAGGAGCCCTCGGCGTAGGGGACCTGGAGGATGGACAGGCCGCCCATCGAGTTGGAGCCCTTGCCGTAGCGGACCGGCTCGACGTGGGTGTTCTCGTCGGGGTGGATCGAGGAGGTGATGGCGACGCCGCGGGTGAAGTCGGCCTTGGGCGTGCCGGTCGCCCGGCGGTAGCGGCGGTCGTCGGTCTGCGCGCCGACCAGGGCCTCGGAGTTGGTGCGGGTGAGGTCGCCGAGGCGCGGGGAGAGGTACGGCAGCCGGCCGCTCGCCTTCATGCGGTGCAGCAGCGTCTGGGTGCCGTAGGTGCCGGCCGCGACGACCACGCGGCGGGCGGTGAAGAGGCGTCCCTCGGCCTTCCTCTTCTTGTTCCGGCCGCGCCGGTCGGTCGGCAGGGTCGCCACCGCGTAGCCGCCCCGCGAGTCGTCGGTGACGGAGACGACCGTGGTCAGGGGGTGCACGACCGCGCCGGCCCGCTCGGCGAGGTGGAGGTAGTTCTCGTTCAGGGTGTTCTTCGCGCCGTGCCGGCAGCCGGTCATGCACTCGCCGCACTCGGTGCAGGCGGTGCGGGCCGGTCCGGCTCCGCCGAAGTACGGGTCGTCCGCGGTGGCGCCGGGCCGGGCCTTGGCCGCGCCGTCCGCGTCCTCGCCGTCGCCGAAGAAGACGCCGACCGGGGCGAGGTGGAAGGTGTCGCCGACGCCCATCTTCTGCGCCGCCGCCTTCAGGTGGACGTCGGACGGGGTCATGGTGGGGTTGAGGCGCACGCCCAGCATGCGGCGGGCCTGGTCGTAGTGGGGCGCCAACTCCTCCTGCCAGTCGGTGATGTCCTTCCACTGCGGGTCCTCGAAGAAGGGCTTCGGGGGGACGTAGAGGGTGTTGGCGTAGTTGAGCGATCCGCCGCCCACGCCGGCGCCGGCCAGGACCATGACGTTGCCGAGGAGGTGGATGCGCTGGATGCCGAACATGCCTAGCTTTGGCGCCCAGAGGTAGTTCTTGAGGTCCCAGGAGTTCTTGGGGAGGGTCTCCCTGGTGAAGCGGCGGCCGGCCTCCAGGACGCCTACGCGGTAGCCCTTCTCCGTGAGGCGGAGGGCCGTTACCGAGCCGCCGAAGCCGGAGCCGATGACTAGGACGTCGTAGTCGTAGGCGTCTGCGTCCTTGGGCACGGGGTCTCCTCTTTGAGTGTCGCGTGCGGGCCGTCCTGGGCTGGTCGCGCTCACGCGGCGGAGCCGCAAGTCGATACAGCCCCGCGCCCCTGAAGAAGGTCGGTCACCTGAACCGGAGTGTCTTCATGGCACGCAAGCTGCGGCTCATGAACTGGGCGTACTTCTCGTCGTCCATCCCCAGCGAGGGCGCCATCGGGAGCAGGCGCTGGTGGGCGACCGTCTGGGCCTCGGTGTACTTGAGGATGCCCTCCGAGCCGTGGCGGCGGCCGAGGCCCGAGTCCTTCATGCCGCCCATCGGGGACTGCACGCTGCCGTAGGCGGGGGCGTAGCCCTCGTTGACGTTCACCGTGCCGGTGCGCAGGCGGGCGGCGATGTCCCGGCCGCGGCGGCCGTCCTTCGTCCACACCGAGGAGTTCAGTCCGTACGCCGTGGCGTTGGCCCGTTCGACGGCCTCCTCCTCGGTGCCGAAGCGGTGGATCGCGACGACCGGCCCGAAGGTCTCCTCGGCGCACAGGGTCATGGTCTCCTCGACGCCGTCGAGGATGGTCGGCTCGTAGAAGTACGGGCCGATGTCCGGGCGGGCGGTGCCGCCGGCGACGACCTTCGCGCCCTTGGCGACGGCGTCGGAGACGTGCGCCTCCACGGTCTTGAGCTGCCGCTCCCCCACCAGCGAGCCCATGTCGGCGCCGTAGGCGAGGGAGGTGCCGAGCCGCATGGCCTTCGTGCGGGCGGCGAAGCGCTCCAGGAAGGCGTCGGCGACCGACTCGTGGACGAAGAGCCGCTCGATGGAGATGCACAGCTGGCCCGCGGAGGAGAAGCAGGCGCGCACCGCGCCGGCCGCCGCCTTGTCCAGGTCGGCGTCCTCCAGGACCAGCATGGCGTTCTTGCCGCCCAGTTCCAGCGAGACGCCGACCAGGCGGGCGGCGGCGCCCTGGGCGACCTCGCGGCCGGTGCGGGTGGAGCCGGTGAAGGAGACGTAGTCGGCGTGCCGGACGATCTCGGGGCCGACGACCGGCCCCTCCCCGATGACGACCTGGAAGACCTCCGGCGGCAGCCCGGCCTCGATCAGCAGGTCGCGGGCCCACAGGGCGGTCAGGCAGGTCTCGGTGTCGGGCTTCATGACCACCGCGTTGCCGGCGGCGAAGGCGGGCAGCGCGTCGCCGACGGACAGCTCCAGCGGGTAGTTCCAGGGCGCGATCTGGCCGACCACCCCGCGCGGGTGGCGCAACTCGGTGACCTTGGTCAGCGTCGGCATGGCCCCGGCGTGCCGCTTGGGGCGCAGGTAGGCGGCGGCGCGGCGGCCGTAGTGCCGGGCGGCGATGGCGACGGCCTGCACCTCCTCGTGGGCGTGCAGGCGGGCCTTGCCGGTCTCCAGCTGGATCAGGTCGAGGACCTCGGCCTGGCGGGCCAGGACCAGGTCGTGGAAGCGCAGCAGCACCGCGGCGCGCCGGCGCACCGGCGTGCGGCCCCAGGCGGCCTGGGCGGTGCGGGCGGCCTCGAAGGCGCCGGCGACGTCCTCGGGCGTCGACTCGGGCAGGTCGGCCAGCTTCTCGCCGGTGAACGGCGTGTGGTTGGCGGTGCGCCCGGAGCCGGCCACGCCCCGGGTCAGCTGGGCGACCAGCTCCGGCGTGACCACGTCGGCGGCGGTGCGGGCGCCCTGCGGTGCGGGGGCGAGGGGGTTGGTGCCGGTGATGGCTGGTGCCTGCGCGTCCGTCATGAGCCGCAGGGTATGACGTCGGGCGGCCTTTGTGTACCCGTCGGTAATGGGCTTTCACCGACCGGTCACGACCGGCCGCATGCCGCCAGCGTCCACTGGCAGCAAACACCCTGATCAGCGCGTTGTGCTCCGCGGTGGCCGGTGGGCTCAGAGGTTGTCGATGTCCCAGTGGTCGATCACCGTCTTGGCGATGTCCCGGCTCTCGTCGGCGAAGTAGCCCTTGTACGGGTAGTCGATCCAGGCCCGGTACATGTCGCCGTTGCCGGCGCGGTAGTAGAAGAGGTGGATCTCCCGCTCGCGCGGGTTCTCGGTGTCCGCGGTCGTGTACCGGATGACGTTCTCGGCGGCCTTGCGGCCCTGGTACTCGGCCTCGCGCGGCTCGCCCTGCGGGACCGGCTTGTCGGCCATGTTCCAGCCGTACTCACCGTCCTTGAACATGTCCCAGTCCTGCCACCCGTAGGCCGAGGCGGTCGCCGGGATGGCGTTGTCCTTGTCCTCGGCCTTGATGTCGCGGTCCACCCGCACGGTGACCGCCCCGCTGGGGTCGGAGAAGGTGTCGCTGGTGCCGTCCCAGTCGTCGGGGTGCGGCGCCTTCACGAACGGGGCCGGCACGGCGACGCTCATGGCCTCCTTCTTGTCCAGTTCGTACCGCTTCCAGCCGTCCGGCAGCGACCCGGCGAAGGGGTCCGCGACCAGCAGGTACGACCCCAGCGCCACCGCGACGACGGCCGCGCCGAGCGCGATCCAGGTCCCCTTGCCGGGACGGTAGGAGCGCAGGCCGCCCGAGACGGCGGTGACGACGCGGACCGTCGGCGCCGGCGCCGGCGGGTTCGCGGCCTGCTCCAGCAGGGCGCGCACCCGGGCCGCGTCGGGGCGGCGCGCGGGGTCCTTCGCCAGCAGGCCGGTGATGGCCTCGGCCAGCGGGCCGTGCGCGGCGGCGGGCGGCGCGGGCACGGCGTTGAGCACCGACTGGAGCGTGGCGGGGGTGTTGCTGCGGCGGAACGGCGAGATGCCCTCCGTCGCCGCGTAGAGCACCACGCCGAGGGACCACAGGTCGGAGGCGGGGCCCGGACGGCGGCCGAGGACCCGCTCCGGCGCGATGTACTCCGGCGAGCCGACGAAGCCGCCGGTGTCGGTCAGGTTGGTCTCGCCCTCGATCTGCGCGATGCCGAAGTCGGTGAGGACGACCCGGTCGTGCCGGCCGAGCAGGACGTTGTCCGGCTTGACGTCCCGGTGCAGGACGCCGGCGGCGTGCGCGGCCTCCAGGGCGCCGAGCACCTCCAGGCCGATCCGGGCGGCCTCACGGTTCTCCAGGGTGCCCTCCTTGAGGGCGTCGCCCAGGGTGCGGCCGTGCACCAGCTCCATGACGATCCACGGCTGCTCGTCGACCACCGCCACGTCGTGCACGTTGACCACGGCCGGGTGGTCCAGCCGGGCCGCCGCGCGGGCCTCGCGGCGCATCCGCTCGAAGGCGTTGTCCCGTTCGCGGGCGGGGAGGCCGTCGGGGACCCGCGGCTCCTTGACGGCGACCTCGCGGTCCACGGTCTCGTCCGTCGCCCGCCACACCGTGCCCATGCCGCCGTGCCCCAGCTTGGCCACCAGCCGGTAGCGCCCGGCGATGAGCCGGCCCGCGCCCGGGTCGGACGCCGGCGGGGCCTCCGTCCGCACCGGCGCGACCTGCGTGGGTGTGGCGTACGGATTGCCGGGGTGCGGCACGGCGACGGGCGGGTCCTGGCGCGGGCCCGGCGGCTCCAGTCCGTAACTCGTGGGCTCGTCCGGCCCGTTGCGAGGTCCCCCGTTACTGCTCATGGTTCATCCATATCGCGGTGGAGGTGTCCCGATCCACCGCTTGTGGCCCGTGGTCACAGACCCGTGACGCGCGGTGCCGCTTATCTCCCCTTTAGGCATGTTGGGCGTGCTCCCCGGCGGTGACGGGCCGGGGGTCGGGGTCGCGGGTGCCGAACTCGACGGGCTGCCGCCGCCGCTGCCGCCGTGGTCGGCGAGCAGCGCCACCGCCGCGACGCCGGCGCCGGCCGCGAAGGCGACGAGGAGGAGGGCGGCGAGGGCACCACGGGCGGCGGGGCGGGTCCGGGTACGGGGCCGTACCCGGGGCTGGGTACGGCGGCGTGCCGGCGTGCGGCCGGTGGCGAGGTACGCCCGCAGCAGCCGTTCCGCCTCCTCGGCGTCCACGCGCCGCTCCGGGTCGCGTTGCAGCAGGCCCCGGACGACGGGCAGGATCGGCCCGGCCTCGGCCGGCGGGCGGATCGCGTCGGTGACGACGGCGCGCAGGACGCCGCCCAGGGAGTCGCGTTCGAAGGGCGAGGCGCCGCTGAGCACCGCGCACAGCAGGACGCCCAGCGACCACAGGTCGGCGGCGGGCCCCGCGGGCGCCCCGGACATCCGCTCGGGGGCGGTGTACTCCGGCGAGCCGACGAAGGCGCCCAGTTCGGTGAGGGTGGTGGCGCCGGCGACCTGGGCCACGCCGAAGTCGGTGAGCACGACCCGGCCGTCGGCGCCGACCAGCACGTTGGAGGGCTTGACGTCCCGGTGCAGGACGCCGGCGGCGTGTGCGGCGCGCAGCGCGCCGAGCAGGGCGACCCCGATGCGGGCGGCCTCGCGGGCGTCCACCGGGCCGTGCGCGCGGAGCCGGTCGGCCAGCGAGCCGCCGTCGACCAGCTCCATCACCATGTACGCGTGCGCGTCCTCCTCGACCACGTCGTGGACGACGATGACGTGCGGGTGCCGCAGCCCCGCGACCGCGCGGGCCTCGCGCAGGGTGCGCTCGCGGCGGCGCCGGGCCTCGGCGGCGGAGAGGGTGTCGTCCAGCGGGAGCGCCTTGACGGCCACCTGACGGGCCAGCAGCTGGTCGGTGGCCCGCCACACGATGCCCATGCCGCCGTGGCCGAGCCGCTCCTGGAGCCGGTAGCGGCCCGCGAGGACCCGCCCGCCCGCGCCCTCGGTCACCATGCGGCTCATGATGCCGCACCGGAGGCACGCGCTCCGGACCGCCGGGACGCCGGTGGCCGACAACCGACGGGCCGGGAGGGCGCCCCGCGGCCGGGGACCGGGTCAGCCGGGCTGCTCCTCCCAGCTGCGCAGCACCGTCCGGAACTGCTCGCGGGTGGTGGGCCAGTTCTCGGCGGGCGACGACATGTAGATCGCGTACTCGGTGCCGTCGCGGGAGATGTACGTCTCCTCGACGGCCCGGCGCGGACCGGGGAACGGCGTGTCCTTGGCCCGCGCGGTCCAGGTGTACTCCCAGTGGGCGCTCTTGCGGTCGCGGTAGGTGGAGGCGGCCAGGGTGACGCGGTGGTAGTCGGCCAGGCCCTGCAACTGCGCTTCCAGGTCGCGCTGGTGGGCGACCGGGTCGTCGTAGTCGGGGTCGGTCTCGACGGCCACCCGCAGGAAGTTCCGGCCGCCGTCGGGCGAGTAGTCGATCTGCTTCAGACCGCCGTCGGTGGTGAACTCCTCGCGCTTGAAGCCCTCGGGCAGCGAGAGGCTGAAACCCGCCGGGTCGTCGCGGCGCGTCCAGCCCGCCGGGACGGAGTCGGAGGGCTCCGAGGGGCCCGCACTCGGGTCGTCCTCGGAGGCGGAGGTGGAGGGCGACGGGCCGGAGGTGGCCGAGGTGGTCGGGCCGGGCGTGGGGCCCGCGCCGCCCTGTCCGGAGCCCCGGCCCTCGTCCCGGCTCTGGAGCCAGACGGCGGTGCCGCCGCCGACCAGGGCGGCCACCACGACGATCAGGGCGAGCGTGCGCAGGCGCCGGCGCAGGGGGCCGGCGGCGGGGACGGGCCCGGTGTGCGTCATCGGCCCGGTGGGGGTCGGGCCCGTGGCCGCCGGGGGCCAGGCCGGCGCCGGTCCCATGGCCGTCGGGCCGGTCGCCGGATGGCCAGTGGGGGGATGGCCAGCGGCGGGATGGCCGGTAGCGGGATGGCCGGCGGCGGGTTGCCCGGCCGTGGGATAACCCGGGGCCGGATGACCGACCGCTGTGTGGCCCGGCCCCTGGCCGGTGTCCCCGTACCCCACCGCCGGAGGGGCGCCCGGGTGCCGCCCCTCCGCCGCCGCGGCGAGCAGCCGCTCGGCCTCGGCGGCGGGCGGCCGGGCCGCCGGGTCCTTGCGCAGCAGGGCCTCGATGACGGGCGCCAGCGCGCCGGCGTTCCGCGGCTCGGGGGTCTGCTCCTCGACCACCGCCTGCATCGTGGTCAGCGGCGAGGTGCGGCGGAACGGCGAGACGCCCTCCACCGCCGTGTACAGCGTCGCGCCCAGCGCCCACAGGTCGGAAGCCGGCCCGGGGTCGTGGCCCCGGACGCGCTCCGGCGCGAGGTAGTCGACCGAGCCGACGACCTCGCCGGTGCGGGTGATGGTGGAGTCGCCCTCGATCTGGGCGATGCCGAAGTCGGTGAGCAGCACCCGGCCGTCCCGGCCGAGCAGCACGTTGCCCGGCTTGACGTCGCGGTGCAGGACACCCGCGGCGTGCGCGGCGCACAGGGCGCGCAGCACCCACAGGCCGATCCGGGCGGCCTCGCGCGGCTCGACCCGCTGCTCCTCCTTGACGGCGTCGGCCAGCGAGCGGCCCTCGACCAGCTCCATCACGATCCACGGCCGGCCGTCGTGCTCCAGCACGTCGTGCACGGTGACGACCGCCGAGTGGTTGATCCGCGCCGCCGCCCGCGCCTCGCCCCGGGTGCGCGCGAGCAGCACCGCCTGGTCGCTCTCGGTCACGTAGAGCGCCGCGGTCAGCTCCTTGATGGCGACGGTCCGGTGGAGCACCTCGTCGTGGGCGCGCCACACCCGTCCCATACCGCCGCTGCCGATGGCGTCACCGAGCCGGTAACGGTCCGCGACGAGCCGGCCCTGCATCTGATTCACGTTGCCCCGCAATGGTGTTGTCAGGGTCAGACTAAGGAACCGACCGCCTCCCGGGGAACGCCCGGGGGGTCACCGGGACAGCTCTGTGACGGTTGTCGCTTCCGCGAACGGAAGGCAACCCTTCGGCGCGGCTCCCGTCAGCGCGTGTACCGGTAACTCGCCGACGCCTGCTCGTAGATGCGGGTCACCTGGTCGCGTTCGGCCTCGGGGCCGCGCACCTGGACGATGTGGTAACGGCCATCGATGAGCATCGCCACGTTGCGCACGAACAGCTCCCCTCCGCCGGACCCGGTCCAGGTGAACTGCCCCTCGGCCATGGTGCGTCCGCCCACCTCGATGGTCTTCAGGCCGCTGGAGGTGGCCCAGCTGGAGTCGCGGTACGGCTGCAACTCCCGCTCCTTGTCCCGCTGGTAGGCCATCGGGTCGGTGCCGTACTGCCCCGCGCTGTCCCGTCCGGGAACGACCAACAGCTCGAAGGCACCCTTGGTGTAGACGACCTGCCCGCTGCCGTTGCGGGGGGTGCGGCGGAAGCCGTCGGCCACGGCGAGGCGGAAGCCCTCGGGGTCCTGGCGCAGGGTGAAGCCGTCGGGGACGTTGCTCTGCGGCTCGGTGGCGCCGGAGGGCTCCTCGGTGCTCGGCCGCGTGCTGGGCTCCGTGCTCGGCTCCGCACTCGGTGAGTCGTCCGGCGACCGCTCGGGCGGCGGACGGCTCGCCTCACCGGCCGAGCCGGTGCGGTCGCCCGCGCCGGAACCGGCGGTGTCGCTCTTCGGCATGAAGAACATGGCGTAGGCGACCGCGCCGGCCAGGACGAGCAGCACCAGGAGGAGCAGGGTGCGGCCCAGGCTGCGCGGGGAGCGCTCGGCCTCCTCGCGGGCCCGCTTGTGCCGCCCGTGGTGCGCGGGCAGGCCGGCCCGCCGCCGGCGCACCAGCTCGCCGCGGCGCCGGATGATCGGCAGCCGCGCGGTGTCGGGGGGCGGGGCGGCGACCACGTGCATCCCGGCCTCCGGCTCGGGCGCCGACCGGACGAGGGAGCGCAGCCAGCCGCTCAGCTCCTCGAACTCGATGCGCTCGGTGGGGTCCTGACGCAGCAGCGACTCCACGACCGGGCGCAGCGGCCCGCACTCCTCGGCGAACGCCGGCGGCTCCGCGCACACGATCTGCACCAGCTCGGCGGTGGACTCCTCCGGGTAGGGCGCGTGCCCCTGCACGGCGCGGAACAGCAGCGCGCCGAGGGCCCACAGGTCGGTGGCGGGACCGATGGGCGCCGCCAACTGCCAGTTCTCGTGCACCGGCCCGGCCTGCTCGGGCGCCCACCGCTCGGTCACCGGCCCCACGACGGCCATCCGCGCCTGCCGCGCCCGCTCGGCGGCCAACGCGGTGGCGGGACCGCGCCGGGCGGCCCGACCGGCCGGCTCGTCCCAACGGCCCGGGGCGGGGTGCTGCGGTCGGTTCTCGTACGGCACCTGAGCGGCGGGGCGAGGGTCGGGAGCGGGCCGGCCGTACGGGCCAGGAACGGCGGGACTGCCGGGCTGGGCCTGCGAGGTGCTCCGGTCGTACGGGCCCGGCGCGCCGGAACCATCGGAGCGCGGCCGGTCGTACGGGCCCGGAGCTGCGGGACGGTCGGGGTGCGCCCGGTTGTACGGATCCGGTGCGGCCCGACCGCCGGGCTGGGCCTGCGAGGTGCTCCGGTCGTACGGGCCCGGCGCGCCGGAGCCGCCGGAGCGCGGCCGGTCGTGCGGGTCCCGTGCCGCCGGGAGGGCGCGGGGCGGGGAGGCGGTCGGGGGCTGGGCGGTGGTGGGCGGTGGGCCGCCGGCGGGGCGGGGTGTGGCGCCGTGCCAGGGGGTGGTGCGCACGCCGTAGGGGTCGGCGATCTGTCCCGGGGGCGCGGGCCGGGAGCCCGGGTCCTGCCCCTCGTCGGCTGCCGGACCGTCGTCGGGGGCGGGGCGGGCGCCGGGCAGGGCGGCACGGCCGGTCTGCGCCTCCTGGATGCGGGCGGCGGCACGGGCCCCCGCCCGGTACGCGGCGATCGCACCGGCGCGGGCCGCGCGGACGTCGTCGGTGGCGGCCGGCCCGGCGGGGCCGGGTCCCGGCAGGGCCCGGCCCCCCTCGGGCTTCCCCGGGCCCGGCAGCTCACCGGCGTTCCGCGCCTGGATGGCGGCCCGCCGCTCGGCCTCGGGATCGACCCCGGCGGGGCCGGTGCCACCGGGACCGTAGCTCTCGATCGGGGCCCCGGGGGCGGGCACGCCGGGAGCGGGTGCCACGGGAGCGCCGGGACCGCCGGGACCGCCGAGGGCGGGTGCCACCGGCGGGCCCGGACTGCCGGGAGCGGGGTACGCCGAGGTGCCCGGCGTGCCGGGAGCCGTCGGTGTCGTCGCGGGGAGGGCCGGGGCGGCGGGGGCCGCCTCGTCGTCCTCCGCGGCCGGCACCGGGTCGTACCCGCACAGGGCCTCCTCGGCCGCCCCCACCGCCAGGCCGGTCAGCATCACGCGGCCGTCGTCGCAGACGAGCACCGTGCGCGCGGTGATGTTGCGGTGCACCCACCCGTAGGCGTGCAGGACCCGCAGCGCGAGCAGGACGTCCGCGGCGACCTCCGCCGCCCGGTAGGGCGTCAGCGGCTGCTCGGCGAGCAGCGCGGCCAGCGGCCTCGCGGCCACCAGCTCGCTGACCACCCACAGCGAACCGCCCTCGGCGAACACGTCGAAGACCTGGTCGAGACGCGGATGGTCGGGCACCGCGGCCGCCGCCTGCGCGGCCTCGACCGCCCGCCGGACCACCGGGTCGGCCGGCCGGCGCGTCCCGCCCCGCCCGGACGGGGTCCGCTGGACCGGACGCCGGACGGCGCCGTCACGGGCGGTGAAGCCCTCCGGCAGTCCCTCCGCGTCGAGCACCTCCGCCTCGACGACCTCCGGCAACGGCAGCTGCCGCACCAGGACTTCCTGCCCGCTGTAGGTGTCGAAGGCCGGCGACTCGGTGAGTTCGTACTCGTCGGAGGGCGGCAGCGGCAGCCGGTAGCGGTCGGCGAGGACCCGTCCCGCGTAGTCGTCCACGTCGCCACCCCCGGCGGTCTGTCGGTCGATTCCGTTCGTCCGGCGGCCCGTTACGGCTGCGTACGGTCCGCAAACACTCACGATACGTGCCGGAGGCAACCCGCAACGAGGGATGCCGGATCTCTCGTGCCCGAATCTGGTACAGGCCAACCCCGAGTGCCGGCTCAGGACTTGGGCCGGAAGCTCTCCGTCAGCGTCCTCCAGGTGTCCCGGCGCTGGTCGCCGTCCCAGTCGGCGGCCCGCGCGGTGTACATCAGGGCGTACCCCTGCCGGTCGTCGACGACGAAGCCGCGGTCCACGGTCCGGTAGGAGGTGCCGCCGTCGGTGTAGGTGAACTCCCAGTCGGCCGCGTTCCAGCTCCGGAAGCCCACCTTCTCTATGCGGATCTTCTGGTAGCCGGAGCGGGTCATGTACCGCTCCTGGTTCTTCCAGTCCTGCACCGGGTCGCCCTTGGGCGAGGACGTCCAGGCGACGAGCAGCTTCTGCCCGTCCGGGCCGGTGAAGCGGTCGCCGGCCGAGTCCTTGGAGCCGTACTTCCACCCCGCGGGCAGGCCGAGCCGGTACCCCTGGGCGCCCTGGTGGGTGGTGGCCACGCCCTCGACCTTGGAGTCGTCGGTGTCGTCGGAGTCATCGTCGTCGGAGCCGCCGCTCCCCGCGCCGGGCTTGCCCGACCCGCTGGCGCTGGACCGCGGGGACTCGCCGGTGGCCGAGGCACTGGCGCCGGTGGAGCCGTCGGTGCGCGTGCCCCCGCTCGCCTCCCGCCCGGTGTCGCCGCTCGCGGGCGCGGAGGCGGACGACTTGGCGTCGCCGGCGCCCTGCGCGCCCTTGTCGTCGTCGCCGCCCCCGAGGACCAGGGCGAGCACGGTGCCGAGCACGGCCAGGGCCACCACCACCGCGATGATCACCAGCGTCCGGCGTGGCACCACGTCGCTGAGCGGCGCCCGGGGCGCGGACCGGGCGGGCAGGTCCGGCGGCGGCACGACGGGCCAGCCGGAACTCCGCCCGCCGGACCCGGCATTCACCCCACCGGAGCCCGCCGAGCCCGAGCCGGAGCCGGCACCCGGGCCTGGACCCGCATCGGCCCCGGAACCGGCCGCCGGCGTCCGCGACGCGGGCACGCCCGACGCGGCGGGCGCCGAACCGGAGCCGGACGCGGACCGGGCGTCACTCCCGGCGGCACCCGCGCCGGCCCCGGCCCCCGCACCCACGGCGGCCTTGCGCACCGATCGCAGCGCCCCGCGCAGCCGGTCGCCGCCCTCCTCGGTCCGCCTGCCCCCGGCACCCTTCCCGCCGCCCCGGCGGGAGCGCTCGTCGGGCTGCGCGGGCAGCGGCACGACCCGGGTGGCGTCCAGCGGTTCGCCCGCGCCGGCCGGGGCGCTGACGATCCGGGTGAGCAGCGCCCGCGCCCCGGCGTCGTCGAGCCGCTGGTCGGGGTCCTTGTTGAGCAGCCCGAAGATGACGTCCCTCAGCGGCCCGGCGTTCTTCGGCTCCTCCAGGTTCTCCGTCATCACCGCGGTGAGGGTGGCGATGGCGGAGCCCTTGTCGTAGGGCGGGGTGCCCTCGACCGCCGCGTACAGCAGGCCGCCGAGCGACCACAGGTCGGCGGCGGGGCCGGGCTTGTGGCCGCGGGCGCGCTCCGGCGAGATGTAGGAGGGGGCGCCGACGAGCATGCCGGTGGAGGTGATGGACGGGTCGCCCTCGACCTGCGCGATGCCGAAGTCGGTCAGCACCACCCGGCCGTCCTCGGAGATCAGCACGTTGGACGGCTTCACGTCGCGGTGCAGGATGCCCTCGCGGTGCGCCGAGCGCAGCACGTCGAGCACGGCGAGGCCGACCTCGGCGGCGCGGTGCGCGTCGAGCAGGCCGTCCTCGCGGATGACCTCGGCGAGCGACTTGCCCTCGACGAGCTCCATCACGATCCACGGCCGGTCGTCCTCCTCGACGACGTCGTAGACCGTCACGGCGCTGGTGTTGCGGATCCGCGCGATCGCCTTGGCCTCGCGCAGGGTGCGCGTGATCAGGCGCCGCTTCTCGTCCTCGTCGATGTTGGTCGGGAACCGCAGCTCCTTGACGGCGACCGTGCGTCCGAGGGTCTCGTCCTCGGCGCGCCACACCGTCCCCATGCCGCCTCGGCCGAGCACGTCTCCCAGCCGGTAGCGCCCGGCGAGGAGACGTGCGCTCTTGTCCTGACGGGATGTCCCCGCCCGCTCCGCCTCCGACATGCGTCCCCTCATGCAACCCGCCCTGACAGAGCCTTCATTGTCTCTCACCCGACAAGTGCCCGACGCCCAGGGTGCCCCTCGCACCGGTCCTCGCCCGCGTGCCCGGCGCGGACCGGTGGACGGCGCCCTTCGGCCGGCCCGCGTGCGGGTCAGGGACTGGGCTCTGCCCGGCCGCACGGCGGGCTGACCGCGCGTCATCCCCTGCGGGTGCCCCGTCAGAGCGGCACGATGTCCGGTGCCCCGAGGCGGGCCGCGTCGGCCGTCAGATCGTCGGGCTGGCGCTGCGACTCGCGCTCGGCCTCGACCCGCTTCTCGTAGTGCTGGACCTCCCGTTCGACCTGGTCCTTGTCCCAGCCGAGGACCGGTGCCATCAGCTCGGCGGCCTCGCGGGCGCTGCGGGTGCCGCGGTCGAAGGTCTCGATGGATATCCGGGTGCGCCGGGTCAGCACGTCGTCCAGATGGCGCGCGCCCTCGTGCGAGGCGGCGTAGACGATCTCGGCCCGCAGGTAGTCGTCGGCGGCCTGGAGGGGCTCGCCGAGGGTGGGGTCGGCGGCGACGAGCGCGAGCAGTTCCTCGGCGGCCGTGCCGTACCGGTTGAGCAGGTGCTCCACCCGCACCACGTGCAGCCCGGTCTGCGCGGCGACCCGCGCCCGGGCGTTCCACATCGCGTGGTAGCCCTCGGCGCCGAGCAGGGGCAGGTCGTCGGTGACGCAGTCGGCGACCCGCATGTCCAAGCCGTGCACCGCCTCGTCGACGGCGTCCTTGGCCATCACCCGGTACGTCGTGTACTTGCCGCCCGCCACCACGACCAGGCCCGGCACCGGGTGGGCCACGGTGTGCTCGCGGGAGAGCTTGCTGGTGGCGTCGGACTCGCCGGCCAGCAGCGGGCGCAGCCCCGCGTAGACGCCCTGGACGTCGTCGCGGGTGAGGGGCACGGAGAGGACGGAGTTGACGTGTTCGAGCAGGTAGTCGATGTCGGCGCTGGAGGCGGCCGGGTGGGCCTTGTCGAGGTCCCAGTCGGTGTCCGTGGTGCCGATGATCCAGTGCCGGCCCCAGGGGATGACGAAGAGGACGGACTTCTCGGTGCGCAGGATCAGGCCGGTGCTGGAGTGGATGCGGTCCTTGGGGACGACCAGGTGGATGCCCTTGGAGGCGCGGACGTGGAACTGGCCGCGCTCGCCGACCATCGACTGGGTGTCGTCGGTCCACACCCCGGTCGCGTTGACCACCTGCTTGGCCCGGATCTCGTACTCGCCGCCCGCCTCGACGTCCCGCACGCGCGCGCCGACCACGCGCTCGCCCTCGCGCAGGAAGCCGGTGACGCGGGCGCGGTTGGCGACCGGCGCGCCGTACGCCGCCGCGGTGCGCACCAGGGTGGTGACGAAGCGGGCGTCGTCCATCTGCGCGTCGTAGTACTGCAACGCGCCGACCAGGGCGTCCTTGCGCAGCGCCGGTGCCACGCGCAGGGCGTGACGGCGGGTCAGGTGCCGGTGCCCGGGCAGGCCCCGGCCGTGGCCGCGCGCCATCGACATCGCGTCGTAGAGCGCGACGCCCGAGCCGGCGTACAGCCGCTCCCAGCCCTTGTGCTGGAGGGGGTAGAGGAAGGGCACCGGCTTGACCAGGTGCGGCGCGAGCCGCTCCAGGAGCAGGCCGCGCTCCTTCAGCGCCTCGCGGACCAGGGCGAAGTCGAGCATCTCCAGATAGCGCAGCCCGCCGTGGATCAGCTTGCTGGACCTGCTGGAGGTGCCCGACGCCCAGTCCCGCGCCTCGACCAGGCCGGTGGACAGGCCGCGTGTCACCGCGTCTAGGGCGGTGCCCGCGCCGACCACGCCGGCGCCCACCACCAGTACGTCCAGCTCCCGCTCGGCCATCGCCGCGAGCGCCTCGGCGCGCTGCTCCGGCCCCAGTGTCGCTGTCCTCACCGCTGCCTCCCGCTGTCCGTCACGTCCGCCGCACCCCGTCGGGGCGAGGCCCGGTCCCTGGGTACCCCGCCGCCCAGGTTCTGACCAGCTTGCCCGACTCCGCCGTCACGCGCCGGGCCTGTGGACAACGCTCGGCAGCTCCGGACATCTCGACACTCCCGGACATACAGGCACGCAATCCCACAGGTCGGTCATATTTACTCCTAGTCTGACGTTGTGCTCGCCCGTTCTGTCCACCGGGCTTGCGCACCTGTCCCGCTTCGGTTACTGGGAAGGACGGCCCACGCCATGCCCGCAGATCTCGCCGTCATCGGACTCGGCCCGTACGGCCTGCCGCTGGCCCAGGCCGCCGTCGCCGCCGGCATCCCCACGCTCGGCTACCCCACCGGACCCGAGCCCGGCCCGCTCACCCCCGCCGAGGTGCGCCGGATGCTGGCCACCGGCTTCCGCACCACCGCGGCCCCCGCCGAGCTGGGCCGGGTGCGCACCGCGGTGATCTGCCCGCCCACCCCGCCGGACGCGGACGGCGCCCCCGACCTCGCCCAGATCGCGGACGCGGCCCGCACCCTCGCCGCGCACATGCGCCCGCACACCACGGTCATCCTCCAGTCCCCGGTCCGACCCGGCACGACCGAGGAGTTCCTGCGCCCGATCCTGGAGCAGGGCTCCGGACTGCGCGCCGGCCGCGACTTCCACCTCGCCTACTCCCCCAGCCGCGTCGACCCCGGCAACCGCGACGCCACGCCCACCACCACTCCGCAGGTCATCGGCGGCCTCACCCCCGCCTGCACCGAGTCGGCCGCCGCCTTCTACGGGCGGCTCACCGACAAGGTGGTACGCGCGCGTGGCACCCGCGAGGCCGAGACCGTGCAGCTCCTGGAGACCAACTTCCGGCACGTCAACATCGCCCTCGTCAACGAGACGGCCATGCTCTGCCACGACCTGGGCGTCGACTTCTGGGACGTCATCCGCTGCGCGGAGACCAAGCCCTTCGGCTTCCAGGCCTTCCGCCCGGGACCCGGCGTCGGCGGCCACTCCGTCCCCCAGGACCTCACCGGCCACGCCCCGCGCGGCCTGCGCCTGGTCGAGATGGCCCAGCAGGTCAACGCCCAGATGCCCCGCTACGTCGTGCAGCGCGCCGCCGCCCTCCTCAACGAGCACGGCAAGTCCGCGCGCGGCGCCCGCGTCCTGCTCCTCGGTGTCACCTACAAGGCCGACCTCGGCGACCAGCGGGCGACCCCGGCCCACGAGATCGCGACCCGCCTGATGGAACTGGGCGCCGCCGTCAGCTACCACGACCCCCACGTCCCGTCCTGGAACGTCCTGGACCGCCCGGTTCCCCGCGCCGACTCCCTCTACGAGGCCGCCGCCGACGCCGACCTCACGATCCTGCTCCAGCAGCACCGCACGTATGACCTCCAGGGCCTGTCGGTGAAGGCCCAGCTCCTCCTCGACACCCGGGGGGCCACGCCCACGGGGGCGGCGCACCGGTTGTGAGGAGGGGGCGCGCGCGGGGGGCCGCACCACGGAGGCTGGTGGTGGACGGGGGGCGGCGCGGGTACCGTGAAAGCAGGCGGCGCCCACCGCAGCGGGTACTGCGGCAGGCGCCAGGACGATGAACGGGTGTCCGCCCCCATCTCGCTTGGGGGCGGCCGCTCAACGTCCGTAGATCCGCAAGATCCACCTCCTCCGGAACTGGACCATCCGAAGACGGACTCGATCCCAGCGGGTTGGCCTGCTGTGGCGTCCCATGGGGACACGCCGAAGGCCGGCCGCCCCGGAGAGGGCGGCCGGCCTTCGTGTGCCAGGTGGGCGGAACGGGTCAGCGGCGGTGCTGCGAGTCCGCCACCGTCACCTCGACCCGCTGGAACTCCTTCAGCTCGCTGTAGCCCGTCGTGGCCATCGCGCGGCGCAGGGCGCCGAAGAAGTTCATCGAGCCGTCGGGGATGCGGGACGGGCCGGTGAGGACCTCCTCGATGGTGCCGACCGTGCCGAGGTCGACCTTCCGGCCACGCGGCAGCTCCTCGTTCACTGCCTCCATGCCCCAGTGGTGGCCCTTGCCCGGCGCGTCGGTCGCGCGCGCCAGCGGGGAGCCCATCATCACCGAGTCGGCGCCGCAGGCGATCGCCTTGGGCAGGTCGCCGGACCAGCCGACGCCGCCGTCCGCGATCACGTGCACGTACCGGCCGCCGGACTCGTCCATGTAGTCCCGGCGGGCCGCGGCCACGTCGGCGACGGCGGTGGCCATCGGGACCTGGATGCCGAGCACGTTGCGCGTGGTGTGCGCGGCGCCGCCGCCGAAGCCGACCAGCACGCCCGCCGCGCCGGTGCGCATCAGGTGCAGGGCGGCGGTGTAGGTGGCGCAGCCACCGACGATCACCGGCACGTCCAGCTCGTAGATGAACTGCTTCAGGTTCAGCGGCTCGTGCGCGCCCGAGACGTGCTCGGCGGAGACGGTGGTGCCGCGGATGACGAAGATGTCCACGCCCGCGTCCACGACGGCCTTGGAGAACTGGGCGGTGCGCTGCGGGGAGAGCGCGGCGGCGGTGACCACGCCCGCGTCGCGCACCTCCTTGATGCGCCGGCCGATCAGCTCCTCCTGGATGGGGGCCGCGTAGATCTCCTGCAGGCGCCGGGTCGCGCGCTCCGCGTCCAGGCCGGCGACCTCGTCGAGCAGCGGCTGCGGGTCCTCGTACCGGGTCCACAGGCCCTCGAGGTTCAGCACGCCGAGGCCGCCCAGCTCGCCGATGCGGATGGCGGTGGCCGGGGAGACGACCGAGTCCATGGGGGCGGCCAGGAACGGCAGCTCGAAGCGGTAGGCGTCGATCTGCCAGGCGATCGAGACCTCCTTCGGGTCCCGCGTACGGCGGCTGGGGACGACGGCGATGTCGTCGAAGGCGTACGCCCGGCGGCCGCGCTTGCCGCGCCCGATCTCGATCTCAGTCACGTCTGTGGCCTTTCCCTGATGCGTTGCAGCGCCTCCCAGTATCCCCGACGGGCACGGCGAAGGCGGCCCCGGATGCTCGCGGGGCCGCCTGGGAGCGCGGTCTGCCTACCTGCTGCCTACTTGCTGCGGCTGTAGTTGGGCGCCTCGACCGTCATCTGGATGTCGTGCGGGTGGCTCTCCTTGAGCCCGGCGGAGGTGATCCGCACGAACCGGCCGTTGTCCTGGAGCTGCGGCACGGTCCGGCCGCCGACGTAGAACATCGACTGGCGCAGGCCGCCGACCAGCTGGTGGACGACGGAGGCGAGCGGGCCGCGGTAGGGCACCTGGCCCTCGATGCCCTCGGGCACCAGCTGCTCGTCGGAGGCGACGCCCTCCTGGAAGTAGCGGTCCTTGGAGAACGACTTGCGGTCGCCGCGGGTCTGCATCGCGCCGAGGGAGCCCATGCCGCGGTACGACTTGAACTGCTTGCCGTTGATGAACAGCAGCTCGCCCGGCGACTCCTCGCAGCCCGCGAGGAGCGAGCCCAGCATCACCGTGTCCGCGCCGGCGACCAGGGCCTTCGCGATGTCGCCCGAGTACTGCAGGCCGCCGTCGCCGATGACCGGGACGCCGGCCTCCTTGGCGGCCAGCGACGCCTCGTAGATGGCGGTGACCTGCGGGACGCCGATGCCGGCGACGACGCGGGTGGTGCAGATGGAGCCGGGTCCGACGCCGACCTTGATGCCGTCGACGCCGGCGTCGATGAGGGCCTTGGCGCCGTCGCGGGTGGCGATGTTGCCGCCGATGACGTCGACGCCGGCGGAGTTCGACTTGATCTTGGCGACCATGTCGCCGACCAGGCGGGAGTGGCCGTGCGCGGTGTCGACGACGATGAAGTCGACGCCCGCCTCGATGAGGGCCTGGGCGCGCTCGAACGCGTCGCCGGCCACGCCGACCGCGGCGCCGACCAGCAGGCGGCCGGTGGAGTCCTTGGCGGCGTTCGGGTACTTCTCGGCCTTGACGAAGTCCTTGACCGTGATCAGGCCCTTGAGCACGCCCTGGTCGTCGACCAGCGGCAGCTTCTCGATCTTGTGGCGGCGCAGCAGCTCCATGGCGTCCACGCCGGAGATGCCGACCTTGCCGGTGACCAGCGGCATCGGCGTCATGACCTCGCGCACCCGCCGGGCGCGGTCGGACTCGAAGGCCATGTCGCGGTTGGTGACGATGCCCAGGAGCCGGCCGCCGCCGTCGGTGACGGGCACGCCGCTGATGCGGAACTTGGCGCACAGCGCGTCGGCGTCGGCGAGGGTGGCGTCCGGGTCGATGGTGATGGGGTCGGCCACCATGCCGGACTCGGAGCGCTTGACCAGGTCGACCTGGTTGGCCTGGTCCTCGATGGACAGGTTGCGGTGCAGGACGCCGACGCCGCCCTGGCGGGCCATCGCGATCGCCATGCGCGACTCGGTGACCTTGTCCATGGCGGCGGACAGCAGCGGGATGTTCACCCGGACGTTCTTGGAGACGTACGAGGCGGTGTCGATCTCGTCGGGAGCCATGTCCGACGCGCCCGGCAGCAGCAGCACGTCGTCGTAGGTCAGCCCGAGGGTCGCGAATTTGGCGGGCACTCCGTCGACGTTGGCAGTCATGACACCTTCCCCAATGGCCTTGATCGGTGCGGATGTCCATGCTAACGGGAAGTGGGGGTGGCTCATTCCACGATCAAGCAGGCCAAAAGCGCCTGTACGTTCGCACCAGCCGCCGGTGACTCCGGCCGGCTACTGCTCGGCCAGCGCCCGCAGCCGGCTCAGCGCCCGGTGCTGCGCCACCCGCACCGCGCCGGGTGACATTCCCAACATCTGGCCGGTCTCCTCCGCCGTGAGCCCCACCGCGATGCGCAGCAGCAGCAGTTCACGCTGATTCTCCGGCAGGTTGGCCAGCAGTTTCTTGGCCCAGGCGGCGTCGCTGCTGAGCAGCGCCCGCTCCTCGGGGCCCAGCGAGTCGTCGGGCCGCTCGGGCATCTCGTCGGAAGGCACGACGGTGGAGCCGGGGTGCCGCATCGCCGCGCGCTGGAGATCGGCGACCTTGTGGGCGGCGATGGCGAAGACGAACGCCTCGAAGGGGCGGCCGGTGTCCTTGTAGCGGGGCAGCGCCAGGAGCACCGCCACGCACACCTCCTGGGCGAGGTCCTCGACGAAGTGCCGGGCGTCGCCGGGGAGCCGGGACAGCCGGGTGCGGCAGTAGCGCAGGGCGAGGGGGTGGACATGGGCGAGCAGGTCGTGCGTGGCCTGCTCGTCCCCGTCGACTGCGCGGTGCACGAGCCCGCCGACCCTTCCCTGGTCGGGGGCCGCCTCGTCGTCACGCATCGGTCCATGGTGCCTTGCGGCCGTCCGATCCGTGGCTTCGCGCCCGTCGTTGTGCACCGAAGCGTTATGAGCGGGTGCGCCGGAACTCATCCCCTGCGCCCTCCCATTCCGCTCGACCGACTCGTCCCCGAGGAACTCCACACCTCAAGGATGCGTCATCCGCGGCGAAACGGGTCCCGGCCGTCCGGCGGGCCGCCTTGTCACCCCCGCCCACCTCGCGGTAAGCGGGAATCGGGACGGCCGGGCCGGCGCCGCGGGACCCGCCGGGACCGCAGGGCCGCCCCCCGGGACCACCGGCCCCTCTGGTTCTGCACCGCACGAGGCGTGCCCCTAGCGGACGAGGCCCCACCGGAAGCCGAGCGCCACCGCGTGTGCCCGGTCCGAGGCGCCGAGCTTCTTGAACAGCCGCCGGGCGTGCGTCTTGACGGTGTCCTCGGAGAGGAACAGCTCGCGGCCGATCTCCGCGTTGGAGCGGCCGTGGCTCATGCCCTCGAGCACCTGGATCTCGCGTGCGGTGAGGGTGGGCGCGGCGCCCATCTCGGCGGAGCGCAGCCGGCGCGGGGCGAGCCGCCAGGTCGGGTCGGCGAGGGCCTGCGTGACGGTGGCCCGCAGCTCGGCGCGCGAGGCGTCCTTGTGCAGGTAGCCGCGGGCGCCGGCGGCGACCGCGAGGGCCACGCCGTCCAGGTCCTCGGCGACGGTGAGCATGATGATGCGCGCGCCGGGGTCGGCGGACAGCAGCCGCCGGACGGTCTCGACGCCGCCCAGGCCGGGCATGCGCACGTCCATCAGGATCAGGTCGGAGCGGTCGGCGCCCCAGCGGCGGAGGACTTCCTCGCCGTTGGCCGCCGTCGTCACGCGCTCGACGCCGGGCACGGTCGCGACGGCGCGGCGGAGCGCCTCTCGGGCAAGCGGGGAGTCGTCGCAGACGAGGACGGAAGTCATGGCCGTCCTCCGCAGCTGATGCGCGTCACGTTGAGCCTCCAGGCTGGTACGAAATCGTCACCTGTGCGGTCGACCGTCCCGGACGTCCGCCCGAGCACTTGTTCCTTCAACCGCCTCCGCACTCTCAACGACGGTCACTCGAAAGAGTTACGGGGCTGTGTGTCGTCTTCGGCACTCTACGTGAGGGGGCCGGTGGCGAGCGGTCACGCGCGGCGGACCCGCCCGCTTTCCCCACAAGCCATGCCCCATTTAGCCGCTTTTCTTCCGCTTCGCTGGTGTCTGCGGCAAGATTCGTAATGAGTCATATTTTCATCTCCTTAGATCGTAGTTGTACGGTCGTGGACACCGTATCCACCCAGATCGGCTACAAGGGGTCACGCAATGGCAGATTTCTCCCGCCTTCCCGGTCCGAACGCGGACCTGTGGGACTGGCAGCTCCTGGCCGCGTGCCGCGGGGTGGACAGCTCGCTGTTCTTCCATCCGGAGGGTGAGCGGGGTGCGGCGCGCAGCGCTCGCGAGAACTCGGCCAAGGAGGTCTGCATGAGGTGCCCGGTGCGCGCCGAGTGCGCCGCGCACGCGCTGGCGGTGCGCGAGCCGTACGGCGTGTGGGGCGGGCTCACCGAGGACGAGCGCGAGGAGCTGATGGGGCGGGCGCGCAACCGGCTGGTGTCGGCGTCGGCGCCGGGCGGCGCGGACGACGCGTCCCACCACTGAGCGAAGGAACGTTTCAGCCGTACGGGAGGTACGCCCGCGGGGCCGCCCTCAGCGCGCCGCCGACTGACCGGACGCCGCGCGGGCCAGCTCGTCCAGGGTCGCCCGCACCGCCGGGACCTGGGCCAGGTCGGGCAGGGTGAGGGCGACGATCTCCCGGCGCACCGCCGGTTCCAGGGCGAGGGTGCGCGCACCCCGGGGGCGTACCGACTCGACGGCGAGCTGGGGCAGCACGGCCACGCCGAGGCCGGCCCCGACCAGGCCGACCACGGCCGGGTAGTCGTCGGTGGCGAAGTCGATGCGGGGGGTGAAGCCGGCGCCCTCGCAGACCTCGACCAGCTGGCCCCGGCAGCGCGGGCACCCCGCGATCCAGGGCTCGCCGGCCAGGTCCCCGATGGCCAGCGCCGCGGCCTGGCCGCCGGTGCGGGCGAGGCGGTGCTCCTCGGGGAGCAGGGCCACCAGGCGGTCGGTCAGCAGCGGCCGGACGACCAGGTCGTCCCACTCCTCGGCGCCGGCCGCGCCCTCGTAGCGGAAGGCGAGGGCCACGTCGCAGTCGCCCTCGCGGAGCAGCTGGACGGACTTCGGCGGTTCGGCCTCCTCCAGGGAGACCCGGGTGCCGGGGTGCGCGGCGCGCAGCGCGGCGAGGGCGGTGGGCACGAGGGTGGAGCTGCCGCTGGGGAAGGAGACGAGCCGCACCCGCCCGGCCCTGAGCCCGGCGATGGCGGCGACCTCCTCCTCGGCCGCGGTCAGCCCGGCCAGGATCCCGGCGGCGTGCCGCACCAGCGCCTCACCGGCCTGCGTCAGCCGCATCTCCCGCCCGGTGCGCACCAGCAGGGGCGTGCCGACGGAGGTCTCCAGCGCCTTCATCTGCTGACTGACGGCGGGCTGCGTGCAGCCCAGCTCGCGCCCGGCGGCGGAGAAGGAACCAGTGGTTGCCACGGCGCGCAGCACACGGAGATGACGAGCCTCGATCACGCCACCGAGGATAAGGGAGGCTTTGCCACGGAGGCGAATTCCGACCCGATGCTTTGGACAGCGGGACGCCCCCTAGCCTTACGCCATGACTACGGCATTGATCACGGGATCGACGGCAGGCATCGGGGCTGCGTTCGCGCGGCGGCTCGCGGCGGACGGGCACGACCTGGTGCTGGTGGCCCGGAACACCGAGCGGCTGCGCGAGCAGGCGACCGAACTGCACGACCGGCACGGCGTCGAGGTGGAGGTGCTCGCCGCCGACCTCGCGGACGACACCGGCATCGAGGCGGTCGCCGCCCGGCTCGGCGAGACCCGCCGCCCCGTCGACCTGCTGATCAACAACGCCGGCTTCGGCAACAAGGGCCGCTACCTCGAGGTCCCCATGGCCGACGAGCTGCGGATGCTGAAGGTGCACTGCGAGGCGGTGCTCCGGCTGACCTCGGCGGCGGCGGAGGCGATGCGCGGGCGGGGGCGCGGCGGCGTCGTGAACGTGGCCTCGGTCGCGGCCTTCGTGCCACGCGGCACCTACGGCGCCTCCAAGGCGTGGGTCGTGCAGTTCACGCAGGGCGCGGCACGGGACCTGGCGGGCAGCGGCGTACGGCTGATGGCACTGTGCCCCGGCTTCGTGCGCACCGAGTTCCACGAGCGGGCCGGGATGGGCACGGACAGCATCCCGGGCTGGATGTGGCTGGACGCGGACAAGGTGGCTGCGGCGGCCCTGACCGACCTGTCCCGCGGAAAGACCGTGTCGATCCCCGACCCGCGCTACAAGGCCCTGATGGGCGCGGCGAAGCTGGTCCCGCGGGGACTGCTGGGCGGGATCTCCTCGCGGACGGGGCGCAAGTACGGGCCGCAGTGAGCAGTACCCACGCGACACGCGGGCGCCCCGTCACTCGAACGTGTGATCTGCCTCCGTCCGGCCCCCTCGGGGAGCCGGTGCGGCGTAGCGTCGAGACGGCGCAGAGTGGCTGGGGAGAGGGCGGCATCGGGTGGGTTCGGGCACGGGTGAGCAGGGCGAACTGGTCGTCGGCAGCGCCGACCGGGGGCGTACGGACGCGAGGGCGGTGACGTTCTCCGATCGCGCCCCCGCACCCCGGAGCGGAGGGTCCGCCCCGGGTGCGAAGAGGCGGCGGCCCGGGAAGATCGCGCAGCGGGTCGTGCCGGACGACCTCCAGCCCGAGGTGCTGCGCCTGGAGCTGACCGAGCTCGGGGACGCGTTCCGCGCGTATCAGCGGCGCCCGGAACCCGACCTCGTCGTCCTCGCCGAGCTGCACGACCGCAAGGCCCGCGCGTTCGCCACATGGGCCACCGTCACCGGCGACGCGTCCCTGCGCGAAGAGGCGGAGCGGGCCGAGGCGGCCGCGCGGAGCACCCGGGAGATGAACGCCAACCGCCTCGGCGTCATGGTGGACGGCGACGGGCCGGCGGTCGAGCGGCTGCTGACCCGCACCCAGGCCGGCCAGGCCCGTGGCGTGCTGGAGTACGTCCGGACGAACGCCCCGCTCCCCGAGGCCGAGGCACGGCTCGCGGTGCTGATGCTCACCCTGCGGGCCGCCCGCGCCGGCGTCGGGAACGTGACCGGGCAGGATCTCGAAGGCTGGCTGCAGGGCGAGGCCGCGCGGGTGCTCCGGCAACTGGCCGACGCCGGCTGGCTGCGGCTGCCGGACGGCGTCTCCGCCGACGACGCGCTGTCCGCCCGGCCCGAGACGCCCGTCCAGATCACCGTCCCCGCGCTGCTGGCGGCCGAGTCCCGCCCGCTCTCCCTCGGCAAGGTCACGCGTTCGCGGATCTCGGGGTGGGCGCAGCGGGCGGTGGGCGACCGGAAGCTGCGGAAGAAGAAGGCGCGCCCCGCCACCAGGCTCCTCGCCGTGTACACCGCCGCCCACAGCCGCCCCGACGGCCGCCTCGGAGGCGACGAGGAGGACGGCCTCCCCCTGGACCCGGCCGCCTCGTTCTGCGCCCTCCGCCCGGAGGACATCGCCGAACACACCGAGCTACTCATCACCGCCGGCTGGCTCACCGAGGCCAACACCGACGGAGCCAGGCTACGAGGCCACCTCGCCGAACGCGTACTGCCACTCAGCGGCCTGCTTTAAGCCCCTGACGGGCCTGCGCCTCCCGACGCCGGTCAGGCACATCGCCTAAAGGGGCGCGGGGAACTGCGCGACCAACCACGACGGCGCCGCACCCGGCAACGCACCGCCCGGGGCAGACGCCAATCCGCCAAAACGACCGATGCCCAGCACCCCCCACCGGGGGGCACTGGGCACCGCTCAAGCTCAGCGCAGCGCTCAGTGCGCGTGACCGTGGCCGTGGCCCGCCGCAGCCGGCTCCTCCTCTTCCTTCTTCTCGACGACCAGGGTCTCGGTCGTCAGAAGGAGGGAGGCGATGGAGGCCGCGTTCTCCAGAGCGGAGCGGGTGACCTTCACCGGGTCGATGACGCCGGCCTTGACCAGGTCGCCGTACTCGCCGGTGGCGGCGTTGAAGCCCTGGCCCTTGTCCAGCTCGGCGACCTTGGAGGTGATGACGTAGCCCTCCAGGCCGGCGTTCTCGGCGATCCAGCGCAGCGGCTCGACGGCGGCGCGGCGGACGACCGCGACACCGGTGGCCTCGTCGCCGGTCTTGCCGAGGTTGCCCTCGAGGACCTTGACGGCGTGGACGAGCGCGGAGCCGCCACCGGAGACGATGCCCTCCTCGACCGCGGCGCGGGTCGCGGAGATGGCGTCCTCCAGACGGTGCTTGCGCTCCTTCAGCTCCACCTCGGTGGCGGCGCCGACCTTGATCACGCACACGCCGCCGGCCAGCTTGGCGAGGCGCTCCTGGAGCTTCTCGCGGTCCCAGTCGGAGTCGGTGTTCTCGATCTCGGCCTTGATCTGGTTGATCCGGCCGTCGACCTCGTCGCGCTTGCCGGCGCCGTCGACGATCGTGGTGTCGTCCTTGGTGACGGTGATGCGGCGGGCGGTGCCGAGCACGTCGAGACCGACCTGGTCGAGCTTGAGGCCGACCTCCTCGGAGATGACGGTGGCGCCGGTGAGGACGGCCATGTCCTGCAGCATCGCCTTGCGGCGGTCGCCGAAGCCGGGGGCCTTCACGGCGACGGCGTTGAAGGTGCCGCGGATCTTGTTGACGACCAGGGTCGACAGCGCCTCGCCGTCGACGTCCTCGGCGATGATCAGCAGCGGCTTCGAGGAGTTGGACTGGATGACCTTCTCCAGCAGCGGCAGCAGGTCCGCGATGGAGGAGATCTTGCCCTGGGTGATGAGGACGTACGGGTCCTCCAGGACGGCCTCCATGCGCTCCTGGTCCGTCACGAAGTACGGCGACAGGTAGCCCTTGTCGAAGGCCATGCCCTCGGTGAAGTCCAGCTCCAGACCGAAGGTGTTGGACTCCTCGACGGTGATGACGCCGTCCTTGCCGACCTTGTCCATGGCCTCGGCGATCAGCTCGCCGACCTGGCTGTCCTGGGCGGAGAGCGCGGCCACGGCGGCGATGTCGGACTTCTCGTCGATCGGGCGCGCGGTGGCGAGGAGGTCCTCGGACACGGCGGCGACGGCCGCGTCGATGCCCTTCTTCAGCAGCGCCGGGGAGGCACCGGCGGCGACGTTGCGCAGGCCCTCGCGGACCAGGGCCTGGGCCAGCACGGTGGCGGTGGTCGTACCGTCACCCGCGATGTCGTTGGTCTTGGTCGCCACCTCCTTCACCAGCTGGGCGCCCAGGTTCTCGTACGGGTCCTCGATCTCGACCTCACGGGCGATGGTCACGCCGTCGTTGGTGATGGTCGGGGCGCCGAACTTCTTGTCGATGACGACGTTGCGGCCCTTGGGGCCGATCGTCACCTTCACCGTGTCGGCGAGCTTGTTGACGCCGCGCTCGAGGGCGCGACGGGCGTCCTCGTCGAACTTCAGGATCTTCGCCATGGGAGCGTGAGCCCTCTTCCGAAATCGAAATCTGGGAATAAACGCACTGCGCCCCTCGCGCCCGGCTTCTCGAGGTCGCAGGGGGCCAGGGGCGCAGTGCTGAGCTGGTGGAAGCTCGACTTACTTCTCGACGATCGCGAGCACGTCGCGGGCCGAGAGGACGAGGTACTCCTCGCCGTTGTACTTCACCTCGGTGCCGCCGTACTTGCTGTAGAGCACGACGTCGCCGACGGAGACGTCGAGCGGAAGACGGTTGCCGTCCTCGAAGCGGCCCGGGCCCACGGCCAGGACGACGCCCTCCTGGGGCTTCTCCTTGGCGGTGTCCGGAATGACCAGGCCAGAGGCCGTGGTCTGCTCGGCGTCGAGCGGCTGGACCACGATGCGGTCCTCGAGCGGCTTGATGGCAACCTTGGAGCTGGTGGTCGTCACGATCCGACCTCCCCCTTCGGAGATCTCACGGGGTTAACTGTCTGAGGTGGCGACCAGGTCGATCCGTCGTCGCGGGTGCCGGACCTGCCCGTCGCGTGTGTTGGCACTCTCCAGTGGGGAGTGCCAGGGCCGAGACTATGACCGCGATTAGCACTCGGTCAAGCGGAGTGCCAATGCAGACGGCGCGTCGTCGATTTCGGCCCCCTGCATCACCCTCAGAGGTAGTCCTCCAGGCGGCCCACCCTCAGGCCCGCCGCCTCGATCCGGCGCAGCAGTGCCTCCGTCGCCTCCGGGTCCGTGACCGCGACGATGTCGCCGGGCTGAAGACGCGGAGCGCCCCGGCGGAAGGCGAGGGTGCCGTCGGTCTCGGTCGAGGCGCGCCAGAGGATCAGGGACGTGACGCCGCAGGACGCCGCCGCGCGCCGGGTCGCGGTGTCGTACGTGCCGTAGGGCGGGCGCAGGAGGCGCGGGGTGACGCCGAAGCGGGAGGTGAGCTTGGTGCGCTGGCCGCAGATCTCGGCGCGCTGGCCGGCGTAGGGCAGGCCGCGCAGGGCGCGGTGGTGCTGGGTGTGGTTCTCCAGGCCGGTGCCGACGGCGCGGAGCCGGGCGAGGTGGCCGTAGGCCGGTCCGGCGACCGTGTCGGTGAGGAAGAGGGTCACCGGGAGGCGGCGGGAGGAGAGCAGGTCGGTCAGGCCGGGGTCGCGCTCGGCGCCGTCGTCGTAGGTGAGGAAGACGACGGGGTCGGTGGTGGGGACGTGGTCCACGGCAGGCGGCAGCCGCTCCCCCGCCGCCGGGGCCGGCTCGCCCGCCGCCACCAGGGCGGGCGCCGCGTCCGGGGCGCAGCCGGTGAGCAGGGCGGTGGTCAGGGCGGCGGAGGCCAGAAGCCGACGCCCCGGCCGCCGCCCCCGGCTCACAGGTAGTCCTCCAGGCGGGCCACCGCGTAGCCCTCGGCGGTGACCTTGTCGAGGAACCTCCGGACCATGTCGCGCATCGTGCCGTTCCAGTCGGCCTTGCCCCGGAAGTGGGTCAGGACGATGTCGCCGGGGTGGAGCGAGCGGTCCCACTCGCGGTACTCCCAGTGGTCGACGAAGACCTCCTCGTCCCAGATGGGGGCGTACCGGATGCCGCAGGACGCGGCGGCGCGCAGGGTGTCGTGGTTGTAGTCGCCGTACGGCGGGCGGAAGAGCTTCGGGCGCTTGCCGTACTGCTTCTCCATGATGTCCTGCATGCCGCAGATCTCGTGGCGCTGCTCGGCGTAGGACAGGCCGGGCAGGTAGGGGTGGGTGAGGGTGTGGTTGTTCAGGGTGATGCCCCGGGACTGCATCTTCTTGAAGTAGCCGTAGTCCTCCTTCGCCAGGTAGTCGCTGAGGAAGGCCGTGTAGGGGACGCCCAGTTCGCTCATCATGCGGAGGAACTCGGGGTCCTTCTCGGCGCCGTCGTCGATGGTCAGGAAGACGACCTTGTCCTTGGTGGGGATGGTCGTGAAGACCGGCGGCAGGTCCTCCTGGCCGTCCACCTCGAAGCCCGCCCGCGCGGTGATCTCCGGCTTGACGGCCGGGGCCGGGGGCGCGGTCAGCGGGACGCGCCGCAGCTTCCAGCGCTTGGCGGCGGCGACCCGGGCGGCATGCGCGGCGCGCAGCTTGCCCGCGTAGGCGTCGAGGGCGCGGGCCGGGGGCGCCTGGAGGGGCTGCTGGCCGGCCGCGCCCCGCACCTCGGTGGCGTCGCCCCCCGCACAGCCGGAGGCCAGGGCGGCGACGGCGAGCGCGGCGGCCACACCGCACCGTGCCCGATTTTTATCAGTTTGTACGACTGTCCGCATGGAGCCGGATCCTCGCAGTACATGGCCTCCACACCCGTCCCGACACCACGCCGGAGGCACACCGTCCACCGACTGGCCCACAATGAGCCGGTGAACGACCTCGACGCCCTCCACGCCCTGCTCACCCCCGAAGGCCGCGCCCTCCTCGCCGAGGTGCGCGGCACCGACCCGGCGCGCGAGCTGGCCGTCGCCACCCGGCTGCGCCGCACGCACCCGGCGGAGCTGGTGTCGGCGGCGCTCGGGCAGGCGCGGCTGCGGCAGCGGGCGGCGGCGAAGTTCGGGGCCGCGGACGCCGAGCGGATGTGGTTCACGCCGAACGGCGTCGAGCAGTCCACGCGGGCGAGTGTCGCGACGTACCGGGCGCGGCGGTTCGCCGACCTCGGGGTGACCTCCGTGGCCGACCTGTGCGGCGGGATCGGCGGCGACGCCCTCGCGCTGGCCCGGGCCGGCATCCGCGTGCTGGCCGTGGACCGCGACCCGGTGACGGTGGCGGCGGCCCGCGCCAACGCCGAGGCGCTCGGGCTCGCCGACCTGATCGAGGTGCGCGAGGCCGATGTGACGGAGGTGGACACGAGCGGCTACGACGCCGTGTTCGTCGACCCCGCGCGGCGCGGCGGGCGGGGCCGGATCTTCGACCCCGAGGCGTACTCACCGCCGCTCTCTTGGGCCGTCGCCGCCGCCCGTACGGCGCCCCGCGCCGCCGCGCTGAAGGTGGCGCCCGGCATCCCGCACGAGGCGGTGCCCGAGGACGCCGAGGCCGAGTGGATCTCCGACGGCGGGGACGTCAAGGAGGCCGTGCTCTGGTTCGGCACCGGGCCCGGCGCCGTGCGCGCCACCCTGCTGCCGGGCCCGCGCGGCCTGCTCTCCCGGCACCTGCCCGACCCGCCGGTCCGCACCCCCGGCCGCTTCCTCTACGAGCCCGACGGCGCCGTGATCCGCGCCCACCTGGTCGCCGAGGTGGCCGACCAGGTCGGCGGCGGGCTGCTCGACGCGACCATCGCCTACGTCACCGCCGACGCGCTGCACCCGACCCCGTACGCCACCGCCTACGAGATCACCGACCTGCTGCCCTTCAACGTCAAGAAGCTGAAGGCGCTGCTGCGGGAGCGGGGCGTCGGCGTGCTGACCGTGAAGAAGCGGGGCTCGGCGGTCGAGCCGGAGGAGCTGCGCCGGAAGGTGAGGCCCGAGGGGCCGCACGCGGCGACCGTGTTCCTGACCCGGGTCGCGGGGGCGCCGACGATGCTCATCGGGCACCCGGTCTAACGGAGGGACTCCCACAGCTCGCGTGCCTGCGCCTGCTTCGGCACGACCCGGTCCGGGTCCGTGGGGGCCGGCACCACGGGCAGCGTCACCGTGCGCACCGCGTCCGCCTGAAGGCCCCGCACGCTGCGGCCGAGGTTCGCCAGGTCGGTCAGCGAGTCCAGGCCGGTGTCGGTGGTGAGGCTGCCGGTGACCGCGTCGGCGACCCGGTACATCCGCGTCGGGTCGGTGAGCAGGCCGTCGTCGGAGACCCGGGTCAGCAGCGCCTTGACCAGCTTCTGCTGGAGCCCTATCCGCTCCAGGTCGCTGCCGCCGGCCAGGCCGTAGCGGGTGCGGGCCAGACCGAGGGCCTGCTTGCCGTCCAGCGTGTGCGTGCCGGCGTCCAGGTGCAGGTGGCTCTTGTCGTCGTCGATGTCCGTGTCGGTGGTGACGGTGACGCCGCCGAGGGTGTCGACCAGCTTGGCGAAGCCGGCGAAGTCGACCTCCAGGTAGTGGTCCATGCGGATCCCGGTGAGCGCCTCCACCGTCTTGACCGCGCAGACCGGGCCGCCCAGCTCGTAGGCGGTGTTGAACATCGCGCTGTCCGACGCCCGGGAGGTGCCGCCCGACGCCAGCGGGCAGGCGGGGCGGGCGACGAGCGTGTCGCGCGGGACGCTGACCACCGTGGCGGCCTTCCGGCCCGCGTCGAGGTGGACGACCATCGCGGTGTCCGAGCGGGCGCCCTCGCTGTCGCCGCCGCCCAGCTTGCCGTTGGCGCCGCTGCGCGAGTCCGAGCCGAGGACCAAGAGGTTCAGCGGGCCGGAGGGGGGCGGGTCCTCCCCGGCGGAGGGGGTGGCGGTCGGCCGCGCGGGGCGGTTGTCGCCGAGCGCGCTGTCGATGTCGACGCTGCGGATGTTGCCGTTCAGGTGCTGGTACGCCCAGGCCGCCGCCGCCCCGCCGAGCAGCAGCGCGCCCGCCAGGGCGAGGGCCGCGATCCGCAGCACCCTCTTCCGCCCGCCGGTGCCGTCCTCGCTGCCCTTGGTGCGCTCAGCCATGCGCCCGCCCCCGTCCCGCCCGTCATGTCCTGTTCCGGATGCCCCCGAGGAAGGAACGTAAGTCCGATTCCTCGCGGGTGGGCGGGTGCGGGGGGAATTCTGCGGGGATTCTCAGAATGGCGACGCGCGGAACGCGGGGCCGCTCAGTCGGCGGACACCGACTCGAACCGCCAGCGGTGCACCGCCCGGGTGACCAGGTCGGCGTCGGGTTCGGGGAGTTCGGGCAGGTCCGCGTCGAGGTCCGCGTCCCACCAGGTGAGGACGAGGACCCGGTCCTGCGGGGCGCGCAGCGTCTCCCGGCGCAGGGGCGTGGCGGGGAGTTCCTGGCGGCGGGCCCAGGCGAGCAGCTCGGCGCCCCGGCCCGGCAGGGCGCGGGCCTCCCACATCAGGGCGACGGTCACGGGTAGAGGTTCTCCTTGCTGACCTCGTGGACGTGGTCGTGCCCGGGCACGTGCGGTTCGGTCACCGGCAGGGAGGAGTCGGCGGACAGGTCCCAGTCGGAGGCGGCCCGGTTGCGGGCGACCATCTCGGCGCCCAGCGCCGCCACCATCGCGCCGTTGTCCGTGCACAGCTTGGGCCGCGGCACCCGCAGCCGGATGCCGGCCGCCGCGCAGCGGTCCTGGGCCAGCGCGCGCAGCCGGGAGTTGGCGGCCACGCCGCCGCCGATCATCAGGTGGTCCACGCCCTGGTCCTTGCAGGCCCGCACCGCCTTGCGGGTCAGCACGTCGACCACCGCCTCCTGGAAGGAGGCCGCCACGTCGCGCACCGGCACCTCCTCGCCGGCCGCCCGCTTCGCCTCGATCCAGCGGGCCACGGCCGTCTTGAGGCCGGAGAAGGAGAAGTCGTACGCCGGGTCGCGGGGCCCGGTCAGGCCGCGCGGGAAGGCGATGGCCCGCGGGTCGCCCTCGCGCGCGTACCGGTCGATGACCGGGCCGCCGGGGAAGCCCAGGTTCAGCACCCGGGCGATCTTGTCGAACGCCTCGCCGGCCGCGTCGTCGATGGTGGCGCCCATCGGGCGGACGTCGGCGGTGATGTCCGTGGAGAGCAGCAGCGAGGAGTGGCCGCCGGAGACCAGCAGCGCCATCGTCGGCTCGGGCAGCGGGCCGTGCTCCAGCTGGTCGACGCAGATGTGCGAGGCGAGGTGGTTGACGCCGTACAGGGGCTTGCCGAGCGCGTAGGCGTACGCCTTCGCCGCCGAGACGCCGACAAGGAGCGCGCCGGCCAGGCCCGGGCCCGCGGTGACGGCGACGCCGTCCAGGTCGCGGGCGCTGACGCCGGCCTCCTTCAGGGCGCGCTCGATGGTCGGGACCATCGCCTCCAGGTGGGCGCGGCTCGCGACCTCGGGCACGACGCCGCCGAACCGGGCGTGCTCGTCGACGCTGGAGGCGATGGCGTCGGCCAGCAGGGTGGTGCCGCGCACCACGCCGACGCCGGTCTCGTCGCAGGAGGTCTCGATCCCCAGGACCAGGGGTTCGTCAGCCATGGTCGGTCCCTCTGTCGCTTCCTCGTACGGGCTGGTCGGTGGTCAGGCGCATCACCAGGGCGTCCACGTTGCCCGGCTGGTAGTAGCCGCGCCGGAACCCGATGGGCTCGAAGCCGAAGCGCTCGTAGAGCCGCTGCGCGCGGGTGTTGTCCACCCGGCACTCCAGGAGCACCTCGGCGCACTCGAAGGCGGTCGCCGCCTTCAGCAGCTCGGTGAGCAGCCGGCCGCCGAGCCCGGTGCCCCACTGGTCGCGGGCGACGGCGATGGTCTGCACGTCGGACTGGTCACCGGCGGCGGCGAGGCCGGCGTACCCCACGATCTGGGCATCGGGCGTCTCGGCGACCAGGTACCTGCGGGTCGCGCCCGGGCCGCGCGCGTGGGCCAGCTCGGACCAGAACATCCCGCGCGACCAGGCGTCCTCGGGGAACAGCTCCCGCTCCAGGCGGAGCACGGGGTCGATGTCCCACCAGCGCATCTCGCGCAGCACGGCGGTCTCGGACCCGGTCACTTGGGGGTGACCACCTTGTAGTTCTTCGGCACCTGCGCGTCGGGCCGGCGCAGGTACTGCGGCCTCGGCGGCGGCAGCTCCTCGCCGGCCGCCAGCCGCTCGGCGGCCAGCGCGGCGAGCGCGGCGGCGGAGACGTGCTCGGGCTCGTGCGCCCGGGGGAAGGTCTCCGGGTAGAGCAGGGCGCCCGCGCCGACCGCCGGCAGGCCCGCCACCTCGGCGGCGATGTCGGCGGGCCGGTCCACCGCGGGCCCGGTGAGCCGGGTGCGCGAGTCGGCGTACCGGGCCCAGTAGACCTCCTTGCGGCGGGCGTCCGTGGCGACCACGAACTCGCCCTCCAGGTCGGCGGCGTAGGCCAGGCCGTCCAGGGTGCACACGCCGTGCACGGGGACGCCGAGCGCGAGGCCGAAGGTGTCCGCGGTCATCAGGCCGACGCGCAGCCCGGTGTACGGGCCGGGACCGGTGCCGGCGACGATGCCGGTGACGGCGTCCAGGGCGATCCCGGCCTCGGCGAGCACCCGGTCGACGGCGGGCAGCAGCAGCTCACCGTGCCGGCGCGCGTCCACCTGGCTCGACGAGGCGATGACGTCCGTGCCGTCGTGCAGCGCGACGGTCACGGCGGGCGTTGCGGTATCCAGAGCGAGCAAGAGCACGCGAACAGCCTACGGCGCCGCGGGGCTCGTGTCGGACGACCGGGTCGGGCGGTCACCTGCTGCTACGGTCGGCCGGGAAGCCCCGCCCGTACGACGCCGAGGTGGTCCCAGTGGCAAGCACAAGCGCCGGAATCGTCGCCGGGCTCACCACGGCCGCGCTGGTGACGGTGGGTGTCCTCACCTACCAGGCGTCCGCCGCCGGCGCCCCCGAGAACCCGGACGGGCCGCGCGCGAGCGGCTCCCCCGCCCCCGGCGCCTCCAAGGCCCCGCGCGACCGGCTCCACCCCGAGGCGCTGCCCGCCGGGTCCGGCAGGGGTGAACGGGTGGTGTACTCGGTGGACGACGACCGGGTCTGGCTGGTCGGCCCCACCGGACAGGTGCGGCGCACCTTCAAGGTCACGCCCAGCACGGTCGACCCCGCCCCCGACACCTACGCGGTCACCTCGCGCTCGAACCGGGTCACCGGGTCCGACGGCGCGGCGGTGGAGCACGTCGTGCGGTTCACCACCGTGGAGAACGTGACGATCGGGTTCAGCGCGGCGGTGGACGGCTCCATGGCGCGGCCGGCGCGCGGCGAGCGCACCGGCGGCATCCGGGAGACGCGGGCCGACGGCGCCGCGATGTGGCAGTTCGCGACGATCGGGCAGCAGGTCGTCGTCGTGCGCTGACCTGCTCCTGTCTCTCAGGCGGCCTCGCGCCGCGTCTCCCGTGCGGGTACGGCCGGGGCGCGCGGCGGCGTGGAGACCGCTGCCGCGGCGGCGCAGGACGCGAGCAAGGCGCCCATGGACACGGCGGCGCGGGCCGGCGCGGGCTCGGTCGGACGCGGCGGCTGGGTCTCCGGCATGGACGCCTCCTGTACGGCGGGGGCGGGTGCGGTTAGGTATGCCTAACCACGAGCTGGATACCATGTGACCACGGCCGGGACCCGGAGCGCAATATCTTCCCGACGCGCTGTCGGGACGACGGCCGCACCGCGTCGAGTGGCGGTCAGTCCGCGAGGTCGTCCAGGCCGGCCGCCGACCAGCGCGCGCCGATGCCGGTGAGCACCACCCGCCGCACCTCGTCCGTGGTGTCGCCGGTGGCCCGCTCGATCGCCACGTGCAGCCGGTCGTCGGTCAGCTCCTCCACCTTGCCCTCGCCCCACTCGACCACGATCACCGAGTCGGACAGGGAGACGTCCAGGTCGAGGTCCTCCATCTCGTCGAGGCCGCCACCCAGCCGGTAGGCGTCGACGTGCACGAGCGGCGGGCCGTCGCCGAGGGCGGGGTGGACGCGGGCGATGACGAAGGTCGGGGAGGTGACCGCGCCGCGCACGTCCAGGCCCTCGCCGAGCCCGCGGGTCAGGGTCGTCTTGCCCGCGCCCAGCTCGCCGCTGAGCATCACCAGGTCGCCGGCGCGCAGCAGGGCGGCCAGCCGCCGGCCCAGGTCGCGCATCCGCTCGGGCGAGGTGACGGTGAGGTGGGTCTGCGGGGCGGCGGGCTCAGCCGGGTCCCGCCGTGCTGCCGGTGCTTCCATAACCGCCAACGGTAGCCCCTGCGGGCACCGCGCCCGCCCGGGCCAGCAGGTCGGCGAGCCGGTCGGTGACCAGCTCGGGGTGCTCCAGCATCACCAGGTGCCCGGCGTCCGGGACCAGCACCAGCTCGGCGTCGGGCAGCAGGGCCGCGACGGCCTCGCTGTGCTCGCTCGGCGTGACCAGGTCCCGCACCCCGGCGAGGACGAGGACCGGCAGGCCGCGGAAGTGGACGAGGGCCTCGGTCTTGTCGTGGTCGCTGAAGGCCGGGTAGTACTCGGCGACCACGTCGATGGGCGTCGACTCGATCATCCGCTCGGCGAACCGGGCCACGGCCGGGTCGACGTCCCCGGAGGCGAAGGAGTACCGCTTGATGACCCCGGCGAACAGGTCCGCCGTGGCCCGCCGGCCCTTCTCCACCCACTCGGCCCGCTGCCCCAGCGCCTTCAGCACGCCCGGCAGCACCCGCCGCACGGCGTTCACGCCGGCCACCGGGAGCCCGAAGTTGACCTCGCCGAGCCGGCCGGCCGACGTGCCGATGAGGGCGACGCCGACGACGCGCTCGCGGATCAGCTCCGGGAAGCGGTCCGCCAGGGCCATCACCGTCATGCCGCCCATGGAGTGGCCGACCAGCACGATCGGGCCCTCGGGGGCGGCGGCGTCGATGACGGCCTTGAGGTCGGCGCCCAGCTCGTCGATGGTGACCGGGGCGCCGCCGGCCTGGGCCACGCCGCGCCCGGAGCGGCCGTGGCTGCGCTGGTCCCAGTGCACGGTGCGGACGACGCCGCGCAGGGCGGCGCGCTGGAAGTGCCAGGAGTCCTGGTTGAGGCAGTAGCCGTGGCTGAAGACGACGGTGACGGGGGCCGGCGCCCGGCGCCCGAAGAGCCGCCGCCGGCGCCGGGCGAGGGCGGCCTCGGTGGCCGGCTCCACCTCGTCCACCTCGTAGTACAGCTCGGTACCGTCCTCGGCGCGGGCCGTGCCGGGGGTGCCGCGCAGGCCGCCGTAGGGTCCGGCCGCGTCCAGGGCGAGGCGGGCCTTCTGGCGGATGCCGCGCCCGACGGTGAGGCGCTCTATCGCCACGCCGGCCGCCGCGCCCGCCGCGACCACGCCGAGCGCCGCGCCGGCGAGGCCGGTGGTACGGCGCCAGCCGCCCGCGGCGGCCTCCGCGGCGGTGGCGACGGCCGCCACGGCGACGTCCGCCACGTCCGCCACGGCCTCCGCGCTGGTCTCGCTCACCTGCCGCACCTCCCCACCGGGCCGCTCTCCGGGTTCCCCTCTGGTTTCTGATTCACCCGAACGGGCGAGTCATGCGTGTCAGTCATGCGCGTCGCCGAACGATCGGTCAGCTCTCGTTCAGGTGGACGCGGGGGACGCGCGGACCGATCCGGGTGACGATCTCATACGCGATGGTCCCGGCGGCCTGCGCCCAGTCCTCGGCGGTGGGCTCGCCCCGGTCGCCAGGCCCGAACAGCACCGCCTGAGCGCCCTCGGCGGGCCGGTCGCCGCCGAGGTCCACGACGAACTGGTCCATCGCGATGCGTCCCGCGACGGTACGCCATTTGCCGTCCACGAGGACCGGGCCGGTGCCGGAGGCGTGGCGCGGGACGCCGTCGCCGTAGCCGACCGGGACCAGGCCGAGGGTGGTCTCGCCGGGGGTGACGTACTGGTGCCCGTAGCTCACGCCGTGTCCGCCGGGGACCTGCTTGACCAGGGCCAGCGAGGCCGCGAGGCGCATCACGGGGCGGAGTCCGAAGTCGGCGGAGGTGCCGAGGTCGGGGCTGGGCGAGATGCCGTACATCGCGACGCCGGGGCGGACGAGGTCGAAGTGGGTCTCGGGGAGGGTGAGCGTGGCGGCCGAGTTGGCGATGTGCCGGACCTCGGGGCGCAGGCCCTGGTCCTCGGCGTACGCCGTCATCTCGCGGAAGCGGGTGAGCTGGGCGGCGATGGAGGGGTGGCCGGGTTCGTCGGCGCAGGCGAAGTGGGACCAGAGGCCGGTCACACGGAGGACTCCGTCGGCCTCGGCGCGGCGGGCGGCGGCGACCAGGGCCTCCCAGTCGGCGCCGGGCTGGCAGCCGTTGCGGCCGAGGCCGGTGTCGGCCTTGAGCTGGACCCTGGCGGGCTTCTCCGCCCGGCGGGCCGCCTCCGTGACCGCGTCCAGCGCCCACATGCCGCTCACGGAGACGTCGATGCCGGCCTCGACGGCGTCCTGCCAGGGGTCGGCGGGGGTCCACAGCCAGCACAGGACGCGCACGTCGGGCGGCAGCCAGGGCTGGGCGCGCAGGGCGAGGGCCTCTTGGGGGGTGGCGGTGCCGAGCCATGTCGCTCCGGCGGCCACGGCGGCGCGGGCGCAGGGGATGGCGCCGTGGCCGTAGCCGTCGGCCTTGACCACGGCCATGAACTGGGCGCCGGTCGCGCGCTCCTTGAGCACCCGTACGTTCTCCCGCAGCGCGCCCAGATCGATCTCGGCCCAGGCCCGCGAAGTCCCACCAGTCTCGTTCATCGTGGCCTCAGTGTCTCAGAGGGGGCGATCCGTCGACTGCGGGCCCGTCGTGGCTGGTCGCGCAGTTCCCCGCGCCCCTGGGGCATACAGTCCCGCCCGCTCCACGCGCAGCCGCGGGCAGTCGTGCCACACCCGCCCCCCACCCCGCGCAGCCGCAGGCAGCCGTGCCGCACCCGCCCCCCTCCACGCGTAGCTGCGGGCAATCGTGCCGCTGGGGCGGCACGGGTGGGCGCAGCGGCACCCCGTCGCGCCGGGCTGCGCCACGCCCCGCCCTCAGCGCCCACGCCGCACACCGTTCAACCGGCGTCCCTGACATCCCGCCATGCCAAGGGAATCGCGGCGGCCACGTCATGCGCGCCCACCGGCGCCCCGTCCGACGCCAGCCGGCCCGCGAGCCCGTGCAGATACGCCCCGACCGAGCCGGCGTCCCGCGCGGACAGCCCCGCTGCCAGCAGCGAACCCGCCAACCCCGACAGCACGTCCCCGCTCCCCGCCGTGGCCAGCCACGACGTCCCCGTGGCGTTCACCCGCACCGCCCCCGACTCCGCCGCAGCCACCACCGTCGTCGACCCCTTCAGCAGCACCGTCGCCGAATACCGCGACGCCAACTCCCGCACCGCCTCGAGCCGCCCCGCCTCCACCGACTCCCGGCTCACCCCCAGCAGCGCCGCCGCCTCCCCCGCATGCGGCGTCATCAAGGTCGGCGCCGACCTCCCCCGTACCGCCGACACCTCCGCCAACCGCAACCCGTCCGCGTCGATCAGCACCGGCACCGAGGCCGACAGCACCTCGGCCACCGTCCCCGCGTCGTCCCCCGCCCCCGGCCCGACCACCCACGCCTGCACCCGCCCAGCCTTGGCCGGCCCCTGGTCGGACACCAGCGTCTCCGGGAACCGCGCGATCACCGCGTCCCCCGCCGGACCGACGTACCGCACCGCCCCCGCCCCACCCCGCAGCGCCCCCGACACGGCCAGCACCGCCGCCCCCGGATACCGCGCCGACCCGGCGGCGATCCCGACCACACCGCGCCGGTACTTGTCGCTCTCCACCCCCGGCACCGGCAGCAGCCGCGCCACGTCCGCGTGCTGGAGCGCCTCCAGCTCCGCCGCCTCCCCGGGCAGCGGCAGCCCGATGTCCACCAGCCGCACCGACCCGGCGTACTCCCGCCCCGGATCGACCAGCAGCCCAGGCTTGTGCGCCCCGAAGGTCACCGTCAGGTCGGCCCGTACGGCGGCCCCCGGCACCTGCCCCGTGTCCGCGTCCACCCCGCTCGGCAGGTCCACGGAGACCACGCCCGCCCGCGACCGCGCCGCCGCCTCGGCCAACGGCACCGCGTCCTCGCGCAGCCCGCCCTTCCCGCCGATCCCCACGATCCCGTCGAGCACGAGGTGGGCCCGCTCGACCAGCGCCGCCCCGGCCCCGGAGTCCACCACGCTGCCGCCGGCCCGCCGCAGCGCCTCCAGACCTCCGGCGTGCGCCCGGTCCGGTGCGAGGAGCACCGCCGTGACGCCCGCCCCGCGCCGGGCGAGCCGCGCCCCGGCGTACAGGGCGTCGCCGCCGTTGGCACCGCTGCCGACCAGCAGCACGACCCGGCTGCCGTAGACCCGCCCGGCCACCCGGCCGAGCAGCTCCGTGCAGGCGGCGGCGAGTCCGGCCGCCGCCCGCTGCATCAACGCCCCGTCCGGCAGCCGTGCCATCAGCTCCCGTTCGGCGGTCCTGACCGTCTCCACGCTGTACGCAGTCCGCATGCCGTCGAGTGTTCCCCGTAGCGCGGGTCGGGGAACGGCCCGATCAGTGCCCCAGGGCTCAGCCCTCCGCGATCACCACCGCCGAAGCCACCCCCGCGTCATGGCTCAGCGACACATGCCACGACGCCACCCCCAGCACCGCCGCCCGCGCGGCGACCGTCCCCGTCACCCGCAGCCGCGGCCGCCCGCCCTCCTCGACGTACACCTCCGCGTCCGTCCACAGCAGCCCCGCCGGCGCCCCCAGCGCCTTGGCCAGGGCCTCCTTCGCCGCGAAGCGGGCGGCGAGGGAGGCGGTGCCCCGGCGTTCGCCGCTGGGGAGGAGCAGTTCGGCGGGGAGGAAGAGGCGCCGGGCCAGCGCCGGGGTGCGCTCCAGGGACGCCTCGAACCGCTCGATCTCCGCCACGTCGATGCCGACCCCGATGATGCCCATGCCGGAACACTATGGCGCTCGCCATGGCTACGAAGACAACGGCCTCACTCCACCGTCACCGACTTCGCCAGGTTCCGCGGCTGGTCCACCTCGTTGCCCCGGGCCGTCGCCAGCTCGCAGGCGAAGACCTGGAGCGGGACCGTCGCGACCAGCGGCTGGAGCAGGGTCGGCGTGACGGGGACGCGGACGAGGTGGTCGGCGTAGGGGACGACCTCCTCGTCGCCCTCCTCGGCGATGACGATGGTGCGGGCGCCCCGGGCCCTGATCTCCTGGATGTTGGAGACGATCTTGTCGTGCAGCACCGAGTGCCCGCGCGGCGAGGGCACGATCACGACGACCGGCAGGTCCTCCTCGATGAGCGCGATCGGCCCGTGCTTCAGCTCGCCGGCCGCGAAGCCCTCGGCGTGCATGTAGGCCAGCTCCTTGAGCTTGAGGGCGCCTTCGAGGGCGACCGGGTGGCCGACGTGCCGGCCGAGGAAGAGCACCGTGTTCTTGTGGGCGAGGGAGCGGGCCAGTTCGCGCACCGGCTCCATGGTCTCCAGGACCTGCTCGACCGCCCCGGCGATCCCGGCCAGGTCGCGCACGACGCCCCGGATCTCGTCGGCGTACTGCGTGCCGCGCACCTGCCCGAGGTAGAGGGCGACCAGGTAGCAGGCGACCAGCTGGGTGAGGAACGCCTTGGTGGAGGCGACGGCGACCTCGGGCCCGGCGTGCGTGTAGAGGACCGCGTCGGACTCGCGCGGGATGGTGGAGCCGTTGGTGTTGCAGATGGCCAGCACCTTCGCGCCCTGCTCGCGGGCGTGCCGCAGGGCCATCAGGGTGTCCATGGTCTCGCCCGACTGGGAGATCGCGACCACCAGGGTGCGCTGGTCCAGGATCGGGTCGCGGTAGCGGAACTCGCTCGCCAGCTCCACCTCGCAGGGCACCCGCGTCCAGTGCTCGACGGCGTACTTGGCGATGAGGCCGGCGTGGTAGGCCGTGCCGCAGGCGACGATGACGACCTTGTCCAGCTCGCGCAGCACCTCCGGCGGGATGCGCACCTCGTCCAGGGTGAGCGAGCCGGCGCCGTCGACGCGGCCGAGCAGGGTGTCGGCGACCGCCTTGGGCTGCTCGGCGATCTCCTTGAGCATGAAGTAGTCGTAGCCGCCCTTCTCGGCGGCCGAGGCGTCCCAGTCCACGTGGTAGGGCCGCACCTCGGCCGGGGCGCCGTCGAAGCCGGTGACGCGCACGCCGTCGCGGCGCAGCTCCACCACCTGGTCCTGGCCCAGCTCGACGGCCTCGCGGGTGTGCGCGATGAAGGCGGCGACGTCGGAGGCGAGGAACGCCTCACCCTCGCCGAGCCCCACCACCAGCGGCGAGTTGCGCCGGGCGCCCACCACCACGTCCGGCTCGTCGGCGTGCAGGGCGACCAGCGTGAAGGCCCCCTCCAGGCGCCGGCACACCAGCCGCATCGCCTCGGCGAGGCCGCCGCAGCCGGAGAACTCCTCGGCGAGCAGGTGGGCGACGACCTCGGTGTCGGTCTCGGAGGCCAGCTCGTGCCCGCGCTCCGCCAGCTCCGCGCGCAGCTCCGCGAAGTTCTCGATGATGCCGTTGTGGACGACGGCCACCCGGCCCGCGTTGTCCAGGTGCGGGTGGGCGTTGGTGTCCGTGGGGCCGCCGTGCGTGGCCCACCGGGTGTGGCCGATGCCGGCGGGCGCGGCCGGCAGCGGCCGTTCGGACAGCTCCTTGTCGAGGTTGACGAGCTTCCCGGCGCGCTTGGCGGTGGCGAGCCCGCCGTCCGCGAGCACGGCGACACCCGCCGAGTCGTAGCCCCGGTACTCCAGCCGTTTCAGGCCGGCCAGCACGACGTCGAGCGCCGACTGCGGCCCCACGTATCCCACGATTCCGCACATGACGGGCAGCCTACGGTCAGGTTCCGCCACGAACCCGGCGGCATGAGCCCGAAATCGGAGATTCCCACCGGGGTACGCACGGGCGGTCAGCGGGCGGTCAGCCGAGCTTGGCCAGCTGGGCGTCCGAGATCTCGGCGGGGAAGGGGAAGTCCTTGCCGGTGGCGGCGGCACCGAGGTTGATGACGACGAAGGACGCGATGGTGGAGCCCTTCCGGGTGACGGTCAGCTTGGCGGGGAACTTGTCGCCCTCGTCGCCCGCGATCGTCAGGGTCAGCGCGACCGCCTCGTCGGCACCGGCGGGCGCCTTGTCGGCGGCCACCTTGAGGATCTTCGTCTCGACCCCCTCGACGGTGTGCGCGAAGCCGCCCGCACACGCGCTGCGCGCGGCCTCGACGTCCTTCATGACCGCCTCGGCACCGCCGTCCTCGTAGGACGCCAGCGTGATCAGGACCTTGTCCAGGTCCAGGGCGGTGCCGATGTTCTCCTCGGTCACGTGCCTGGGCTTCTTCGCCGTCTCGGTCCAGGACCGCTTCACCGTGGTCGCGGGCGTGCCCAGAGGCACGCCGACCTGCCCGAGGGCGAGCGGCCGGCACGCGGCCTTTCCGGTCTTCACCTGGTCCGGTGCGACGTCGTCCGACTTGGCGGTCGGGGTGACCTTGCCGTTCTTCACGTCCGCCTGGGCCAGGGCGGCCTTCTCCAGCTCGGCGGCGGTGAGCGCCTTCGCCTTGCCCTCGTCTGCCTTGCCGTCGTCGTCGGACGAGCCGCCGCAGGCGGTGACGAGGAGGGCGAGGGCGGCGACGGAGGCCGCGAGGGCGCTGCGGCGGACGGTGGTGCTTCTCACGTGGACGGCTCTTCCTGCCCGGGGTGCGGATGATCACCGCACGCTTTGCCCGCACCTTACGCACAGGTGACGCACAGTTGATCTACCGGCCACCGCCCCGGTATCGGACCGTGACGCCCACGTGATCATCCGTGTCCGACTCCGGCCGGGGTGACGTACCCCACCTGCCGCCGCGTTCGCACTCCGTTAACAATGGACTGTGATCTCTCCGGTCCCCTCGATACCCCGGAGCGCCCACCGGCAGCGGCCGGAGGCGACTCCCTACGTCGACCTCACCCGCGCCGAGTGGAGCGCGCTGCGCGACAAGACGCCGCTGCCGCTCACCGCCGAGGAGGTGGAGAAGCTGCGCGGCCTCGGCGACGTCATCGACCTCGACGAGGTGCGGGACATCTACCTCCCGCTGTCCCGGCTGCTCAACCTCTACGTCGGCGCCACCGACGGCCTGCGCGGGGCGCTGAACACCTTCCTCGGCGAGGGCGGCTCGCAGTCCGGCACGCCCTTCGTCATCGGGGTGGCCGGCTCGGTCGCGGTCGGCAAGTCCACCGTCGCCCGGCTGCTCCAGGCGCTGCTCTCGCGCTGGCCCGAGCACCCGCGCGTCGAGCTGGTCACCACGGACGGCTTCCTGCTGCCGACCCGGGAGCTGGAGGCGCGGGGCCTGATGTCCCGCAAGGGCTTCCCCGAGTCCTACGACCGGCGGGCGCTGACCCGGTTCGTCGCCGACATCAAGGCCGGCAAGGCGGAGGTGACGGCGCCGGTGTACTCCCACCTCATCTACGACATCGTCCCGGACGAGCAGCTGGTCGTACGCCGCCCCGACATCCTGATCGTCGAGGGCCTGAACGTCCTCCAGCCGGCGCTGCCGGGCAAGGACGGCCGCACGCGGGTGGGGCTGGCCGACTACTTCGACTTCAGCGTGTACGTGGACGCGCGCACGGAGGACATCGAGCGGTGGTACCTCCGGCGGTTCCGGAAACTGCGGGCGACGGCGTTCCAGAACCCCTCGTCCTACTTCCGCAAGTACACGCAGGTGTCGGAGGAGGAGGCCCTCGACTACGCCCGCACGACGTGGCGCACGATCAACAGGCCGAACCTGGTGGAGAACGTCGCCCCCACGCGCGGCCGAGCCACCCTGATCCTCCGCAAGGGCCCGGACCACAAGGTCCAAAAACTGAGCCTACGCAAGCTGTAAAACCGGGGAGCCGGACCAACCCAGCTGCGGGCAGTCGTGCCGCTGGGGCGGCACGGGTGGGCGCAGCGGCACCTCGTCGCGCCGAGCTGCGCCACGCCCCCGGCCACTCAGCCCAGCGCCGACTTCACCGCGTCGGCCAGGCGGCCGGCCACCGTGCGGGCCTGTTCGATGTCGGCGGCCTCGACCATGACGCGGACGAGCGGCTCCGTACCCGAGGGCCGGAGCAGAACACGCCCCGTGGAGCCCAGCTCCCGCTCGGCCTCCCCCACCGCCGAGGCCAGCTCCGCAGACGTCGTCACCCGGGACTTGTCCACGTCCGGCACATTCACCAGCACCTGCGGCAGCCGCTCCATCACGGACGCGAGGTCCCGCAGGGACCGCCCCGTCTGCGCGACCCGCGCGGCCAGCATCAGCCCGGTCAGCGTCCCGTCACCCGTCGTCGCGTGGTCGAGGATGATCACGTGCCCGGACTGCTCGCCACCCAGCGCGTAGCCCCTGGCCTTCATCTCCTCCAGCACATACCGGTCCCCGACCCCGGTCTGCACGAACCGGATGCCCTCCCGCTCCATGGCCAGCTTGAACCCCAGGTTGGACATGACCGTGGCGACGACGGTGTCCGCGCGCAGCACGGACCGCTCCCGCATCGCGAGGGCCAGCACGGCGAGGATCTGGTCGCCGTCCACCTCCTCGCCGGTGTGGTCCACGGCGAGGCACCGGTCGGCGTCCCCGTCGTGCGCGATGCCGAGGTCGGCCCCGTGCTCCAGGACCGCCGCCTTGAGCAGGTCGAGGTGGGTGGAGCCGCAGCCGTCGTTGATGTTGAGGCCGTCGGGCGCCGCACCGATGGTGACCAGCTCGGCCCCGGCCCGCAGGAACGCCTCCGGGGACACCCGGTGGGCCGCCCCGTGCGCCTCGTCCAGGACGATCTTCAGGCCGTCGAGCCGGTTGGGCAGCACCCCGACGAGGTGGGCGACGTACTGGTCGAGCCCCTGGTCGTAGTCCCGCACCCGCCCGACGCCCGCGCCGGTCGGCCGGTCCCAGGGCGCGCCGGTGCGGTGCTCCTCGTAGACGGACTCGATGCGGTCCTCCAGCTCGTCGGCGAGCTTGTGCCCGCCGCGGGCGAAGAACTTGACCCCGTTGTCGGGCATCGCGTTGTGGCTGGCGGAGAGCATCACGCCGAGGTCGGCGCCGAGCGCGCCGGTGAGGTGGGCGACCGCGGGGGTGGGCAGCACGCCGACCCGCAGCACGTCCACACCGGCGCTGGCCAGGCCCGCGACCACGGCGGCCTCCAGGAACTCCCCGGAGGCGCGCGGGTCCCGGCCGACCACGGCGGTGGGCCGGTGCCCGGCGAAGGTGCCCGCCTCGGCCAGCACGTGCGCCGCGGCGACGGAGAGACCGAGCGCCAGCTCGGCCGTGAGATCCGCGTTGGCGACACCGCGTACGCCGTCCGTGCCGAAGAGTCGTCCCACTTGTCCTCCTGAGGAAACGTCAGTTCCGAGCACACGAGCCCATGAACGCGTGAACACATGAGCCCATGACCGGCTGAGCTTCTGAGCGTCTTGTGTCGTTATACGCCTGGCGGCCGGGATAAACGAACGCCCCGGCAGCACTGTGGCGTGCCGCCGGGGCGTTCGGAGTACGTGCAGGCAGCGAAGCTTAGCGCTTGCTGTACTGCGGGGCCTTGCGGGCCTTCTTCAGACCGGCCTTCTTGCGCTCGACCGCGCGGTCGTCGCGCTTGAGGAAGCCGGCCTTCTTGAGGGCGCCGCGGTTGTTGTCCACGTCGGCCTCGTTCAGCGCGCGGGCGACACCGAGACGGAGCGCACCGGCCTGGCCGGAGACGCCGCCGCCGGCGATGCGGGCGATGACGTCGTAGCGGTCGTCCAGCTCGAGCACCTTGAAGGGCTCGTTGACTTCCTGCTGGTGCACCTTGTTCGGGAAGTAGTCCTCGAGGGTGCGGCCGTTGATCTTCCACTTGCCGGTGCCCGGGACGATCCGGACACGGGCGATGGCGTTCTTGCGGCGGCCCAGGCCGGCGGCCGGCTGCGGCTCGCCGAAGCGGGAGGCCATGGACTCCGAGGTGTACTCGCCCTCGACGGGGACCTCGGACTCGGTGGTGTAGCTGTCGATGTCGATCTCTTCGAGCGGCTGCTCGGCAGTGGTCTCGGCCACGATGCTCCTCAGATTCTCTTCAGTCTTAGGGGGTGGCCGGAGTTACTGCGCGACCTGGGTGATCTCGAACGGCTGCGGCTGCTGCGCGCCGTGCGGGTGCTGGTCACCCTTGTAGACCTTCAGCTTCGAGAGCATCTGACGGCCCAGGGAGTTCTTGGGGAGCATGCCCTTGACGGCCTTCTCGATTGCCTTCTCCGGGTTCTTGTCCAGCAGCTCGTCGTAGCGCACGGAGCGCAGACCGCCCGGGTAGCCGGAGTGGCGGTACGCCATCTTCTGGGTCCGCTTGTTGCCGGAGAGGTGCACCTTGTCGGCGTTGATGATGATGACGAAGTCACCGGTGTCGACGTGGGGCGCGTAGATCGGCTTGTGCTTGCCGCGGAGGATGGACGCGGCCGTGGTGGCCAGACGACCCAGGACGACGTCCTGGGCGTCGATGACGTGCCACTGGCGCGTCACATCGCCGGGCTTGGGGCTGTACGTACGCACGGTTCGTAGCCTTCGCTTCTTCAGTGAATGGTCCTGACAAGGTCACCGAAGACGATCACGACAGCCCTGACCGCACCGCGGTGACGCATACCGCGTGCAGATCGCTGGTCATCGGTCCCGGTGGACCGGTGTAAGGGCCCCTCACGTGAGAATGAGCAAGCCAATACACATACAGCTGTGCAGAGTACCCGGGGCGCGGCGGCCGGGTCAAAACGGTGCCGCGGGGGACGGGGCGGGCGCGGGCCGCTCCCCGGCCGTCACCGGTACGGCGGAACCGGCCACGCCCCGCCGGGCCACCGTCACCGCCAGCGCGCACAGCGTGAACGCGTCCCGGAAGGCCCGGCGCCGGTCCGTCTCCAGCCAGGGCCAGCCCAGGCCGGGCAGCTGGGGCACCAGGGCGATCCAGAACCAGGGCCGCCGGGCCACCGAGCCGGCGTACGGCAGCCCGGCGAGCAGCAGCGGCAGCACGACCAGGAGGTAGTGGTCGTAGGACGGGCGCGAGACCAGGAACGCCGAGAGCATCAGCCCCGCGCCGGTCTCGGCGAGCCGCAGCGGTCCTGGGTCGCTGCGCCGCCAGCGCCGGTAGGCGCACAGCACCCCCGCCCCGGCCGCCAGCACCCCCAGCGCCCGCGCGAGGGACAGCGGCACCCCGAGCCGGGGCAGCACGGCCGCCGGGGACGCCTCGTAGAGGCGGACGAAGCCGTCGTCGCCGTGCAGCAGGAAGGGCAGGGTGCGGGTGAGGAAGCCGGCCGGGTCGGGCAGCAGCAGGGCCGCGGCGCCGGACGCGCAGGCCGGGATGAGGACGGCCGCCGCCAGGGCCCGCCACCGGCCGGCGAACAGGAACAGCAGCAGCACCGGCGCGAGCAGCGGCTTCAGCGCCACGGCCGCGCCGATCACCGCGCCCGCCGCCGTCCAGCGCCCCCGGCTCGCCAGGAGCAGGGCGAGCGGCAGGGCCGCCGCCGCCGTGACCGTCCAGTTGCCCAGCCGCACCAGGTGCCCGAAGGGCGCGAAGCCCGCGGCGAGGCCGAGCAGCCCCAGCGCCGCGAAGCGGCTGCCCAGCGGCACCCGGTGCAGCCGCAGCGCCGCCGCCCAGCCCAGGACTAGCAACGCGGTCACCGCGCAGGGCACCAGGACCCGCAGTACCGCCCCCGGCAGCAGCGCCTGCGGGGCGGCGGCGAGGACGGCGCTCGGGAAGTAGAGGAAGTGCGGATCGTCGTACGGATCGCCGCCGGCCAGCCAGCTCCGGGCGGCCCGCACGACGATCGCGTTGTCCATCCCGCCGTCCCCGGCCGCCCGCGCCGTACGCAGCGCGGATGCCGCGAGCACCACCGCGAGCACCGTCCACAGCCGCCGGTCCGCCGGCCGCACCAACCACCCGAAGATGTCGCTTTTGCCCGTCCGCATGGGAGGAACGCTAGGCGTTCACGGCCGTCCACAGGCGGACCAGCGCGCGTCATGTCCCGTCTAAGATGCGGGCCATGAGCTTTGGGCAGGGGGGACCCGACTCCCAGTGGGATCCCTGGAAACCACACTCGCAGCAGCCCTCGTGGAACAGCGGCGGCGACGGCGGCACCCCGGACTGGGCCGCGCTCGCCGAGGCGTCCGAGGCCCGCGCCAAGCGGCGCCGACTGCTGTTCGTCGGCGGCGGCGCGCTGGCCGCGGTGGCCGTCGCCGGCGCGGTCGCGGCGGCCGTGGTGTCGTCGGACGGCTCAGGTGAGGCGTCCGACACCCCGTCCTCCCAGTTGTCGACCTCGGCGGACATCCCCAGCGAGTCGCCCGCCGCCCCGTCCTTCCAGCCGACCAGCGCGCCGCCGCCGCTGGACCCCAAGGACTTCGTCTCCAGCGCCGCCAAGGACAAGGCCCCGCTCGGCCCGGACCTGCTCTTCCCGGGCACCCAGCTGACCATGGGCGAGACGGTGTACAAGAAGGGGCCCACCGCGGACACCCGCGACTGCGCCTCCGCCGCCCAGAAGTCGCTGCCCAAGGCCCTCAAGGCGGGCGGCTGCACCCGCCTGATACGCGTGACCTACACCAAGGGCGACATGGCCGTCACGGTCGGCGTCGCCGTCTTCGACACCGCGGCCCGCGCGAGCGCGGCCCGGAAGCAGACCGACAACGCGAGCATGATCCGGCCGCTGACCGGCGGCGGCGTCAAGCGCTTCTGCGAGGGCGCGGTCTGCCGCAACACCACCAACAGCTACGGCCGCTACACCTACTTCACCCTGACCGGCTTCACCAACGGCAAGGACGTCACGACGAAGTCCACCCCGGTCTTCCGCACCGGCGACGATCTCGCCGAGTTCGCCTTCCGCCAGATACGCCGCCGCGGCGAGGCCCAGGCGTCGGCGGCGGCCCTGGGCTGAGCGGCCCCCACCGACTCCCCCGCCGGCCGGGCGCCGGACGCCGGTGCGTCACAGGCGCTTCGCGCTGCGCAGCGTCCTGGCGTAGTAGCCGTCGCCGTCCAGGCGGGAGCTGCCGCCGACGTCGCCGATGGTGGGGCCGTTGACCTCCTCGCGGCTGGAGACGAAGATCAGGTGCCCCTCGGTGTCGTGGCCGAGGACCATGCCCACGTGGTCCAGGCGCTGCCCGGTGCGGGTGTCGAGCTTGAAGAAGACCAGGTCGCCGGGTTGCAGCTGGTCTATGGCGGCCGGCCGGCTGTCGGCGCCCACCCCGGTGAGCGGCAGCACGTCGACGCCCCGCTTCGAGCGGGCCATGCCGTTGGCGGTGCGGGGCAGGCCGTCGCCGGCGTCGTCCGAGGCCATCAGCGGGTAGCGGGCGCGGTAGCCGAGCACCATGCGGATGAAGCCGGAGCAGTCCAGGGACCGCGCGCGCATCGTCTCCGGCTGCCCGACCGTGCCGTCCCGGAACGGGTAGGTCATGCCGAGGTAGTCGTAGAAGTCGGACTGCTCGAGACGCAGGTCGCCGCCCTCGGCGCCGGTGGTGTTCAGCGGGCCGAAGTTGGCGTCACCGGCGTAGGCGACGCCCTGCGCGTCCTTCTTCCGCGGGGCGCCCGCCACGTACTGGAAGGCGTACGCGAACAGGTCGTCCTCCTTGCTGTCCCGGTACTCGGCGTACCACTTCCCGAACCACCGCTCCTTCTCGGCGCCCGCCTTCCAGGGCTCGGGCATGAGCCGGACCCAGTCCGTGGTGGAGACCTTGGAGGGGGTCGAGGCCGGCTCCTGGAAGGTGCGGGCCGGTCCGGTGAGGGTCGCGGTGCGGGCCCCGTCGGTGAACACGGCCACGATCCGGCCGTCGCCGTCGCGCAGCACCGAGCGCGCCGGACCGGCCAGCCGGGACCAGGTCGTTCCGCCCTTGTCGGCGGGCCCGCCGCCCGTGCCGCGGGTACTGTTCGGCTCACCGACGTTGCGCACGTCGGTGGCCCCGGGCGGCTCCTGGTCGCGCGGCTCCAGCGCGAGGTAACCGCAGATCGCGACGAAGGCCAGCACCACCGAGCCGGTGACGGCCGGTCCCGTCTTCCGCTTCTTCGTCCTGGCTGCCATGGTTCGCTCCTCGGTCGGTGTCGGCCGGCTTCTCAGACGGTGGGCGCCAGGATGAGCGCTGGACCACGACCGATGGGGAGAGACTTACGTGATGTCACCGAAGCAGTGTCACACTCGAGTTGCGGCGCATTCAGCCCGCGCCATAACGATCGCTTCACACTTTGTGTGCGCTTTCGGTCTTTTGGCTGTCCTCCTGGCAACGTCCGGCTGTCAGGCGGATTCCCCGGCCCAATCGAACGACAAAAGCCGGGAGTTGGTGGACCTCCGCGCCCGCATCCTGTCGTACACCGCGCACATGGGACCCGACGGCCCCTACACGCCGCCCTCCGAGCAGCAGCGGGACCGGCTGGGCCGGGCCGTGGGACGCCTGCTCCAGGGGGACGCCCAGGGGGCCCAGCGGCTGCTCGACCCGATCGGTCTGCGCGTCACCCGGCTCACCGACACCGACAGCGGCCGGCGCTACGACGAGATCGCGGCCTCCGGTACGGGCGACAGCAGCCGCTGGGGCCGCCTCTACCTGACCGCCGACTCCCCGGTCCGCTGGAGCGCGCAGGTGCCGCACCCCGTCTTCGACCAGCACACCGAGGCGCTCGGCGTCCGCCTGCTCGAGGGCACTCCCGGCGGCGCGCTGGTGCTGGCCGGCGCCCACCGCCAGGCGGGCGGCGACGGCGCGGCGGACGTCGCCCACCGCGAGGACAGCGCCTTCCACACCATCGCCGTGCAGCTCGCGGACCGCGGCGTCCCCGGCATCCAGCTGCACGGCTTCGCCGAGTCGGCCGCCGAGAAGTACGACGTCCTGCTCTCCACCGGCGTCGCCCAGAGCGCCCCCGGCGAGGTCGTCGCCCTGGCCGACCGGATGGCGGCGGACGGGCTGCGGGTCTGCCGGGGCTGGGCGGCGCGCTGCCCGCTGGAGGGGAAGACCAACGTGCAGGGCCAGGCGGCCCAGCGCCGCCACGCGACCTTCGTCCACCTGGAACTCGCCCCCGAGGCCCGCGACGGACGGGACGCCGACGAGGCCGCGACCGCCGTGGCCGGCCTCCTCACCACCTGGGCCCACGACTGACCCGAGCCCGCCGCCTCAGCAGCAGCCGCCACCCGGCAGGACCCGCTTGTTCCGCGCCTCCTTGTTCCGCGCGGCCAGCAGCTCGTCGGCCGGGTAGCCGACCTCCTCCAGGGTCAGCCCGTGCGGCCGCACCACGTGCACGGCGGAGTCCCGCACGCCCGCGGCCAGCACCTTCCCGGGCCACTCCGGCCCCCGATGCCCGTCCCCCACAAAGAGCAGCGCCCCGATCAGCGAGCGCACCATGTTGTGGCAGAAGGCGTCGGCCCGGACGGTCGCCGTGACCACCCCGTCCGCCCCGCGCACCAGGCTCAGCTCTTGAAGCGTCCGGATGGTGGTGGCCCCCTCGCGGCGCTTGCAGTACGCGGCGAAGTCGTGCTCGCCGAGCAGCGCCCGCGCGGCCTCGTTCATGGCGTCCACGTCCAGCGGCCAGTCGTGCCACAGCACGTGCCCGCGCAGCAGCGGGTCGACGCCCCCGGGGTTGTCCGTCACCCGGTACGCGTACCGCCGCCACACCGCCGAGAACCGCGCGTTGAACCCCGCCGGCGCCTCGCTGAGCGCCCACACCCGCACGTCCCTGTCCAGCCGCCCGGCAAGCCGCTTCAGCAGCTTCTCCCGGTGCTCCTCCCACACCTCGACCGGCAGATCGACGTGCGCCACCTGCCCCCGCGCATGCACCCCGGCATCGGTCCGCCCGGCCACGGTCAGCTCGTACGCCCGCTCCCCGGCCCGCGTGACGGTCCGCAGCGCGTCCTCGATCTCCCCCTGCACGGTCCGCTTCCCACCGGCCTGCTTGGCCCACCCATGAAACGCCCCGCCGTCGTAGGACAGATCGAGCCGGATCCGAACATGCCCCGGCCGCACTTCATCACTCACCCACAGCTCCTCTCAGGTAAAGAGAAGCGGGCCCGCCCCTGAAAAGGAACGGACCCGCAACGCCCTCAAGGGGCGCGGGGAACTGCGCGACAAGCCACGACGAAGCCGCAGCCGCCCTCACACAGCACCCACCAGACGCTTACGCGTCCTTCGACTCCTCGGCCGGAGCCTCAGCGGCCGGCGCCTCCGCGTCCTTGGCGGAACGCTTCGTCGCGGCCTCGGCCTCGCCGGTGGCCTGCTGCGCAACCGTCAGCGCCTCGACCAGCTCGATGACAGCCATGGGCGCGTTGTCGCCACGGCGGTTACCGATCTTGGTGATACGGGTGTAGCCACCCGGACGGTTCTCGTAGCGCGGGCCGATCTCGGTGAACAGCGTGTGCACGATGCTCTTGTCCGTGATCACCTGGAGCACCTGACGGCGGTTGTGAAGGTCGCCCTTCTTCGCCTTGGTGACCAGACGCTCGGCGTAGGGGCGCAGCCGACGCGCCTTCGCCTCGGTGGTGGTGATGCGGCCGTGCTCGAAGAGGCTCTTCGCCAGGTTGGCGAGGAGGAGCTTCTCGTGCGCGGCGCTGCCGCCCAGACGGGCACCCTTGGTGGGCTTCGGCATGGTGTTTCTCCTAGGTGTCTGCCCCGGCCGTACTAGGTACCGGGGTCAGTATCCGAGCGGACGGCCGTCCGTCGGAGATCCGAGCACAGGCCCCGAAGGGGCCGTGCTCGGAAGGGGCGCGGGGAACTGCGCGACCAGCCACAGCGCACCCGCACCCGAACTCGGACCGTGCGGCCCGAGCTCTTAGTACTGCTCGGTCTCCACGAACCCGGCGTCCGCGTCGTCGTCCGCGCCGAAGGCGTCCGCGGCGGCGGTCGGGTCGAACCCGGGAGGCGAGTCCTTCAGCGCCAGGCCCATGCCCGCGAGCTTCGCCTTGACCTCGTCGATCGACTTCGCACCGAAGTTGCGGATGTCGAGCAGGTCCGCCTCGGAACGGGCGACGAGCTCACCCACGGAGTGGATGCCCTCGCGCTTGAGGCAGTTGTACGACCGAACGGTGAGCTCCAGCTCCTCGATCGGCAGCGCCAGATCGGCCGCGAGCGCGGCGTCCGTCGGGGACGGACCCATGTCGATGCCCTCGGCGTCGATGTTCAGCTCACGGGCGAGGCCGAACAGCTCGACCAGCGTCTTGCCGGCGGACGCCATGGCGTCGCGCGGCCGCATGGCCTGCTTGGTCTCGACGTCGACGATCAGCTTGTCGAAGTCGGTGCGCTGCTCGACACGCGTGGCCTCGACCTTGTACGTGACCTTGAGGACCGGCGAGTAGATCGAGTCGACCGGGATGCGCCCGATCTCCTGACCCACCTGCTTGTTCTGCACCGCGGAGACATAGCCGCGACCGCGCTCGACGGTCAGCTCCATCTCCAGCTTGCCCTTGCCGTTGAGCGTGGCGAGGACGAGGTCGGGGTTGTGCACCTCGACACCGGCCGGCGGCGCGATGTCGGCGGCGGTGACCAGACCCGGGCCCTGCTTGCGCAGGTACATCACGACCGGCTCGTCGTGCTCCGAGGAGACGACCAGCTGCTTGATGTTGAGGATCAGGTCGGTGACGTCCTCCTTGACGCCCGGCACGGTGGTGAACTCGTGCAGGACGCCGTCGATGCGGATGCTGGTGACAGCAGCGCCGGGGATCGACGACAGGAGGGTGCGGCGGAGGGAGTTGCCGAGGGTGTAGCCGAAGCCCGGCTCCAGCGGCTCGATGACGAACCGGGAGCGGAACTCGTCGACGACCTCTTCGGTCAACGAGGGACGCTGAGCGATCAGCATGTGGTGATCCTTCAGTCAGGGGCGCCCGCTATTTGACGCCCGACTTGTACTACAAGGGTACGGGCGGTACGGCACCTACACGGAGCCGTACCGCCCGAAACCGCCGAACAAGATCAGACGCGGCGGCGCTTGGGCGGCCGGCAGCCGTTGTGCGGGGTCGGGGTGACGTCCTGGATGGAGCCGACCTCGAGACCGGTCGCCTGGAGGGAGCGGATCGCGGTCTCACGACCGGAGCCCGGGCCCTTGACGAACACGTCGACCTTGCGCATGCCGTGCTCCTGAGCGCGGCGGGCAGCCGACTCGGCGGCCATCTGCGCGGCGAACGGCGTGGACTTCCGGGAGCCCTTGAAGCCGACGTGGCCGGCGGAGGCCCAGGAGATCACGTTGCCGGACGGGTCCGTGATCGACACGATGGTGTTGTTGAACGTGCTCTTGATGTGCGCGTGGCCGTGAGCGACGTTCTTCTTTTCCTTGCGGCGCACCTTCTTGGCAGCGCCCTGACGTCCCTTGGGGGGCATGTCGTTCTCCTACGGGAGGTGGTCGGTCCTACAGCGAAGACCGTGGTCATCAGTCCGCTGCGGACTACTTCTTGCCCGGCTTCTTCTTGCCGGCGATGGCGCGACGCGGGCCCTTGCGGGTACGCGCGTTGGTGCTGGTGCGCTGACCGCGGACGGGCAGACCGCGACGGTGACGGAGACCCTGGTAGGTGCCGATCTCGACCTTGCGGCGGATGTCGGCCTGGATCTCGCGACGGAGGTCACCCTCGGTCTTGATGTTGTTGTCGACGAACTCGCGGATCGCGACGAGCTGCTCCTCGGAGAGGTCCCGAACACGGGTGTTCGGGTCCACGCCGGTGGCGGCGAGCGTCTGCTGCGAGAGGGTCCGGCCGATGCCGAACACGTAGGTGAGGGCGATCTCCACGCGCTTTTCGCGCGGGATGTCAACACCGGAAACGCGTGCCATTCAATGGCTCCAGTTAGTTGTCGGAGGTCTTCCACAAGACCGCTCCCCGGCCGCCGTATGAGGTACGTGCCGGGTCCCCAGCCTCCGAGACCGGGGGTGTCGGACACAGCCGTGCTGCGTCCGGGTCCTGCGTATGAACAATTCAGCTCGCGTCGCGCGAAGTACTGCGAATCGCGGAGGGAGGTCCTGCGTCAGCCCTGGCGCTGCTTGTGGCGCGGGTTGTCGCAGATGACCATGACCCGGCCGTGACGGCGGATCACCCTGCACTTGTCGCAGATCTTCTTGACGCTCGGCTTGACCTTCATGGGGTGAGGTTCTCCGGGTCAGTGCCATCGCACCGGGCGGGCCCGGGGCGCGGGCAAGATCTACTTGTACCGGTAGACGATCCGGCCACGCGTCAGGTCGTACGGAGACAGCTCCACCACGACCCGGTCGTCAGGGAGGATGCGGATGTAGTGCATGCGCATCTTGCCGCTGATGTGTGCCAGGACCTGGTGGCCGTTCTGGAGCTCGACCTTGAACATGGCGTTCGGAAGAGACTCGACGACAGTGCCCTCGATCTCGATGGCACCTTGCTTCTTGGCCACGCTTCGCCCTTCGAATCGACTACCTTGATCGACTCCCCTACGCCACATGAGCGACATGCGGACATGCGGGTGCACGAGAGCCGACGAGTCAGTCTACGTCAGGGCATGGCAAAAGGCGAAACGAGGAAGTCTGCCCCGAGAGGGCGATCGTTATGCCAACGGATCCGGCGCCGCCACCACACCCAGCTCGGCCAGTTTGGCCTTGCCCCCGTCGGGCGACGTGAGGACCAGCGGCCCCGCCTCGGTGAGGGCGATGGAGTGCTCCCAGTGGGAGGACCAGGTGCCGTCGGTCGTGATGACCGTCCACTCGTCGTCCAGGACCTTCGTGCGGGGGGTGCCCAGGGAGACCATCGGCTCGATGGCCAGGCAGAAGCCGGGGACCAGCTTGGGGCCCTTGCCGCGGCGGCGCTCGACGTAGTTCAGGAGGTGGGGGTCCATGTGCATCTCGGTGCCGATGCCGTGGCCGCCGTAGTCCTCGATGATCCCGTACTTGCCGCCGCCCGGCTTCGGCTGGCGGCGGATGTACGTCTCGATGGCCCGGGAGATGTCCACCAGGCGGTTGCCCTGCTTCATGGCCGCGATGCCGGCCCACATCGACTCCTCGGTCACCCGGGACAGCTCGATCAGCTCGGGGGCGTGGCCGGAGCCGACGAAGGCGGTGTACGCGGCGTCGCCGTGCCAGCCGTCGATGATCGCGCCGCAGTCGATGGAGATGACGTCGCCGTCCTTGAGGACCACGTCGTCGGAGGGGATGCCGTGGACGACGACCTCGTTCACGGAGGTGCAGATGGTCGCCGGGAAGCCGCCGTAGTTCAGGAAGTTCGGCTTGGCGCCGTGGTCGGCGAGGACCTTGCGGGCGACCTGGTCCAGGTCGTTGGTGGTGGCGCCGGGCACCGCCGCCTCACGGGTGGCCGCGTGGATGGCGGCGACGACCAGCCCCGCCTCGCGCATCTTCGCGATCTGCTCGGGGGTCTTGATCTGCACCATGGGGGCTGCGGCCTTTCAGGGGGACGACGGACGCTTCCAACACGCCTTACAACAATACGGCCACCCACAGCTCAGCCGCGGCCCCTGAGCAGGACCGCGGCTGCTGCCGGGCGGATCGAACGGTGACTACTGGTCGCGCTTGAGCGCCTCGAGCGCGCGGGCGGTGACCTCGCCCACCGGGCCCATCGCCGAGATGGTGACGACCAGGCCCTGCGCCTTGTAGTAGTCGATGATCGGCTCGGTCTGCGTGTGGTAGACCTCCAGCCGCTTGCGGACCGTCTCCTCGGAGTCGTCGTCCCGCTGGTACAGCTCGCCGCCGCAGACGTCGCAGACGCCCTCGACGGCCGGCGCGTTGTACGTGACGTGGAAGACGTGCGCCGACTCGTTGCGGCACACGCGGCGGCCGGCGATGCGCTTGACCACCTCGTCCTCGGGGGCCTCCAGGTCGAGCACCGCGTCGAGCTGCATGTTCTCGGTCTCGAGCAGCTCGTCCAGCGCCTCCGCCTGGGAGACGTTGCGCGGGAAGCCGTCGAGCAGGAAACCGCCCTCGGCGTCCGGCTGCTCCATGCGGTCCTTCGCCATGCCGATGGTCACCTCGTCCGGGACGAGGTTGCCGGCGTCCATGTAGGACTTGGCGAGCTTGCCGAGCTCGGTCTGCTGGCTGATGTTGGCGCGGAACAGGTCACCCGTGGAGATGTGCGGGATGTGCAGCGTCTCGGCAAGGCGGGTCGCCTGCGTACCCTTTCCGGCGCCAGGCGGCCCGACGAGGACGATTCGCATCAGCGGAGGAACCCTTCGTAATTGCGCTGCTGGAGCTGACTCTCGATCTGCTTCACCGTCTCCAGACCGACACCCACGATGATCAGGATGCTGGTGCCGCCGAAGGGGAAGTTCTGGTTTGCCCCGAAACCAGCCAACGCCATTGTCGGGACGAGAGCGATCAGGCCCAGATACAGCGAACCCGGCCAGGTGATCCGGTTGAGTACGTAGCTCAGATACTCAGCGGTCGGTCGGCCAGCCCGGATGCCCGGGATGAAGCCACCATACTTCTTCATGTTGTCCGCGACTTCCTCGGGGTTGAAGGAGATCGCCACGTAGAAGAACGCGAAGAACACGATGAGGAAGAAGTACAGGATGATGTGCGGGGTGGCCGCCGTGTTGGCGAGGTTCTTCGTGATCCAGGCCGCCCAACCCGCCTGGGAGTTGGAGAACTGGACGATCAGCGCCGGGATGTAGAGCAGCGACGAGGCGAAGATGACCGGGATCACACCCGCCTGGTTGACCTTGAGCGGGATGTAGGTCGAGGTGCCGCCGTAGGAGCGGCGGCCGATCATCCGCTTCGCGTACTGCACCGGGATGCGGCGCTGGGCCTGCTCCACGAAGACCACCAGGCCGACCATGACCAGGCCGACGAGGATCACGGTGCCGAACTCGATCCAGCCGTCGGCCAGCGAGCCCTGCTTCTTGATCGCCCAGAGCGCGGACGGGAAGGTCGCGGCGATCGAGATGAACATCAGGATCGACATGCCGTTGCCGATGCCGCGGTCGGTGATCAGCTCACCGAGCCACATCACCAGGGCGGTGCCGGCGGTCATGCAGATGACCATGGTGACGGTGGTGAAGATCGCCTGGTCCGGCACGATCTGCCCGGCGACGGTGCAGCCGGAGAACAGGGCGCCGCTGCGGGCGGTGGCCACCAGCCCTGTGCCCTGGAGGATGGCGAGCGCCATGGTCAGGTACCGGGTGTACTGCGTGATCTTCGCGGTACCCGCCTGGCCCTCCTTCTTCAGGGCCTCCAGGCGGGGGATCACCACGGTCAGCAGCTGAAGGATGATGCTCGCGGTGATGTACGGCATGATGCCGAGCGCGAAGACCGTGATCTGCAGCAGGGCGCCGCCGCTGAACATGTTGACCAGACCGAAGAGGCCCTGGTTGCCGGACGCCTGGTCCACGCACTCCTGGACGTTCTTGTAGTCGACGCCGGGGATCGGGATGTGGGTCCCCAGGCGGTAGACCACGATGATGCCGAGCGTGAAGAGGAGCTTCTTGCGCAGGTCGGGCGTCTTGAACGCCCGGGCGAACGCGGTGAGCACGGTGCCTCCTGCGACCCCCGCGCTACTGCGGCAAGGGTGACGGTCTTGAGGTTCGACTGACGACTGAAATGGTGACGGCTGCAAGGCTTAACGGCCGACTGCCGCTCAGGGTGCCCCATGTGTGGCGCCCGTGAAAGAGGGCAGTGCTGGCCACCTTACCGGCGGGAGCACTTCCCTAGGAACGACCGACCGGGGATACCCCTTTTGTGGGGTATCCCCGGTCGGGATCGCTCACGTCATCGAGAGGTCCGAAGATCAGACCAGCTCGGTGACCGTACCGCCGGCGGCGGTGATCTTCTCCTTGGCGGAGCCGGAGACGGCGTCCACCGTCACCTGCAGCGCCACCGAGATCTCGCCCTGGCCGAGGACCTTGACGAGGCTGTTCTTGCGAACGGCGCCCTTGGCCACCAGACCCTCGACGGTGACCTCGCCACCCTCGGGGTACAGCGCGGCCAGCTTGTCGAGGTTCACGACCTGGAACTCGGTCTTGAACGGGTTCTTGAAGCCCTTCAGCTTCGGGAGACGCATGTGGAGGGGCATCTGGCCACCCTCGAAGCGCTCCGGAACCTGGTAACGGGCCTTCGTGCCCTTGGTACCACGACCGGCCGTCTTACCCTTCGACGCCTCACCACGACCGACGCGGGTCTTGGCGGTCTTGGCGCCCGGGGCGGGACGGAGGTTGTGGATCTTGAGCGGGTTCTGCTCCGCCATGATCAGTCGACCTCCTCGACCGTCACGAGGTGGCGGACGGTGTGCACCATGCCGCGGAACTCGGGGCGGTCCTCCTTGACGACCTGCGTGTTGATCCCCTTGAGACCAAGGGAGCGCAGGGTGTCGCGGTGGTTCTGCTTGCTGCCGATGTAGGACTTGACCTGCGTGATCTTGAGCTGCGCCATGATCTACGCACCCGCCCCGGCACGTGCGCGGAGAAGAGCCGCGGGGGCGACGTCCTCGAGCGGCAGACCGCGGCGGGCCGCGACCTCCTCGGGACGCTGCAGGCCCTTGAGGGCCGCCACGGTCGCGTGCACGATGTTGATCTGGTTGTCGGAGCCGAGCGACTTCGACAGGATGTCGTGGATACCGGCGCACTCGAGCACGGCGCGCACCGGACCACCGGCGATAACACCGGTACCGGGGGACGCGGGCTTGAGCAGCACGACGCCGGCAGCCTTCTCACCCTGGATCGGGTGCGGGATGGTGCCCTGGATGCGGGGGACCTTGAAGAAGTGCTTCTTGGCCTCCTCCACACCCTTGGCGATGGCGGCCGGCACCTCCTTGGCCTTGCCGTAACCGACACCCACGGTGCCGTCACCGTCGCCCACCACGACCAGCGCGGTGAAGCTGAAGCGACGACCACCCTTCACGACCTTGGCGACACGGTTGATCGCGACGACACGCTCGACGTAAGCGGTCTTCTCGGCGGCAGCTGCGCCGCCGTCACGGCCCTTCCGGTCCCGCCGCTCGCCGCCACCGGCACCGCTTCCGCGGCGCTGGGGTCCAGCCATTGGAATTACCTCTCTCTGTTTCCGCTAGCGATACGGAACCGGCTCAGAACTTCAGGCCGGCTTCGCGGGCGGCGTCCGCCAGGGCGGCGATGCGCCCGGCGTACTGGTTGCCACCACGGTCGAACACGACGGCCTCGACGCCCGCGGCCTTGGCGCGCTCGGCGACCAGGGCACCGACCTGCTTGGCCTGCGCGGACTTGTCCGCCTCGCCGCCGCGGATCGAGGTGTCCAGGGTGGACGCCGACGCAAGGGTGTGACCCTTGAGGTCGTCGATCACCTGGGCCACGATGTGGCGGTTGGAGCGGGTGACGACCAGACGGGGGCGCTCCGCCGTACCCGCGAGGTTCTTGCGGATGCGGATGTGGCGGCGCTTGATCGCGGCGCGCTTGTAGGCGTCGCCCTTGAGGATCTTCTGCCCGTATGCCATGGCTTACTTACCCGCCTTTCCGACCTTGCGGCGGATGACTTCGCCCTCGTACTTGACGCCCTTGGCCTTGTACGGGTCGGGCTTGCGCAGCTTGCGGATGTTGGCCGCAACCTCGCCGACCTTCTGCTTGTCGATGCCCTCGACCGAGAAACGGGTCGGGGACTCCACCTTGAAGGTGATGCCCTCGGGGGCCTCGACCAGGATCGGGTGGCTGTAGCCGAGGGAGAACTCCAGGTTCGAACCCTTGGCGAGCACGCGGTAACCGACACCGCTGATCTCGAGCTTCTTCACGTAACCCTGGGTCACGCCGGTGATCATGTTCGCCACCAGCGTGCGGGACAGGCCGTGCAGGGCCTTGCTCTGACGCTCGTCGTTGGGGCGGGTGACGTTGAGCACGCCGTCCTCACCCTTGGCGATGTCGATCGGCGCCACGACGGTGTGGGTCAGCGAGCCCTTGGGGCCCTTGACCGCGACCGTACGGCCGTCGATGGTGACGTCCACGCCGGCGGGAACCGCGATGGGGAGCTTGCCGATGCGCGACATAGCTGTTTCCTCCGTTCCCTTCCGCTACCAGACGTAGGCGAGGACTTCCCCACCCACGCCCTTCTTGCCGGCCTGCTTGTCGGTGAGGAGCCCGTGCGACGTGGAGATGATCGCCACGCCGAGGCCACCCAGCACCTTGGGCAGGTTGGTGGACTTCGCGTACACCCGGAGACCGGGCTTCGAGATCCGCTTGATGCCCGCGATGGAGCGCTCACGGTTGGGGCCGAACTTCAGCTCCAGGACGAGGCTCTTGCCGACCTCGGCGTCCTCGACCTTCCAGCCCGTGATGAAGCCCTCCTGCTGGAGGATCTCCGCGATGTGAGACTTGATCTTGGACGCCGGCATCGTCACGGAGTCGTGGTACGCCGAGTTCGCGTTCCGCAGACGCGTAAGCATGTCTGCGATCGGATCAGTCATGGTCATGAATTGGCCTTCGGCCTCTCTCGCCGGGGTTTCCTGGTGCGCCATCCCTCTCCCCGATCCGAGACGGGACGGGTGCGGCGCGGTGGACCTACGGCGTAGTAAGTCGATGTGGGCGGCAGACGCCCAACCCCACAAGCCTACGGCATGTGGAGCCGGGCATCTGCCGACCTCGATGCTTACCGAGAGTCTCCGACAATCCCCAAAGGGGGGATTACCAGGAGCTCTTGGTCACGCCCGGCAGCTCGCCACGGTGAGCCATCTCACGAAGGCACACGCGGCACAGGCCGAACTTGCGGTAGACGGAGTGCGGGCGGCCACAGCGCTGGCAGCGGGTGTAGCCACGCACACCGAACTTGGGCTTGCGAGCAGCCTTAGCGATCAGAGCCTTCTTCGCCATCTCGCTCACGCCTCCTTGAACGGGAAGCCGAGGTGACGAAGGAGCGCGCGGCCCTCAGCGTCGTTGGTCGCCGTGGTCACCACGGTGATGTCCATACCCCGGACGCGGTCGATCTTGTCCTGGTCGATCTCGTGGAACATGACCTGCTCCGTGAGACCGAAGGTGTAGTTGCCACGGCCGTCGAACTGCTTGGGGGACAGGCCGCGGAAGTCGCGGATGCGCGGCAGCGCGAGCGACAGGGTGCGGTCCAGGAACTCCCACATGCGGTCGCCACGAAGCGTGACGTGCGCACCGATCGGCTGGCCCTCACGCAGCTTGAACTGCGCGATGGACTTCCGGGCCTTGGTGATGGCCGGCTTCTGACCGGTGATGGTGGTCAGGTCACGGACGGCACCGTCCATGAGCTTGGAGTCACGGGCGGCGTCGCCGACACCCATGTTGACCACGATCTTGACGAGGCCGGGGACCTGCATGACGTTCTCGTACTTGAACTCGTCACGCAGCTTGCCCGCGATCTCCTCGCGGTACTTCGTCTTCAGACGCGGAGTGGTGGTGGTCGCCATCAGATGTCCTCACCCGTCCGCTTGGCAACGCGGATCTTGTTGCCCTCGTCGTCGAAGCGGTAACCGACGCGCGTGACGACCTTGTTGCCGTCCTTCTCCACGACCAGCTGGACGTTGGAGACGTGGATCGGGGCCTCGGTGGTCACGATGCCGCCGGCCTGCGAACCGCGAGCGGTCGGACCGGCCTTGGTGTGCTTCTTGACCCGGTTGACACCCTCGACCAGGACGCGGTCCTCGCGGGGGAAGGCCGCGATGACCTTGCCCTGCTTGCCCTTGTCCTTACCGGTGATGACCTGGACCAGGTCGCCCTTCTTGATCTTCATGCTCACAGCACCTCCGGCGCGAGGGAGATGATCTTCATGAACTTCTTCTCGCGCAGCTCACGGCCGACCGGGCCGAAGATACGGGTGCCGCGGGGGTCGCCGTCGTTCTTCAGAATGACGGCGGCGTTCTCGTCGAAACGGATGTACGAGCCATCCGGGCGGCGGCGCTCCTTGACGGTGCGAACGATGACCGCCTTGATGACGTCACCCTTCTTCACGTTGCCGCCGGGGATCGCGTCCTTGACGGTGGCGACGATGACGTCACCGATACCCGCGTAGCGGCGACCGGAGCCACCGAGCACACGGATGCAGAGGATCTCCTTGGCACCCGTGTTGTCGGCGACACGCAGTCGCGACTCCTGCTGGATCACGTCTATCTCCTGAATGTCTGCCGGTTCCCGGCAGGGGCCCTACGAGAGGGACCCCTACCGAGCCTGGCGGAACTGTCCTGCGGGGAATGCCCCGCAGGAGGCTTACTACTTGGCCTTCTCGAGGACCTCGACGACGCGCCACCGCTTGGTGGCGGAGAGCGGCCGGGTCTCCATGAGGAGGACGCGGTCGCCGACGCCGGCGGTGTTCTGCTCGTCGTGGGCCTTGAGCTTGTTCGTACGGCGGATGACCTTGCCGTACAGCGCGTGCTTGACGCGGTCCTCGACGGCGACGACGACGGTCTTGTCCATCTTGTCGCTGACGACGAGACCCTCGCGGGTCTTGCGGAAGCCGCGCGCCTCTGCGTTCTCAGTCACGTTGTTCTCGCTCATCAGGCACTCTCCACCGTCTCGATGCCCAGCTCGCGCTCACGCATCAGGGTGTAGATCCGCGCGATGTCCTTACGGACGGCCTTCAGCCGACCGTGGTTCTCGAGCTGCCCGGTCGCCGCCTGGAAGCGGAGGTTGAACAGCTCTTCCTTGGCCTCGCGGAGCTTCGCCAGAAGCTCCTCGTTGCCCAGCTCGCGCAGCTCGGACGCCTTGGTACCGGCCGACATCACGCTTCACCTGCCTCGCGCTTGACGATCCGGCACTTCATCGGCAGCTTGTGGGCCGCACGGGTCAGCGCCTCACGGGCGATCTTCTCGTTGGGGTACGACAGCTCGAACATGACGCGTCCGGGCTTGACGTTGGCGATCCACCACTCCGGCGAACCCTTACCGGAACCCATGCGGGTCTCGGCCGGCTTCTTGGTGAGGGGACGGTCCGGGTAGATGTTGATCCAGACCTTGCCGCCACGCTTGATGTGGCGGGTCATCGCGATACGGGCCGCCTCGATCTGGCGGTTCGTGACGTAGGCCGGAGTCAGCGCCTGGATGCCGTACTCGCCGAACGCGACCTGCGTGCCACCCTTCGACATGCCGTCGCGCTTGGGGTGGTGCTGCTTACGGTGCTTGACCCTACGGGGGATCAGCATGTCGGTCAGGCCTCCGTTCCGCCAGTAGAAGAGGACGGCGCCTCGGCCGGAGCGGCGGCGGGAGCCTCGGCCTTGGGGGCCTCGGCGGCCGGAGCCGACTGCTGCGGCTTGCGCCCGCGACGCTCGCCACCGCGGCCACCACGGGCCGGGCGGTCGCTGCCGCCGCCACCACGGGCCGGGCGGTTGCCCGCACGGGCCGCGGCGTTCTCGGCGCGGACCTCGGCGATGTTCTTGACGTCGCCCTTGTAGATCCAGACCTTCACACCGATGCGGCCGAAGGTCGTCTTGGCCTCGAAGAAGCCGTAGTCCACGTTGGCGCGGAGCGTGTGCAGGGGCACGCGGCCCTCGCGGTAGAACTCCGAACGGGACATCTCGGCGCCGCCGAGGCGGCCACCGCACTGGATCTTGATGCCCTTGGCGCCGGCCTTCATCGTCGACTGCATGCTCTTGCGCATGGCGCGACGGAAGGAGACGCGGGAGGACAGCTGCTCGGCGACGGCCTGGGCCACCAGCTGAGCGTCCGTCTCCGGGTTCTTGACCTCGAGGATGTTCAGCTGGACCTGCTTGCCGGTCAGCTTCTCCAGGTCACCGCGGATGCGGTCGGCCTCGGCGCCGCGGCGGCCGATGACGATGCCCGGGCGGGCGGTGTGGATGTCCACGCGGACGCGGTCACGGGTGCGCTCGATCTCCACCTTGGAGATGCCGGCGCGCTCCATGCCGGACGTCATCATCCGACGGATGGCGACGTCTTCCTTGACGTAGTCCTTGTACAGCTTGTCGGCGTACCAGCGCGACTTGAAGTCGGTGGTGATACCGAGTCGGAACCCGTGCGGGTTTACCTTCTGGCCCATTACCGGGTTCCTTCCTTGCTGCTGACGACCACGGTGATGTGGCTGGTCCGCTTGCGGATCCGGTAGGCACGGCCCTGGGCGCGCGGCCGGAACCGCTTCAGGGTCGGGCCCTCGTCGACGTACGCCTCGGAGATCACGAGGGTGCCGGCGTCGGTGTGGTCGTAGTTGTGCGCGGCGTTGGCGATGGCGCTGTCCAGCACCTTGCCGACCGGCACCGAAGCTGCCTGCGGAGCGAATCGCAGAACAGCCTGGGCCTCCGTGGCGTCCATGCCACGGATGAGGTCCACCACACGGCGGGCCTTCATGGGCGTGACGCGGATGTACCGCGCCTGGGCCCTGGCTTCCATGGTTGTCCCTTCAGAGTTACTCATGTGTCTGAATGCGATCCGCTGCTAGCGGCGCTTCGACTTCCGGTCGTCCTTGACGTGACCCCGGAAGGTGCGCGTCGGCGAGAACTCGCCGAGCTTGTGGCCGACCATCGACTCGGTGACGAACACCGGGATGTGGGTCTTGCCGTTGTGCACCGCGATCGTGTGACCGAGCATGTCCGGGACGATCATCGAGCGACGGGACCAGGTCTTGATGACGTTCTTGGTGCCGGCTTCGTTCTGCGAGTCCACCTTCTTGATCAGGTGGTCGTCGACGAAGGGCCCCTTCTTCAAGCTACGAGGCATCTCAACCCGTCCTTAACGCTTCTTGTTCGTCTTGCGGCGGCGGACGATGTACTTGTTCGACGCCTTCTTGGGCGAACGAGTACGACCCTCCTTCTTGCCCCAGGGGGACACGGGGTGACGGCCACCGGAGGTCCGGCCCTCACCACCACCGTGCGGGTGGTCCACCGGGTTCATGACCACACCGCGGACGGTCGGGCGAACGCCCAGCCACCGCTTACGACCGGCCTTGCCCCAGTTGATGTTGGACTGCTCGGCGTTGCCGACCTCGCCGACCGTGGCGCGGCAGCGCTGGTCGACCAGGCGGATCTCACCGGACGGCATGCGGAGGTGGGCCATCGAGCCCTCCTTCGCGAGCAGCTGCACGGAGGCACCGGCGGAGCGGGCGAACTTGGCGCCGCCGCCCGGACGGAGCTCGATCGCGTGGATCGTGGTACCGACCGGGATGTTGCGGAGCGCCAGGTTGTTGCCCGGCTTGATGTCGGCCCCGGGGCCGTTCTCCACGCGGTCGCCCTGCTGCAGGTTGCGCGGGGCGAGGATGTAGCGCTTCTCGCCGTCCGCGTAGTGCAGCAGCGCGATGCGCGCGGTGCGGTTGGGGTCGTACTCGATGTGCGCGACCTTCGCCGGCACGCCGTCCTTGTCGTGACGACGGAAGTCGATCACGCGGTAGGCGCGCTTGTGTCCGCCACCCTGGTGGCGAACGGTCACACGACCGGCGTTGTTACGGCCGCCCTTGCTGTGCAGCGGGCGGACCAGCGACTTCTCCGGCGTGGACCGCGTGACCTCGACGAAGTCGGCGACGCTGGAGCCACGACGGCCCGGCGTAGTCGGCTTGTACTTGCGGATTCCCATTTCTCAGTCCTCGTCCGATATCGGACGATCCGACCCGCTTAAGCGGTCGGACCGCCGAAGATGTCGATACGGTCGCCCTCGGCGAGGGTCACGATCGCGCGCTTGCTGTCGGCACGCTTGCCGAAGCCCGTGCGGGTCCGCTTCCGCTTGCCCTGGCGGTTGATCGTGTTGACCCCGGTGACCTTGACCGAGAAGACCGCCTGGACGGCCTCCTTGATCTGGGTCTTGTTGGAGCCCGGCGCGACGACGAACGTGTACTTGTTCTCGTCGAGCAGCGCGTAGCTCTTCTCGGACACGACCGGCTTCAGCAGCACGTCACGGGGGTCCGTGAAGCCCTTGCTGACCGGGGTGACGACGGTGTTCTTGCCCTCGGTGGCGTGGCGGCGGGCCTTGGCGACGCGCGCGGCCTTGGCCTTCTTCGCGGCCTTCGAGGCGATAGCGGGGTGACGGATGGCCATCAGACCTCGCTCCCTTCGGTGTCAGCGGCCTTGGTGGGGCCAGACACGAAGGACTCGAAAGCGGCCTGGGTGAAGACCACGTCGTCCGAGACGAGAACGTCGTACGTGTTCAGCTGGCCCGGCTCCAGGATGTGGATCTGGGGCAGGTTGCGGGCGGACAGCCACGCGGCCTCGTCGGAGCGCTCGACGACCAGGAGCAGGTTCTTGCGCTCGCTGATCTTGCCGAACAGGCTCCGGGCGGCCTTGGTGCTGGGCGCGTCGCCGTCGATCACGCCGGAGACGACGTGGATGCGGTCGTGGCGGGCCCGGTCGGTGAGGGCGTGGCGCAGGGCCGCGGCCTTCATCTTCTTCGGGGTCCGCTGCGAGTAGTCACGCGGCTGCGGGCCGTGGACGACGCCACCGCCGGCGAACTGCGGGGCGCGGGTCGAACCCTGGCGGGCGCGGCCGGTGCCCTTCTGGCGGTACGGCTTCTTGCCGCCACCGCGGACCTCGCCGCGACGCTTGGTCTTGTGCGTGCCCTGGCGGGCAGCGGCGTTCTGCGCGACGACGACCTGGTGGATCAGCGGGATGCTGATCTTCTCCACGCCGAAGATCTCCGCGGGGAGCTCGACGCTTCCGGTCTTCTCGCCGGCAGGCGAAAGGATGTCAACAGTGCTCATCGGTTACCTCAGGCCCCCTTGGCCGCGGTGCGGACCAGGACGAGGCCGCCGTTCGGACCGGGAACCGCGCCCTTGATGAGCAGCAGACCCTTCTCCGCGTCAACGGCGTGGACGGTCAGGTTCTGGGTGGTGACCCGCTCGTTGCCCATGCGACCCGCCATGCGGAGGCCCTTGAACACGCGGCCCGGGGTGGCGCAGCCACCGATGGAGCCCGGCGAGCGGTGCTTGCGCTGGGTGCCGTGACCGGCGCCGAGGCCCTTGAAGTTGTGACGCTTCATGACACCGGCGAAGCCCTTGCCCTTGCTCTTGCCGGTGACGTCGACCTTCACGCCGGACTCGAAGACCTCGGCGGTGACTTCCTGGCCGAGCGTGTACTCGGCGGCGTCAGCGGTCCGGATCTCGACGAGGTGGCGGCGCGGGGTGACGTCGGCCTTGGCGAAGTGGCCCTTGAGGGGCTTGTTCACCTTGCGCGGGTCGATCTCGCCGAAGGCGATCTGGACCGACTCGTAGCCGTCGACGTCGTTCGTGCGGACCTGGGTGACGACGTTGGGGCCGGCCTTGACGACCGTGACCGGAACAACACGGTTGTTCTCGTCCCACACCTGCGTCATGCCGAGCTTCTCGCCCAGGATGCCCTTGATCTGCTTGGTCATCTTCAGATCACCGCCCTCAGAGCTTGATCTCGATGTCGACACCGGCCGGGAGGTCGAGTCGCATCAGAGAGTCAACGGTCTTGGGGGTCGGGTCGAGGATGTCGATCAGGCGCTTGTGCGTGCGCATCTCGAAGTGCTCGCGCGAGTCCTTGTACTTGTGCGGCGACTTGATGACGCAGTACACGTTCTTCTCAGTGGGCAGCGGCACCGGGCCCGCGACCGACGCACCAGTACGCGTCACCGTCTCGACGATCTTCTTCGCCGAGGAGTCGATGACCTCGTGGTCGTAGGCCTTGAGCCGGATGCGGATCTTCTGTCCCGCCATGGCTACTTCGTAGTCCTGTCTCTCGAAAACGCTCTGGTACCCGGCGTCCCTCTGCTGCCGCCTCCGACCCACGCGGTCGGGCGTGTCGCACTCCCGCTGACACAGATGTCCCTTGTTCGAACATCCCCGCTCTGGGAGCACGGCCCTTCCGGAACCGCAGGCCGGGGGCGAGAGGCCCACCGGGCGCCTGGCCGAGGCACCCCGCTGACGCATTCCCGGAAGATTCCCGTACGTCCGCCCCTGAGCAGGGCGACGAGTACTGTGGGACTCGCTTCCGGTCCTCCCGGCGGGAGACGCGCAGCATCGGCACTCGACCGAGCAACCCCGCTAGTCTGCCATACGGGGTGGACGCATGGCCAATCGGGCGGAAGAGGGTACCCCGGGGGCCCCGAAGATCAAACCGAGCCGCAGGGCCCTTCGGCACCGCCCCTCCACAGCGCCAGGGCCCTCCGTCAGCCGCGAATGCCTCTGATGAGTCTGTCCAGGGCCTCGTCCGGAGACTGGGCGAGCCACTCCGCGTCATCCATACCGAAGTAGACTGTCCCATTTTCGGCCATGGCCAGATAGAAGTTCCCCTGCCACAGATCCCCTAGCGGGTAGAGGGAGACCTCGACTTCCTCACCAAGGGACTCGATGATTTCGTAATCCCACTTGGCCAAGGCGGGATCAAGACGAAAAGATGCCCGACCTGCATTGACGCCGGGCCCTTTCTCGAACACTTCCAGACCGCCGAATTCCGCGAGGAACCGACGCGCCGCCTCGTGCATGACGTATCCGTCGTCGGCTTCACGCAGGACCTTTTCCCAGTTGTCGACGGAAACCGAACGTCCCGGCCGCCAACCGGCCGATCGGAGTACACGTTCCGTTGCGGGTGACCACCGGCGGACACCGTCCGGTCCCGTTGTCGCCTCGAATTCGGCAGGAAGCTCCAAGTGGTCACCGGCCGGCACGAACGGCAATGGGGCCTCGGTGAGCCGGTCCATGACCAGCCTCTCCAGGGCTGCGTGTGCCCCGGACGCCAGAAGCTCCGAGCCGCTGGTGTCACCGACGTGAACGGACCCGTCGACGGCCATCCCCAGGTAGCTCGCGCCGCTGTCCGCCTGCCCGATGGGGCAGAGACCGGCTCCTGCGGCCTGACTCAGCTGAGCCGCGGCGACGCACGGATCGAAACGGAACGTGGACTGCGGCATCACAGGACCGGGAGTCCACGTGTCCGTCGCCAGTCCACCGAATTCGGCCAAGAAGCTCGCCGCCGCTTCATGCATGTGAAGTCCGTGACTCTCTTCGAGGGCCCTGCGCCATCCATCGACAGGGACGGCACGACCTGGGTACCACCCGGCCGAACGCAGCACCTGGCAGGTCAGTGGGGACCACTCTGTCGGTATTTCGTCGATTTCCACTACGTCACCGCCGTGATTCCGAGTTGATCGAGTACATTCGCGCATGAAGGGCAAGGGGGCTTGACCATCTTATGGGCTTCGTTACCCGGAGCGCGGACGTTGACCGCATGCATCACACCGCCCCTTGGATCGACACCTGCCTTCATCGCTTTCGACAACGCCTCTGCCTCTCCGCACTTCCCGTGCTGACCCCCCGCCCGCACGTCCTCGGGCACTCTGTCGTAAGCAGCCTTGACGTCCGGGTGCAGATCGTGCTCCCCGCCGCCCTTGATGCTCGCTCCGTCGAACGGCTTTTTGTGGCCGGGTACCGAGAGGCCGGCCGCACTGGTAGGACGGGTCTTCTTACTGGCGCCCGGTCGCGCCTGCTCAAGGTCGGCTCGGGCCTCCGCTGCTCGTTTCGCAGCCTCGGGGCAGGCAGGTGACAGGCCGAATGGATCGACCGCGGTAAAGGGATTGGACACGTATGCGCGCGGGTTCGGCCCTGGAGTGAGACCGAGCGGGTCCGAGGAGACGTACCGGGCCGTCTCCGGATCGTAGTGACGCTGGTAGTTGTAGTGAAGTGCCGTCTCAGGGTCGTCGTATTGTCCTGGGAAACGCAACGGGCACGAGACGCCGTCCGGACCGGGCGCGTCAAGCGGCGCCCCCCAGACCGTGGAGCGGGCCTGCCAGGCGATTTCCCCTGACTCCGAGACCAGCTCGGTGGGCGTGCCGACGAGGTCCGTGGCGATGGAGTAGAACTCGGCGTCCACCCACTCCTGGGATGCTTCGGGCGACGGAGCCCGCACAACCTGCGTGACGGGACTGAAGCGGTCCCGCTCCCAGTCCCACACCGTGCACTCGGGCTCCTTGCCGAGCGCCTCGGTGATCTGCTCGGCCGGCACGAAGCCGTCCCAGACGAACTTGGTCTCCTCGACGACACTGTGACCGTCGGGACCCAGACGACGCTTGGCAATGCGACGGCCGAATGGGTCGTACGCGTACGTCCATGCGGTGCCGTCCGGCGTGGTCACGGCGACCAAGCGGTCTTCGCTGTCCCACGTGTACTGCCAGATGTCCGGCTTGCGGGACAGGCGCTTCTTGCGTCGGACAACGACGCGGCCTTGATCGTCGTACTCGTAGCTGATGTCCCGGAATCGGCGGACCGGGAAGTGCCGGGGGTCGGCCTGATGCGCGCTGCCCCACTCGCCCTCGGCGAGATCACCCGCCATGTCGTACGCATAGCGCTCGGTCCAGGTGGCGGCGCGAACGCCTGACACTCGCCCCAGCCCGTCGATGTCGACACTGCGATCGCCCCGGAGAAGATCGCTGATGGTGGCCACTGTGCCGTCGGGCCGGTAGCGATAGGCCCGGTGCTGAAGGCGGTGTGGAGTGGCCGTCGGGCCTGAGCCAGTGATGGCGCCTGACGCCGTCAGCGTCTGCGTACTCAGCCTTCCGGCCATGTCCCAGGTCTGACTCAGGGCGACGCCACCCACGCGGCGATCGACTTCCCGCCCCGCTCGGTCATAGGCGAACGTGACCGTTCTGTCGGCCGTGCGCAGCAGTGTCGGGCGATCGCGTCCGTCGTACTCCCAGAAACTCTCGGCCTTGGACGAGGTCACGCGCGTCAGGCGCCTGCCCAGGGCGTCGTAGGTCGAACGTACGGTCGAGCCGTTGCAGGTCTCGGCCAGTACGCGACCACGGGCATCTCGCTCGTAGCTCAGCTCGGCGCCGGGCCCGACCACACGGTTGACCTGGCCGACAGCGTCGTACTCGTAGGAGGTGACACCTTCCGGAGACCGCTGCTCGGTGATGTTGCCGAAGTCATCGCGTACGAAACCGATCGACTGACCCGCCCCGTTCGTCCGCCCTGTCAGGCGGCCGGCCGCGTCGTGCAGGTAGGTCTGAACACGTCCCAGGAAGTCCCGTTCGCGGACGATCCGCCCGGACTCGTCGTAGAAGTACTCCCACACGGCACCCTGCTGGTTGGTCACCGAGGTGACGCGCAGTTGGCCGTCGTGCGCGAACTCCAAGCGCGAGCCATCGGGATCCGTCCGCGCACGGAGCAGATTGAAGGCGCCGTACTCGAAGCGGGTCGCCCGGCCCATGCCGTCGACGTGTTCGATCAGGTTACCCTCGCCGTCATACCTACGGTGCTCCGTGGTGCCGTCGGGCAGGTCGAGGCGGAGCAGTCGGCCCTCCGGGTCCCGGCTCAGTCGAGTGACGGTTCCATCAGGTCCTGTCTGTTGGACGACTCTGCCGAACACGTCCCGCACCAGGCTTGTGGTGTCTCCCTCCGCACCCGTGGCGGTGAGAGGCAGGCCCGCAGCGTCGGCCTCCACGAGGGCGGTACTGCCGACCGCGTCGGTGATCGACACGAGCGCGCCGTGGAGTCCGTAGCGGTAGGCGACACGTGCCCCTGTGGGATCGGTCTCGGCGACCAGGTTTCCGTGGCCGTCATACTCCATCCGCCAGGCATGACCGTCGGCCTGGACCACCTCGAGGGGTTGCCCCCACCGATTGTTCTCGGCAGTCTCCCGGCGGCCGTCGGAGCGGACCACCGCAATCGGCGCGCCCATTTCGTCGTAGATGTACCGACTGGTGCGGCCGCCCGCGTCCGTCCTGGACACAAGTCGATCGTGACGATCCCACTCGTACGAGGTGCGGTGACCGCCGGGATCGGTCTGAGCTACGAGCTGGTACAGGTCGTTCCAGTGATAGGTCGTTGTGTCACCGAGCGCGTCCGTGTAGCGCGTGGTACGTCCTGCGGTGTCGTACGCGATGGTGCATCGCAGAAGGCCGTCAGTGCCCTCGCCGCCCACGCACCGGTCGTGATCGTCGTAGACGAAGCGGTACCAGTTGCCGTTGCGATCGGTCCACGACGTGATACGCGAACGATCGTCATAGGCGAGTACGAGAGGCAGGCCGCTGAAGTCACGGATCTCGGTGAGGTCACCTTCAGCGCTGTACGCGAACTCCCTGAGCGGTATGCCGCCGGTCGCCGGATCGCGCAGGCGTAGCGCGGTGACACGTCCCTCCTCGGTGTCGACGTGGATGTACCGGCCACCGCTGTCGCGTACGGCCCTCGGGGTCCCGTCGGCGTCGCGGTCGATGTCGATCCGATAGCCGTTGCGGTCGGTCAGAGCCACGAGGAAGAGGGTGAACGCCTCCGCGTCCACGGGAGGCCGGTGCGGGGGCGCGAAGTGGCGGGTGAGACCGGTGAGGGGGTCGGTGATCCGGAGAGGGGTGTCGGGGGCGCCGTCCCAGTCGAGGGGGAGGCAAGGTCCTTCGGCCGGCATCACGGAGGTGCCGGGTGCGGGTACCGGGTAGAGGAGGATCATGCCGTCCTCGACGGCGAAGACGACGCCTTCGTCGTCCAGCACGAGACGCTCGTCGAGCGTGGACGCCCACGACGGGCCGAAGGAGCGCCCCGACCGGTACGTCGACAGGTGCGTGCGCCGCAGCGCCAGTGGAATGAGGCCCGGTAGTTCGATGTCGGTCTCGGTCATGTACATCTCGCCCGAGACCATGTCGATGGGGTCGCCGTTCAGACACCGGCCCTTGCCCGGTTTGGCCTTCGCCACGGCGTCGTCGGCTTCTCTCCGCAGGCCCTTGCCGAGTCCCTTGGCCATGCCCTTGAGGCCGGCTTTGCCCAGCACCTTCGCGCCCTTGGCGAGCCCGCCCAGTGTGGTCAGGCCCTTCATGCCGGGTATGCAGTCAAGGGCGGCGAAACCCACGTCCCATAGGGACGCCTGACCCTTGCTGTATTTGTAGAGCGTGTCGGCGAGCACGACCAGGGCCGCGATCAGCACGATCGCGCCCAGGATCGGGCCGCCGATGATCATGGCGACGATGCCGAGTACGGTGACGACGACCTTGCAGACGGCGACGATCGTGTCCCAGTTGTCGGAGAACCAGTCGCCGACGTCCTCCCACCAGGAGCGGTTCTGGATGCCGGCGTCGGACGCCTCGTCGATCTTGTTCTTCGCCTCGCGGGCGGCGTCCTCGCGCATCTTGCGCGCGTCCTCAGCCATCTTCTTCGCGGCGTCCAGTGCGCCCTGGGCGGCGTCGACGTCCGACTGGGCGTTCGTCTGAGCCGTCTTGGCGTGCTGGGCGTCCCTCGTCGCGGCGCGGACCTTCGCCTCATCCGGCTTGTCGGCGTCGGACTTGCTGCCGGTCGGGTCGTCCTTGTACTTGTCGGCCTCCTTCGACGCCCGCGTCACCCAGGAGTCCGCCGAGGTCAGCTTGGTCTGCGCCGCGCTCAGGTCCTCGCGGGCCGCCCGCGCCTTGACCAGTGCCTTGTCGGCCAACGCCTGGGCGCGCTCCAGCTTCGGCCAGAAGTCCGCGAGCGCGTCGCCGCACATCGCGTAGGACTTCTCCAGCTTCTTCAGGTTCTTGGGGACGCCGGAGAACTCGTCCTTGAAGACGGTGGCCGACTTGCCGGCCCACTCCGCCAGCGTGCCCTCGCCCGCCATGCCCTTGACCAGACGCAGCGCGTCGGAGACGTCGTCGGCGAAGTCGTGCAGGGTCTTCGCGAGCGTGCGGACGCGCTGCGGATCACCGGGGGTCGGGTCCCTGTCCAGATCCAGGACATGCCAGTCACTCGGCCTGTGGCCCGCCATGTCGCAACCCCCGTCAGCGCATGCGCATCGTCAACAGCTATGTGCACACGTGAACTTACAAGGCACGGCCGTTCGAAGGAAAGGCGGAGCTAGCGGGATCAGCCGGGGCCGCATCCCGCAGGATCCGCACCGCGAGGGGAAGCAACCAGGGCAGCCCGACGTCCTGCGTGATCAGCCGGGCCAGCTCGTCGGGCCGGAGGTCACCGACCGGACGACGCCGCAGTCCGTGGAGCGCCTCGACCAGGGGCGTCGCATTCTGCGGCGGGTCGGGCCAGCGCTGCCCCCCAGTTCTTCCAGCGATACACGCAGGCGGGTCTTGGCGAATTCGACAAGGTTCTCCAACTCGATGATTCGGGGCGGGCCGCCCGGCTCGTTCCACTCCGCCAGGAGGTAGGTGCCATGCCATTCGACACGCCAGACAGAGCCATGACGGTTCTCGAATTCCACGAAACTGCCGGGGTCGCCTTCGATGGAGCGCAGCTCGGTGAACAGACGGCGCGGATCGGCGCGGGCGCGGCCCTGGTCGGTGCTGCGACCGCGTGTACGGGTGTTGGCGAAGCGCATCTTGACGACGGGCAGCGGATCCCGGTCGAGGTCGGTCAGGCCCAGCGCGCGGTAGCGCGTGACAGCCTCCTCCAGGGTCTCCTGGCCCGAGAACTCGCAGGCGTAGGCGGGAGACATCAGCCGAACGTGCTCCGTCAGCCCCGGCTTCTCCACACGGTAGAAACGGTGCACCTCGGGGGCGACACCGACCACGGCGCTGACGTCCACGTTCGCCGCCCCTACGACCGGCGACGGCGCACGGCACGCCAGGCGTCCCCCACGGCGTCCTCGGAGCGCAGCCACCAGCCTTCCAGCTTGTTCCGCACCCCTGTGACAACCGCCCGCCACTTGAACCACGGCGGCAGGCGCCGGAACGGGACGAAGGTCAGCGTGTCCCTGATCGGGTGCTCGGCGACGCCGCCGGGCCCCTCGGCGCGCAGCGCCGCGAAGAGCGCCGGTGTCAGATCACCGTGCAGCCGGGCCGCGTGCCCCGCCGCCGTGAACGCGAGGCCTCGCTGAGCCGCGTCGGGCAGCTGCATCGCCCTGAGGATGCGCGGCGACGCGTCGCTCAGCGAGCAGTTGAGCGCCAGGCCGATCACCCCCGTACCGAGATGATCCGCACCGCGCTCCCATGCCGCGTCCCACTCCTCGGGGTCGTCCAGCCGGAGCAGCCCGTCGCCGCTCACCCAGTCCCAGTCCCAGCCTCCGTCATCAGCCATGGCTTCAGGAGCCCTCCTCACCGGCGAGGAAGTCGGCCGGCGTCACCGGGCTCGCCGGACGAAGCGGGCCATGACGTCGGGGAACGAGGCGTCGATGACGAAGTCGGATGCGTGAACGGTGGGCTCCACGGATGCTCCTCTCCAGCGGCGACGGGCGGCGTGGCTGTGCGATCACATCGTGCCCGGGACCGAGCCCGCGCCGAGGTGCTGTGGCGCACGTCACAGCGGGCCCATGTCACGAACGGCCCCCACCCTCCATCCCCTGGGCATCAACCGCCCGCCAAGGAGACGGAACCATGAACGCAACGCCGCACACCCCCCACCGCATCCTCGTCCTCGGCGCCGGCTACGCCGGTCTCGCCGCCGCGACGCAGCTGGCCGCACGGACGCGGAAGGACGGCGGGGTCGAGGTGACCGTCGTCGACGCGCAGGAGCGGTTCACCGAGCGGATGCGGCTGCACATGGCGGCCACGGGGCAGCCCCTTGCCGAGCTGAGCGTGCCGGAGCTGCTGGAAGGGACGGGGGCGCGTTTCGTGCGGGGGTGGGTCACCGCCGTGGACGCCGGTGCCCGCACCGTGCGGGTCGATGACACGCAGGAGCTGCCGTACGACAGCCTCGTCTACGCGCTCGGCGGCGTGCCCGACGTGTCGGCGGTGCCCGGCGCCGAGGAGCACGCCTACACCCTCGGCGGCGCCCAGGACGCCGAGGCGCTCGCCGACCGGCTGGCCCGCCTCGGCACCGGCACCGTCGCGGTCGTCGGCACCGGCCTGACCGGCGTCGAGGCGGCGGCGGAGATCGCCGAGCGGTATCCGGCGCTGGACGTCGTGCTGCTGGGCCGGGAGCAGCCGGGGGCGGCGATGAACGCGAAGGCGGGGGCGCATCTGCGGGCCGCCCTGGACCGGCTGGGCGTCCGGGTGCGGGCCGGGGTGGAGGTGGCCAAGGTGCTGCCGGGTGAGGTGATGCCGGCGGGCGGGGAGGGCGTGCCTGCCGACGCCGTGCTGTGGACGGCCGGTACCCGGGTGTCGAAGCTGGCGGCCGCCGCCGGGCTGGACGTGGACGCGCGCGGGCGCATCCTCACCGACCCGGCGCTGCGCTCGGTCTCCCACCCCGAGGTGTACGCCGTCGGCGACGCCGCCGCGGTCCGCCAGGGCTACGGCGTCCTGCACGGCACCTGCCAGAGCGGCATGCCGACCGGGGTGCACGCCGCGCTGTCGATCCTGCGGGTCATCAGGGGCAAGGAGCCCAAGCCCTTCCGCTTCGGCTACTACCACACGCCCGTCAGCCTCGGCCGGGGCGACGCCGTGGTGCAGTTCACGCGGCCCGACGACAGCCCGCGCCGGATCTGCCTGACCGGGCGCACGGCCGTCAGGTACAAGGAGACGGTGACCGCCTCGCCCTGGCCGACGTACGGCCGTATGAAGAAGATGCCCGCGTCCGGTGCGTTCTGGCCGCGCGGGGGCCGTTTCACCCGTGTCCGGGGCGCCCGGTGATCGCGGGAGGCCAGGAGGTGTTCGAGCAGTACCGCCGGCTGCTCTTCTCCATCGCCTACCGCCTCCTCGGCAGCGCCGCCGACGCCGAGGACGCGGTGCAGGACGCCTGGCTCAAGTGGGCGGCGGCGGACCGGTCGCAGGTCGCCGAACCGAAGGCGTACCTGAGCCGGATCGTCACCAACCTGGCCCTGGAGCGGCTGCGTTCGACGCGCCACCAGCGGGAGACCTACGTCGGCCCCTGGCTGCCGGAGCCCATCCTCACCGGAGGCGACGCCGCCGAGGCGGTGACGGACGCGGAGTCGGTGTCGATGGCGCTGCTGGTGGTCCTGGAGACGCTGAGCCCGCTGGAGCGCGCCGTGTTCGTGCTCAAGGAGGTCTTCGGCTTCAGCCACGCCGAGATCGGCGAGGCGGTGGAGCGCTCCGAGACGGCCGTACGGCAGGCCGCGCACCGGGCGCGCGAGCACGTGCGGGCCCGCCGACCCCGGTTTCCGGCCGACCGGGCCCGGCAGCGCCAGGCCACCGAGCGCTTCTTCGCCGCCACCACCGGCGGCGACCTCAACGCCCTGCTGGAGCTGCTCTCCCCCGACGTCACCCTGTGGACCGACGGCGGCGGCAAGGTCCGTCAGGCGCTGCTGCCGGTGATCGGCGCGGAGAGGGTGGCCGGCTGGTTCGCGGCCATGGCGGGCCGCTCCTACGCGGGAGTCGCGGCGGAGGAGATCACGGCGGAGCTGATCGGCATCAACGGTGGCCTGGGGCTGCTGTTCGGCGGCGCCGGGCGGGTCATCGCCACGGTCACCTTCGACTTCGACGAGGACGGCCGGATCGCGGCGATCCACAACGTGGCCAACCCGGACAAGCTGGGGGCGGTGGCGGGGGGCGAGGCGTACGACGTCAGCTGACGAACCGGAACGTCGACGTGATCGCGTCGAAGATGTCGAAGAAGGAGTCCGCGAGGTCGAGCACCTGGCTGCTGCCCGCCACCAGCGCGACCTTGCCCTCCTGCCCCGGCACCGGGATGTACGTCTGCATCAGCACCGCCCGCACGGTCCGGTTCAGCGCGTCGTCGGGCACCGGTACGTCCTCGACGCCCCGCGTCCGGGCCGCCGGGCCGACGCCGGGGATGTCGACGGTCGTCACCTCGCGCCAGGAGTCTCCCGGCCTGCGGGCCTCCTTGACCGCGAGCTGGGCGGCGATGGCGGCGGGGTCGTTGGAGAGGGGGTCCCCCGCCTTCGTACGGCCGCCGACCAGCGACACCGTCACGGAGCCGGTGATCGGCGTCTCCCCGCCGAAGCTCTCCGCCATGCAGCCGCAGTACAGCGCGCCCGACTTCCAGGCGTCGGCGGCGGCCTTGCGGAGGAAGGCGACGTACGCGTCGCGGTACTGCTCCAGCTCCGGGTGGAGCCGCACGCGCTCGTCGACCATCCGCCGGATCGAGTCGTCCCGCGACTCCGGCCGCACGTCGAACTCCCACCACGATTCCGGCACCTTGATCCGGAACCCGCCGCGTTCGACGGTCAGCGCCTCGGTGTAACGGGCCATCGGTCGCCCGGCCTCCCCCGCTCGGTCGGTCATGTGTGCGGCCATTCTCCCATCGGGGATCAGGGCGCCGCCGACAGCAACGGGGTCCAGTGCTCCCGCACCTCGCGCAGCCGGCGCCGGTGGTCGGCGATCCAGTCGTCCGGCAGGACGATCGGTACGCGCACGGTGACCATGGATCCCGACTCGTCCTCCACGACCACCTCGGGGCAGTCGCGCTCGCCGGTGAGCTGGACGGCGAGGGACGCGCCCCTGTCCTCCACCCAGGTGACGTCCTCCCCGGCGTCGAGCCGGTCGAGAGCGTCGGACCACCTGTCCAACACGCGGACGGTCAACCACAGGCAGCAGCGGCCGGACACGAAGGGCGTCTCGACGACGATCTCGGCCTTGAGCACGGACGGCGACCGGGGCTCGATGCCCAGGACGTCGACCGTGACGCTGTTCCCCTCGTCGTCGGCGAGGGAGACGAATGCCGTCGGGGCAGTGCCGGCCATGGCCTCTTCTCCTTGGTTCCGTAAGGTCGTGAGACCCAGTACACAGCCTGGTACACCGCGCCCCAGAGGGAGAATGCCATGACGCCCGAGCACCCCACCGGCATCCGCCACCGCACCGTCCCCTCCCCTGCGGGCCGCACCCACCTCGCCGAGCTGGGCAGCGGCCCCCTCGTGCTGCTCGTGCACGGCTTCCCGGAGTCCTGGTACTCCTGGCGGCACCAGCTCCCCGCCCTCGCGGCGGCCGGCTACCGGGCGGTCGCGATCGAAGTACGCGGCTACGGCCGCTCCTCCAAGCCGGCCGCACCCGACGCCTACCGCATGCGGGAGCTGGTCGAGGACAACGTCGCGGTGGTGCGCGCGCTGGGCGAGGAGTCGGCGGTGGTCGTCGGCCACGACTGGGGCTCGCCCATAGCCGCGAACTCCGCGCTGCTGCGACCGGAGGTCTTCCGCGCGGTGGGCCTGCTGAGCGTGCCCTACGCGCCGCGCGGCGGCCCGCGGCCCAGCGAGGTCTTCTCCCGGGTGGGCGGGCCGGACGACGAGTTCTACGTCTCGTACTTCCAGGAACCGGGCCGCGCCGAGGCCGAGATCGAGCCCGACGTACGGGGCTGGCTCGCGGGCGTGTACGCGGCGCTGTCCGCCGACACGATGCCGGGCCGGGACGCCCCCGACCCGCACTTCGTCAGCAGGGCCGGGGGAAGGATGCGCGACCGCTTCCCGACCGACCGCCTGCCGGGCTGGCTGTCGGAGGCCGACCTGGACCTCTACGCGGGGGAGTTCGAGCGGACGGGCCTGACCGGCGCCCTCAACCGCTACCGGAACATGGACCGCGACTGGGAGGACCTCGCCGCCCACGACGGCGCCCCGATCCCCCAGCCCTCCCTCTTCATCGGCGGCGCCCGCGACGCGTCCACCACCTGGATGTCCGAGGCGATCGACGCCTACCCGGTCACCCTGCCCGCCCTGCACGCCTCCCACGTCCTCCCGGACACCGGCCACTGGCTCCAGCAGGAACGCCCCGAGGAGGTCAACGCCCTTCTGACCGAATGGCTGGCGACCCTGCCCGCCTGAGCGGGCGGGGCCCTACCGCACGTGCGACACGAACGCCGCCCAGGCCCCCGTGGCGAGCGCCAAACGGGGGCCGGGGGTGGCCGGGCCGTACTTGGAGTCCCGGACGTGCACGGTGCCGGGGGCGACGGCGCACTCCACGCAGGACTCGCCGTCCGTGCCGCCGCTGTAGCTGCTCTTGAACCACACCAGCTCGGAACTCATGGCTCTCCCTATCGGACGTAAGAGACGAACTCCGCCCACGCCTCCGACGCCAGCGCCAGCCGGGGGCCGGGGGTGGCCGGGCCGTACTTGGAGTCCCGGACGTGCACGGTGCCGGGGGCGACGGCGCACTCGACGCACGAGTTGCCGTCGTTGCCGCTGCTGTAGCTGCTCTTGAACCACGCCAGCTCGGAAGTGTTCCCGGCGATGGTCTCGCTGATCATGTTTCTCCCAGCAGTTGTTCGATGAAGGCCAGCGACTCCCGCGGCGGGAGCGCCTGAGCCCGGATCGTGCCATACCGCAGCTCAAGGATGCGCAGCTGTTTGGGTTCGTGAGTCGGCCGACCGCTGAACGCGCCGTCGGCACGGCCCACGGCCGTTCCGTCGGCGAACTTCAGCAGCTCGATCCTGCCGTCCATACCGGAGTGGGTGTCGCAGTCCATCGGCATCACCTGAAGCATGACGTTGTGCAACCGCCCTACCTCCAGCAGGCGTTCGAGTTGCTGACGCCAGACCATTGTGCCTCCGATGGGACGGCGTAGCGCCCCCTCCTCCAGGACGAAGCTCAGGGCGGGAGCGGGCGTCCGGTCGAACACCGTCTGCCGAGCCAGACGAGCAGCCACCATTCGCTCGACATCGTCCGGCGAGTACGGCGGCTGCGCAGCGCCGATCACTACTCGGGCGTGGTCAGGAGTCTGCAACAGGCCGTTGATGCTGTTGGACTCGTACACGGCGATCTCGACCGCCTTGCCCTCCATCTTCCCCAGCTCCCGAACCTTCTTCGGGTACCGGACCTTCTTCACGTCCTCCCACATCGCCGAGACGAGCCCGTCCGCCCGCAGCGCCTCGTCCGACCTGTCCAGGTACTCCTGGCGCGGGATCCGCTTGCCGCCCTCGACCTTGTAGACGAGGTCCTCCCCGTACCCCACCGCCGTGGCGAACTCCGCCGCCCGCAACCCCGCCGCCTCGCGCCGCAGCTTCAGCTGGCGCCCGACCGTGGCGATGACCGCGACGCCCCACTCGTCGTCGGGGTCGACCTCCCAGCCCGACTCGTCGACCTCTGTCTCGTTCGACATCCCCTGCCCTTCCGACGTACCGAACAGTTCAGCAGCGCCCTACCCGCGCACCCCGTTCCGACAGCCCCGACACCTCTGGACAACGTTCGGACAGTCACCGTACGTACGCGCCAAGTCACTTCTCACGATAGGCACGGCGGGTCACGCTCGGTCACATGAATCGGAAAACAGCCGAAGTCACCGACCCCGTATGTCACTTCAACGTGCAGCTGTCCTCCACCCTGCGCGGCGCCCGCCTCGCTCGCCTGCTGGCGACGGAGCAACTGCGGTCGTGGGGCCTGCCGCTGGACCCGGCCCGTCAGATCGTCGCCGAACTGGCCGCCAACGCGGCGACGCACGGCCGCGTGCCGGGGCGCGACTTCCGGCTGCTGCTGTACGTCGTCGGGGACACCCTCCGCATCGAGGTCACGGACACCCGGGGCGACCGGCTCCCCGCACCGCAATCCCCGTCCTACGAGGCCGACTCGGGCCGTGGCCTGCTGATCGTGGCGGCGCTGGCGGACCGCTGGGGAGTAGCCGACGGCCGCTTCCCGCGCAAGACCGTGTGGGCCGAACTGAGCTGCGCACCACCGGAACCCACCCCCTGAGGCTCCGGTGCCGTCGGCTCCTACCAGGACAAGAACTCGGGGAGAAAGCACCCCACCAAGCCCCACCCCTCCCGCCCGCGGGCCGCCGTCACTCGGGCGGGTGAACATCACCGGCTGGGCTGGATTTCCGGACCCCCAACTGCCCTACGCTCAGCGCAAACAACCGCAAAGACATCGGCCCCCGCCGGGACACCAAATCCCTGGGCGAGGGCCTGACCACCAAGGAAGAACGGACTTCCCGATGGGTACCCAAAACCCTAGCGCGCCCCCGCGCGCCCAGTCAGTAGCCGACGGCAATCCGACCCGATCGCGTCACGCCCGGCACGGCAGCGGCGGCGGCGGTGTCATCCACGAGAACACCCGCCACACCACCCGCTTCGCGGTGATCGGCAACCACCTCACCCAGCACGAGGAGCTGTCGCTGCTGGCGATCGGCCTCGGCTGCCACATCCAGTCGGTGCCCGGCGGCACGAACGTCGACATCAAGTCGCTCACCGCCCGCTTCCAGGAGGGCCCGACCCGCATCGCCGCCGCCCTGCGCGAGCTGGAGGCCCACGGCTACCTGCGCCGCGAACGCGTCCGCACGCCCTCGGGCCGCATCGTCACCCGCACGTACTCCTGCAACCAGCCCGTGCGCCACGCGCAGCCACACCGGCCGACGCCCGCCGAACGGCCGGCGCCCCCGAAGCGGCCCCGCGCCCTCCCGCCGGTGCCGAAACCGCTGGTCCAGCCCTCACCGGCGCTCCTCCAGCAGGCGACCGACCTCTTGAGCACCCTGCGCCGCCACGACCCGCGCCTCCTGCTCTCCGCCTGCGACACCGCCCACCTCGCCCCGGGCGTCGCCGCCTGGCTGCAACACGAGGTCACCCCCACCGCCGTACGCCACGCCCTCACCACCGACCTCCCCGACACCCCGCTCCGCCGCCCCGCCGCCTTCCTGGCCCACCGCCTGACGGCCCAGCTCCCTCCCCCACCCCCACTCCGCACCCCGACCACCCCACCCCCCGTCCGCCACCCCCTTCGCACCTGCGACACCTGCGACCGCGCCTTCCGCGCCCCGGAGCCCGAACCCCACTGCCGCGACTGCCGTAGGGGATGAGCACGCGGACCGACCACGGACACGAGCTGATCCCCCGCCCCGAGCACACCCCGGACGCGCTACGCACCGCACTCGCCGCCGTGGATCCGGGGCGGCTGCCGGAGATGCAGCGGTCCAAGGACGAGGCGTTCGCCAAGGCCGTGGAGTGGCAGTCGCTCAGCCCTGTGCGCAGCTGGGTGCTGGTCTGGGCGCGGGACATCGAAGTCGCCCGCCGCCCCGACCTCGCCGCCCGCCACGACCATGCCAAGGGCAACCTGGAACATCAGGACCCGGCCCTCGGACGAGAAGCCCTGGAAGAGCTGAGCGCCGTTCTGGACGAGGCGACGAAGGCAGTGCTGGGCCGCTGAACCTCCTGACGCCCCCTCACCCCCGGCACCCTCACCCCCGCAAATACGCCAGCACCGCCAGCACCCGCCGATGCGTCTCCGTCGCCGGGGGCAGGTCCAGCTTCGTCAGGATGCTGCCGATGTGCTTGCCCACCGCCGCCTCCGAGACGACCAGCGCGCGGGCCACGGCCGCGTTCGAGCGGCCCTCGGCGATCAGGGCGAGGACCTCGCGTTCGCGCGGGGAGAGGCTGGAGAGGGGGTCGCGGCGGCGGCGCAGGAGCTGGCGGACGACCTCGGGGTCGACCACCGTGCCGCCCGAGGCCACCTCGGCCAGCGCCGCCACGAACTCCTCGACCTGGCCGACCCGGTCCTTGAGCAGGTAGCCGACGCCCGTGCCGTCGCCGGAGTCCAGGAGGTCGGCGGCGTAGGTCCGTTGGACGTACTGGCTGAGGACCAGGACGGGGAGCGCGGGGCGGGTCGCGCGCAGGCGGATCGCGGCGTGCAGGCCCTCGTCCTGGAAGCCCGGCGGCATGCGGACGTCCGTGACGACGATGTCCGGCTCGTGCTCCGCGACCGCCGCGAGCAGGGCCTCCGCGTCGCCCACCGCCGCCGCGACCTCGTGGCCGAAGCGAGTGAGGAGGGCGACCAGGCCGTCCCGGAGCAGGACGCCGTCCTCGGCCAGGACTACCCGGAGTGTGCCGTCGGCTCGCAAGGGATCTCCACGCGCAACAGGGTCGGTCCGCCGCGCGGACTGGACAGGGTGAGTCTGCCATCCAGGACGGAGACGCGGTCCGCGAGGCCGGTGAGCCCGCTGCCCGACCCCGGCTCGGCGCCGCCCACCCCGTCGTCGCTGACCTCCAGGACCAGGCGTCCGTCGCCGTGGCCGCCGGTCACCTCCGCGCGGGCCGCCCCGCTGTGCTTGCCGACATTGGCCAGCGCCTCGCAGACGACGAAGTACGCCGCCGTCTCGACGGACGGGGGAAGCCGGCCGGGCAGGGACAGCCGCACGTCCACCGGCACCGCCGAGCGGTCCGCCGCGTCGCCCACCGCCGCCGGGAGGCCGTAGTCGGCCAGCACCCTCGGGTGGATGCCGTGGATCAACTCCCGCAGCTCGGCCAGGACCAGGCCCGCCTCCTCGTGCGCCTTCGCCAGCTGCGCGGCGAGCGGGCCGTCCGGCGGGGCGTCCAGGCGGGCCAGGCCAAGGGTCATCGTCAGGGCGACCAGGCGCTGCTGCGCCCCGTCGTGCAGGTCGCGCTCGATGCGGCGGCGCTCCGCCTCGAAGGCGGCCACCAACCGGGCGCGGGAGCGGGTGAGTTCGACGACCTGGTCGGTCGGTCCGTCCCCGAGGAGGAGGCGGGCCAGTGCGGCTCGGGCGCCGGCCGCGACCCCCAGCGCGTAGCCGCCCAGCGCGAGGAGCAGCAGGCCGAGGAGTGCCACCCCGCTCGCCGCCGGCCAGCCGGTGATCGTCCACAGCTTGAGGACCTTCGCCTCCCCGCCGCCCCACGCCAGCAGCAACGGCGTCGCCACCACCGCCAGCGGGCAGCCCAGCGCGGCCGTCACCGCGAGGGCGTCGAGGGGCCACAGCACCGTGGCGAGCAGCACGGCGTGGCCCAGCTCGCGCCACGTCGCCCGCTCTCGCAGCCGGGTCAGCAGCCAGGGTCGCAGGCCCGAGGCACGGGGCGGCCGGTGCGAGTCGGCGGCCGGCGCGCGGTCCACCAGCCGCAGCCGCCACCGCTCCCAGCGGGCCACCGGCAGCCCCGCCAGCGCGGTGAGCAACAGCAGCGGCAGACCGACCAGGACGACGGCCAGCGCCAGCCCCGCGGCGAGCGCCGACACCAGCCCCACCAGCAGCACCGCACCGGTCACCGCCCCGCTCAGCAGGTACGCCGCCGCCCGCCACGGCCACGCCGACAGCAGGTGACCGGGGCGGGACAGGGACTGCCAGGCGGTACGAGGGGGACGACGCATGCCGGTCACCGTAGATCCGCCCCGGTCCCCCGCACCATCCGTCCAGCGGGCCTGCGCGGGGTATGCCTGGCCCTACCCCGACTCTCGCCCCTGCCGCACTGCGCCGGCCCGGCGCCCAGCGGTTCAGTGATCCCATGACCCGCACCCCAGCAGCTCCCACGACGGCCACCGACGCCATCCGCCTGCACGCCCTCAGCAAGCAGTACGGCACCGGCGACCACGCCGTCACCGCCCTGGACGACGTCTCCCTCGCCTTCCCCCGCGGCTCCTTCACCGCCGTCATGGGCCCCTCCGGGTCCGGCAAGTCGACGCTCCTCCAGTGCGCGGCCGGCCTCGACCGGCCCACCTCCGGGTCGGTCCGCGTCGGCGGCACCGAGCTGACCGGGCTCAGCGAGCGCCGGCTGACCCTGCTGCGCCGCGAGCGGGTCGGCTTCGTCTTCCAGGCGTTCAACCTGCTCCCCTCGCTGACCGCCGAGCAGAACGTCGCCCTCCCCCTGCGCCTCGCGGGCCGCCGGCCCTCCCGGAGCGACGTGCGCGAGGCCCTGCGGCAGGTCGGGCTCGCCGACCGCGCCCGGCACCGGCCCACCGAGCTGTCCGGCGGTCAGCAGCAGCGCGTCGCGCTCGCCCGCGCCCTGATCACCCGCCCCGACGTGCTCTTCGGCGACGAACCGACCGGCGCCCTGGACACCCGCACCGGGCGCGAGGTCCTCGACCTGCTGCGCGGCCTGGTCGACCGGGAGGGCCAGACGGTCCTCATGGTCACCCACGACCCGGTGGCCGCCGCCCGCGCCGACCGCGTCGTCTACCTGGTCGACGGCCGCGTGCACGGCGAGCTGACCGGCATGGACACCGACACCATCGCCACCCACCTGACCCGGCTGGAGACGGTCCCATGCTGACCCTGACCCCGAGCCTGCGCACCCTCCGCACCCGACCGGAGGCCACCCCGTGCTGACCCCGGCCACCCGACCCCCGAGCACCCGGCCGGAGGCCACCCCATGCTGACCCTCACCCTCCGCACCCTCCGCACCCGCTGGACCGCATTCCTCGGCACCTTCCTCGCCCTAGCCCTCGGCACCGGCCTCCTCACCATGACCGGCCTCGCCCTGGCCGCCACCCTGGACGCGCCCCACCGCACCCCGGAACGGTTCGCCACCGCGCCGGTCGTCGTGCGGGGCGAGGACACCCTGCGCGTACCGACCCGGATCGGCGTCCGCACACAGCCCCTCGCCCAGCCCCACGCCATCCCCGCCCCCGTCATCACGCGGCTCAAGACCCTCGGCCACGTGACAGCGGACCGCACCGTCCCGCTCCCCGGCGGCCTCGTCGCCCACCCCTGGTCCACCGCCGCCTTCGCCCCGTACGGGATCACCGCCGGCCGCCCGCCCCGCGCCGACGACGAGGCCGCCGTCACCGGCGACCGGTACCACTCCGGCGACCGCCTCCGCACCCCGCACGGCACCCTCCGCGTCGTCGCCGTCCTGCACGGCCGCCCCGCCGAGAAGGCCGTCTTCCTCACCGACGCCCGCGTCGCCCGCCTCTCCCCCGCCGTACGACAACTCGTCGTGGACGCCCACCCCACCGCCGTACGGAAAGCACTCCCCGACACCCCCGGCGTCCAGGTGCTCACCGGCGACGACCGCCACCGCGCCGACCCCGACCCCGACCGTGACCGCGAGGCCCTCACCGCGCTGAACGCCCTGTTCGGCACTGCCGGCGGGGTCGCCGCCTTCGTGTCCGTCTTCGTCGTGGCGTCCACCTTCGCCTTCGCCGTCGCCCAGCGGCGCCGCGAGTTCGGGCTGCTGCGCACCGCCGGGGCCACCCCGGGCCGGGTGCGCCGGGCCGTGCTCGCCGAGGCGCTCGGCGTCGGCGTCCTGGCCTCCGCGACCGGCTGCGCGCTGGGCGGCTGGGGCGCCCCGCACCTCGTCGCCTGGACCGTCCGCAACGACCTGGCCCCCGCCTGGTTCACCCTCGGCGGCGGCCACACCTGGCCGTACCACCTCGCCTTCTGGACCGGCCTCCTCGTCGCCCTCGCCGGCGCCACCGCGGCCTCCTGGCGGGCCGGCCGCACCGCCCCGACGCAGGCCCTGCGCGAGGTCTCCGTCGACGCCCGGGCGATGACGCCGGGCCGCTGGATCGCCGGTACGGCGCTCCTCGCGACCGCCACCGTCACCCTCGGCCTCGCCCTCACCGGCGACCCCGGCGAACTACTGCACCGCAAGTCCTACGTCAGCCGCCCGATGCTGCTCATCACGGCGACCGCCCTGCTCGCACCCGTCCTGCTGCGCCCGGCGATCCGGCTGCTCCCCCCGCTGCCCGGCGCCGTCGGCATGCTGGTCCGCGAGAACGCGGCGGCCGGGGTGCGCCGTACCGCCGCCCTCGCCGCACCCGTACTGGTCACCGTCGCCCTCGCCGGCTCCCTGTTCGGCGCCACCGCCACCCTGCACGGCGCCGAGGCCGCCGAGGCCCGGCAGCGCACCACCGCCGACCTAGTCGTCACCCCGCCCGACGGCGCCGGCTTCGACCGGGCCACCCTGGACCGGCTGCGCGAGGTGCCCGGAGCCGTCGTCTCCCCCAGCGCGACCGGCAGCGTCTACGTCCTGGAGGACGGCGTCGCCCTGATCCGTTCCGAGGCCCACACCCTCGACCCCGCCGGCACCACCCGCCTCCCCCTCACCGCGGGCCGCGCCGCAGACCTCGACGACGACTCGATCATCGTCAACGAGGAGTGGGCCCACCACACGGTGGGCGACCGCGTACGCGTGTGGCTCGGCGACGGCGCACCCCGCACCCTGCGCATCGCCGCCGTCATGGCCGCCGGCACCGGCGGCAACGGCGTCTACGTCACCCCCGCCAACGCCCCCGGCGCACCAGTGGACCGCGTCGACGTGGCCCTGGAGCAGGGCGCCGACCGGGACGCGGTCACCGCCGGACTGCGCGCCGCCGGCGGGCAGGTCACCACCACCGAGCAGTGGCTCGAGGCCCCCGGCACCGACCGCACCACCCGCCTCGGCTTCCTGCTCGTCCTCGGCATCGCCCTCGCCTACACCGGGCTCTCCCTCGTCAACACCCTGCTGATGGCGACCTCCGACCGGGTGCGCGACCTGACCGTCCTGCGGTTGACCGGGGCCACCCGGCGCCAGGTGCTCGCGCTGGTTGGCGCCGAGGCGCTGTTCGTCGTCGGGGTCGGCGCGCTGCTCGGCCTGCTGGTCACCCTCCTCAACCTGGCCGGCCTCCAAGGCGCCCTCGGCCTCCTGCACGCGCCCGCCGGGCTCGCCCTGCCCTGGGGGGAGCTGGGCACGGTCGCCGGGGCCTGCGCCCTGCTCGCGATGCCGGCGGCCGTGATCCCGGCCCGCCTGGCGATGCGCTGACCGCGCCGTCGGACAACTCCCGGACACGACGGAGGGCCCGCACGACCGAAGTCGTACGGGCCCTCCGAGGTCAATGACCCTCAGGCAAGCGGAGCTTACTTGTTGATCTTGGTGACCTGGCCGGCGCCCACGGTGCGACCACCCTCACGGATGGCGAACTTCAGGCCCTCCTCCATGGCGACGGGCTGGATGAGCTCCACCTTCATCTCGGTGTTGTCACCCGGCATGACCATCTCGGTGCCCTCGGGGAGGGTCACCACGCCGGTCACGTCCGTCGTGCGGAAGTAGAACTGCGGGCGGTAGTTGTTGAAGAACGGCGTGTGGCGGCCACCCTCGTCCTTGGACAGGATGTAGGCCTGCGCCTCGAACTCGGTGTGCGGGGTGACCGAGCCCGGCTTGATGATGACCTGGCCGCGCTCGACGTCCTCGCGCTTGATGCCGCGGAGCAGCAGACCGACGTTCTCACCGGCCTGGCCCTCGTCGAGCAGCTTGCGGAACATCTCGATGCCGGTGACCGTGGTGGTGGTCTTCTCCTGCTTGATGCCCACGATGTCGACGGTCTCGTTGACCTTCAGGACACCGCGCTCGATACGGCCGGTGACGACCGTACCGCGACCGGTGATCGTGAAGACGTCCTCGATCGGCATGAGGAACGGCTTGTCGACGTCACGCTCGGGCTGCGGGATGTTCTCGTCCACGGCCTTCATGAGCTCGAGGACGGAGTTGCCCCACTCCTTGTCGCCCTCGAGGGCCTTGAGCGCGGAGACCTTGACGACCGGCAGGTCGTCGCCCGGGAACTCGTACTCGGAGAGCAGCTCGCGGACCTCGAGCTCGACGAGCTCCAGGATCTCCTCGTCGTCCACCATGTCGGCCTTGTTCAGGGCGACGACGATGTACGGGACGCCGACCTGGCGGGCCAGGAGCACGTGCTCCTTGGTCTGCGGCATCGGGCCGTCGGTGGCGGCGACCACGAGGATGGCGCCGTCCATCTGCGCCGCACCCGTGATCATGTTCTTGATGTAGTCCGCGTGACCGGGGCAGTCGACGTGGGCGTAGTGACGCGTCTCGGTCTGGTACTCGACGTGCGCGATGGAGATGGTGATACCGCGCTGGCGCTCCTCAGGAGCCTTGTCGATCTGGTCGAAGGCCGAGGCCTCGTTCAGGTCCGGGTACGCGTCGTGCAGCACCTTGGTAATGGCGGCCGTGAGGGTCGTCTTACCGTGGTCGATGTGACCGATGGTGCCGATGTTGACGTGCGGCTTAGTCCGCTCGAACTTCGCCTTCGCCACTGGGGTCCTCCTGTGGAGTGGTTCTGTACGCCTTACTCATCGGCGCCAGGGTGATCTTTGCTGGATAGCCGGGACCGGGGGGCATTCCGCCGCTTTGGCGGCGGAATGCCCGTACTGGCTCCGGAGTCAAGCCTAAAGCGTGTGAACGGAGTCCGTTACTCGCCCTTGGCCTTCGCGATGATCTCCTCGGCGACGTTCCGGGGAACCTCGGCGTAGGAGTCGAACTGCATCGAGTAGCTCGCGCGACCCGACGTCTTGCTGCGGAGGTCTCCGACGTAGCCGAACATCTCCGACAGGGGCACGAGGCCCTTGACGACGCGGGCACCGGCCCGCTCCTCCATGGCCTGGATCTGGCCACGGCGGGAGTTGATGTCGCCGATGACCTCACCCATGTAGTCCTCGGGCGTGGTGACCTCGACGGCCATCATCGGCTCCAGGAGCACAGGCGAAGCCTTGCGCGCGGCCTCCTTGAAGGCCTGCGAACCGGCGATCTTGAAGGCCAGTTCGGAGGAGTCGACCTCGTGGTAGCCACCGTCGATGAGCGTGACGCGGACGCCCGTCATCTCGTAGCCGGCCAGGATGCCGAACTGCATGGCCTCCTGCGCGCCCGCGTCCACCGAGGGGATGTACTCCTTGGGGATGCGGCCACCGGTGACCTTGTTGACGAACTCGTACGAGGCGTCGCCGCCCTCGATCGGCTCGATCGCGATCTGCACCTTGGCGAACTGACCGGTACCACCGGTCTGCTTCTTGTGGGTGTAGTCCACGCGCTCGACGGCCTTGCGGATCGTCTCGCGGTACGCGACCTGGGGCTTGCCGACGTTGGCCTCGACCCGGAACTCCCGGCGCATGCGGTCGACCAGCACCTCGAGGTGCAGTTCGCCCATGCCGCCGATGATGGTCTGGCCGGTCTCCTCGTCCGAGTGGACCTGGAAGGAGGGGTCCTCCTCGGCCAGGCGCTGGATCGCGACGCCGAGCTTCTCCTGGTCGCCCTTCGACTTGGGCTCGATGGCGACCTGGATGACCGGCGCCGGGAAGTCCATGGACTCCAGGATGACCGGGTTCTTGTCGTCGGACAGCGTCTCACCGGTGGTGGTCTGCTTCAGGCCCATGACGGCGACGATGTCGCCGGCGCCCACCGAGTCGATCTCCTCACGCTTGTTGGCGTGCATGCGGTAGATCTTGCCGATGCGCTCCTTCTTGCCCTTGACGGAGTTCAGCACCGCGGTGCCGGACTCCAGGCGGCCCGAGTAGACCCGGACGAAGGTGAGCTTGCCCAGGTGCGGGTCGCTCATGATCTTGAACGCGAGCGCGGCGAGGGGCTCCTCGTCCGACGGCTTGCGGGTGACGACCTGCTCGGCGTCCTTGACGTCGTGGCCCTCGATGGCCTCGACGTCGAGCGGCGTCGGGAGGTAGCGCACGACCGCGTCGAGCAGGGGCTGGACGCCCTTGTTCTTGAACGCGGTGCCGCAGAACACCGGGGTGACCGTGGTGTCGTTGGACTTGCCGGACGCGATGGTGATGCGACGGATCGCGGCGTACAGCTGCTCCTCGGTGGGCTCCTCGCCCTCCAGGAACAGCTCCATGATCTCTTCGTCGTTCTCCGCGACGGCCTCGACCAGCTTGCCGCGCCACTCCTCGGCGGCCTCGGTGTGCGTGGCCGGGATGTCGACGGTGTCGTACATCTCGCCCTTGGCGGCCTCGGCGGACCACACGAGCGCCTTCATGCGGACCAGGTCCACGACGCCCTTGAAGTCGGCCTCGGCACCGATCGGGAGCTGCATGACCAGCGGCTGGGCGCCCAGGCGGTCCGAGATCATCTCCACGCAGCGGTGGAACTCGGCGCCGGTGCGGTCCAGCTTGTTCACGAAGCAGATGCGGGGCACGCCGTAGCGGTCGGCCTGACGCCACACCGTCTCGGACTGCGGCTCGACACCGGCGACACCGTCGAACACGGTCACGGCACCGTCGAGCACGCGCAGGGAGCGCTCCACCTCAACGGTGAAGTCGACGTGCCCGGGGGTGTCGATGATGTTGATCGTGTAGTCGTTGTCCTCGAGCGGCCAGTGACAGGTGGTGGCAGCGGACGTGATCGTGATGCCACGCTCCTGCTCCTGCTCCATCCAGTCCATCGTGGCGGCGCCGTCGTGGACCTCACCGATCTTGTACGACACACCGGTGTAGAACAGGATCCGCTCGGTGGTGGTCGTCTTGCCCGCGTCGATGTGGGCCATGATCCCGATGTTGCGGACCCTGGCCAGGTCAAGTGAAGTGGTAGCCATAAGGCTTCAGTCTTCTCTCGGTCTCGATGTGGGTAGCGACTACCAGCGGTAGTGCGCGAAGGCCTTGTTGGACTCGGCCATCTTGTGCGTGTCCTCGCGCTTCTTGACGGCCGCACCGAGGCCGTTCGAAGCGTCGAGAAGCTCGTTGAGCAGACGCTCGGTCATGGTCTTCTCGCGACGGGCGCGGGAGTAGCCGACGAGCCAGCGCAGCGCGAGCGTGTTGGCGCGACCGGGCTTGACCTCGATCGGCACCTGGTACGTCGCACCGCCGACGCGGCGGGACTTGACCTCGAGGGTCGGCTTGATGTTCTCGAGCGCGCGCTTGAGCGTGATGACCGGGTCGTTGCTGGTCTTCTCGCGCAGGCCCTCCATGGCGCCGTACACGATGCGCTCGGCGGTGGAGCGCTTGCCGTTCAGCAGCACCTTGTTGATGAGGGAGGTCACCAGGGGAGAACCGTAGACCGGGTCGATGATGACCGGGCGCTTCGGGGCGGGGCCCTTACGAGGCATTTCTACTTCTCCTTCTTGGCGCCGTAGCGGCTGCGGGCCTGCTTGCGGTTCTTGACACCCTGGGTGTCGAGGGAACCGCGGATGATCTTGTAGCGAACACCGGGCAGGTCCTTCACACGGCCGCCGCGCACGAGCACGATGGAGTGCTCCTGCAGGTTGTGCCCCTCACCCGGAATGTAAGCGGTGACCTCGATCCCGCTGGTCAGACGCACACGCGCGACCTTACGCAGGGCCGAGTTCGGCTTCTTCGGGGTGGTCGTGAACACACGCGTGCAGACGCCCCGGCGCTGAGGGGAACCCTCGAGTGCCGGCGTCTTGTTCTTCTCGACCTTGTCCTGCCGGCCCTTGCGGACCAGCTGCTGGATCGTAGGCACTACTTCTCCGGTTTCTGTGTGCCGATGGTGAAGCTAACCTGGAACATCGCCGACCCACGCGGTCGGGTGTGTCGGATTCCGCGGCCCTCCGTCGCGAGACGGGAAGCGGCGCGGATCGCGGTGGCCGTGTCATGACCCCTGGGTGCGGTGTAAAGGCACGCACGAGGGCCAGGGCACACCCCAGGCACAAGGTCTGAGCGTACCTATCGCATTCGCTGCGGTCAAAACAAATGGGTGTGACCCGGGCGGCAGCGGGCCCGCGGCAGGCCGAAGGGCGGCCTCCCCGGTGGGGAGACCGCCCTTCGGTACACGCCTTGCCCTACTGGTTGTACGGACCGTAGTCGTAGTCCTCCAGCGGGACGGCCTGGCCGGAACCGGTGCCGAACGGCGAGTAGTCGATGTCGTCGTAGCCGACGGCCGAGTACATCGCGGCCTTGGCCTCCTCGGTCGGCTCGACCCGGATGTTCCGGTAGCGGGACAGGCCCGTGCCGGCCGGGATGAGCTTACCGATGATGACGTTCTCCTTGAGGCCGATGAGGGAGTCGGACTTGGCATTGATCGCCGCGTCCGTCAGAACCCTCGTCGTCTCCTGGAAGGACGCCGCCGACAGCCACGACTCGGTCGCCAGCGAGGCCTTGGTGATACCCATCAGCTGCGGACGGCCGGAGGCCGGGTGACCGCCCTCCTGGACCACGCGACGGTTCTCGGTCTCGAACTTCGAGCGCTCGACCAGCTCGCCGGGCAGCAGCTCGGCGTCGCCGGACTCGATGATCGTCACGCGGCGCAGCATCTGCCGGATGATGATCTCGATGTGCTTGTCGTGGATCGACACACCCTGCGAGTTGTAGACCTTCTGCACCTCGCCGACCAAGTGGACCTGGACGGCCCGCTGACCGAGGATGCGCAGCACGTCGTGCGGGTTGGTGGCACCCACGGTGAGCTTCTGGCCCACCGCGACGTGGTCGCCCTCGCCGACCAGCAGACGGGCGCGCTTGGAGATCGGGAACGCCGTCTCGTCGCTGCCGTCGTCCGGCGTGATGACGATCTTCTTGGTCTTCTCGGTCTCCTCGATCCGCACCCGGCCGTCGGCCTCGGAGATCGGGGCGACACCCTTCGGGGTACGGGCCTCGAAGAGCTCGACGACACGCGGCAGACCCTGCGTGATGTCGTCACCGGCCACACCACCGGTGTGGAAGGTGCGCATCGTCAGCTGGGTGCCGGGCTCACCGATGGACTGGGCGGCGATGATGCCGACCGCCTCACCGATGTCGACCAGCTTGCCGGTGGCCAGCGAGCGGCCGTAGCAGAAGGCGCAGGTGCCGACGAGGGACTCGCAGGTGAGGATCGAGCGGGTCTTGACCTCCTCGACGCCGTGGTGCACCAGCTGGTCGATGAGCACGTCACCGAGGTCGACGTTGGCCGGCGCGATCACCTTGCCGTCGATGACGACGTCCTCGGCGAGCATGCGGGCGTACACGCTGGTCTCGACGTCCTCGGCCTTGCGCAGCACGCCGTCCTCGCCGCGCTCGGCGATCCGCAGCTTCAGACCGCGCTCGGTGCCGCAGTCCTCCTCGCGGATGATGACGTCCTGGGAGACGTCGACCAGACGACGGGTGAGGTAACCGGAGTCGGCGGTCCGCAGCGCGGTGTCCGCCAGACCCTTACGGGCACCGTGCGTCGAGATGAAGTACTCCAGCACGGACAGGCCCTCACGGAACGAGGCCTTGATCGGACGCGGGATCGTCTCGTTCTTGGCGTTCGACACCAGACCACGCATACCGGCGATCTGACGCATCTGCATCATGTTGCCGCGCGCGCCCGAGTTCACCATCATGAAGATCGGGTTGGTCTTGGGGAAGTTCTCGTTCATCGCCTCGGCGACCTCGTTGGTCGCCTTGGTCCAGATGTTGATCAGTTCCTGCGTGCGCTCGTCCTTGGTGATCAGACCGCGCTCGTACTGCTTCTGGACCTTCTCGTCCTGCGCCTCGTAGCCGCGGACGATCTCCTTCTTCGCCTCGGGGACGACGACGTCGGAGATCGCGACCGTGACGCCGGAGCGGGTCGCCCAGAAGAAGCCGGCCGCCTTCAGGTTGTCGAGCGTCGCCGCCACGATGACCTTCGGGTAGCGCTCGGCGAGGTCGTTGACGATCTCGGAGAGCTGCTTCTTGCCGACCTCGTAGTCGACGAAGGGGTAGTCCTCGGGCAGCAGCTCGTTGAAGAGCGCGCGGCCCAGGGTGGTCTTCAGGGTGAAGGTGTCGCCCTGCTGCCACTCCGGCTCACCCTCCTCGCGGGCCGGGGGCTCCCAGCCGCGGGGCGGGATGGTGCCGACCGGGAAGCGGATGTCGACCTTCGACTGGAGCGACAGGTCGCCCGCGTCGAACGCCATGATCGCCTCGGCCGCCGAGCCGAACGCGCGGCCCTCGCCCTTGAGGTCGCGGCCCTCGCCGTCGGTGGTGAGGAAGAACAGACCGAGGACCATGTCCTGGGTCGGCATCGTCACCGGACGGCCGTCGGCCGGCTTCAGGATGTTGTTCGAGGACAGCATCAGGATGCGGGCCTCGGCCTGCGCCTCCGCGGAGAGCGGCAGGTGCACGGCCATCTGGTCGCCGTCGAAGTCCGCGTTGAACGCGGTGCAGACGAGCGGGTGGATCTGGATGGCCTTGCCCTCGACCAGCTGCGGCTCGAAGGCCTGGATGCCCAGGCGGTGCAGGGTGGGGGCACGGTTGAGCAGCACCGGGTGCTCGGCGATGACCTCTTCGAGGACGTCGTACACGACGGTGCGGCCGCGCTCCACCATGCGCTTGGCGCTCTTGATGTTCTGCGCGTGGTTCAGGTCGACCAGGCGCTTCATCACGAACGGCTTGAACAGCTCAAGGGCCATCGCCTTGGGCAGACCGCACTGGTGCAGCTTGAGCTGCGGGCCGACGACGATGACGGAACGCGCCGAGTAGTCGACTCGCTTGCCGAGCAGGTTCTGGCGGAAGCGGCCCTGCTTGCCCTTCAGCATGTCGCTGAGGGACTTCAGGGGGCGGTTGCCGGGACCGGTGACCGGGCGACCGCGACGACCGTTGTCGAACAGCGCGTCCACGGCCTCCTGGAGCATGCGCTTCTCGTTGTTCACGATGATCTCGGGCGCGCCGAGGTCGAGAAGCCGCTTCAGGCGGTTGTTGCGGTTGATGACGCGGCGGTACAGGTCGTTCAGGTCGGAGGTCGCGAAGCGGCCACCGTCCAGCTGCACCATCGGACGCAGGTCCGGCGGGATGACCGGGACGCAGTCCAGGACCATGCCGCGCGGGCTGTTGGAGGTCTGCAGGAACGCGGAGACGACCTTGAGGCGCTTGAGCGCGCGGGTCTTCTTCTGGCCCTTGCCGGTGCGGATGATCTCGCGGAGGCGCTCGGCCTCCTCGTCGAGGTCGAAGGACTCCAGGCGCTTCTGCAGCGCGGCGGCGCCCATCGAGCCGTCGAAGTAGGTGCCGAAGCGGTCGCGCAGCTCGCGGTAGAGCAGCTCGTCGCCCTCCAGGTCCTGGACCTTGAGGTTCTTGAACCGGTTCCACACCTCGTCGAGGCGGTCGATCTCGCGCTGCGCGCGGTCGCGCAGCTGCTTCATCTCGCGCTCGGCGCCCTCGCGCACCTTGCGGCGCACGTCGGCCTTGGCGCCCTCGGCCTCCAGCTCGGCGAGGTCCGTCTCGAGCTTCTTGGCGCGGGTCTCCAGGTCGGCGTCGCGGCGCTGCTCGACCTGCTGGCGCTCCACGGAGACGTGCGCCTCCAGGGAGGGCAGGTCGCGCGTGCGGCGCTCCTCGTCCACGAAGGTGATCATGTACGCGGCGAAGTAGATGACCTTCTCGAGGTCCTTCGGCGCGAGGTCGAGCAGGTAGCCCAGGCGCGACGGGACGCCCTTGAAGTACCAGATGTGGGTGACGGGGGCGGCGAGCTCGATGTGGCCCATCCGCTCACGGCGCACCTTGGCGCGGGTCACCTCGACGCCGCAGCGCTCACAGATGATGCCCTTGAAGCGGACGCGCTTGTACTTGCCGCAGTAGCACTCCCAGTCCCGGGTCGGGCCGAAGATCTTCTCGCAGAAGAGTCCGTCCTTCTCGGGCTTGAGGGTGCGGTAGTTGATGGTCTCGGGCTTCTTGACCTCGCCGTGGCTCCACTGGCGGATGTCGTCAGCGGTGGCCAGGCCGATCCGGAGCTCGTCGAAGAAGTTGACGTCGAGCACTATGCGTCAATCCCTCTCAGGGTTGTGAGTCTTGGGTCTGATACGGGGGTCCTGGGGCCGGCGGGCCTCGCTCTGGGCGAGGCCCGCCGGACTCCCGTCAGACCTCTTCGACGCTGCTCGGCTCGCGCCGGGACAGGTCGATGCCGAGCTCCTCCGCCGCGCGGAAGACGTCCTCGTCGGTGTCGCGCATCTCGATGGACATGCCGTCCGAGGACAGCACCTCCACGTTGAGGCACAGGGACTGCATCTCCTTGATGAGCACCTTGAAGGACTCGGGGATGCCGGGCTCAGGGATGTTCTCGCCCTTGACGATGGCCTCGTAGACCTTCACGCGGCCGGTCACGTCGTCGGACTTGATGGTCAGCAGCTCCTGGAGGGCGTAGGCGGCGCCGTAAGCCTCCAGCGCCCACACCTCCATCTCGCCGAACCGCTGGCCACCGAACTGGGCCTTACCACCCAGCGGCTGCTGGGTGATCATCGAGTACGGGCCGGTCGAGCGGGCGTGCAGCTTGTCGTCGACCAGGTGGTGCAGCTTGAGGATGTACATGTAGCCGACGGAGATCGGCTCCGGGAACGGCTCACCGCTGCGGCCGTCGAACAGCCGCGCCTTGCCGGTCGGGAGCACCATGCGCTCGCCGTCCCGGTTCGGGATGGTGTGCTGGAGCAGACCGGCCAGCTCGTCCTCGCGGGCGCCGTCGAACACCGGGGTGGCGACGTTGGTGCCGGGGGCGACCTGGTCGGCGCCGATCGCCTGGAGGCGCTCGGCCCACTCCTCCGCGAGCCCGGAGACGTCCCAGCCGCGGCTGGCGAGCCAGCCGAGGTGGATCTCCAGGACCTGCCCCGGGTTCATGCGGGACGGGACACCCAGCGGGTTGAGGATGATGTCGACCGGCGTGCCGTCCTCCAGGAACGGCATGTCCTCGATCGGGTTGATCTTGGAGATGACGCCCTTGTTGCCGTGCCTGCCGGCGAGCTTGTCACCGTCGGTGATCTTGCGCTTCTGCGCGACGTAGACGCGGACGAGCTGGTTGACGCCCGGGGGCAGCTCGTCGCCCTCCTCGCGGTCGAAGACGCGGACGCCGATGACCTTGCCGATCTCGCCGTGCGGCACCTTCAGGGAGGTGTCGCGGACCTCGCGGGCCTTCTCGCCGAAGATCGCGCGCAGCAGCCGCTCCTCCGGGGTCAGCTCGGTCTCGCCCTTGGGCGTGACCTTGCCGACCAGGATGTCGCCGGCGACGACCTCGGCACCGATGCGGATGATGCCGCGCTCGTCGAGGTCGGCGAGGACCTCCTCGGAGACGTTCGGGATGTCCCGGGTGATCTCCTCGGGGCCGAGCTTTGTGTCACGGGCGTCGACCTCGTGCTCCTCGATGTGGATCGAGGAGAGGACGTCGTCCTGCACGAGGCGCTGCGACAGGATGATCGCGTCCTCGTAGTTGTGGCCCTCCCACGGCATGAACGCGACCAGCAGGTTCTTGCCGAGCGCCATCTCACCGTTCTCGGTGGCCGGGCCGTCGGCGAGCACCTGGCCCTCGATGACGCGGTCGCCCTCGGCGACGATGACCTTCTGGTTGACCGAGGTGCCCTGGTTGGACCGGGAGAACTTGGCCAGCCGGTACGTGATGTACGTGCCGTCGTCGTTGGTGGTGGTGATGTAGTCGGCGGAGACCTCCTGGACCACACCCGCCTTCTCGGCCTTGACCACGTCGCCGGCGTCGGCGGCGGAGCGGTACTCCATGCCGGTGCCGACCAGCGGGGCCTCGCTCTTGATGAGCGGCACGGCCTGGCGCATCATGTTCGCGCCCATCAGGGCGCGGTTGGCGTCGTCGTGCTCCAGGAAGGGGATCATCGCGGTCGCGACGGACACCATCTGGCGCGGCGAGACGTCCATGTAGTCGACGTCGTCACCGGGGACGTAGTCGACCTCGCCGCCGCGGCGGCGGACCAGCACGCGGGACTCGGCGAAGTGCATCTCGTCGGTCAGCGGCGCGTTGGCCTGCGCGATGACGAAGCGGTCCTCCTCGTCGGCGGTCAGGTAGTCGACCTCGTCGCCGACCCGGCCCTCGACGACCTTGCGGTAGGGCGTCTCGATGAAGCCGAACGGGTTGATCCGGCCGTACGAGGCGAGCGAGCCGATCAGGCCGATGTTCGGGCCTTCGGGCGTCTCGATCGGGCACATGCGGCCGTAGTGCGACGGGTGCACGTCGCGGACCTCGAAGCCGGCCCGCTCACGGGAGAGACCACCCGGGCCGAGGGCGTTCAGACGACGCTTGTGCGTCAGCCCCGACAGCGGGTTGTTCTGGTCCATGAACTGGGACAGCTGGCTGGTGCCGAAGAACTCCTTGATGGAGGCGACGACCGGCCGGATGTTGATCAGGGTCTGCGGCGTGATCGCCTCGACGTCCTGGGTGGTCATGCGCTCGCGCACGACGCGCTCCATACGGGCGAGACCCGTGCGGACCTGGTTCTGGATCAGCTCGCCGACGTTGCGGATGCGGCGGTTGCCGAAGTGGTCGATGTCGTCGGTCTCGACGACGATCTCCCGGCCCGACTCGCCGACCGTCTCGGTCTCGCCGGCGTGCAGCTTCACCAGGTACTTGATGGTGGCGATGACGTCGTCGGTGGTGAGCACGCCGGCGTCCAGCGGCTCGTCCGCGCCGAGCTTCTTGTTGACCTTGTAGCGGCCGACCTTGGCCAGGTCGTAGCGCTTGGGGTTGAAGTAGAGGTTCTCGAGCAGCGTCTGCGCGGCCTCCCGGGTGGGGGGCTCGCCCGGACGCAGCTTGCGGTAGATGTCGAGCAGCGCGTCGTCCTGGCCCTGGGTGTGGTCCTTCTCCAGGGTGGCGCGCATGGACTCGTACTGGCCGAACTCCTCGAGGATCTGCTCGGTGGTCCAGCCGAGGGCCTTGAGGAGGACGGTCACGGACTGCTTGCGCTTGCGGTCGATGCGGACACCGACCATGTCGCGCTTGTCGATCTCCATCTCCAGCCAGGCACCCCGGGACGGGATGATCTTGGCGGAGAAGACGTCCTTGTCGGAGGTCTTGTCGATGGAGGAGTCGAAGTAGACGCCGGGGGAACGCACCAGCTGGGACACGACGACACGCTCGGTGCCGTTGATGACGAAGGTGCCCTTGTTGGTCATGAGCGGGAAGTCGCCCATGAAGACCGTCTGGGACTTGATCTCGCCGGTCTCGTTGTTCGTGAACTCGGCGGTGACGAAGAGCGGGGCCGCGTAGGTGAAGTCGCGGTCCTTGCACTCGTCGATCGAGTTCTTCGGGGGCTCGAAGCGGTGGTCGCGGAAGGTCAGCGACATCGACCCGGAGAAGTCCTCGATCGGGGAGATCTCCTCGAAGATCTCCTCCAGACCGGACTTGGTGGGGACGTCCTGACCCGACTCCAGAGCCGACTCGACGCGAGCCTTCCACGCGTCGTTGCCGAGCAGCCAGTCGAAGCTCTCGGTCTGAAGCGCGAGCAGGTTCGGAACCTCGAGGGGCTCCTTGATCTTTGCAAAGGAGATGCGCAGCGGGGCGGTGCTGGCAGCGTTGTTCGTATTCGCGGTCGAGGCGTTGCGCGAGGCGGCCAAGAGGGGGTCCTTCCGAGGGCTCGGACTCACTACGCGCGTGCCGGCCCCTCTTCCGGGCTATTCGGGCGAGGGCAGACCCCTGGTGACGGGCAGGGGGCAGCTAACAGGCAGCGCAAAGGGACAGTGTAGCCACATGGCTCACTGATGTCCAGTCCGGTTCTCGATGACCGTCTTCGCTCCTCGTCGTACTCACCACCTGCGGCAAGGTCTCGCCCTCAACGCACGGTGATACTGCCCTCTTCGTCGCCGATCCATGCCTCGGATTCGGATCCTTGTGACGACGCGTCCTGAGAATTGCGCGCTGCGTGCGGTTCGTCAAGGCCCCCCGGCAACGGCGAAGATCACCATACTCTGCGCCACGCCTCGTGCAAGGCAGCCGCCGCCCGGCCCCCGCGGAACGCGGAGGAGCGACCACCCGGATGGATGATCGCTCCTCGGTGCGCGGGCGTTACACGCCCTCGCTGCGGGCCTCGACGGCCCGCGGGGTGTTACTTGACCTCGACGGAGGCGCCGGCGCCCTTGAGGGACTCGGCGGCCTTCTCGGCGGCGTCCTTGGCGACCTTCTCGAGGACGGGCTTCGGGGCGCCGTCCACGAGGTCCTTGGCCTCCTTCAGACCCAGGGAGGTCAGCTCACGCACGACCTTGATGACCTGGATCTTCTTGTCGCCGGCACCGGTGAGGATGACGTCGAACTCGTCCTTCTCCTCCGGGGCGTCGGCAACGGCGGCCGGGCCGGCCGGGGCGGCGGCGACGGCCGCGGCGGCGGTGACGTCGAACTTGTCCTCGAAGGCCTTCACGAACTCGGAGAGCTCGATGAGGGTCATCTCCTCGAACTGGGCGAGCAGGTCTTCCTGGCTGAGCTTCGCCATGATGGCGTCCTTCCACTGATTCGGCGGGTGCCGGATGTACGGGGTGAGGCGGGCGTACGTCGGGCCCGCTGCGACCCGTGCCGCGCTCAGGCGGCCCGGATCAGAAAGCGAGCCGAGTTACTCGGCACCGCCCTGCTCGTCCTGCTTGGCACGGAGCGCGTCCACGGTGCGGACGAGCTTCGAGGGGAGCGCCTGGAAGAGCTGCGCAGTCTGCGTCTGCTTGCCCTTGAACGCGCCCGCCAGCTTGGAGAGCAGAACCTCGCGGGACTCGAGGTCCGCAAGCTTCTTGATCTCGTCGGCGGTCATCGCCTTGCCGTCAAGGACACCGCCCTTGATGACGAGATTCGGGTTGTCCTTGGCGAAGTCGCGCAGACCCTTCGCCGACTCCACCGGGTCACCGGTGACGAAGGCGACGGCCGTCGGGCCAGCGAAGAGCTGGTCCTCCAGCGTGATCCCGGCCTCGTTGGCCGCAATCTTGGTCAGCGTGTTCTTCACCACGGCGTACTGGGCGTTCTCACCGAGCGACCGGCGCAGCGTCTTGAGCTGCGCCACGGTGAGACCGCGGTACTCGGTCAGCACGGCGGCGTTGGAGCTGCGGAACTTGTCCGTCAGCTCGGCAACCGCGGCAGCCTTGTCGGGCCTCGCCATAGAGCCTCGGCCTCCTTCCGGGTGATTCGGACCGCGCGGACCCGAAGGAGGACTGGGGCAAACGAAACGCCCCGGCGCGGGCGCACGGGGCGTTGCTCGACCATTCGTCACCGGCCACGGGGGCGGGACTCACGGGAGCCTCTCCAGTGTCACCTGCGCGGGTCGTCCGCAGTTCAGCGGATCCTTCGGCCACCGCGCCCTCTCACGAGCGCACGGCAACGACCAGCGGTCTTTGGCTTCTGGGAGAGCGTACGGGAACGGGGCGGCCGCGAGCAAATCCGCCCGTTCGGCGCTGCTGCTAGCCCTGCTTCTGCTCCTGCTGGGCTTCCTTCATCATCTCGGCCAGGTCGGCGGTGTCGGCCGCCGCCGGGGCCGTGACCTTCACCGGCTTGTTGATGTCGACGAAGGTGATGGTGACGTCCATCGGGCCCTGGGTGGAGTCGCCGCGCATCCGGAACTGCTTGGTGTGCTCGTCCCCGTCGATCCAGCCGTCCATCTTGAGCGTCTTGATGCCCATCTTCTCGTACTGCTCCAGGCCCTTTTCCTGCGTCTTCCGCGTCGCGGCGTTCCCCTTGGCCTTGGCGAGGGACTCGCGCAGCTGGTCGAGGGTGACCGTGCCCTTGTAGTGGGTGGTCTCCACGCCGTCGACTTTCTCGGTGCCGACCTTCTCCAGGTCGTCGGCGCCGGTGAGGAAGGTGGACTCAGCGGCCGGGTTCTTGTCGACCTGGGAGGCGCCGCCGCCCAGCTGCTTCTCGAGGTCGCCGGCGCCCAGGGCGGACAGGTCGAACTTGATCCAGTGCTTGCCGTCCAGCTCCTTCGCCATCTCCTGGCCGCCGCCCAGGTACATGGCCTTGCCGACCAGCCGGGCGTCGTAGCTGCCCTGGGCCAGCTTGGGCATCGACATCTTCATGCTCATCGCCATCTCCGGCTTGAGCTGCATCTGGGCCTCGGCCGTGATGCTGCCCTGACCGGGGAACTGGCCCTTCATGCGGTAGCTGAGCGAGGTGATGTCCTCGGTGTTCTTCGCCGCCTTGGCGACGGCCGCCGCCGGGCTCAGCTCGGGCGACTCGTCGTCGCCCTTGGCACAGCCCACCGCCCCCGCGGCCAGGACGAGTGCGGTCAGTCCGGCGCCCACGGACACGCGCAGGTCGGTCTTCATGGATTCCCCCCACAGGAACACGGCATGCTGATGGCTCTCATACAGCAGGGACGCGAGCTTAGCCCAGAAGGTTCGAACCCCCTTGCGCATTCTTTGCCAGTAGCTCCCCGAAGTCGGCGGTGTCGGCGGCCGGGGGACGCTCGGCCGGGGCCGGTGTGCCGTAGTCGGTGTAGTAGGCGGTCTGGGACAGCTGCCCGGTCACCGTCCGGCCCCGCTCGGTCTTCTTGACCAGCAGGTCGTGCTCGTCCACCCAGATGTCGACGGTCTGCCCGTCCGCGGTGCCGTCCACCGTGCCGGTCCAGTGCGTGGTGCGCCGGCCGCGGGTGGTCTCGGCGCCGACCTCGCGTACGTCGTCGGAGGCGAGCAGCAGCTTCACCGCCTGGTCGGGGGAGCTGCCGCGCAGCTGCTCGGCCAGCCCGGCGCCGGCGTCGCCGCCGAGGTCGGCCAGGTCGTCGTAGGCGTAGCGGATCCAGTGCCGGCCGCCGACCTGGCCAGCGAAGGCGTCGCCCATCCGCGCGTAGTAGGCGTCGGGCAGGTAGCGGGCCTCCATGGAGGTGGTGCCCAGCTTCTTCAGGGTCTCGGCGGTCGTGCCGCCGGTGTAGGTCAGGGTCAGGGTGCCGGTGAGGCCGTCCCGCCAGCCGAGGGTGCCGGTCGCGTCGAGGGACAGTTCGCGGCCGACGACGGTGGTGGACTCGATCCGGGCGGAACCGGCCTTCGCGGTGGCCCGCTGCACGGCGCGCAGGGGCTCCGCCGCCTCGGTGCCGGCCTCCTCGCGCGGGGGCGTGCAGCCCAGTGCGAGGGCCAGGGCGAGGAGCGTGAGCAGGCTCCGGCCCGTCGTCGTGCGCGTCATCGGTGCCCCCCGGGTGCGTGTGCTGTCCGCACGGTAACCGGACGGCGGGCACCGCGGAAAGGGAACGGGCCCCGCACCTTCGCAGGTGCGGGGCCCGTGTCCGGTCAGGACGAGCGCGAGGCTCAGACCGCGGCCGGGTCCTCCTCGACGAGGAGGTTGCGGGTGCGGTTCGGGTCGAGCTGGATGCCGGGGCCCATGGTGGTGCTCACGGCGGCCTTCTTGATGTACCGGCCCTTGGCGGCGGACGGCTTCAGCCGGAGGATCTCCTCCAGGGCCGCGCCGTAGTTCTCCACCAGCTTGCTGTCGTCGAACGACGTCTTGCCGATGATGAAGTGCAGGTTCGAGTGCTTGTCGACGCGGAACTCGATCTTGCCGCCCTTGATGTCGGTGACAGCCTTGGCGACGTCCGGGGTCACGGTGCCGGTCTTCGGGTTCGGCATCAGACCACGCGGACCGAGCACGCGGCCGAGGCGGCCGACCTTGCCCATGAGGTCCGGGGTGGCGACGACGGCGTCGAAGTCCAGACGGCCCTTCGACACCTCGTCGATCAGCTCGTCGGCGCCGACGATGTCGGCGCCCGCGGCACGCGCGGCCTCGGCACGGTCACCGGTCGCGAAGACCAGGACCCGGGCGGTCTTACCGGTGCCGTGCGGGAGGTTCACGGTGCCACGGACCATCTGGTCGGCCTTGCGCGGGTCGACACCCAGGCGGAAGGCGACCTCGACGGTGCCGTCGAACTTGGTCGTGGAGGTCTCCTTGGCGAGACGGACGGCCTCGAGCGGGGCGTAGAGCTTCTCCCGGTCGATCTTGGCGTCCGCAGCGCGGAGAGACTTGCTGCGCTTGCTCACTACTGCTCCTGTTGCTTCTTAGGAGTCGTGGTACGGGCCGAGCAGGCCCCACCACTTCTACTGCTGGAAGGTGGTGGTCAGCCCTCGACCGTGACGCCCATGGAACGCGCGGTGCCGGCGATGATCTTCTCGGCGGCGTCCAGGTCGTTGGCGTTGAGGTCGGGCAGCTTGGTGGTGGCGATCTCGCGGACCTGGTCGCGGGTGATCTTCGCGACCTTGGTCTTGTGCGGCTCGCCGGAGCCCTTCTCGATGCCCGCGGCCTTGAGGATCATCTTCGCGGCCGGCGGCGTCTTGGTGATGAAGGTGAAGGAGCGGTCCTCGTAGACCGTGATCTCCACCGGGATCACCCAGCCACGCTGCGACTCGGTCGCGGCGTTGTAGGCCTTGCAGAACTCCATGATGTTGACGCCGTGCTGACCCAGCGCGGGGCCGACCGGCGGGGCCGGGTTCGCGGCACCGGCCTGGATCTGGAGCTTGATGAGCCCCGTGACCTTCTTCTTCTTGGGAGGCATAGCTCTCCGGGTCCTTTCGGTTCGGGTCCTGCCCGCCTCCGGGACGGACCCGGACACAGGCATGCCGCACAACGATAACGGGTATGGATGCGCGGCCAAAAACCGGGCAGGTCAGGCGAGCTTTCGCCTGACCTGCCCGGAAGCGTTCCGTCCAGTCAGAACTAGTTCTTCTGGATCTGGTCGAAGCTCAGCTCGACCGGCGTCTCGCGGCCGAAGATCTCCACCAGGCCCTTGACCTTCTTGGAGTCGGCGTTGATCTCGTTGATGGTCGCCTGGAGCGTGGCGAACGGGCCGTCGGTGACGGTGACCGAGTCGCCGACCTCGAAGTCCAGGACCTGGACCTCGACCTTGCGCTGCGGGGCCGGCTTGCCCTCGGCCTCGGCGGCCTCGCGGGCGGCCTTCTCCTCGGCCTCGGGGGCGAGCATCTTGACGATCTCGTCCAGCGTCAGCGGGTACGGGTCGTAGGCGTTGCCCACGAAGCCGGTGACGCCGGGGGTGTTGCGGACGACGCCCCAGGACTCGTTGGTGAGGTCCATGCGGACCAGCACGTAGCCGGGGAGCTTGTTCTGACGGATCGTCTTGCGGTCGCCGTTCTTGATCTGGACGACCTCTTCCTGCGGCACCTCGGCCTGGAAGATGTAGTCCTCGACGTTCAGCGAGACGGCGCGCTGCTCCAGGTTGGTCTTCACGCGGTTCTCGTAGCCGGCGTAGGTGTGGATCACGTACCACTCGCCGGGCAGGACGCGCAGTTCCTGGCGCAGGGCCTCGATCGGGTCCAGCTCGGGCTCGGGCTCGGCGGCCGGCTCGTCCTCGGCGGCCTCGTCGGTCTCCTCCGCGACGACGTCCGTGTCGAGGCCGGCATCGGTGTCGACCTCGGCGTCGGTGTTGATGTCGGTGTCGGCAGCCTCGGCCTCGGCGAAGGCCGCGGCCTCCTCGTGGTCCGCACCCTCGACGGTGCCGAACTCGTCCTCGACGGGCTCGGCACCCTCCCCGCGAGGCTCAGCGGCGTCGTTCACGTTCGGGTCAGACACGGTGGCTGCTTCTTCCTGGATACAGAGGGGTGGAACATGCGAAAGGGGCGCCGGATCCCTCGGCGCCCTTCGCTCTTCGCTCAGCCGAAGACGTACTTGGCGGCGTGGCTGAAGCCATAGTCGATCAGTGTCACCAGGCCGATCATGACGATCACGAACATGATCACGACGGCGGTGTACGTGGACAGCTGGTTGCGGGTCGGCCAGACGACCTTGCGCAGCTCCGCGACGATCTGGCGGTAGAAGAGCGCGAGGCGCTTCAGCGGGCCCTTCTTGGCGCGCTTGCCGCCCTTGCGGGGCTTCTTGGAGTCCGGCGCCTCGTCCTGGGCATCAGGCATGTCGATGGAGCCCACGGCGTCCGTCACTCGTCCTCACCTGATTCCGGGTCGTGGCCGTGCCGCGCCCGGTCTGAGCCGCACGGCGGTGCATTGCTGTACGTACATGCGCACACATCCTGGCGAAGGAGTGTGTAGCAGGGCCGGAGGGACTTGAACCCCCAACCGCTGGTTTTGGAGACCAGTGCTCTACCAATTGAGCTACGACCCTTTGTGTGCCACCCAACGTACCGCATGCCCCCGGATGCTCGGTGTGCACCGGATGCGCGCGGGCCGCTGAGGACCAACGAGGTGTGAGTGTACGTGCTCAGGGGCCGGGCGTCGAACGACAAGCGCCAGCACGGCGGATACGGACTGGTGTTCCGCCGGTTCCACGGAACTGCCCACTCCGTGAAACCCGTGTGCCGGTGAGGTTTCCGGTCTGGAACGATGGACCGCATGAGCGCTGCAACCCCTCCCACCGAGCGCCGGGTCTCCGCCCGAGTCGGCGCGATCTCCGAATCCGCCACCCTCGCCGTGGACGCCAAGGCCAAGGCCCTCAAGGCCGCCGGGCGTCCGGTGATCGGCTTCGGCGCCGGTGAGCCCGACTTCCCCACCCCGGACTACATCGTCGAGGCCGCCGTCGCGGCCTGCCGGAACCCCAAGTACCACCGCTACACCCCGGCCGGCGGCCTGCCCGAGCTGAAGGCCGCGATCGCCGCGAAGACGCTGCGCGACTCCGGCTACGAGGTCGACCCGTCCCAGATCCTGGTGACCAACGGCGGCAAGCAGGCCATCTACGAGGCGTTCGCCGCGATCCTCGACCCGGGCGACGAGGTCATCGTCCCCGCGCCGTACTGGACGACGTACCCGGAGTCGATCCGGCTGGCCGGCGGCGTGCCGGTCGAGGTGGTCGCCGACGAGACGACCGGTTACCGGGTGAGCGTGGAGCAGCTGGAGGCGGCGCGCACGGAGAAGACGAAGGTCGTCCTCTTCGTCTCCCCCTCCAACCCGACCGGCGCGGTGTACACCGAGGCCGAGACCGAGGCCATCGGCGAGTGGGCCGTCGAGCACGGCCTGTGGGTGCTGACCGACGAGATCTACGAGCACCTGGTCTACGGCGACGCCGTCTCCGTCTCGCTGCCGGCGCTCCTGCCCGAGCTGCGCGAGAAGTGCGTCGTGGTGAACGGCGTGGCGAAGACGTACGCGATGACCGGCTGGCGGGTCGGCTGGGTCATCGGCCCGAAGGACGTGGTCAAGGCCGCGACCAACCTCCAGTCGCACGCCACCTCCAACGTCTCCAACGTCGCCCAGGCGGCGGCGATCGCCGCGGTCTCCGGCGACCTGGACGCGGTCGCGAAGATGCGCGAGGCGTTCGACCGGCGCCGCCGCACCATCGTGCGGATGCTGAACGAGATCGACGGCGTGGTCTGCCCGGAGCCGGAGGGCGCCTTCTACGCGTACCCGTCGGTGAAGCTGCTGCTCGGCAAGGAGATCCGCGGCAAGCGCCCGCAGGACACCGCCGAGCTGGCCACCCTGATCCTGGAGGAGGCCGAGGTCGCGGTGGTGCCCGGCGAGGCGTTCGGCACCCCCGGCTACCTGCGGCTGTCCTACGCGCTCGGCGACGAGGACCTGGTGGAGGGCGTGAGCCGGATCCAGAAGCTGCTGGCGGAGGCGAAGGACTGACCGTCCCCCCGCCGGTACGGCCGGACCGCCTACGGATTTTCGGAGGCGGTCCGGCCGTTCCTTTGTGCGGGCAAGCCCCCGTAAGGGGAAACGGCTACCGGGTCGGGCGCGGCGTACGGCAGGATCACCGGATGGAGCGTGTACGTGATCTCTCTGAACTGCCGAAGGCCCACCTGCACCTGCACTTCACGGGGTCGATGCGCCCCGCCACCCTGCTGGAGCTGGCCGACCGGCACGGCGTCCGGCTGCCCGACGCCCTGACCGAGGCGCTGACCAGCGGGGAACCCCCGCGCCTGCGGGCCACGGACGAGCGGGGCTGGTTCCGCTTCCAGCGGCTGTACGACGCGGCCCGCTCGTGCCTCAGGACGCCGGAGGACATCCAGCGGCTGGTGCGCGAGGCGGCGGAGGAGGACCTGCGGGACGGCTCGGGGTGGCTGGAGATCCAGGTGGACCCCACCTCGTACGCGCCCCGGCTCGGCGGGCTGATCCCGGCCCTGGAGATCATCCTGGACGCGGTGGAGACGACCGTGCGGGACACCGGGATCGGGATGCGGCTGCTGGTGGCCGCCAACCGCATGAAGCACCCGCTGGACGCCCGCACCCTGGCCCGCCTCGCGGTCAGGTACGCGGACCGGGGCGTGGTCGGCTTCGGCCTCTCCAACGACGAACGGCGGGGCATGGCCCGCGACTTCGACCGGGCCTTCGCCATCGCGCGGGAGGGCGGCCTGCTCTCCGCGCCGCACGGCGGCGAGCTGACCGGCCCGGCCTCGGTCCGGGACTGCCTGGACGACCTGGACGCCGACCGCATCGGGCACGGCGTGCGGGCGGCGGAGGACCCCCGGCTGCTGAAGCGCCTTGCCGACCGGCAGATCACCTGCGAGGTGTGCCCGGCGTCCAATGTCGCGCTCGGCGTCTACGAGAAGCCCGAGGACGTCCCGCTGCGCACCCTCTTCGAGGCCGGCGTCCCGCTGGCCCTCGGCGCCGACGACCCGCTCCTCTTCGGCTCCCGCCTCGCGGCGCAGTACGAGATCGCGCGCGAGCACCACGGCTTCACCGACGCGGAACTGGCCGAGCTGGCCCGCCAGTCGGTGCGCGGCTCGGCGGCCCCGCAGCCGGTCAAGGAGAAGCTGCTGGCGGGCGTGGACGACTGGCTGACCCGCCCGGCCGCCTGAGTGCGCTTTCACGCGACGGCGATTCCGCCCAGCAGGGTGGTGACAAGGCGGGCGGCGAAGGTGTCGACGGGCGGGCGTTCGCCGGTCTCCGTGGCGTCGTAGGCGAAGGCGCGCTGGGCGCAGGCGCCGAGGAGGAGGGACGCTGCGGCGAAGGTGTCCGCGTCCGGGCGGACCCGGCGCTTACCCACCATAGGCGGCAGAGGGGTGGGTGAGCACTCACCCACCGATCCGTCCATCGGACCCAGGGGAGCAGTCATGAACCTCACCGTTTTCGGCGCCACCGGCGGGATCGGCCGCCGGCTCGTCCGCCAGGCCCTCGACGCGGGCCACCGGGTCACCGCCGTCGTGCGCGATCCCGCCCGCCTCGAGGTGACGGGCGGCGCGCTGGAGGTGGTCCGCGCCGACCTGACCGACCCGGAGCCGCTGCGCGCGGCGGTCGCGGGCCGGGACGCCGTACTGTCCGGCCTGGGCGCGCGCGCCCGCAAGGACGCCGGGGTCGCCTCCCGGCTGACCCGTACGGTGCTCGGCGCGATGGAGGCGGAGGGCGTGCGCCGGCTGCTGGTGGTCAGCGCCGCGCCCGTCGGGCCGGCGGCGGAGGGCGAGGGGGCGCTGGACCGGGCGATGCTGCGGGTGGTCTCGGCCGTGCTGCGGGACGTCTACGCCGACCTGCGCGCGATGGAGGCCGAGCTGGCCCGCAGCTCCACCGACTGGACCTCGGTACGGCCGCCGCGCCTCCAGGACAAGCCGCTCACCGGGCGCTACCGCACGGTCGTCGGCGGCTTCCCGCGCGCGGGCCGCTTCATCGCCCGCGCCGACGTGGCGCACGCGATGCTGTCGATGATCGACGACGGGGCGACGGTGAAGCAGGGGGTGGGGGTGGCGTACTGAGGCCCTGGTGAGGTGTCTAGAGCTCCACGCCCACCGTCACCGGCTCGTTGACCAGCGTCACGCCGAATGCCTCGTACACACCGGCGACCACCTCGCGGGCCAGGGCCAGCAGGTCCTCGGTGGTGGCGCCACCGCGGTTGGTGAGGGCGAGGGTGTGCTTGGTGGAGATGCGGGCCGGGCCGGTGCCGTAGCCCTTGGTGAAGCCCGCCTTGTCGATCAGCCAGGCCGCGGAGGTCTTGATCCGCCCCTCCCCTTCCGGGCCCTCGCCGGCCGGGAAGGCGGGCGGCTCCACGTCGGCGCCGAGCCGCTCGTCGACGCGGGCGCGGAAGGCGGCGAACTCCTCGTCGGTGAGGACCGGATTGGTGAAGAAGGAACCGGCCGACCAGGTGTCGTGGTCCTCCGCGTCCAGCACCATGCCCTTGCCGGCCCGCAGCCGCAGCACGGTCTCGCGGGCGGTGGCCAGCGGCACCCGCCCGCCGGCCTCGACGCCGAGGGCACGGGCGGTCTCGGCGTACTTCAGGGGCGCGGAGAGCCCGCCGGCGTCCTCGAGCGCGAAGCGGACGCGCAGCACGACGAACCGCTCGGGCTCGGCCTTGAACCGGCTGTGCCGGTAGGAGAACGCGCAGTCGGCGTTGGTGAGGGTGACCGTCTCGCGGCTGCGGCGGTCGTAGGCGACGACCTCGGTGACGGTGGCGGAGACCTCCTGGCCGTACGCCCCCACGTTCTGGATGGGGGTCGCGCCCGCCGAGCCGGGGATGCCGGCCAGGCACTCGACGCCGGCGAGCCCGGCCTCGACGGTGCGGGCGACGGCGTCGCTCCACACCTCGCCGGCCGCCAGCTCAAGGGCGGTGCCGTCCAGGTCGAAGCCGCGGGTGGCGATGCGCAGGGCGGTGCCGGCGAAGCCCTTGTCGCCGATGACCAGGTTCGATCCACCGCCGATCAGCAGCAGCGGCGTACCGGCGTCGTCGGCCTCGCGGACGGCGGCGATCACCTCGGCGTCGGTGTCGGCGGTGACCAGACGGGTCGCAGGGCCGCCCAGCCGGAAGGTGGTCAGCGGGGCGAGGGGGGCGTCGTAGAGTTCCTGCACGCGCCCACCCTACGAGACCCCACCGACACCGCCCTACGCCGTCAGCCGCCGCCGCGCCTCGTCCCAGCCCACCGGCAGCTCGCGGGCGGACACCGTCCAGGAGGCGTAGCCCGCGTCCCGCATCCGCGCGGCCAGCCCCCCGGAGGCCGGCCCGTGCGGGCCGGAACGGGCGAAGGCCCGGAGCGCCTCGGGCGACTCCCAGGCGGACAACGTCCAGAACGTCCGCCGGAAGGGCTCGGCCTTGAGGGTGGCCCCGTAGGCCCCGGGCGCCCGGCTCACCTGCCGCCAGACGGCGGGGGTACGGACGAGGAAGGCCAACGCGCCCCACAGGGTGCGAGTCTCGAAACGGGACGCGAAGACGTGCACGTCACCGTCGTGCGGGGGCGGATTGGGCACGGTCCAGGGGAGGGTCGGCATCGGGGGCTCCTTCGGCGGGCCGGGTTGCGGTGGGCCGTCGGCGGCGGGTGCGGGGCCGACGGTGGGGCGGGTGCGGGGGCCGTGGTTGGGCGGGTGCGCTGTGCCGTGGGGCGGGTGCGGGGCCCGTGGTTGGGCGGATGCGCTGTGCCGTCGGGCGGGCGCGCGGCCCGTGGTTGGGCGAGTGCGCGGCCCGTGGTTGGGCGAGTGCGCGGCCCGTGGTTGGGCGAGTGCGCGGCCCGTCGTGGGGCGCGTGCGCTGTGCCATGGGGCGGACGCGCGGCCCGTGGTGGGACGGCTGCGCTGTGCCGCGGGGCGGGTGCGGGGCCGATGGTGGGGCGGGGCTGCCGGGCCGTAGTGGGGACGCGCCGGCCGATGGTGCGGGTGCGCCGGGCCGTAGTGCGGGCGCGCTGGACCGTGCTGTGGTGCGGGGTCGGGGCCGTACGCGGCCGACGGTGGCCAGGGCCGGACGCGCGGAAGGCGTGCCGGGACCCGGACCTCCGCACCCCCTGGAGGGGGGGGCGGGCCTCTGCCCGTCAGGCCCGGCGGCGCCGACCCGCCGCGCCGCAGCGCGGGTACGGGACGAGGACCTGCCCGGCCTCTGCGGCCTCAGGCGAGACGGGGTGCGTTGTCGCCGTAGGAGCGGCGCGGGACCCCGCCCCCCGCGGGCAGTGGGCCGCCCGCTGCGGTGCCGCCCCGGTCGGTGGACCGGCGAGTCGAGCAGAGTTGCGGGCCAGGCCGCCCCGGCCGGGTCGGTCGGGGCGGTCCCCTCCGCTGGAGTGCCGCGCGCTGTCGTTCGCCGGGTCAGCGAGCCGTCTTCTGCGGCACCGGCACCGGCACCGACGCCGTCGCCGTCGCGGCCGGAGCCGCGGTCAGGGGCTCCACCGGCCCGCCGGTCCGCCCCCGGCCCGGGATCAGCAGGGCCGCGACGCCCGCCAGGGCGACGACCCCGGCGCCCACCGCCACCGCCGGCTTCAGCCCGTCGACGAAGATCTGCGCCGACTCGTAGCCGCCCTGCGCCGAGAAGATCGAGCCCATGACCGCGATGCCGAGCGCCCCGCCCACCTCGCGGAGCGCGTTGTTGGCGCCGGAGGCGATGCCCTGCTCCGTGGGCCGGACACTGGCCATCACCAGGGCCGAGGCCGGGGCGAAGTACAGGGCCATGCCGATGCCGCTGAGGATCAGGCCGGGCAGCTGGACCCCGTAGGTGGCGTCCGCCGTGATCACCCAGGAGAGGTACGCGAGGCCGGCCGCCTGGAAGAAGAGGCCCGCCGCGACGACCGGCCGACCGCCGATCCGGTCGGAGAGGATCCCCGCGACCGGCGCGACCAGCATCGGCATGCCGGTCCAGGGCAGCATGCGCAGCCCCGCCTCGGTCGGCGAGTAGCCGAGCACCCCCTGCATGTACTGGCTGAGCAGGAAGATCGAGCCGAACATCCCGAGGAACATCAGCAGGCTGGCCGCGTTGATGCCGGCGAAGGCCCGCGAGCGGAACAGCCGCATCGGCAGCATCGGGTTGGCGGCCCGCGAGCTGTACAGCACGAACCCGACCAGCAGCGCGGCCCCCGCGAAGAGCGAGGTCAGCACCACGGCCCCGGACCACCCGACGACGGGCCCGCGCACCAGCCCGTACACGATGCCGAAGAGCCCACCGCTGGCGAGCAGCGTGCCGGGCACGTCGAGCGGCGCACCCGAGCCGTGCGACTCGGCGAGGCGGAAGCGGGCCAGCGGCAGCAGCGCCACGCCCAGCGGGACGTTCAGCCAGAAGATCCACTGCCAGGAGACGTGCTCGGTGAGGCTGCCGCCGATCAGCGGCCCGGAGGCCACGGCGAGCCCGTTGACCGCGCCCCAGATCCCGTACGCCATCCCGCGCCGCTCGGCCGGCACGGCCGCCGTCAGCAGCGTCAGGGTCAGCGGCATCATCACCGCGGCCCCGACGCCCTGCACGGCGCGGGCGGCGATGAGGGAGTCGATGCCGGGCGCCATGGCCGCGGCGGCCGAGGCGAGGGTGAAGACGGAGAGGCCGGCGAGGAAGAGCCGGCGGCGGCCGAACCGGTCGCCGAGGGCGGCGCCGAACATCAGCAGCACCGCGAAGGTGAGCGTGTAGGCGCTGACGGTCCACTCCAGGTCGTCCAGCGCCCCGCCGAGGTCCTCGCGGATCGAGGGCAGGGCGGTGGTGACGACCAGGTTGTCGAGGGCCGCCATGAATCCGGCGACGCTGGTGATGACGAGGGCCCAGGCGGCGCCCCCGCGACGTGCTGACTCTTGCTGTGACATCTCTCCCCCAGAGGGTGTGCACTGCGGTTAGTAATCCATGACTAACTTTGCTGGTCATACGTCCGGGACGGCGACGCCGGGCCCGGAGCGGGCCCCGCCCCGCCGCTCAGCTGCGACGATCCTTCCTCAGCGTCGGGATGGTGTGGAGCCCCTGCCAGACCCGGTGGCCCGTCGGGAACCCCATGCCGGCGAGGGTGTTGATCAACATGCCGTGCGCCATGAAGGCCGTCGTCTCCTCGACGTCCCCGCCGAGCGCCACGTGCACGGTGTCCCACAGCTCCATCCAGCCCTTGCGCACCATCTCGCCGAACTCGTGGTCGCCCGCGGCCTCGGCCGCCGCGACCGTGACGTACACCTGCATCTGCATCTGGAGCCGCTCGGGGTGCTCGGAGATCAGCAGCGTGTAGGCGCTCGCCATCGCGCGCCCCGCCTCCTCGCCGCGCAGGCCCTCGGACGCCTCGGCGAACAACCGGCGCATGTCCGTCAGGCAGCGCTCCGCCACCGCCAGGAAGATCGCCTTCTTGCTCGGGAAGAGCCGGAAGAGGTACGGCTGCGAGACGCCCACCCGCTTGGCGATGGTTTCCGTGGAGGTGCCGTAGAAGCCCCCCTGGGCGAACTCGCCCATCGCCGCCCGGATGACGCTCTCGCGTCGCTCCTCCGCGCTCATCCTGACCATGCGGCTAAGTTAGTACTCAATCACTAACTTGGTCAAGCGGCCGCCGTCGGGGCCCCCGACGAGGGCCCCGGGAGGGGCGTCAGCCCAGCCGGACCACGGCCCGGGACATGCCCAGGACCTTCTGGCCGCCGCTGGTGGCGGTGAGGTCGACGCGGACGGTGTTGTCGTCCAGCTTGGCCGCCACCTTGCCGGCGACCTCGATCACGGCCCCCTGGTCGTCGTCCGGGACCACCACGGGCCGGGTGAAGCGGACGCCGTACTCCACGACCGCGCCGGGGTCGCCGGTCCAGTCGGTGACCACGCGGATCGCCTCGGCCATGGTGAACATGCCGTGCGCGATGACGTCCGGCAGCCCGACCTCCTTGGCGAACCGCTCGTTCCAGTGGATCGGGTTGAAGTCGCCGGAGGCGCCCGCGTAGCGCACGAGCGTGTCGCGGGTGACCGGGAACGTCTGCGCGGGCAGCTCGGTGCCGACCTCGACGTCGCGGTACGCGATCTTCGCCGTCACGGGGTCAGTCATGGTGCTCACGCCTCCTCGGCCGCGCGGGCCACGAGCTTGGTCCAGGCGGTCACGACGTGCTCGCCGCTCTCGTCGTGGACCTCGCCGCGGATGTCCAGGATGTCGTTGCCGGCCATCGACTTGATCGACTCGATGGTCGAGGTGACCGTCAGCCGGTCGCCGGCGTGCACGGGGCGGACGTAGCGGAAGCGCTGGTCGCCGTGGACCACCCGGCTGTAGTCGAGGCCGAGCTGCGGGTCCTCGACGACCTGGCCGGCCGCCCGGAAGGTGATGGAGAAGACGAAGGTCGGCGGCGCGACGACGTCCGGGTGCCCCAGCGCCTTCGCGGCCTCGGTGTCCGTGTACGCGGGGTTGGCGTCCCCCACGGCCTCGGCGAACTCGCGGATCTTCTCGCGGCCCACCTCGTAGGGGGCGGTGGGCGGATAGGTCCGCCCGACGAACGACTGGTCGAGCGCCATGGCCTCGCAACCTCCTGCTGCTGTTCCTCGGATCCTCGTGACGCAACGACGCGAGGCCGCCCCCAACCTACGGGGACGGCCTCGCGTACGAGCCTGTTTCTGCTATCGCGTTTCGCGGTGCGCGGTGTGCGCGTTGCAACGCGGGCAGTGCTTCTTCATCTCCAGGCGATCCGGGTTGTTACGCCGGTTCTTCTTGGTGATGTAGTTCCGCTCCTTGCACTCCACGCAGGCCAGCGTGATCTTCGGGCGGACGTCGGTGGCAGCCACGTGAGTGCTCCTAAGACGAACGGATTGACTGATTCAACGCACAACAGAGTAGCCGATTGAAGGACCGACCCCGCAATCGGCTACTGTCTGTAGCGGTGACCGGACTTGAACCGGTGACACAGCGATTATGAGCCGCTTGCTCTACCGACTGAGCTACACCGCTGAGATGTGATCGGGACCCGCCTCGCGGCGGGGACCTCACACACCAGAGCCCCAAAACGGAATCGAACCGTTGACCTTCTCCTTACCATGGAGACGCTCTACCGACTGAGCTATTGGGGCGAGCGAGGAAGACATTACACGGTCGCCCGCCCAACGCCCAAATCCGATTCGCCGCCCTTGCCCGGCGGGCCGCGCCCGGTACGACTATTGCGCTCCTGCACGCCATGGACCCGTCACCGCCCTAGGCTCGACTCACTCTGCGTGATCTTGCGTCCCCCCTGCGCAGTCCCGAGCCCGGAGGAGTGCGATGCCCGACAGCCAGCCGCAGCCGCCCCACTCCCCCACCCCGTCGGGCGCGGCCGGATCCGGCGCCCTGCTGCTGTCCGGGGCGCGGCTCACCGACGGCCGGACCGTGGACGTACGGCTGCACGGCGGGCGCATCGAGGCGGTCGGCACGGCCGGCAGCCTGACCCCGCCGGCCGGCCGCGTCGACCTGCTCGACCTCACCGGCCACCTCCTACTGCCCGCCCCGGCCGAACCGCACGTCCACGGCGACACGGCCCTCACCGCCGACCTGACGGGCCCGGTCTCCTACGCGTCGGCGGACGTCCAGCGCCGGATCACCGAGGCCGCCCTGCTCCAGCTCGGGCACGGGGCGACCGCGGTGCGGGCCCATGTGCGGGTGGGCGACGTGGCGGGCCTCGACGCGCTGCGGGCCGTACTGCGGGCGCGGCGGTCGCTGCGCGGGCTCGTCGAGCTGACGGCCGTGGCGATGCCGCGGATGCTCACCGGGGTGGCGGGGGCGGACGGGCTCGCGGTGCTGCGGGAGGCGGTGAAGATGGGCGCGGACGTGGTGGGCGGCTGCCCCGACCTCGACCCCGACCCGGCCGGGTACGCGGAGGCGGTCCTGGAGGTCGCCGCCGAGCACGGCTGCCCCGTAGACCTGCACACGGACGCCGCCGACCCGGCCCGGCTGACCCGCCTCGCGGCGATGGCGGCCGGGCTGCGCCCCGGGGTGACGCTGGGGCCCTGCGACGGCCTGGGCCGGCTGCCGGCCGAGGCGGCCTCCCGGCTCGCGGAGCGGCTCGCGGCGGCCGGGGTGGTCGTGGTGTGCCTGCCGCAGGGCGGCTGCGAGGGCCCCGACGAGGGCATGGCCCCGGTCCGGCTGCTGCGGGCGGCCGGGGTGCGGGTGGCGGCCGGGAGCGGCGCGCTCCGGGACGTCGCGCGGCCGGTCGGGCGCGGCGACCCGCTGGAGGCGGCGTACCAGCTCGCCGCGCGGCACGGGCTGCGCCCGGAGGACGCCTACGACGCGGTGAGCGCGGCGGCGCGGGCGGCGCTCGGCCTGCCCGAGGTGCGGGTGGAGGCGGGCTTCCCGGCCGAACTCCTCGCGGTGCGCGGCGACCGCCTCGCCGGCGCGCTGTCCCTGGCGTACAGCCGGATCGTGGTCCACCGCGGCCGGGTGGTGGCGCGGACCAGCGCGGTACGGGAGTACGGCGACGCGATCGGCGCCCCCGACCTGGGGCTGCCGCGGCAGGGGCGGGGGGAGGGCGGGGAGCGCCTGCCCTGACCGGGGGCTTTTCGGTGCCATGCCCCGGGTCACGGTTCGTCCACCGTGCGGCGGAGTCCGTGCCGGGCGGCGCGGACGCACGAAGACCGTACCGACCCCCGCGCCCCGGGCCGAAGTCGCGGGGCGCGTGCCTCTGCCGGGGCGTACGGTCGGAGACATGCGCATTGTCATCGCTGGTGAACATGGTCAGATCGCGCTGCGGCTCGAGCGGCTGCTCGCCGGGCGCGGGGACGAGGTGGCGGGTCTCATCCGCAAGCCCGAGCAGGCCGACGACCTGCGGGAGGCCGGCGCGGAACCGGTCGTGCTCGACCTGGAGTCGGCGTCGGTCGAGGAGGTCGCGGAGCGGCTGCGGGGCGCGGACGCGGCGGTCTTCGCGGCGGGCGCGGGGCCCGGCAGCGGCGTGGCCCGCAAGGACACCGTGGACAAGGCGGCGGCGGTGCTCTTCGCCGACGCGGCGGTGCGGGCGGGTGTACGGCGCTTCGTCATCGTGTCGTCCATGGCGGCCGACCCGGAGCACCCGGGGGACGAGATCTTCGACGTCTACCTGCGCGCCAAGGGCGAGGCGGACGCGTACGTGCGCTCCCAGCGGGGCCTGGACTGGACGATCCTGCGCCCGGGCCAGTTGACGGACGACGCGGGCACGGGCCAGGTCCGCCTGGAGGCCCGCACGGGCCGGGGCCCGATTCCCCGCGACGACGTCGCCGCCGTCCTCGCCGACCTCCTCGACACCCCGGCGACGGCGGGCCTCACCCTGGAACTGATCGGCGGCTCGACCCCGGTGCCGGTGGCGGTGAAGTCGGTCGCGGGCAACTGAGCCTGCGGGGCGGCGCGTTCAGAACAGCGGCAGTTGCCCGGGGAACTCGGGCACGACATAGCCGTCCAGCCCGGGCTGCACCGCCGCCCCGACCGGCGCCGCCCGCCGCGACCCGGGGCACGACACCAACTCCCCGCTCCCCCGCGCCCCGGCCGGATCATGCCGCGCGAACCGCCCGGCGACGACGGCGATCTCACGACGGCACTCGGGACAGAGACGGCGGCGGGAGGTTGAGGACATGGGTCAAGTCTGCCCGTGCGGACTGACACGGGGCCTCGGCACCCCGCCGCTCGGTGTCTCACCGCCGCTTCTTGCCGGACCGGCGCTTGCTCTTGTTCGGCTTGCGGCTCGTCAGTTTCTGGGCCTCGTGCGTCTTGCCCATGGCGGCCAGCAGGGTCGCGAGACTCCTCGTCGCTTCCACGGTCTCCGGGTGCGTCCTGCCCAGGACGCGGATGCGGCGGGCCCGAAGATCGCCGAGCACCTCGACCGCCTCCAAGTACTCATGGCGCGCATAGAGGATGGAGGTGAGGAGGGCGGCGGAGTTGAGTGTGAGCGGATGGTCGCCGCCCAGAATCAGTCGGCGCTTGGCGAGGACCTCCTTCTGCAGGCGGCAAGCCTCCGCTTCCTCACCCTGGGAATGCAGGATGTTGGCCAGGCCGTGGGCAGAGCTGAGCGTGTCGGGGTGATTTTCGCCCATGAGCCACTTGCGCCGAGCGAGACTGTCCTCCGCCATCCGACGCGCCTCTGCCGTCTCCCCCAGACGGTACAGCGTCTGGGAGAGGTTGCCCACGGCGGTGAGGGTGTTGGGGTGGTTCTCGCCCAGAACGCGCCGGCATCGACGGACATTCTCCTTCTCCATGCTCAGCGCCTCCTCGTACTCCTCCAGGGCGTACAAGGCACCGGCAAGACTGCTGGAGGCGGAGATCGTGTCGGGGTGTTCCTCACCCAGAATGCGCAGACGACGGGCGAGGAGGTCCTCGGCCATCGGGCGGAGACCCGTGTGCTCCCCCGCGACAAGCATGGTGTTGATGAGGTCACTGGCTGACTCGAGGGTGTCGGGATGATCCTCGCCCAGGATCTGGCGTCGCCGGGCGAGAACGTCCGTCCCCCTCCGGCGGGCCTCCGCGTACTCCCCCGCATCGCGCAGGTAGCCGGCGAAGTTGCCGGCGGAGCGCAACGTCTCCGGATGGCCCTCGCCGAGTACCCGTTGGCGTCTGGCGAGGACGTCCTCCCCCCTGCGGCGAGCCTCCTCGTACCTCCCGAGGTAGGACAGCGTGGTGGCGACGTCGTGCGCGGAGGAGAGGGTGTCGAGGTGGTCCTCGCCGAGGATGCGGCGGCGACGAGCGTAGGTGTCTTCGACCAGAGGGCGCGCCGCGACGTGGTCGCCGCGATCGATGCTGGCGTGCCCCAGAAACTGCGCGCAGGTGAGGGTGTCGGGGTGATCGGGCCCCAGATCGGCGGTCCACGTCTCGTACAACGTTGTGCCGAGGCTGTGGGCGGCGCCCGGCAGTCCCCTCCGGATCAGGAAGTGGACCGTCTCGGAAAGCGTCGGGCGGAGTGCGGAGCGGCCTGTGACCCCGGTGATGACGTGAGGGGCGGTCAAGTGGGCGGTGAGCGTGGCCCACGCCGGCCAGTCGGCCGGTGACTGCGGGTCTCCGGGGCTGACAGCCGCGAGTACGGCGGTCACGTCGTCGCGGATCGACTCGACCGCGTCCGGACCTGTCTGGGCCCGTAGGACCGCCTGGGTCAGACGGTGGATCTGGAAGACGTTGACGTCCGTGCGAGCCAGTCCGAAGCGGCTCAGGGGCTGCAGGGCGCTGCGGAGCCACATCGGGTCGTCGGGGTCGCCCGGGATGCCGGCCAGGTGGGGGCGGGACGCCTCCAGCCAGGCGGTGGGTATGGGTTCGGGGCCGAGGAACGCCCCGAGGCGGAGCAGCGCGGTGGCGTCGCGGTGGCCGTCGTCCAAGAGGCGCGTCACGGCGATGTCGACCGTGGCGGCTAGCGACACGGGGTAGTCACGCACGTCGCTCTCCCGCAGGAGGCGTGCGGTGTTGGTGGTCAGGAGCCGGCGGTAGTGGTCGAGGCTCATTCCGCCGCTGAGGACTCCGGCGGCCTGGGCCAGTGCGAGGGGCAGGTCGCCGAGATCCTGCGCGAGGAGGTCGGCCTGCTCGGCCGTGATACCCGGGCTGCGGGTCTGGAGGTACGCCAGCGAGTCGGCCCGGGTGAACACGTCCAGACCGCTGCGGTGGGCGATCCCGCGCCAGTCGGGGTCGCGCGAGGTGATGAGCACGTGTCCGGGCCCGTCGGGAAGCCATGGCTCGATATGATCGGGTTGTTCGGCGTTGTCCAGGATCAGCAGCCAACGATGCCGCGCGAGTAGGGCCTGGAGCAGGGCGCGGGCGTTGGCCTCGGTTCCGGCGTCGGCCTTGGCGATGCCCAGGTGCTCGGCGAGTCCGGCGTAGCTGACAGGCAATCGGTCGGCCTGCTCGGCGTCGACCCACCAGACGACGTCGTACTGGCTCGCGAAGCGGTGGGCGTACTCCAGCGCGATCTGGGTCTTCCCAATGCCGCCCATGCCGTGCAGCGCCTGCACCACGGCCTGGTGCCCGCGGAGCAGGCCGCTGCGCAGCCGGGCCAGCTCCGTCTCGCGGCCGGAGAAGTCCGGGTTACGGCGTCGGACGTTCCAGACCTGGGGCAGGGTCGCACCGTCGGGCAGTCGGGGACGTTGCGGATCCGCTTCCGTGTCCGCGTCGGCCGGGGCGGCACCGGGGAAGGCGACCGGGCCCGTGGGGGGAACCGGCCCGTGGACGGCCTCCAGCAGTCGGGCGACGGCGGCCGTCTCGTCCAGCCCGTGCATTTCGGCGCGAAGCCTGCCGGCCAGGAGGTCCGGGACGTCGTCGTCGGCCAGCGGCTCGATCACGATCGGGACGAGCCGTCCCCGCGTGGCCACGACGGCCGACCACTCCTCCTGCGTCCATCGCCCGGCGGCGAAGTAGTTCTCGGAGAACAGGGCCAGCACCCCGTCGGCCCGGGCGAGGGCCTGGCTCATCTTCTGGACGAAGTCGTCCCCCGTGCGCCAGTCCCACCGGTCGAGCTCGACCTGATGGCCGGCCTGCTTGAGCTGCCAGCCCACCCACTCCGCCCAGACCCCGTCCGGGCCCGCGTAGCTGATGAAGAACCGCTGCCTGGTGTCGGGCACCGTCGACCCCCAACTCCGCCGGATGATGGTCATGTGGACCAGGTGCCATGATCTCGCGAACGGCCGGGAGGGGTGAGGAGAACGCCGGAAGGGGACGCCCGGCACCACGGATCAGCCGTCGCCGCGCCCTGCCTGCATGCGCCGGATGAACGCGGCCCCCCACCCAGTGCCACCGAGGCCCATGACAAAGGGCCTGTGACCTGCTGTTGCAGCAGGTCACAGGCCCTTTGTTCCCGTGTGGCGGCGCCAGGATTCGAACCTGGGAAGGCTGAGCCGGCAGATTTACAGTCTGCTCCCTTTGGCCGCTCGGGCACACCGCCGGGGGGTGTTGGTCGGGGGCGCCGTCTTGCGGTGGTGCTCCCTGGCAACGACGTAAACAATACCTGATGCCGAGGGGTGCTCCGCCACCGGATTGATCGCGGGTCCGGGGTCGGCGGGGTGGCTAGGCTGGGGCGCCGACACGCCTCTACACGCAAGGAGCCACAGGACATGGCCGACTCCAGTTTCGACATCGTCTCGAAGGTCGAGCGGCAGGAGGTCGACAACGCCCTCAACCAGGCCGCCAAGGAGATCTCCCAGCGCTACGACTTCAAGGGCGTGGGCGCCTCGATCGCGTGGTCCGGGGAGAAGATCCTCATGCAGGCCGACTCCGAGGACCGGGTGACCGCCGTCCTCGACGTCTTCCAGTCCAAGCTGATCAAGCGCGGCATCTCCCTGAAGGCGCTGGACGCCGGTGAGCCGCAGCTGTCCGGCAAGGAGTACAAGATCTTCGCGTCGATCGAGGAGGGCATCTCCCAGGACAACGCGAAGAAGGTCGCCAAGCTCATCCGCGACGAGGGCCCGAAGGGCGTGAAGGCGCAGGTGCAGGGCGACGAGCTGCGGGTCAGCTCCAAGAGCCGGGACGACCTCCAGGCCGTGATCTCGCTGCTCAAGGGGCAGGACTTCGAGTTCGCGCTGCAGTTCGTCAACTACCGCTGAGCCGGGAGGGCGGTGGCCCGGGGCGGCGCGGTCCCGGGCCCTACCAGCGCGGCTGGGCCGTGGGGCCCGTCGCCGTGAAGGGTTCGTCCGAGCGGACGATCTCGCGGCCCAGCGGGAGCAGCGAGACGGGGATCAGCTTGAAGTTGGCGATGCCCAGCGGGATGCCGATGATCGTGACGCACAGCGCGATGCCGGTGACGATGTGGCCGAGCGCGAGCCACCAGCCGGCCAGCACCAGCCACAGCACGTTGCCGACGCAGGAGGGCGCGCCCGCGCCCCGGCGCTCGACGGTGGTGTACCCGAAGGGCCACAGGGCGTAGACGGCTATCCGGAACGCGGCGATGCCGAACGGGATGCCGATGATCGTGATGCACAGCAGCGCGCCGGCGGCAAGGTAGGCGAGGAACAGCCAGAAGCCGCTCAGGACGAGCCAGATCAGGTTCAGGATGGTCTTCACTGCTGTCGACCTGCCATCTCTTCGAGCCGGGCGATTCGCTCCGCCATCGGCGGGTGGGTGGAGAACATCTTCGACAGGCCCTGACCGGGACGGAACGGGTTCGCGATCATCATGTGGCTGGCCGTCTCGATCCGGGGCTCGGGCGGCAGCGGCAGCTGCTTGGTGCCGGCGTCGAGCTTGCGCAGGGCACCGGCCAGCGCGATCGGGTCGCCGGTGAGCTGGGCGCCGGAGGCGTCCGCCTCGTACTCCCGGGAGCGGCTGATCGCCAGCTGGATGACCGTGGCGGCGAGCGGGCCCAGGAGCATGATCATCACCATGCCGACCAGGCCGGGGCCGTCGTCGTCGTCCGACCTGCCGATGGGGATCAGCCACGCGAAGTTGACCAGGAACATGATCACGGAGGCGAGGGCGCCGGCCACCGAGGAGATGAGGATGTCGCGGTTGTAGACATGGCTCAGCTCATGGCCGATGACGCCGCGCAGCTCGCGCTCGTCGAGCAGGCGCAGGATGCCCTCGGTGCAGCACACCGCCGCGTTGCGCGGATTGCGGCCGGTCGCGAAGGCGTTCGGCGCCTCCGTCGGGGAGATGTAGAGGCGGGGCATGGGCTGGCGGGCCTGGGTGGAGAGGTCCCGGACCATGCGATAGAGCGCCGGGGCCTCGAACTCGCTGACCGGGCGGGCACGCATCGCCCGCAGGGCGAGCTTGTCGCTGTTCCAGTACGCGTACGCGTTCGTGCCCAGGGCGACGAGGACGGCGACGACGAGACCCGCTCGGCCGAAGAGGCTGCCGATGACGATGATGAGCGCGGACAGCCCTCCGAGGAGGACTGCCGTCTTGAGTCCGTTGTGCCGGCGGTGCACGGTGCGCCCTCCCAGTGGTGCCGCAGGGAACCCCTCGTGTGTGTCCTGCTGTGTCGAGTCCAGTGGACCCTTCCGTACTGGTCAACGCCAGGCGGAGGTTCCGGGTTCCCCGGCGTGACCGGCCGCACGCATCGGCCGTCCGGGTGAGCGGGCCGCTCAGAACAGCGCGGTGTCCGCGAGGCGCAGGATCAGCTGGGGGGCGCCGGACAGGGCGACGGCGAGGACGGCGGTCGCGGTGAGGGCGAGGGTGAGGGGGGCCGGGACGCGGTGCCGGGCCCGCACTCCGTCGGGGGCGTCCGGGGCGCGGAAGAGCAGCGCCGTCCAGCGGAGGTAGTAGTACAGCGCGATGACCACATTGACGGCCATGACCACGGCCAGCCAGCCGAGCCCGGCGTCGACCGCCGCGGAGAACACCGTGACCTTGGCGAACAGGCCGATGACGCCCGGCGGCAGGCCGGCGAGGCAGAGCAGGAAGAACGCCAGGAGCAGCGCGAGCAGCGGGTTCGCGGCGTGGAGGCCGCGGTAGTCCGCGATCCGGTTGCGGGCGTGGGCGCGGCCCACCAGGGCGGCCACCGCGAAGGCGCCCAGGTTCACGGCGGCGTACATCAGGGCGTAGGCCAGGGTGGCGCCGACGGAGGCCCCGGGGTCGTCGGCGTACGCGGCCGACGCGATCGGCACCAGGAGGTAGCCGGCCTGGCCGACGGAGGACCAGGCGAGCAGCCGTACCGCGCTGTACGCGCGCGTGGCGCGCTGCCGCAGGGCGCCGACATTGCCGGCGGTCATGGTGAGCGCGGCCAGCGCCGCGAGTGCCGGGCCCCAGACGTCGGCGTACGAGGGCAGCGCGACGACGGTGACGAGGATCAGGCCGGAGAAGCCGACCGCCTTGCCGACGACGGACAGGTACGCGGCGATGGGCAGCGGCGCGCCGACGTAGGTGTCCGGCACCCAGAAGTGGAAGGGCACGGCGGCCGTCTTGAAGGCGAAGCCGACCAGGGTGAGGACGACGCCGGTCTGGGTGAGGGTGGTGAGCTGCCCGTCGACGTGCTGGACGCGGTCGGCGATCTCGGTGAGGTACAGGGAGCCGGTGGCGGCGTAGACGAAGCTGACGCCCATCAGGGTGACCGCGGTGGCGGTGACCGAGGAGAGGAAGAACTTCAGGGCCGCCTCGGCGGAGCGCCGGTCGCCGTGGCGGAGGCCCACCAGGGCGAACGCGGGCAGCGAGGCGACCTCCAGGGCGACGACGAGGGTGGCGAGGTCGCGGGAGGCGGGCAGCAGGGCGGCGCCGGCCGCGGAGGAGAGCAGCAGGAACCAGTACTCGCCCTCGGGGAGCCTCTTGTCGGCGTCCTTCAGGGCGGTGACCGACAGCAGGGCGGCGAGCAGGGCGCCGCCCAGGACGAGCAGCTGCACGGTGAGGGTGAAGGTGTCCGCGGTGTAGCTGCACGCGCGCGTGGTGCCCTGCCGGCAGAAGGTCGAGCGGTCGTCGCCCAGGAGGGGCAGCAGGAGGAGCGCGGCGGCGGCGAGTCCGGCGACCGAGAGCCGGCCGAGCAGCGGCTTGCGGGCCTCGGGCAGGAACAGGTCGGCGACGAGGACGGCCAGCGCGACGAGCGCCGTGAGGGTGGGCGGGGCGACGGCGAGCCAGTCGACGGACTGGACGAGGCTCGCGGCTGCCTGCTGGGCCAGGGGGCTCATCGGGTGCCTCCGGAGAGGAGCTGCTGCACGGCCGGGTCGGTCAGCCCGAGGAGGACCTTGGGCCACAGCCCGGCCAGGACGGTGAGGGCGACGAGCGGCGTCCACGCGGCGAACTCGACGCGGTGCACGTCGGGCAGCCGGGGCGCGTCCTGCGGGGTGGCGCCCATGCAGACCCGGCGGACCACGACGAGCAGGTACGCGGCGGTCAGCAGCGTGCCGAGGCCGGCGATGGCCATGAAGGTGAGGAAGGCGGGGCGGCTGAGGCCCGCGCCGGGGTCGAACGCGCCGAACATCGCCAGCATCTCGCCCCAGAACCCGGCCAGGCCCGGCAGCCCCAGCGAGGCCACCGCGGCGAAGGCAAGGAGTCCGCCGAGCCGCGGCGCCCGGCCGTACAGCGCGGCCCCGGTCTCCTCGGCGAGGGTGTCGAGGTCGGTGCTGCCGGTGCGCTCCTTCAGGGCGCCGACCAGGAAGAAGAGCAGGCCGGTGATGAGGCCGTGGGCGACGTTGGCGAACAGGGCGCCGTTCACGCCGGTCGGGGTCATGGTGGCGATGCCGAGCAGGACGAAGCCCATGTGGCCGACGGAGGAGTAGGCGATGAGCCGCTTCAGGTCGCCCTTGGCGCCGCGCCTGGCCAGGGCCAGGCAGGCCAGCGAGCCGTAGACGATCCCGACGACCGCGAAGGCGGCGAGGTACGGCGCGAAGGTGCGCAGGCCGTCCGGGGCCACCGGCAGCAGGATCCGGACGAAACCGTACGTGCCCATCTTCAGCAGCACGCCCGCGAGCAGCACCGAGCCGACGGTCGGCGCGGCGGTGTGGGCGTCGGGCAGCCAGCTGTGCAGCGGCCACATCGGCGTCTTGACCGCGAGCCCGATCCCGATCGCCAATACGGCGATGACCTGCACGGATGTGCTCAGCGACCGGCCGTTGTCAGTGGCGAGTGCCACCATGTCGAAGGTGCCGGCCCTGAGTCCGATCAGGAGCAGGCCGAGCAGCATGACGACCGAGCCGAGCAGCGTGTACAGGATGAACTTCCACGCCGCCCGGGCCCGGTCGGCACCGCCCCAGCGGGCGATGAGGAAGTACATCGGGATGAGGACGGTCTCGAAGGCGAGGAAGAACAGGATCAGGTCGAGGACGGCGAAGGTCGCGAGGGTGCCGGACTCCAGGACGAGCAGCAGCGCGACGAAGCCCTTCGGGGACGGGCCCGCGGGCGGCTTGGCGTACGAGTAGAGCGCGCAGAGGAAGGTCAGCAGCGCGGTCAGGACGAGGAGCGGAAGGGAGATGCCGTCGATGCCGAGGTGGATGCGCACGTGGAGTGCGGGGATCCAGCTGATGTCCGTGCTGGCCTGCATCTTCGACGGGTGGTCGTGGTCGAAGCCCAGGGCCAGGACCAGGGCCGCCAGGAGGACCGCGCCGGTCACGGTGACGCCGTGCCGGAGCACGGCCTGCCCGGGTGACTTCCCCTTCAGCCCGGGCGGGGCCGGCAGCAGCGCGGCGGCGGCGCCGAGGAGCGGGCCGACGACGACGAACGCCAGAAGGACCTGCATCACGGACTCGTTGATATCGATCACGCCTGCTCACGCTCCCGTGGCGACGAGGACGGCGGCCACCGCGAGGACGACGGTGCCGGCGAGCAGCGCGCTCACATAGGTCTGCACATTGCCGGTCTGCGCGCGGCGCACGGCCGCCCCGAGCCACCGGGGCAGGGCGCCCGCCCCGCGCACGTAGGTGTCGACGACCTCGCGGTCCAGGAACCGGACGAGACGCGCGCCGGCCTGCACCGGCCGGACGAACAGGGCCGTGTACACCGCGTCCAGGTGGAAGCCGACCGCGGCGTGCCGGTGCAGCGGGCCGAGCAGGAGCCGGCCGGGATCGGCGGGGTCGGGGGCGTAGGCCACGTTGCCGTAGGCGGGGGCGTGGGTGGCGATGGCCTCGGCCTCCACCTGGCCGGCGTCGGCGTCCGGGTGGGCGGCGACCGCGCCCAGCGGGACGCGGGCGGCGAGCGCGGTGGTGTGCCGCCAGGCCGCGTAGGCGACGATGCCGCCGGTCAGCGCCACGCCGGTGCCGAGTACGGAGGTGGTGAGGGCCGGAGTGAGGTCCTGGCCGTCGAACCAGTCGGGCAGCACGCGGAAGGCGAGTCCGCCGAGGGCGAGCGAGGGGAGGGCGAGCACCCAGAGCACCAGGGTCATGGAGAGCGGCTGCCGGCCGTGGTCGGGGGCCTCGGTGCCCCGGCCCCGGAAGGCGAGCAGCCACAGCCGCGTCGCGTACGCGGCGGTCAGCAGGGCCGTGACCAGGCCGGCGACCAGCACGGTCCAGCCCGCGGCGGCGGGGGCGTGCGCGGTGTGCCCGGTGGCCACGTGCTCGGCGGCGCCGAGGACGGACTCCTTGGAGAAGAAGCCGCTGAAGGGCGGGATCGCGGCGAGCGCGAGCAGCGCCACGGTCATCGTCCAGTAGGCGTCCGGCACGCGGGCGCGCAGGTCGCGCAGGCGGGACATGGCGGCCAGCGAGTTGGTGCCGGCGGCGTGGATGACCGCGCCGGCGGCGAGGAACAGCAGCGCCTTGAAGGCGCCGTGGGTGAGGAGGTGGAAGACGGCGGCGCCGCGGTCGCCGGCGGCCAGGGCGCCGGTCATGTAGCCGAGCTGGCCGATGGTCGAGTAGGCGAGGACGCGTTTGATGTCGTCCTGGGCGAGCGCGGCGAGCGCCGAGCCGGTCATGGTGATCGCGGCCATGACGGCGAGGACGGTCATCGCGGCCCGGGACGCCTCGAAGAGCGGGAGGAGGCGGGCGACGAAGTAGACGCCGGCGGCGACCATCGTCGCGGCGTGGATCAGCGCGGAGACGGGCGTGGGGCCCGCCATCGCGTCGGGCAGCCAGGTGTGCAGCGGGAACTGCGCCGACTTGCCCGCCACGCCGGCCAGGAGCAGCAGGGCGATCACCGTGGGGTGGTCGAGGGAGCCGCTCGCGACGGCGCCGAGGATCCGCGTGATCCGGAAGGAGCCGGCGTCGGTGGCGAGCGCGAACAGGCCGATCAGGAAGGGGACGTCGCCGAGCTTGGTCACCAGGAACGCCTTCAGCGAGGCGGCGCGCGCCTCGGGGGTCTCCCAGTAGTGGCCGACCAGGAAGTACGAGCAGATGCCCATGACCTCCCAGCCGACCAGCAGCACCATCAGGTCGCCGGAGTAGACGACGAGCAGCATCGCGGAGGTGAAGAGGGAGACGAGGGCGGCGTAGGAGGGGTAGCGCGGGTCGTCGCGCAGGTAGCCGATGGAGTAGATCTGCACGCAGGCGGCGACGCAGCCGACCAGGACGGCGACGAGGGCGGCGAAGCCGTCGATGTGCAGGGCCAGTTCGACGGGGACGGACCCGGTGGGGGTCAGTTCGGTGGCGGCGTCGACGGCCCGGCCGCCGCCCTGCCGGGCCGCGACCAGCGCGGCGAGCGCGAGGGCGGCCAGCGTGGGCAGGACGGCCAGCGGGCGGACGAAGCCGGGGGCCGCGCGGCCGAGCAGCAGGCCGGCGGCGGCGCCGAGGAACGGGAGGAGGGGGACGAGGGCGGCGAGGGTGGTCGTGGTCACGCGGTGGCCTCGTTCTTCTCGTCCGCCGGGTCCGGCTCGGGGCGCTCGGCCGTGGCGCGGAGGCGGTCGATGTCGGCGGTGCCGTGGGTGCGGTGGACGGCGAGCACGATGGCCAGGCCGATGCCGATCTCGGCGGCGGCGATGGCGATGGTGAACAGGGTGAGGGCCTGCCCCGAGTGCAGGGTGTCCTCGGCCGCGCGGCTCAGCCAGGTGTCGAAGGCGACGAGGTTGAGGTTGACGGCGTTGAGCATCAGCTCGACCGACATCAGGACCAGGATCGCGTTGCGGCGGGCGAGGACGCCGTAGAGGCCGGTGCAGAAGAGGAGGGCGGCGAGGACGGCGGGATAGGCGAGGTGCATCAGCGGACACCGGCCTTGTCGGCCCGGGCCTGGGCCCTGTCGGCCTCGGCACCGTCGGATGCGGCCTTGTGCTTGCGGGAGAGGACGATCGCGCCGACCAGGGCGGCCAGGAGGAGGACGGAGAGGGCCTCGAAGGGGAGGACCCAGTGCCGGAAGAGGCTCTCGCCGGTGGCGCGGGTGGAGCCGGCGGCGGGGCCGTCCAGGTCGATCCAGGTGGTGCGGAAGGCGTCGGTGACCACCCACACCAGGGTCGCCGCGGCGGCCACGGCCACGGCGAGGGCGGCCCAGCGGTTGCCGGAGTCGGCGTCCGGGGAGCGGCCGATGGGGGCCCTGGTGAGCATCAGGCCGAACAGGAGGAGGACGACGACGGCACCGACGTAGATGAGGACCTGCACCCAGGCGATGAACTCGGCGGTGAGCAGGAGGTACTCGACGGCGAGGCCGCCGAGGGCGACGACCAGCCACAGGGCGGCGTGCACCAGCTGGCGGGTGGTGACGGTGACGACGGCCGCGGCGAGGGTGACCAGGCCGACCAGGAGGAAGGCGATCTCGACGCCGGACGGGGAGAGGAAGCCCCGGCCGTGGGTCGCGGCGGTCGCTGCTGCTGCGAGGGTCATGCGGGGGCGTCCCCCTCGTGCTCGGCCTGCTGCTGGGCGGCCAGCTTGTCGGCGGTCTTGCGGGCGGCGGCGAGTTCCTTGGGCTCCTCTGCGGCGGGGTCGAGGGCGGGCGGGGCCGGGACCGTCCACATCCAGTCGCGGAGCTTGTCGCGCTCGTGGGTGAGGTCGCGGATGTCGGTCTCGGCGTACTCGAACTCCGGGGACCAGAACAGCGCGTCGAAGGGGCAGACCTCGATGCAGATGCCGCAGTACATGCAGAGGGAGAAGTCGATGGCGAAGCGGTCGAGGACGTTGCGGCTGCGCTCGCGGCCACCGGGGGCGGCAGCCGGGACCGTCTCCTTGTGGGAGTCGATGTAGATGCACCAGTCGGGGCATTCGCGGGCGCAGAGCATGCAGACCGTGCAGTTCTCCTCGAACAGGCCGATCACGCCGCGGGTGCGGGGCGGGAGGTCGGGCTGGGTGTCGGGGTACTGCTCGGTGACGGTCTTCCTCGTCATCGTGCGCAGGGTGACGGCCAGGCCCTTGGCCAGGCCGCTGCCGGGGAGGGGGGCCATGGTTACGCGGTCACCACCTTGACGACGCCGGTGAGGGCGATCTGGGCCAGGGAGAGGGGGACGAGGAGCGTCCAGGACAGCTTCTGGAGCTGGTCCTCGCGCAGCCGCGGGTAGGTCACGCGCAGCCAGATCACGAGGAAGGCGAGGAGGGCGGTCTTCAGCAGGGTCCAGAGCCAGCCGAGGCCGTCGGCGCCCCAGGGGCCGTGCCAGCCGCCGAGGAAGAGGACGGTGGTGAGGCCGCACAGGACGACGATGCCGGCGTACTCGGCGAGCAGGAACAGGGCGAAGCGGAGGCCGGTGTACTCGGTGTACGCGCCGAAGATGATCTCGGAGTCGGCGACCGGCATGTCGAAGGGGGGCCGCTGGAGTTCGGCGAGCCCGGCGACGAAGAAGACGACCGCGCCGACGAGCTGCCAGGGCAGCCACCACCAGTGGAACGCGCCGAGGATACCGGTCAGGGACACCGTGCCGGCCGCCATGGCGACGGAGGCGGCGGTGAGCAGCATCGGGAGTTCGTAGGCGAGGAGCTGGGCGGCGGTGCGCAGGCCGCCGAGGAGGGAGAACTTGTTGGCGGAGGCCCAGCCGGCCATCAGCGACCCGAGTACGCCGACGCCCATCACGGCGAGGACGAAGAAGACGCCCGCGTCGACGGCCTGCCCGACCGCGCCCTCGCCGGGGCCGATCGGGATGGCGAGCAGGACGAGGAGGTAGGGCAGGAGGGCGACGGCGGGGGCCAGCTGGAAGACGCGGCGGTCGGCGTCGGCCGGGACCACGTCCTCCTTCTGCGCGAACTTCACGCCGTCCGCGACGAGTTGGGCCCAGCCGTGGAAGCCGCCGGCGTACATCGGGCCGAGGCGGCCCTGCATGTGGGCCATGACCTTGTGCTCGGTCTGGCCGACGAGCAGGGGGAGGACGAGGAAGGCGACGAAGACGGCCAGGAGGCGCAGGGTGACGTCGAGCGCGTCGTTCACCGCAGGCCTCCCTGTCCGGGGGTGGGGTCGATCTCGTCGGGGTCGGCGGGTGGCGTGCCGGTGTCGTCGGGCGGCGTGCCCGTGTCGTCGGGGGCCGGTTCGCGCCGCGGGGCGGGCTTCGGCTCCGCCGGCGTCTCTTCCTCGAAGGCCGGGCGGGCGTGGTGCCACGGAGCGTCCGGGCTGCGCGGGGGCGCGGGCGGCTCCGCCGGGGGCGCGGGCGGCTCCGCCGAGGACGCGGCAGGCGGGGGCGTCTCGTCGCCGTCGGGGGTGTCGGCTGCGGCCGGACGCTGCGAGGCCGAGCCCTGGCTCGCGGTGCGCGAACGGCGGGACGGCGAGGGAGCCGGGCGCTGAGAGGCGGGGCCCTCGCCGGCGGTGCGGGAAGGGCGGGGCGGCGAGGAGCCCTCCTGCTGCGAGGCGGAGCCGTCACTCGCGCTGCGCGCCCGGCGCGGAGCCGGGGAGGCCGGGGGCTCCGAGGCCGACGGGGGTACGGCGGCCGGCGGGGGCGTCTGGCTGGCCGAGCCCTGTGACGCCGCGCGCGCCCGACGGGGGGCCGGGGAGGCCGGGGCCTGCGAGGACTCCGGAGTTGCCGGGGCCGTCGGGGGCGTCTGGCTGGCCGAGCCCTGTGACGCCGTGCGCGACCGGCGCGGAGACGGAGAAGCCGGGGTTTCCGGAGAGGCCGGGGTCGGCTGGCCGGCGGAGCCCTCCGCTGCCGTACGCGTGCGGCGGGCCGGGCGTTCGCCCGCCGTGCGGGTCGGGCGGGCCGGGGCGGGAGGAAGCTGGCCCTTGAGGGGGCCCCACTCGTTGGGGTCGGGGACGCCGGGGGGCAGCATCTGGCGGCGTCGGGGGCCGCCGTGCTCCGACTCGCCCGGTTCCTTGGCGCCGGGCCACGCCTTGGCGACCCGGGCGGCGAGGACGAAGTCCTTGCGCAGGGGGTGCCCCTCGAAGGACTCGGGCAGGAGCAGGTGGTCGAGGCCGGGGTGGTCGGTGAAGTCGACGCCGAACATCTCGTGCGTCTCGCGCTCGTGCCAGGCCGCCCCCGCGTACACGCCGACGGCGCTGGGCAGGGCCGGGGCCTCGTGCGGCACGGTCGTGCGCAGCAGCAGCCGGCGTACCGGCGCGAGGGCGGCGACGTGCGCGGCGACGCGGAAGCCGGTGCCCGGCTCGTCCACCGCGCTCAGCCAGTCGAAGTAGGCGCAGCCCAGCCGGTCGCGGGCCGCCTCCAGGGCGGCGAGCCAGGCGGCCGGGGGGACGTCCACGGTGAGGAGGTCGTACGCCTCCTCGGCCGTGGCCCCGGCGCCGAACAGGTCCTCGGGGTCGGCGGGCAGCCAGCCGGCGGCGGTCATCGCGCGTCCCCGGACACCGGACCGGCCGGCGGGCGTACGAGGCCGCTCTGCAGCGCCGCCGCCGACGGGCGGGCCGGCTCCCCGTACCGCTCGCCCAGCGACTCGTGCGCGATCTTCTCCTGGAGCTTGAGGATGCCCTGGAGCAGCGCCTCGGGGCGCGGCGGGCAACCCGGCACGTAGACGTCGACGGGGATGATCTGGTCGACGCCCTTGGTGACGGAGTAGGAGTCCCAGTAGGGGCCGCCGCAGTTGGAGCAGGCGCCGAAGGAGATGACGTACTTCGGCTCGGGCATCTGCTCGTACAGCCGCCGCACGGCCGGCGCCATCTTGTCGGTGACCGTGCCGGACACCACCATCAGGTCGGCCTGGCGGGGGCCCGGCGCGAACGGGATGACGCCGAGCCGGATGAAGTCGTGGCGGGCCATCGACGCGGCGATGAACTCGATCGCGCAGCAGGCGAGGCCGAAGTTGAAGACCCAGAGCGAGTAGCGGCGGCCCCAGTTGAGGACGACCTTCATCGGCTCGGGGGCGAGGCGGGCGAGCGCGCCCAGCCGCTTCGGCTCCGGCAGCGGCACCGGCTCGGACACGGGCACGGGCACGGACTCGGGGTTCACGTCCATGACAGGACGCCCTTCTTGTATGCGTACAGCAGGCCGACGGCCAGGAAGCCGAGGAAGACGAACATCTCCACCAGCGTCGTGGCGCCGTAGCCGGGGTCGGCGTAGACCGTGGCCCAGGGGAAGAGGAAGACCGAGTCGACGGCGAAGACGACGTAGAGGAAGGCGTAGACGTAGTAGCGGACCTGGGTGTGCGCCCAGCCCTCGCCGACGGGGTCGACGCCGCATTCGTAGGTCAGGAGCTTCTCGGGCGTGGGGACGACGGGCCGCAGCAGGCGTCCCGCGCCGAAGGCGACGGCGACGAAGAGCACGCCGACCACGGCGAGCAGGCCGACGACCGAGTAGGACGGGAAGTAGTCCGCCGCGAGGTCCACGGTCACCTCATTCCTTGTCCTGTTCGACGCTTCCGTACACCACATTCGTACGCACGCGAGTCTAGGGCCTCATAAAGGACCGGTAAGCAGCCCGTCGCCCTTCGGACGGCCACCGGCGCAGGGTCATCACGGGGTGGGGTTTTCCTCAGTTCCGTTCCGGCGGCCCACCTCATGGCGCCGCGCCGCGCCGCGCGGCACGCTGACCCCTATGACACGACCCCTCTCCACCTCGGCCACCGGCACCCCGGACGGCGACGACGACCGCCCGCCGGCGCCGCGGTTCGCCTACGACCGGCACACCTGGAAGGAGATCGCCCACCTGCTGGCGAACCTCCCGGTGGCCGTGGTCGGCTTCGCCTACGCGGTCACGATGATCTGCGCCGGTGCCGGGCTGACCGTCACGGTGGTCGGACTGCCGCTGCTGGCGGGCGGTCTCGCCGGGTCGCGGCTGCTCGGCCGGTTCGAGCGGGCGCGGGCCCGGGCGCTGCTCGGGGTGCGGGTGGACGAGCCGAGCCGGCTGCCGCTGCGCGAGGGCGACGGGTTCCTGAAGTGGATGTGGACGGCGCTGAAGGACCCGGTGGGGTGGCGCGCGGTCCTCTACGACCTGATCCGGCTGCCCTGGGGGATCGCCACCTTCACCGTCACGCTGGCGGGGCTGTTCGTGCTGTGGCCGGTGCTGCCGTTCGTCGCGCGCGGGCTGACCAACGTCGACCGGGCGCTGGTGCGCGGGCTGCTGTGCCCCTCGGACGAGCTGGAGCGGCGGATCGCCGAACTGGAGTCGGACCGCGGGGTCGTGGTCGACACCGCCGCGGCCGACCTGCGGCGCATCGAGCGCGACCTGCACGACGGGGCGCAGGCCCGGCTGGTCAACCTGGCGATGGGGCTCGGCCTGGCCAAGGAGAAGCTGCTCGAGGACCCGGACGCGGCGGCGGCGATGGTGGACGAGGCGCACGGCGAGGTGAAGCTGGCGCTCCAGGAGCTGCGCGACCTGGCCCGCGGGATCCATCCGGCCGTGCTGACCGACCGCGGCCTGGACGCCGCGCTCTCCTCGGTCGCCTCGCGCTGCACCGTGCCGGTGAAGGTGACGGTCGACCTGGTGGCGCGGCCGGCCGCGGCCATCGAGGGCATCGCCTACTTCACCGTCTCGGAGCTGCTCCAGAACGTCAGCAAGCACAGCGCGGCGCGGTCGGCGTCGGTGGAGGTGTGGCGGTCGGACGACCGGCTGCTCATCCAGGTCGGGGACGACGGTCGCGGGGGCGCCCGGCTGGACGGGGGCTCGGGCATGCGGGGGCTCGCCGACCGGCTGAGCGCCGTGGACGGGTTGTTCGTCGTGGACTCCCCCGAGGGCGGGCCGACGACGGTCACGGCGGAACTGCCGTGGCGCGACCGCGATGCCATGACGGACGCCGGGCGGCCCGCTTAGCCGCGGACTCGGGGGTGGGGGTGGGGTAAACCCCCCGCCCGAGACGCCGATGGGCTCCATGGCCCGCGCACCCCCGTTCGGGGAGGCTGAAGTCACCGAAGCGACCAGAGGAAGAGGGACGGCAGCGATGGCCACGAATTACGGACAGAGCTACGGGTTCGGCGGCGACACCGACGCCCGCCCGCACCGGCTCCCCGCCGCCCTGCGGGCCCCCTTCGAGGGCCGCGCCTGGCGCGAGCTGACGTACGTCCTGCTCGGCCTCCCCGTCGGCATCGCCCTCTTCACGTACGCGGTCACGATGGTGTCCCTCGGCGCGGGCCTCCTGGTGACCTTCCTCGGCGTCCCCGTCCTGGCCGGCGCGCTGGCCGGCTGCCGGGCGGTCGGGGCGGTGGAGCGGACCCGCGCCCGCGCCCTGCTGGGCCTCGACGTGGCCGCCCCGGAGCCGCTGCGGGCCCGCAAGGCGGGCGCGATGGGCTGGATCGGCGCCGTGCTGAAGAGCGGCGCGTCCTGGCGGGCGCTGCTGTACGCCGTGGTGCAGTTCCCCTGGTCGGTGTTCTCCTTCGTCGTCGGGCTCACCTTCTTCACCACCGGCTGGTCGATGCTGACGTACCCGCTGTGGTTCTGGGTCTTCCCGGCCTACGCCGGCCAGGACGGCATCCAGCTCTACGGCGACGAGACGCACCACGTCTACCTGGACAACCCCTTCGAGATCACCCTGACCGCGCTGATCGGGCTGCTGATCACCCTGGTGACGCCGTGGATCGTGCGGGCGCTGACGACGGTGGACCGGCTGATGGTGCACGGGCTGCTCGGCCCGTCGCGGCTGGCGACCCGGGTGGTGGAGCTGGAGTCGGACCGCGGGGTCGTGGTCGACACCGCCGCGGCCGACCTGCGCCGCATCGAGCGCGACCTGCACGACGGGGCGCAGGCCCGGCTGGTCAACCTGGCCATGGACCTCGGGCTGGCCAAGGAGAAGCTCCTGGAGGACCCCGAGGCGGCGGCCCGCATGGTGGACGAGGCGCACGGCGAGGTGAAGACGGCCCTGCAGGAGCTGCGCGACCTGGCCCGCGGCATCCACCCCGCCGTACTGACCGACCGCGGTCTGGACGCCGCGCTCTCCTCGGTCGCCTCGCGCTGCGCCGTGCCGGTGCGGGTGGAGGTGGACCTCGTCGAGCGGCCGGCCTCGGCCATCGAGGGCATCGCCTACTTCACCGTCTCGGAGCTGCTGCAGAACGTCAGCAAGCACGCCCGGGCCTCGTCGGCGACGGTCGACGTGTGGCGGTCGGCGGACCGGCTGCTGCTCCAGGTCGTGGACGACGGGGTCGGCGGCGCGGACACCACGGCCGGTTCGGGACTGGCCGGCCTCGCGGAACGGCTGGACGCGGTGGACGGCGTCCTCGTGGTGGACTCGCCGGCCGGCGGGCCCACCCGGATCACCGCGGAACTGCCCTGGCGGGCCGGCGCGACCCGCTGACCCGACCCCCACCAGCAGCGGGGCCCCACTCCCCCCGGGGCCCCGCTCCGCACGCCCCGCCCACCCCCGGCGGGAATTGCTGGGATGCTTGACCGGCCGGCCCGCATGGGCGGGCAGCGTCGCGTCAGCGCCAGGGGGGCCGAGGATCGTGGTCGTGGAGGACAGGGTGCGGGTGGTCATCGCCGAGGACTCGGTGCTGCTCAGGGAGGGGCTGACGCGGTTGCTGACCGACCGCGGGCACGACGTCGTGGCCGGCGTCGGCGACGGCGACGCCCTGGTGGAGACGATCGCCGAGCTGGACGGGCGGGGCGAGCTGCCGGACGTGGTCGTGGCGGACGTACGGATGCCGCCGACCCACACCGACGAGGGCGTACGGGCCTCGATCGCGCTGCGCAAGGCCCACCCGGGCCTCGGCGTGCTGGTGCTGTCGCAGTACGTGGAGGAGCGGTACGCCACCGAGCTGCTGGCCGGTTCCAGCCGGGGCGTCGGCTATCTGCTCAAGGACCGGGTCGCCGAGGTGCGCGAGTTCGTGGACGCGGTGGTGCGGGTGGCGCGGGGCGGCACGGCCCTCGACCCCGAGGTGGTCGCGCAGCTGCTCGGCCGCAGCCGCAAGCAGGACGTGCTGGCCGGGCTGACGCCGCGCGAGCGCGAGGTGCTCGGGCTGATGGCGGAGGGCCGGACCAACTCGGCCGTCGCCCGGCAGCTGGTGGTCAGCGACGGGGCGGTGGAGAAGCACGTCAGCAACATCTTCCTGAAGCTGGGGCTGTCGCCCAGCGACGGCGACCACCGGCGGGTGCTCGCCGTGCTCACGTACCTGAACTCCTGAGCGCGCCGACGCCGACCTCGGCGTCCAGCGAATGTCCACAGAAAGTCAACCCTCCCGGACGTAGGGTTGATGAGGGACGGTCGAGGGAGACCGTGTCCCGGACAGCCGCCTCTAAGGGAGGGCCAGTTCAGTGACCAGCCAGGTCAGCAGCCCAGCGGAGCAGGCCGACGGAGCGGAAGAGCCCGTCGTGGGAGCGCAGCGCGAACCGGTGGGCGCGAAGGACGTCCGCCGGCTGGACCGGGTCATCATCAGGTTCGCCGGGGACTCCGGTGACGGTATGCAGCTCACCGGCGACCGTTTCACCTCGGAGACCGCGTCCTTCGGCAACGACCTGTCCACCCTGCCCAACTTTCCCGCCGAGATCCGGGCGCCCGCCGGCACCCTGCCGGGCGTCTCGTCGTTCCAGCTGCACTTCGCCGACCACGACATCCTCACCCCCGGCGACGCCCCGGACGTGCTGGTCGCGATGAACCCGGCGGCGCTGAAGGCGAACGTCGCCGACCTGCCGCGCGGGGCGGAGATCATCGTCAACACCGACGAGTTCACCCGGCGGGCGATGCAGAAGGTCGGGTACGAGGTCTCGCCCCTGGAGGACGGCTCGCTCGACGGCTACCGCCTGCACCCGGTGCCGCTGACCACGCTGACCGTGGAGGCGCTCAAGGACTTCGACCTCACCCGCAAGGAGGCCGAGCGCAGCAAGAACATGTTCGCGCTCGGGCTGCTGAGCTGGATGTACCACCGGCCGACCGAGGGCACCGAGAAGTTCCTGACCACCAAGTTCGCCAAGAAGCCGCACATCGCCGCGGCCAACATCGCCGCCTACCGGGCGGGCTGGAACTTCGGCGAGACGACCGAGGACTTCGCCGTCTCCTACGAGGTCGCGCCGGCCGCCCGGGCCTTCCCGCCCGGCGTCTACCGCAACATCTCCGGCAACCTGGCCCTCGCCTACGGCCTGATCGCCGCCTCGCGCCAGGCGGACCTGCCGCTCTTCCTCGGCTCCTACCCGATCACCCCCGCCTCCGACATCCTGCACGAGCTGTCCAAGCACAAGAACTTCGGCGTGCGCACCTTCCAGGCGGAGGACGAGATCGCCGGCATCGGCGCGGCGCTCGGCGCGGCCTTCGGCGGCTCGCTCGCGGTGACGACCACCTCGGGGCCGGGGGTGGCGCTGAAGTCCGAGACGATCGGGCTGGCGGTCTCCCTGGAGCTGCCGCTGCTGGTCGTGGACATCCAGCGCGGCGGCCCCTCCACCGGCCTGCCGACCAAGACCGAGCAGGCGGACCTCCTCCAGGCCATGTACGGCCGCAACGGCGAGGCGCCGGTCCCGGTCGTGGCCCCGCGCACGCCGGCCGACTGCTTCGACGCCGCCCTGGAGGCGGCCCGCATCGCCCTGGCCTACCGCACCCCGGTCTTCCTGCTCTCCGACGGCTACCTGGCCAACGGCAGCGAGCCGTGGCGGGTTCCCGAGGTCGAGGAACTGCCGGACATCCCGGTGCGGTTCGCGCAGGCGCCCAACCACACCCTGGCGGACGGCACCGAGGTCTTCTGGCCGTACAAGCGCGACCCGCACACCCTGGCCCGCCCCTGGGCGGTGCCGGGCACGCCGGGCCTGGAGCACCGCATCGGCGGCATCGAGAAGCAGGACGGCACCGGCAACATCTCCTACGACCCGGCCAACCACGACCTCATGGTCCGCACCCGCCAGGCCAAGATCGACGGCATCGAGGTCCCCGACATCGCGGTCGACGACCCGGACGGCGCCCGCACCCTGGTCCTGGGCTGGGGCTCCACCTACGGCCCGATCACGGCCGCCGTGCGGCGGGTGCGCAAGGAGGGCGGGCACATCGCCCAGGCCCACCTGCGTCACCTCAACCCCTTCCCGGGCAATCTGGGCGAGATCCTCGCCGGCTACGAGCGCGTGGTGGTGCCCGAGATGAACCTCGGCCAGCTCGCCACCCTGATCCGGGCGCGGTACCTGGTCGACGCCCACTCCTACAACCAGGTCAACGGGATGCCGTTCAAGGCGGAGCAGCTCGCCACGGCGCTGAAGGAGGCCATCGATGACTGACCCCGGCACGCTGCTCCAGCTGGTCCCCAAGGCCGAGGCCAAGCAGTCGGTGAAGGACTTCAAGTCCGATCAGGAGGTGCGCTGGTGCCCCGGCTGCGGGGACTACGCGATCCTGGCCGCCGTGCAGGGCTTCATGCCGGAGCTGGGCCTGGCGAAGGAGAACATCGTCTTCGTCTCCGGCATCGGCTGCTCCTCCCGCTTCCCGTACTACATGAACACCTACGGGATGCACTCCATCCACGGCCGCGCCCCCGCCATCGCCACCGGCCTCGCCGCCTCCCGCCGCGACCTGTCCGTCTGGGTCGTCACCGGCGACGGCGACGCCCTCTCCATCGGCGGCAACCACCTGATCCACGCCCTGCGCCGCAACGTCAACCTCAAGATCCTCCTCTTCAACAACCGGATCTACGGGCTGACCAAGGGCCAGTACTCCCCCACCTCCGAGCTGGGCAAGATCACCAAGTCGACGCCGATGGGCTCGCTGGACGCGCCCTTCAACCCGGTCTCGCTGGCGATCGGCGCGGAAGCCTCGTTCGTCGCCAGGACCGTCGACTCCGACCGCAAACACCTCACCGAGGTGCTGCGCCAGGCCGCCGACCACCCCGGCACGGCACTGGTGGAGATCTACCAGAACTGCAACATCTACAACGACGGCGCCTTCGACGCCCTCAAGGACCGGCAGCGCGCCGAGGAGGCGGTGATCCGCCTGGAGCACGGGCAGCCGATCCGCTTCGGCGCCGACGGGGCGAAGGGCGTGGTCCGCGACCGGGCCACCGGCGATCTCCGCGTCGTCGAGGTCACCGACGGCAACGAGGCCGACGTCCTGGTCCACGACGCCCACGCCACCTCGCCGACCACCGCCTTCGCGCTGTCCCGCCTCGCCGACCCCGACACCCTGCACCACACCCCGATCGGGGTGCTGCGCTCGGTGCGGCGGCCGGTCTACGACACGCTGATGGCCGACCAGCTCGACGCGGCGGTGGACCGCGACGGCAAGGGCGACCTGGCGGCGCTGCTCGCGGGCGGGGACACCTGGACGGTGGTCGGCTGAGCGGCCGGCGGCGGAGCGGGTTCGTCAGGCCCGGGCGGTCCTCTCCGCCCGGGCCTCGTCGTATGCCCGGCGGGCCTGCTCCACCTGCGGCAGCCGCTCGTCGGTCCAGCCGGCCAGGGTGCGCACCTGCTCCGCCGCCTCGCGGCCGAGGTCGGTCAGGGAGTAGTCGACGCGGGGCGGGATGACCGGCTTGGCGTCGCGGTGGACGAAGCCGTCGCGCTCCAGGGTCTGGAGGGTCTGGGTGAGCATCTTCTCGCTGACCGAGCGCCCCACCCAGCCGACGGCCCGGCGCAGCTCGCTGAAGCGGTAGGAGCGGTCGAGGAGGGCGATCAGGACGAGAGTGCCCCAGCGGCTGGTGACGTGCTCCAGGACGAGGCGGTGGGGGCACATCGCCTCGCCGGCGCCTGCGGGGATGGTTACGGTCATGCCCGTACCTTACTTCAAAGTGGGTACTTTCGTTTGGTTAGTGCAGCTCCTAGGGTGAGTGACACAGACCGATCGACACGCACCCCACCCCAGGAGCAAGCAAGTCATGAGCATCATCGTCACCGGAGCCACCGGACAGCTCGGCCGCCACGTCGTCGCGCAGCTGCTGGAGAAGGTGCCGGCCGACCAGGTCACCGCGGTGGTCCGCGACGGCGCCAAGGCCGAGGACCTCGCCGCGCGCGGCGTACGGATCGCGGTCGCCGACTACAACACCCCCGAGACCTTCGACGGCCTGTTCGCGGCCGGCGACCGGGTGCTGCTGATCTCCGGCAACCAGGTCACCGAGGACCGCGTCCAGCAGCACAAGGTGGTGATCGACCGCGCCGCCGCGGCCGGCGTCGCCCTGCTCGCCTACACCAGCGCCCCGGACAGCCTGACCGCCGCGCTCGCCGACGACCACAAGGCCACCGAGAAGGTGCTGGTCGGCGCCGGAGTGCCCTACGTGCTGCTGCGCAACGGCTGGTACCACGAGAACTACACCGAGCAGCTCGCCCCGGTCCTGGAGCACGGCGCGGTCCTCCAGGCGGCCGGCGAGGGCCGGGTCTCCTCCGCCTCGCGCGCCGACTACGCGGCCGCCGCCGTCGCCGTGCTGACCGGCGAGGGCCACGAGAACCAGGCGTACGAGCTGGGCGGCGACGTGGCCTGGGGCTTCGCCGAGTACGCCGCCGAGCTGAGCCGGCAGACCGGCAAGGAGATCGTCTACCGGCCGGTCTCCGTCGAGGAGTACGCCGCCGTCCTGACGGGCGCCGGGCTGCCCGCGCCGCTCGTCGAGATTCTGGCCGGCGTGGAGACGGCGATCGAGGCGGGCCAGCTGGAGGTGACCAGCGGCGACCTGTCCCGCCTGACCGGCCGCCCGACCACCCCGCTGGCGGACGCGGTCGCCGCCGCGCTCAAGGGCTGACGGCGCCTCGCGGCCCTCGTGAGGCTGTGGCCTTCCCCGCGCCGCCCCGCTTGTCATGACCGTATGGCGATACAGGCATGACAGGCGGGGCGGTGCGGCGCTACCTTCTGGGCGGCGCGCCTCCATGCCGGGCGGGCGCGCCGCGGGCGAGGAGGAGATGGCCATGGCCGGGTCGTCGGAACGGGCCGAGACGGGCACGGGGAGCGAGCAGCGCGTGGGCCTGCTCAACGGTTTCGCCGCGTACGGGATGTGGGGCCTGGTCCCCGTCTTCTGGCCGCTGCTGAAGCCGGCCGGGGCCGGTGAGATCCTCGCCCACCGGATGGTGTGGTCGCTCGCCTTCGTCGGCGTCGCCCTGCTCTTCGTCCGGCGCTGGGCCTGGGCCGGGGAGCTGCTGCGCCAACCGCGCAAGCTGGCGCTCGTCGTGGTGGCCACCGCGGTCATCACCGTCAACTGGGGCGTCTACATCTGGGCCGTGAACAGCGGCCACGTCGTGGAGGCGTCCCTCGGGTACTTCATCAACCCGCTCGTCACCATCGCGATGGGCGTGCTGCTGCTGAAGGAGCGGCTGCGGCCGGTGCAGTGGGTGGCGGTCGGCACGGGCCTCGCGTCCGTGATCGTCCTGGCCGTCGGGTCCGGGCACCCCCCGTGGATCTCGCTCTGCCTCGCCTTCTCCTTCGCCACGTACGGCCTGGTGAAGAAGAAGGTCAACCTCGGCGGCGTGGAGTCGCTGGCCGCCGAGACCGCGATCCAGTTCCTGCCCGCGCTGGCCTACCTGCTCTGGCTGGGGGCGCACGGCGACTCCACCTTCACCACCGAGGGCGCCGGGCACTCCGTGCTGCTCGCCGCGACCGGTCTGGTCACCGCGCTGCCGCTGGTCTGCTTCGGCGCGGCGGCGATCCGGGTGCCGCTGTCCACGCTGGGGCTGCTGCAGTACCTGGCGCCGGTCTTCCAGTTCCTGCTCGGCGTCTTCTACTTCGGCGAGGAGATGCCGCCCGAGCGGTGGGCCGGGTTCGTCCTGGTCTGGCTGGCGCTCACGCTGCTGACCTGGGACGCGCTGCGCACCGCCCGCCGGACGGCGCGGGCCCTGCGGGAGGCGCGGGCGGGGGTGGCGGCCTCGTCGGCGCGGGCGGCGGCCTCGTCGGCGGCGGCGCCGGAGGCGTCTCCGGCGGTGGCGTCGGTGGAGGCGGTTACGTCCGTGGAGGCGGTCGCGTCCGTAGAGGCGGTCGCGTCCGTGGAGGCTGTGGCGTCGGCGCGGGCTTCCGGGGAGGCGGATGCGGAGGCGACGGGCGCTGCGGGCGGGCGGTCGTAGCGACGCTCGGCGAATCGGCCGCCCTCGCGGGCCGCGAGCCGCTTGGATGACGGCATGACCGAGACACCCGGCTCACCCGCCGCCGCCGCGCAGCCCGTCCACTTCAAGATCGTGGTCGACGCCGCCGACCCGCACGCGCAGGCCGACTTCTGGGCCGCCGCCCTGCACTACGAGGTGGAGGACAACGGCGCCTTCATCGACCGACTGCTGGCCGCGGGCGCCGCACCGGCCGAGCTGACCGTCGAGTCCCACGGGCGCCGCGCCTGGCGGGACCTGATCGCCGTGCGGCACCCGGAGGACCCGTACCAGGAGGACACCGGCACCGGCCTGGGCCGACGGCTGCTGTTCCAGCGCGTCCCCGAGCCCAAGACCGTCAAGAACCGGATCCACCTCGACCTGCACCCCGGAACGGACCGGCGCGCGGCGGAGGTCGCCCGCCTGGAAGGGCTCGGCGCGAGCGTCGTGCGGGAGGTGAGCGAGTTCGGCGCGGAGTGGGTGCTGATGCGGGACCCGGAGGGGAACGAGTTCTGCGTGCACTGACCGTTTATCGACGACCAGCTGACCGGATAGCGGTCTTGACGGGGGGTCAGTCCCGGCCACACCATCCAGGCACCCCATTCACTGTGGCCTACCCACCCCAGGGAAGCCCTAGGAATCCGGAGCCCCCCCACACATGAAGCTCCCCGTCTCCTTCTCCGGACGCACGGCGGCGGCCGGTGCCGTCGCCGTCGTCACGCTGGTCACCGGCGGTACCGTGGCCGCCGCCGACTCCGCCGGGACCGCCGTCGCGGCCGCCCCCGACATACCGATAGCCAACGTCAAGGCGCACCTCGCCCAGCTCCAGTCGATCGCCACGGCGAACGGCGGCAACCGCGCCCACGGCCGCGCCGGCTACCAGGCCTCCCTCACCTATGTGAAGGGCAAGCTGGACGCGGCCGGATTCACCACCACCGTCCAGCAGTTCACCGCCTCCGGGCGCACCGGGTACAACCTCGTCGCGGACTGGCCGGGCGGCGATCCGAACCAGGTTGTCATGTCTGGCTCACACCTGGACAGCGTGACCGCGGGCCCCGGCATCAACGACAACGGCTCCGGCTCCGCGGCCGTCCTGGAGACCGCCCTCGCCGTGTCCCGCGCCGGCTACCACCCCGCCAAGCACCTGCGCTTCGCCTGGTGGGGCGCCGAGGAGCTGGGCCTGGTCGGCTCCAAGTACTACGTCAACAGCCTCAGCTCGGCCAACCGCGCGAAGATCAAGGACTACCTGAACTTCGACATGATCGGCTCCCCCAACCCCGGCTACTTCGTCTACGACGACGACCCCGTCATCGAGAAGACGTTCAAGGACTACTTCGCCGGCCTCGGCATCTCCACCGAGATCGAGACCGAGGGCGACGGCCGCTCCGACCACGCGCCCTTCAAGAACGCCGGCGTCCCCGTCGGCGGCCTCTTCAGCGGCGCCGACTACCGCAAGACGTCGGCGCAGGCGGCCAAGTGGGGCGGCACGGTGGGCCAGCCCTTCGACCGCTGCTACCACGCCTCGTGCGACACCTCGGCCAACATCAACGACACGGCCCTGAACCGCAACGCGGACGCCATCGCCTACGCGGTGTGGGGGCTGTCGGCCTGAGCCGAGCCGCCCCGCGGCCCCTCGAGAACGCCCGCGCCGCCCGTCACTCCGCCCGGGCGGCGCGGGCCCTTTCGGTGAGGCGGCCCATGCGGGTGCGGGCGGACTCCAGCGGCTCGGGGTCCTCGGCGGCCGGGCCCCCTCCGGCCGCCAGTTCCTCCCACAGGGCGACCAGCTCACGCCCCAGCTCCAGCCCCAGGGCCGGTTCGCGCACCGCGCGCCAGGCGGTGGCCGCGCTCCGCACGTTGCCGTACGCCGCCTCGGCGTCGCCGGCGCGGTGGTGCACGGCGGCCAGGTCCAGGGAGAGGCGGAAGGCGCGCCGCGGGTCGCCGGAGAGGTAGGCGATGTACGCGCTCAGCTCGCGCAGCCGGCACACCTCCGGGTGCTCGGGGCCGAGCGAGCGCGCGGCGTCGGCCACCGTCGCCTCCGCCAGCCGCGCCGCCTCCTCCGTGCGGCCCTCCCTGACCGCCTCGCCGATCCGCGCGGTGGGCCCCGCGAGAAGCGCGTGCGCGGTGATCGGCCCGTCCCCGAGCACGGCCTCGGCGACGGCGTCGAACCCGCGGGCGGGGGTGGGAGTGGCCCGGGGGCCGGGACCGGCGGCCGCCTCGATGAGGGACATGGGGCCGAACGCGGTCATGAGGTCGGGGTCCTGGGCGGGGGCGGGTTCCTCGGCACGGGCTGCTTCCTCGGCGGGAGCCGGTGTCTCCGCCGGACGCGGCTCCTCCCCCTCCGGGGGCGGTTCCTCGGCGGGTGTCGGCGCGGACGCGGGTTCGGGCACGGGACTGACTTCGGGCGCAGCCGCCGGGGCGGATGCGGGCGCCGCTCCCGAGACCGCGGACGGCCCGAGCATGATCGTGGCGTCGGCAGGCACGGGCGCCGTGGGCGCGGGCCACGCTCCGGACTCCGCCTTCGCCGGAACCGCCGCCGGAGCCACCGCAGGAACCGCCACCGCATCGGCCGCCCGGGCCGATCCGCGCACGGCGTCGTAGGGGCCACGCACCGCCCGAGGACCCGGCCCCGGTATCTCCGCCATCCGCGGCGGCGGGCCGAACGCCCCCTCCGGCGCGCCCACCGTGCCGGGCGCCGGGACGACCCGCAACGCGCGCGCGGCCGGTGACGGCACCGGCTCCCCCGCCAGGTGACTCGCACCGTCCGGGTCGACCCGCAGCGGGACGGCGTAGCCGACGCGCTCGTCGTGGATCGTGGCCAGCACGGGACGCCCGGCGGCGAGGGCGAGGCGGTGCAGGTGGTCGAGGACCGCGTGCTGGATCTCCTCGCCGGGGGCGGTGACGAGCGGCGAGCCGTCGACGGTCGCGCCGGGCGCACCGGCCCCGGCCGCCCCGGTCGCCCCGGACACGCGGACGACGAGGGGCGCCTCGTCGGCGGCGGCCGACAGCCCGGCCGGCCCACCGGTCCGCTCCTTGTCGCGGCTGAGTCGAGACATCGCGCCCCCGTTCGTGTTCATCTGCTCCCGAGTCTCGCCGCCTCCGCACGCTGCCGGGGTCACCGCGCTGTCACAGGCTCGTTCCAGAGGCCATGGGCCCCGCCCCTCACAGCCGCCCCGCCACCCGGACCAGGTCCGCGACCGCGCGCAGCCGGCTCTGCGCGGGCCAGGCGACCACCGTCGTCACGGGCGGCGCGTCCAGGACCGGTACGGCGACGAGGTCCCGGCGCAGATCCGCGCCGGCCGACTCGGGGACCGTCACCGTGGCGCGGCCCAGCGCGATCAGCTGGAACAGCTGGGTCAGGTTCCGCACCTCCACCCCCGGCCCCTCCGGGAGGCTGCCGTCGGGACCGGGCCAGCGGGCCATCGGCAGCTCCGGCAAGGCGCTGACCTCGGCCAGGCGCAGCGCCGCGCGGCCGGCGAGCGGGTGGGAACCGGGCAGGATCGCCACCTGCCGCTCGGTGTGCAGCACCTCGTAGTCGAGCCCGTCCGTCGCGTCGAACGGCAGGTGCAGCAGCGCCACGTCGGCCCGCCCGTCCCGCAGCGCACGCTGGTGCTGGTGCGCCTCGCAGAGCATGAGGTCGACGGTCGCGGCGCCGGGCTCGGCGCGGTAGGCGTCCAGCAGCTTGGCCAGCAGCTCCCCGGCGGTGCCGGACTTCACGGCGAGGACGATCAAGGGGCGTTCCCGCGCGGCCTCCCGGGTGCGCCGCTCGGCCGCGGCCACCGCGCCGAGGATCGCCCGGCCCTCGGCCAGCAGCACCGCGCCGGCCGGGGTGAGCGCGACCCTCCGGCTGGTGCGCTCCAACAGGATCACGCCGAGTTCCCGTTCGAGCCGGGCGAGGGCGCGGGACAGCGGCGGCTGGGCGATCTCCAGCCGCTCGGCCGCCCGGCCGAAGTGCAGCTCCTCGGCGACGGCCACGAAGTACCGCAGCTCGCGCATCTCCATGCGTCCACGGTAGCCACGCCGGGCGGCCGATCGATGCCGTTCGGGCATCGCAGCGGGACCGGGAGGGTGTTGGTGCCGGCCCCCGGCGCGGCCATGCTCGGGGGCATGAGCGAGCAGACCGTCGCGCTGGTCACCGGCGCGAACAAGGGAATCGGGTACGAGATCGCGGCCGGCCTCGCCGCGCTGGACTGGCGCGTCGGCATCGGCGCCCGGGACGAGCGGCGCGGGGCGGAGGCCGTGGCGAAGCTGCGCGCGGCCGGCGCCGACGCCTTCGCCGTGCCCCTGGACGTCACCGACGACGAGAGCGTGGCCGCCGCGGCGCGGCTGGTCGAGGAGCGCGCCGGACGCCTCGACGTGCTGGTCAACAACGCGGCCGTCGCGGGCGGCGGACCCGAGGACCCGACCGCCCTCGACGTGGAGAACGTCCGGCGGCTGGTCGACACCAACGTCCTCGGCGTCATCCGCGTCACCAACGCGATGCTGCCGCTGCTGCGGCGCTCGGCGCACCCCCGCATCGTCAACCAGTCCAGCCACGTCGCCTCCCTGACCCTCCAGACCACACCCGGGGTCGAACTCGGCGGCGTCAACGGCGCGTACACACCGACGAAGACCTACCTCAACGCCGTCACCATCCAGTACGCCAAGCAACTGAACGACACCCCCGTCCTGATCAACAGCGCCTGCCCCGGCTACGTCGCCACCGGCCTGAACGGCTTCAACGGCACCCGCACCCCAGCCGAGGGCGCGGCGATCGCCGTCCGGCTGGCGACACTGCCGGACGACGGCCCCACCGGCCGCCTCTTCGACGACAGCGGGGTCGTGCCCTGGTGACGAGGGCAGGGCTCTCGGAACCTCCCCTGGACACGTAAATGCATGTGCATATACTTACCGGGCGGCAGGGCGCGCTCACCGCCCGCCCGCCGTCCGACCTGGGAGGCCCCATGACCCGCCGATTCCTCTTCGTGCTGGGCAGCAGCCGCGCCGACGGCAACACCGAACTGCTGGCCCGCCGTGCCGCCGAACAGCTGCCCTCCGACGTCGAGCAGCAGTGGATCGACCTGGCCACGCACCCGCTGCCCGAGTTCGCGGACCTGCGGCACGACAGCGACCACCGGCGCCCCGAGGAGGGCAACCTCGGCCTGGTCCTCGACGCCACCCTCGCCGCGACGGACGTCGTCATCGCCTCGCCCCTGTACTGGTACTCGGTCTCCACCCTGACCAAGCGCTACCTCGACCACTGGTCCGGCTGGCTGCGCACGCCCGGCGTCGACTTCAAGGCGACCATGGCCGGCCGCACCCTGTGGGGCGTCACCGCGCTCGCCCACGAGGAGCCGGAGGTCGCCGAGCCGCTGATCGGCACGCTCAACCACTCGGCCGCCTACCTGGGCATGCGCTTCGGCGGAGTGCTGCTCGGCAACGGCAGCAAGCCCGGCGACGTACTGCGCGACACCGCCGCACTGGCAGGCGCCAAGACCTTCTTCGCACAACAGGCCCCGCTCGCCCGCTTCCCCTATCAGCAGCCGGCCGCCGCCTAGGCGGTGACGTCCTTGGTGGTGAAGCGGGCCCACGCGGCGGAGCCGAAGACCGCCGCGTACAGGGCCTGGAGGCCGAGGTTGCGTATCAGGTCGTCCCAGTAGACCGGCTCGCGCATCAGGTCCGCGAAGGACAGCCAGTAGTGCGAGAAGAAGTACGGCCCGAGCGCGTCGAGCTGGGGGATCTGGTCGAGGATCTGGACGGTGATCAGCAGGCCGACCGTGGTCGCCATCGCCGCGATGCCGCTGCCGGTCAGGGTGGAGACGAACAGCCCGAGCGCCGCCATCCCGACCAGTGAGGCGGCCACCACCAGGGCGATCAGCAGGGCCCGCCCGAGCCCGTCGGCGTAGCTGATCCGCGTGCCGGAGATGGTCGTCAGGTCGCCCAGCGGGAACAGCAGCGCACCGACCGCCAGTGCCGAGGCCGCCACCACCAACGTGGCGGCCAGGCAGAAGGAGAGCACCGTCGCGAACTTGGTCAGCAGCAGGCGGGTGCGGCCGGCCGGGGCGACCAGCAGATAGCGCAGGGTGCCCCCGCTCGACTCGCCGGCCACCGCGTCGCCCGCCACGACGCCGACGGCCATCGGCAGGAACACCGGCAGCGTCGCGGCGAGCGCGCTGAAGACCAGGAACAGGCCGTTGTTGCTGATCTGCGCGAGGAACGCCGGCCCCCCGCCGCCCTGCCCGCCGGCCCGGTCGCCGCCGCCGACGGTCGAGCCGTCGCCGGTCTCGATCCGCACCGCGATCCCGATCAGGACCGGCACGGCGGCCAGCACCGCCAGCAGGGCCAGGGTGCGCCAGCGCCGGAAGGTGATCAGCAACTCGCTGCGCAGCAGCCCGAGCGACCACAGCGGGCTCACCGGCCGCCCGGCACCGGCCACCGCGCCGGCACCCTTCGCCGCGGCCGGCCCGGCGGCGACCGCGTCGGCCGCCGTGGACTCCGCCGCGGCCCCCGGCGCCTCCGTACCGGCCCGCGTCTCAGCCCGCGACATCGAAGCCCTCCCCCGTCAGCGCCACGAACGCGTCCTCCAGCGAGACCCGTTCCACCCCGAGGCCCCGGACCCGGACCCCGGCCCCGACCAGCGCCGCGGTCACCTCGGCGAGGTCCCCCTCCGGGGGCTCGGCGGTGACCCGGCCCTCGGAGGGCGTCACATCGACGGCACCCCGCTCCTTCAGGATCCGGGCCGCCTCCCCCGTGTCCGGGGTGGTCACCACCAGCCGGCCGCGCGCCCCGGCCGCCAGGTCCGCCACCGACCCCTGGGCGAGCAGCCGGCCTCGGGCCATCACCGCGGCGTGCGTGCAGACCTGTTCGATCTCGTCCAGCAGGTGGGAGGAGAGGAAGACGGTCGTCCCGTCGGAGGCCAACTCGCGCACCAAGGCCCGGATCTCCCGCATGCCCTGCGGGTCGAGACCGTTGGTCGGCTCGTCCAGCACGAGCAGGCGGCGCGGCTGGAGCAGGGCCGCCGCCAGACCGAGCCGCTGCTTCATCCCGAGCGAGTACGCCTTGGCCTTCTTGCCGGCCGCGGCCGTGAGGCCCACCCGGTCCAGGGCCGCTCCGACGCGGGCGCGCCGGGTGCGGGGGTCGGCGGTCGGATCGGCGGCGTCGTAGCGCAGGAGGTTGTCGCGGCCGGACAGGAAGCCGTACAGCGCCGGGCCCTCGATCAGCGCGCCGACCTGGGGCAGGACGGTGCGGGCGGCGCGCGGCATCGGCCTGCCGAGGACCCGGGCCGTGCCCGAGGTCGGCTCGATCAGGCCCATCAGCATGCGGATGGTGGTGGTCTTGCCGGAGCCATTGGGGCCGAGGAAGCCGAAGACGCTGCCCGCCGGGACCGTGAGGTCGAGGCCGTCGACGGCGAGCTGCCCACCGCGGTAGCGCTTGGTGAGGGCGCTGGTGGCGATGACGGCCTCGCCCGGGTCCCCGCCGCCCGTGTCCGCGACGCCCGGGTGTCCGGCACGCGGGTGTCCGGCGTCCGTGGCGGACGGTCCGTCCATCGGGTCCCCTTCTCTGGTCCTGCCCACGGCCTCCCGCGCGGCCCGCGGGACGGCTACTGCGCGGCGTCGGCCGCCTTGATCAGGGCCTCCTTGGTGACCATGCCTGCATAGAGCTTGCCGTCGTCCGTGATCAGGGCGTTGACCAGGCGGGTCTTGAACACCGTGCCCGAGCCGAAGTCGCCCTTGACCTGGTCGCCGAGGGAGCCCAGGAAGCCGCCGAGGTCGCCGCCCGCGCCGGCGCCGGCGCCGGGGAGACCCTGGCCGCCGGTGTCGGCGGTGGCGATCGCGTTCCATCCCTTGCCTATGACCTTCAGCCCGTCCAGGTCACCGCCGGGGGCGCCCGGGGTCGGCGCGTGGTGCTCGGGGAGCTTGGGTGCCTCGGGGAGCTTGGGAGCCCCGGGGCCCTTGGCCGGTGCCTCGTCGGCCTCGGTCACCTTCGCGCCCTTCGGCGGGGTGAAGTCGAACGTCGAGGCCGCCGGACGGTCGAAGCTGACCTTGGTGAAACCGGCGTCCACGACGGCGGCGCCGCCGCTCGCCGGGGTCAGCGTGAACTTCAGGGGCAGCCCGGTCTTCGCGTCCACGGCCACGCTGATGGCGCCGACCGTGGAGCCCTTCTGCTCGGGCTTGATCACCAGCCGGTAGGCGTCGCGCCCCGCCACCTGCGCCGTGCCGTCGACCTTGACGGAGGTGGTGCCGTCGACGGCCTTGAGGGCCTGCTCGGTGAGGTCCTTCGGCGTGGCCGGTGCCTCCTTCTCCGGGCGGGCGGCGCCCTTCTGGTCAGGAGCGGTGGAGTGGAAGACCTCGTTGGACGCGCTGTCGTAGCCCCAGACGTCCTTGCCGTCGTGGATCAGGCTGTACTCGGCGGCGTTCTCCAGCAGGGAGAGCTTCTGCCGGTCGGGGCCGTCGGCCGCGACGCGCAGGGTGTGGGTGCCCGACACCAGCTCGGTGAGCTTGGCCGAGGGGTCGGCCGCCGAGCCGGCGCCGCCCGCGGAGGGGCCGCCGGAGAGCATGCCGTCGGCGAGGCCACCGAGGTCCGGCAGGCCGAGGTCGGTGCTGATGCGCACGGTGCCCGACAGCTGCTGCACGTCGGAGGCGGCGATCTTCTCGATGAGCTGCTGCGCGGTGACCTCGGGGAGGTCGGGGTCACCGGAGTCGGCGAGCGCGGGGACCAGGCCGATCGTGGCGGCCGCCACCCCCAGCACCGCGACCGGCACCACGTACCGCGTGGCCTTGCGCCGCCGCGCGCCTCGGTCCTCGTCGCTCGCGCCCGTGCTGTGGTCGTGGTCGTCGTGGGAATCGAACGGTGCCATGTCTGCCCTACCTCCGTCGTCGGCGGCGGCTGTTCCGCGAACGCGCACGGGTCCACCCGTGAGCCGCCATTCTCACCCGAATCGGTGAGGAGTGGTGTTTTTCCGTGGTGTCCATCTGACCAAATCGGCGCCGAGGATGCGTCACCCCGCGGAGCCAACTGCGCGGGCTCCGCGTACTCCTGGGGTATGACGCGACGCGCCGTCACCTACCCGGCGGGAGGTAGGGGACGGCGCGCGGGGCAGGAAAGCGAAGGGCTCAGCCGGCCCGGTGGACCACCGCGTCGCACAGCTCCACCAGCGCGGTCTTGGCGTCGCAGTCCCGCAGCGGGGCCAGCGCGGAGCGGGCGTCGCTGGCGTAGCGGACGGTGTCCCGCCGGGCCTGCTCCAGGGCGGGGTGCGCGCGCAGCAGGCGCAGCGCCTCGGCGTGCCGGGCGTCGTCGGTGAGGTCGGAGTCCAGCAGCTCGCACAGCGCGCGGTCCTCGGCGAGACCGAGCCGCTCGGCCCGCTCGCGCAGCCGCAGCACCGGCAGGGTCGGGATGCCCTCGCGCAGGTCGGTGCCGGGCGTCTTGCCGGACTCGTCGGAGTCGGAGGCGATGTCCAGGACGTCGTCCGCGAGCTGGAAGGCGACGCCGAGCCGCTCGCCGTACTGGGTGAGCACGTCCACGACCGTCTCGTCCGCGCCCGACATCATCGCGCCGAACCGGCAGGAGACGGCGACCAGTGAGCCGGTCTTGCCGCCGAGCACGTCCAGGTAGTGGTCGACCGGGTCACGGCCGTCCTGCGGCCCCGCGGTCTCCAGGATCTGGCCGGTGACCAGCCGCTCGAACGCCACGGCCTGCACCCGGACCGCCTCGGGCCCGAGGTCGGCGAGGATCTGCGAGGCGCGGGCGAAGAGGAAGTCTCCGGTGAGCACCGCGACGGAGTTGCCCCAGCGGGTGTTCGCGCTGGCCACGCCGCGCCGCACGGCGGCCTCGTCCATCACGTCGTCGTGGTACAGCGTCGCGAGGTGGGTCAGCTCCACGACCACGGCGGAGGGCACCACGCCGGGCGCGTAGGGGTCGCCGAACTGGGCCGCGAGCATCACCAGCAGGGGGCGGAACCGCTTGCCGCCGGCGCGCACCAGGTGCTGGGCGGCCTCGGTGATGAAGGGGACCTCGCTTTTGGTTGCCTCGAGCAACCCTTCCTCGACAGCCACCAACCCGGCCTGGACATCGGCCTCCAGAGCCTGGTCCCGCACGCTCAGCCCGAACGGCCCGACGACGGTCACGAGGGGTCTCCTGTCTGCTGGTGTCTTCTGGCGATTACCCGGCTTGTCGATAGGTCGCTGCCACCACTCAAGTCAGCGTATCCGGTCACGTTTCGATCACCGCCAGCGCCCACCGTTACAGGCCGGTCGGTATCGGATCATGCGCGGTATGTTTTTGATCAAGGCATATGAGCAGACATCGACCGACATCCCCGGGGGTCGAGATCCCGCCACCGAGCGGATGTCCGCCACCTCCGGCCGATTGGCGACTAGTTGGGATGTATGCCTGTTTTGCGGCTCTCGTGACCGCCCGTGAGTTGGCTCACTCGGCCGGACCGGGCGGCCAGCCGCCCCTCCGCCGCGCCCGGCCTTGACCCGTAAGCGAGTTGACCCTTGGCGTACGCAAAGGATCAAGTCCACCAAATACCCCAGTTCAAGGTCAACAGGGCCTTTGGGTGATTCCTGCACTTGTTTCGGACATGTGCTCTCGCATACGTTCCCGGCCTGTCAGGCGGACGCCGAATCCTGCCACCGCCCGACGCACTCACATCCACTCGACACTCGCCGGCAGGAGCGGGGGACCCAGGTAAGTCGCCGCGCCCGGTCATCGCCGGAGCGGCTCGGGGTGAAGCCGTGCCCGTCAGGGCCCGGCCGGGCACCTCCCCGCCCGAACCCGACAGCTCACCTCGCAGGCGTAAGGAGAGGGACACACCATGTCTGCCAACGGTCAGAACCGTCGGACCCGCCTTGCCCGCAAGCTCGCCCTGGCCGGCACCGGCGTCGCCGTGCTCGCCATGCCGATCGTCGGAGCCGCCACCGCCTCCGCCGCCACCCCGGCCGCCAAGACGGCCACCACCGCGTCGGTGGCCTACCCGAACAACCTCGACGGCTGGATCCGCGAGTCGCTCGCCGTGATGGCCCAGCACGGCATCCCCGGCACCTACGACGGCATCCACCGCAACGTCATCCGCGAGTCGTCCGGCAACCCGCTGGCCATCAACAACTGGGACATCAACGCCATCAACGGCACCCCGTCCAAGGGCCTGCTCCAGGTGATCGACCCGACCTTCCAGACGTACCACGTCGCCGGCACGTCCTGGAACTCCTACGACCCGGTCGCCAACATCACCGCCGCCTGCAACTACGCGGCCCACCGCTACGGCTCCATCGACAACGTCTTCAGCGCCTACTGAGCAGACGCTCACTGAAGACCCGCTCGAGGACGACGGCCACGCCGTCGTCCTCGTTCGTCGTGGTGACCTCGTCGGCGACCGCCTTCAGCTCCGGGTGGGCGGCGGCCATGGCGACGCCGTGGGCCGCCCACTGGAACATGGGCACGTCGTTGGGCATGTCGCCGAAGGCGATCGTCCGCCGCCGGTCCACGCCCAGCCGCTCGGCGGCCAGCGCCAGGCCGGTGGCCTTGGTGACGCCGCACGGCTGAAGCTCCACGGTGCCGGGGCCGGACATGGTGACCGTCGCGAGCGAGCCGACCACCGACCTGGCGGTCGCCGCCAACTCGTCGTCCGGCAGGCAGGGGTGGCGCAGCAGCACCTTGCTGATGGGGGCGGACCACAGATCGTCGCGCCGGCCGACCCGCACCGCGGGCAGCGTCGGGTGGGGCATCCGGTAGCCGGGCTCGACGAGCGTCAGCCCGTGGACGCCGTCCTGGTCGACCGCGGCGTACACCTGGCCCACCTCGGCCTCGATCTTGCCGAGCGCGGTCTCGGCCAGTTCCCGGTCGAGCACGGCCGACCACAGCAGCCGGTGCGCGCCGGCGTCGTACACCTGCGCGCCCTGTCCGCACACCGCGAGCCCCGTGCAGCCGAGCCGGTCGAGCAGGGGCCGGACCCGGGGCGCCGGACGCCCGGTCACCACCAGGTGCAGCCCGCCCGCCTCGGCCACCCTCCCGAGCGCGGCCAGCGACCGTTCGGAGACGGTGTCGTCGCCGCGCAGCAGGGTGCCGTCGAGGTCGGTGGCGACGAGGGAGTACGGAGGGGTGCGGTCCATGATCAGAGAATACGGACACCGCCCCCGCCGGAACGGGCCGCGACCGCTTCCGCACACGGAAGTACGCGGACGTCCGGGCGGCCGTACGAGCCGGGTCCTGGCCCGCACGATCATGCCCGCTCCTGCGCGCTCCTGGCCGCTTGCGCGCCGAGGCCGGCACGCCGCCGGCGACGGTGCCCGGCGGCCGGTGCGCCGGACCGGCGTCCGCCCTCTCCCGCCGGGTGCGTCACCTCCTCGGGCACTGCCCAAGACCGTCGTCCCACCCGTAACGTGTGGCGCGGCCACGGATCACGTGGCGCACGGCGAGCACGAGAGAGAGGCAGCACCCGATGCCCCCCTTCGACGTCCCCGAGGGCGACCCCTTCGGCCCGCACAACCTTCCGTACGGCGTGTTCTCCCTGCCCGGCTCGCCGGAGCGGACGGTCGGTGTCCGGCTCGGCGACCACGTCCTGGACGCCGGCGCCGCCGCCCACGCGCTCGGCTCGCCCTACGTCACCCTGCTCGCCCGGCCCACCCTCAACCCGCTCCTCGCGGCCGGCCGCACCACCTGGTCGGACGTGCGGCGCGCGCTGACCGCCTGGGTGACGGTGCCCGCCCACCGCGAGGCCATCGAGCCGCTCTTCCACCCGCTGTCCTCGGTGGAGCTGCACCTGCCCTTCGAGGTCGCCGACTACGTCGACTTCTACGCCTCCGAGAACCACGCCCGCAACGTCGGCCAGATCTTCCGCCCCGACGCCGAGGACTCCCTCACCCCCAACTGGAAGCACCTCCCCATCGGCTACCACGGCCGCTCCGGCACGGTCGTCGTCTCGGGCACCGACGTCGTCCGCCCGTCGGGCCAGCGCAAGGCACCCGCCGACGCCGCCCCGGTCTTCGGCCCCTCCGTCCGCCTCGACATCGAGGCCGAGGTCGGCTTCGTGGTGGGCACGCCCTCCGAGCGGGGGCGTCCGGTGGCCCTCGGCGACTTCCGCGAGCACGTCTTCGGCCTGTGTCTGCTCAACGACTGGTCGGCCCGGGACGTCCAGGCCTGGGAGTACGTGCCCCTCGGCCCGTTCCTCGGCAAGTCCTTCGCCACCTCGGTGTCGGCCTGGATCACCCCGCTCGACGCCCTGGACGAGGCCCGGGTGGCCCCGCCCGCGCGCACCCACGAACTGCTGCCCTACCTGGACGACACCGACCCCGTGCAGGTCGAGCCCGGCGGCTACGACCTCCGCATCACCGTCGCCGTCAACGGCCACGTCGTCTCCGAACCGCCCTTCTCCACCATGTACTGGACGGCCGCCCAGCAGCTCGCCCACATGACGGTCAACGGGGCCTCCCTGCGCACCGGCGACCTCTACGGCTCGGGCACGGTGAGCGGGCCCGACGCCGGGCAGCGCGGCTCCCTCCTCGAACTGACCTGGAACGGCCGCGACCCGCTGGAACTTCCCGACGGCAAGCGGACCTTCCTGGAGGACGGCGACGAGGTGACCCTGACGGCCTGGGCCCCGGGGCCGGACGGCGCCCGGGTGGGCCTCGGCGAGGTGACCGGACGCGTGACCGGGCGCCCGGACGGGGGCGCGGACCGGGGCCCAGACCTCGGGTGACCCTCCGCGCCGCGATCCGATCGCGTCCGGCACCTGACTCGCACCGCCCGGCACCGTCATACTGGCGTCGGGCGGTGTGCGCGAGACGGTCCGGCCGGCTCCGACCCGGCCCCGTTCCGCCCGTCCGCGCCACCCGCGCAGCAGTCCCACCGCACCAGAGCCAGAGCCGACCTCCCGACCAGGATCCGGAGCCCGTGGCATGACCGTCTGCCTGCTCCTGCTGTTCGCCGTCGCCGCGACCGCCGCCGTGCCGGCGCCGCGCGCGCTGACCCGGTCGGCCTGGCCGGAGCGGGACCCCGTGGTGGCGCTGTGGGTCTGGCAGTGCCTGGTCGCCACGGTGCTGCTGTGCTGCCTGACCGCCCTGGCGCTCGGTGCCGCGGCCGTCTTCGGCACCGTCCGCGCCCAGCTCTTCGCCCCGGCGCCGCCGGCGGTGACCGCCGCGTACGACCTCTCCGCCGGCCCGGTCTGGGCGGCCGTACTGACCCTGCTGCTCGCCGGCGGCGCGGCCTGGACGACCGCCATGCTGGCCCGCGAACTCGTCGAGGCCCGCCGGCGCCGCTCGCGCTCCCGCGCCCAGCTGGACGAACGCGCCCCCGAGCTGCCCGCCGGGCTCGCCGCCGGACGCGGTCCGCTGCTGGTCCTGGAGGACGAGTACCCGGACGCCTGGTGGATGCCGGGCAGCCCGCCCCAGCTCATCGTCACCACCGGCGCCCTGCACCGCCTCACCGACCACCAGCTCGACGCCGTCCTCACCCACGAGCGCGGCCACGCCCGCGCCCACCACGACTGGCTGCTGCACCTGTCCACCGCACTGGCCACCGGATTCCCCCGCATCCCGCTCTTCGCGCACTTCTGCGACCAGACGCACCGGCTGGTCGAACTCGCCGCCGACGACACGGCCTCCCGCCGCTGCGGCAACCTGACGACGGCGCTGGCCCTGATCGAGTTGAACCAGCACCGCGGCGTGCTGTCCTGCGCCTCCAGCCACCGCCTCCTCGGCGAGCGGGTCGACCGACTGCTCGAGCCCCTGCCCAGGCTGGCGCCCCGCCGCCGCGCCCTCGCGACGGCGATCGCGGCGCTGGTGCCGCTGCTGCCCCTGCTGATCACTTTCGCGCCGGGGCTGACGGCGCTCGCTTAGACGCTGCGCGGGCTCATATCCAGTCGTCGGGCTCGGGCTCGTCCGTGGGCCAGGCGTCCTCACCGGACGCGGGCGCGGTGTCCTGCGCCTCGGGCGCCGCCCCGCCGCTCAGGCCGGCCAGCACCGCCAGCACGCCCTCCCCGTACGTCGCCAGCTTCTTCTCGCCCACGCCGCTGATCCCGCCGAGCTGTCCGACGGAGGTCGGCCACACCGTGGCGATCTCGCGGAGTGTGGCGTCGTGGAAGATCACGTACGCCGGGACGCCCTGCTCGCGGGCCTGCTCCGCCCGCCAGGCGCGCAGCGCCTCGAAGGCGGGGAGCAGCTCCTCGGGCAGCTCGGCCGCGGCGGCCTTCGCCTTGCGCTCGCCCCGGGTGCCCGTGCCCTTCGCGGCGGCCGGACGCTCGGGCTCCTTGCGCAGCGGCACCTCCTGCTCGCGCCGCAGCACCGCCCCGCTGGCCTCGGTCAGCACCAGCGTGCCGTACTCCCCCTCGACGGCGAGCAGACCCTGGGCGAGCAACTGCCGGGCGACGCCACGCCATTCGCCCTCGCCCAGCTCCTCGCCGATGCCGAAGACGGACAGCTGGTCGTGGTCGAACTGGATCACCTTCGCGGTGCGCTTGCCCAGCAGGATGTCGATGATCTGCCCGGCGCCGAACTTCTGCCCCCTCTCCCGCTTGAGGCGGACCACGGTGGAGAGCATCTTCTGCGCCGCGACCGTGCCGTCCCAGGTCTCCGGCGGGACCAGGCAGGTGTCGCAATTGCCGCAGCCGGCCGGGTCGGGTTCCTGGCCGAAGTAGGCGAGGAGCTGGCCGCGGCGGCAGCGGGCCGTCTCGCACAGCGCGAGCATCGAGTCGAGGTGGCCCTGGGCCCGCCGGCGGAACGCCTCGTCGCCCTCGCCGGACTGGATCAGCTTGCGCTGCTGTATGACGTCGTTCAGCCCATACGTCATCCAGGCCGTGGACGGCAGGCGGTCGCGGCCCGCGCGGCCGGTCTCCTGGTAGTAGCCCTCGACCGACTTGGGCAGGTCCAGGTGGGCGACGAAGCGGACGTCCGGCTTGTCGATGCCCATGCCGAAGGCGATGGTCGCGACCACGACCAGGCCCTCCTCGCGGAGGAAGCGGGACTGGTGGGCGGCGCGGGTGCCCGCGTCCAGTCCTGCGTGGTACGGCACCGCCTCCACGCCGTTGCGGGAGAGGAACTCGGCGGTCTTCTCCACGGAGTTGCGCGAGAGGCAGTACACGATTCCGGCGTCCCCGGCGTGCTCCTCGCGCAGGAAGGCCAGCAGCTGCTTCTTGGGCTCCGTCTTCGGCACGATCCGGTACTGGATGTTGGGCCGGTCGAAGCTGGCCTCGAAGTGCCGCGCCGACGGCATGCCCAGGCGCTCGGTGATCTCCTTGTGCGTGGCGCGGGTGGCCGTCGCGGTGAGGGCGATGCGGGGCACGTCCGGCCAGCGCTCGCCCAGCAGGGACAGGGAGAGGTAGTCGGGGCGGAAGTCGTGGCCCCACTGGGCGACGCAGTGCGCCTCGTCGATCGCGAAGACGGAGATCTTGCCGCGGGAGAGCAGGTCGAGCGTGCTGTCCAGGCGCAGCCGCTCGGGCGCGAGGTAGAGCAGGTCCAGCTCGCCGGCGAGGAACTCGGCCTCGGTCATCCGGCGCTCGTCGAAGTCCTGCGTGGAGTTCATGAACCCGGCCCGCACGCCGAGCGCCCGCAGCGCGTCCACCTGGTCCTGCATGAGGGCGATGAGCGGCGAGACCACGATGCCGGTGCCCGGGCGGACCAGGGCCGGGATCTGGTAGCACAGCGACTTGCCGCCGCCGGTCGGCATGAGCACGACGGCGTCGCCGCCGGCGATCACATGCTCGACGATCGCCGCCTGCTCGCCCCGGAAGGCGTCGAACCCGAAGACCCGGTGCAGCGCGGCCAGCGCCGCACTGTCCGTCGCCCCGGTCTCCGTCACCCCGGTGTCCGCCGTCCCTGCCATGCCCTCGATCACGCCCGTCCCGCCCATCGCTCCGACCCCCGTACGTCCTGCCCTGTCCGTCCTGTCCCGACCACTGCCTCCACGATAGGGGTCCGCGCCGACATGCTCGGAGTTATCCACAGGCTGTGGCGACGGGGCCGTCAAGGACACGACCGTCGTTCACACGTTCGCGGGAGACTCGTCCGTTTCCGGTCGATAGTCTGATTGCACCCGCGAGACTCCGTCGCATGGGAGCACTGATGAGCGTCGCACCGAAGGCGTCAACGCCGGACTGGCCTGTCCCGCCCGAGGGCGGTTGGACCGCCGACGACCTGGACCGGCTTCCGAATCTGCCTCCGCATACGGAACTGATCGACGGGAGTCTCGTCTTCGTGAGTCCGCAGACCCTCTTCCACTCACGCACCGTGAGCTTCTTCGAGTGGCAGCTCCAGTCGCTGGCACCGACGGAGTTCGATGTCGTGCGCGAGTTCACGATCGACATCGACCAGCAGAATCGGCCTGAACCGGACGTGATCGTGGTCAGGGGGGACGTGGTCGACGACCCGGAGCAGACTCGTTACCCGGCGGCGGCCGTCACCCTGGCCGTCGAGGTCGTCTCCGCCGAGTCGGTCTCCCGCGACCGCGAGACCAAGCCGCTGAAGTACGCGCGCGCCGGCATCGCCCACTACTGGCGCGTGGAGAACGAGAAGGGCATGGCCGTGGTGCACGCCTTCGAGCTGGAGCCCACCACTGGCGCCTACGTCAGCGTGGGGATCTTCCGTGAGCGGATGAAGGTGGCCGCGCCCTTCCCTCTGGACCTGGATCTGACCGGCATCAAGATGCGTCGCGGCGGCGTCTGACCGGGAGCACGGCGACGGCCCGGCACCCCCCGAGGGCGCCGGGCCGCAGCCGTGTCCGTGGAGCCGGGGTCAGCGGACGAACACCCCCGCCTGGCCCGCCAGGTCCAGGAAGTACTGGGGTGCCACGCCCAGGACCACCGTGACCGCGACGCCCACGCCGATCGCCGTCATCGTCAGCGGTGACGGCACCGCGACCGTCGGGCCCTCGGGGCGGGGCTCGCTGAAGAACATCAGGACGATCACGCGGATGTAGAAGAACGCCGCGACGGCCGACGAGATCACGCCGACGACCACCAGTGGGGCCGCGCCGCCCTCCGCCGCCGCCTTGAAGACGGCGAACTTGCCCGCGAAGCCGCTGGTCAGCGGGATGCCGGCGAAGGCGAGCAGGAAGACCGCGAAGACCGCCGCGACCAGCGGCGAGCGGCGGCCGAGGCCCGCCCACTTCGACAGGTGCGTCGCCTCGCCGCCCGCGTCGCGGACCAGGGTGACGACCGCGAAGGCGCCGATCGTCACGAAGGAGTACGCGGCCAGGTAGAAGAGGACGGAGGAGACGCCGTCGGGGGTGGTGGCGATGACGCCCGCGAGGATGAAGCCCGCGTGGGCGATCGACGAGTAGGCCAGCAGCCGCTTGATGTCGGTCTGGGTGATCGCGACGATCGCGCCGCCCAGCATGGTGACGATCGCCACCGCCCACATCACCGGCCGCCAGTCCCAGCGCAGGCCGGGAAGGACGACGTACAGCAGGCGCAGCAGCGCGCCGAAGGCCGCGACCTTGGTGGCCGCCGCCATGAAGCCGGTGACCGGCGTCGGGGCGCCCTGGTAGACGTCCGGCGTCCACATGTGGAACGGCACCGCGCCGACCTTGAACAGCAGGCCCATCACGATGAGCGCGGAGCCGACCAGCAGCAGCGCGTCGTTGCCCATGGTGTCGGCGAGCGCCGGGGTGACGTTCTTCAGGGTGCCGTCGACGACCCGCCCGATCGTGCCGTACGCCATGGAGCCCGAGTAGCCGTACAGCAGGGCGATGCCGAACAGGGTGAAGGCGGAGGCGAAGGCGCCGAGGAGGAAGTACTTGACCGCCGCCTCCTGCGACACCAGCCGCTTGCGGCGGGCCAGCGCGCACAGCAGGTAGAGCGGGAGGGAGAAGACCTCCAGGGCGACGAAGAGCGTCAGGAGATCGTTGGCGGCGGGGAAGACCAGCATGCCGGCGACGGCGAAGAGGAGGAGGGGGAAGACCTCCGTGGTGGTGAAGCCCGCCTTCACCGCCTTCTGCTCGGCCTCGCTGCCGGGCACCGCCGCCGCCTGCGCGGCGAAGGAGTCGACGCGGTTGCCGTGCGCCTCGGGGTCGAGGCGGCGCTCGGCGAAGGTGAAGAGGCCGACCAGGGCGGCCAGCAGGATGGTGCCCTGGAGGAACAGGGCGGGCCCGTCGACCGCGATGGCGCCCATCGCGGCGATGCCCGCCTTCGTGGTGCCGTACCCCTTCGCCGCGAGCGCGACGACCGCGGCGAAGGCGGCGACGATCGCCACCGTGGAGACGAACATCTGGGCGTAGTAGCGGGACCGGCGCGGCACGAAGGCCTCCACCAGGATCCCGACGATCGCGGCGCCGAGGATGATCAAGGTGGGCGACAACTGCCCGTACTCGATCTTCGGTGCGTCGATCTTGGCGATCGGGTCGGCTGCCGCCGCCGTTGTCCACAGGCTGTGGACGGCTGTTGCGCTCACTTGGCCGCCTCCACCTCGGGCCGGGGGTCCTTCTTGTGTACGTCGGAGAGGGTCTGCTTGACCGCCGGGTTGACGATGTCCGCGACGGGCTTGGGATAGACGCCCAGGAAGATCAGCAGCACCACCAGGGGCGCCACCACCAGCAGTTCGCGCGCCCGCAGGTCGGGCAGCGCCGCCACCTCGGGCTTCACCGGGCCCGTCATCGTCCGCTGGTAGAGGACGAGGGTGTAGAGGGCGGCGAGCACGATGCCGAAGGTGGCGATGATGCCGACCACCGGATAGCGGGTGAACGTGCCGACCAGGACCAGGAACTCGCTCACGAACGGGGCGAGCCCCGGCAGGGAGAGCGTGGCCAGGCCGCCGATCAGGAAGGTGCCGGCCAGCACCGGCGCGACCTTCTGCACGCCGCCGTAGTCGGCGATGAGCCGAGAGCCGCGGCGCGAGATCAGGAAGCCCGCGACCAGCATCAGCGCGGCCGTCGAGATGCCGTGGTTGACCATGTACAGGGTCGCGCCGGACTGGCCCTGGCTGGTCATCGCGAAGATGCCCATCACGATGAAGCCGAAGTGCGAGATCGACGCGTACGCCACCAGCCGCTTGATGTCCCGCTGGCCGACCGCGAGCAGCGCCCCGTAGATGATGCTGATCAGCGCGAGGACCAGGATGACCGGCGTCGCCCACTTGCTGGCCTCGGGGAAGAGCTGGAGGCAGAAGCGGAGCATCGCGAAGGTGCCCACCTTGTCCACGACCGCCGTGATGAGCACGGCGACCGGGGCGGTGGCCTCCCCCATGGCGTTGGGCAGCCAGGTGTGCAGCGGCCACAGCGGCGCCTTCACCGCGAAGGCGAAGAAGAAGCCGAGGAACAGCCACCGCTCGGTGTTGGTCGCCATGTCGAGGGAGCCGTTGGCGCGGGCCTCGGCGATCTCGGCGAGCGAGAAGTTCCCCGCGACCACGTAGAGGCCGATCACCGCGGCCAGCATGATCAGGCCGCCGGCCAGGTTGTAGAGGAGGAACTTCACCGCGGCGTACGACCGCTGGGTGGCCGCCACCTGCTCGCCGTGCTGGTGGGCCCGGTCCCCGAAGCCGCCGATGAGGAAGTACATCGGGATGAGCATGGCTTCGAAGAAGATGTAGAAGAGGAAGACGTCGGTGGCCTCGAACGAGATGATCACCATCGCCTCGACGCCGAGGAGCAGGGCGAAGAAGCCCTGCGTCGGCCGCCACCGGCTGCTGCCGGTCTCCATCGGGTCGGCGTCGTGCCAGCTCGCCAGGACGATGAACGGCATGAGGACGGCGGTCAGGGCGATCAGCGCCACCGCGATGCCGTCCACGCCCAGTTCGTAGCGGACGCCGAAGTCGGCGATCCAGGCGTGCGACTCGGTGAGCTGGTAACGGTCGCCGTCCGGGTCGAAGCGGACCAGGACCGCGATCGCGAGGGCGAGGGTGGCCAGCGAGAAGAGCAGCGCGAGCCACTTGGCCGCGGTGCGCTTCGCCGCCGGCACCGCCGCCGTGGCGATCGCCCCGACGGCCGGGAGCACCGCCGTCGCTGTCAGCAGGGGAAAGGACATCGGTATCAGACCGCCCTCATCAGCAGGGTCGCGGCGACGAGGACCGCCGCGCCGCCGAACATCGAGACCGCGTAGGAGCGCGCGAACCCGTTCTGGAGCTTGCGCAGCCGCCCGGACAGGCCGCCGACCGAGGCCGCGGTGCCGTTGACCACCCCGTCGACCAGGGTGTGGTCGACGTAGACCAGCGAGCGCGTCAGGTGCTCGCCGCCGCGGACCAGGACGACGTGGTTGAAGTCGTCCTGGAGCAGGTCGCGCCGGGCGGCCCGGGTGAGCAGCGACCCGCGCGGGGCGACGGCCGGGACCGGGCGGCGCCCGTACTGAGCCCAGGCGAGGACGACGCCGACGACCATGACGGTCACCGTGGCGGCCGTCACCGTCGTCGCGCCGATCGGCGCGTCGCCGTGGTCGTGGCCGGTGACCGGCTCCAGCCAGTGCAGGAAGCGGTCGCCGATGCTGAAGAAGGCGCCGCCCGCGACCGAGCCGACGGCCAGCACGATCATCGGGATGGTCATGAGCTTCGGCGACTCGTGCGGGTGCGGGACCGCGTGGTCGCCGTGCTCCTCGGCGGCCGGCTCCACGTCGGGACTGGCCGAAGCCGGGGCCGGTGCCGTGCGCCAGCGCTCCTCGCCGAAGAAGGTCATGAGCATCACGCGCGTCATGTAGTACGCGGTGATCGCGGCGCCCAGGAGGGCGACGCCGCCGAGGATCCAGCCCTCGGTGCCGCCCTTGGCGAACGCCGACTCGATGATCTTGTCCTTGGAGAAGAAGCCGGACAGGCCGGGGAAGCCGATGATCGCCAGGTAGCCGAGGCCGAAGGTGACGAAGGTGACCGGCATGTACTTGCGCAGGCCGCCGTAGCGGCGCATGTCCACCTCGTCGTTCATGCCGTGCATCACCGAGCCGGCGCCGAGGAACAGGCCGGCCTTGAAGAAGCCGTGGGTGACCAGGTGCATGATGGCGAAGACGTAGCCGATGGGGCCGAGGCCGGCGGCGAGCACCATGTAGCCGATCTGCGACATGGTCGAGCCGGCCAGCGCCTTCTTGATGTCGTCCTTCGCGCAACCGACGATCGCACCGAACATCAGCGTGACCGCGCCGACCACCGTGACCACGAGCTGCGCGTCCGGCGCGCCGTTGAAGATGGTCGCCGAGCGGACGATCAGGTACACGCCCGCCGTCACCATCGTCGCCGCGTGGATGAGGGCCGAGACCGGGGTCGGGCCCTCCATCGCGTCGCCGAGCCAGGACTGAAGGGGCACCTGGGCGGACTTGCCGCAGGCGGCGAGCAGCAGCATCAGGGCGATCGCGGTCAGCTTGCCCTCGCCGGCCTGCCCGGCGATGCCGGGGTCGTCCACGCTGCCGAGCACCGGCCCGAAGGCGAAGGTGCCGAACCAGAGGAACATCAGCATGATGGCGATCGACAGGCCCATGTCGCCGACGCGGTTGACCAGGAAGGCCTTCTTCGCGGCGGTGGCGGCGCTGGGCTTGTGCTGCCAGAAGCCGATCAGCAGGTACGAGGCGAGGCCGACGCCCTCCCAGCCGACGTACAGCAGCAGGTAGTTGTCGGCGAGGACCAGGATCAGCATCGCCGCGAGGAACAGGTTCAGGTAGCCGAAGAAGCGGCGGCGGCGCTCGTCGTGCTCCATGTAGCTCACCGAGTACAGGTGGATGAGCGAGCCGACGCCGGTGATCAGCAGCACGAACGTCATCGACAGCTGGTCGAGCCGGAAGGCGATGTCCGCCTGGAAGCCCTCCACCGGGACCCAGCTGAACAGGTGCTGCGTCAGGGTGCGGTCCTCGGAGCCCCGGCCGAGCAGGTCGGAGAAGAGGACGACGCCGATCACGAAGGACGCGGCGGCGAGCAGCGTGCCGAGCCAGTGGCCTACGGCGTCGAGGCGGCGGCCGCCGCAGAGCAGCACCGCCGCTCCGAGCAGGGGCGCCGCCACCAGCAGCGCAAGGAGATTGTCCACGATGTCTTCCGACCCCTCAGAGCTTCATCAGGCTGGCGTCGTCGACCGAGGCCGAGTGGCGGGAACGGAACAGCGACACGATGATCGCCAGCCCCACCACGACCTCGGCGGCGGCGACGACCATCGTGAAGAAGGCCATGATCTGACCGTCCAGATTGCCGTGCAGCCGGGAGAAGGCGACGAACGCGAGGTTGCAGGCGTTGAGCATCAGCTCCACGCACATGAACACCACGATCGCGTTGCGCCGGATCAGCACGCCCGTGGCGCCGATGGTGAACAGCAGGGCGGCGAGATACAGGTAGTTGACCGGATTCACTTGGACGCCTCCTCGGCCCGCTTGCCCCGCACCGGGTCGACGGCCCGGCGCTCCAGGCGCTCCTCGGCGCGCTGCTCCATGGCCTTCAGGTCGTTCAACGCCTCCATGGAGACGTCCCGGACCTGGCCGCGCTCGCGCAGCGTCTTGCTGACGGTCAGCTCGGACGGCGTGCCGTCGGGGAGCAGGCCCGCGATGTCGACCGCGTTGTGCCGGGCGTAGACGCCAGGGGCCGGCAGCGGCGGCAGTTGGCGGCCGTCGCGGACCCGCTTCTCGGCCATCTCGCGCTGCGTGGCGGAGCGTTCGGTGCGCTCGCGGTGGGTGAGCACCATGGCGCCGACGGCGGCCGTGATGAGCAGGGCGCCGGTGATCTCGAAGGCGAAGACGTACTTGGTGAACAGCAGGGCGGCGAGGCCCTCCACATTGCCGTTCGCGTTCGCCTTGCCGACGCCGCTGAACTCCGTGAGCGAGGCGTTGGCGATGCCGGCGATCAGCAGGACGCCGAAGCCGAGGCCGCTGACCAGGGCCAGCCAGCGCTGGCCCTTGATGGTCTCCTTCAGGGAGTCCGCCGCGGTGACGCCGACCAGCATCACCACGAACAGGAAGAGCATCATGACCGCGCCCGTGTAGACGACGATCTGCACGATGCCGAGGAAGTAGGCGCCGTTGGCCAGGTAGAAGACCGCCAGGACGATCATGGTGCCGGCCAGGCAGAGCGCGCTGTGCACGGCCTTCTTCATGAAGACGGTGCACAGGGCGCCGATCACCGCGACCGTGCCGAGGATCCAGAACTGGACGGCCTCTCCCGTAGACGTGGAGTAGGCGGCGGCGAGCTGCGCGCTCATCGGCGGATCACCTCCTCCGACGCCGGCTCCTCCGGGCCGAAGGTGGAGGCCGACTCCTGGACGACCTCGCCCTTGGAGTGCGCGACCTGCTGCTCGGTGCCGGGCGCGGCCTCGGTGACCAGGCCGCGGTAGTAGTCCTGCTCGTCGGTGCCCGGGTAGATGGCGTGCGGCGAGTCGACCATGCCCTCCTCCAGGCCGGCGAGGAGCTGCTCCTTGGTGTAGATGAGGTCGGCGCGGCTGGAGTCGGCCAGCTCGAACTCGTTGGTCATCGTCAGCGCGCGCGTGGGGCACGCCTCGATGCACAGGCCGCACAGGATGCAGCGGGCGTAGTTGATCTGGTACACCCGCCCGTACCGCTCGCCCGGGGAGTAGCGCTCCTCGTCGGTGTTGTCCGCGCCCTCCACATAGATCGCGTCGGCGGGGCACGCCCAGGCGCACAGCTCGCAGCCGACGCACTTCTCCAGGCCGTCCGGATGGCGGTTGAGCTGGTGCCGTCCGTGGAAGCGGGGCGCGGTGGTCTTGGGCTGCTCCGGATACTGCTCGGTCAGCCGCTTCTTGAACATGGCCTTGAAGGTCACGCCGAAGCCGGCCACGGGGTTCTGGAAACCGGGCTTGGTCTCCTTGGGCTCCTCAGCCATCGGACGCCTCCTTTCCCTCGGTGGATCGGCCGGAAGATTCATCACTCTGAGTATCGGGGCCACCACTGACAATCAGCTCCCGCTCCCGCTGCGGGCGGCGCCGCGGTACCGGCGGCAACTCCTGTCCCGGCAGTGGCGGCACGGGGAATCCGCCGGCCATCGGGTCGAAGCCGACCGGCTCCCCGGCGGCCTCCTCGTCCCCGCGGCCCTTGGTGCGGAAGGCGTCCGCGACGAAGGAGAGCAGCAGCAGGGCGAGCACGCCGCCGCCGACGTAGAGCGCGATGTCGGTGAAGTCGTAGTCCTCGTTGCGCAGCGCCCGGATGGTGGCGACCAGCATCAGCCACACCAGGGAGACCGGGATGAGGACCTTCCAGCCGAGCTTCATCAGCTGGTCGTAGCGGACGCGGGGCAGGGTGCCGCGCAGCCAGATGAAGAAGAACAGCAGCAGCTGGACCTTGACGGTGAACCAGAGCAGCGGCCACCAGCCGTGGTTGGCGCCCTCCCAGAAGGTGCTGACCGGCCAGGGGGCGCGCCAGCCGCCGAGGAAGAGGGTGGTGGCGACGGCCGAGACGGTCACCATGTTGACGTACTCGGCGAGCATGAACATCGCGAACTTGATGGACGAGTACTCGGTGTTGAAGCCGCCCACCAGGTCGCCCTCGGACTCGGGCATGTCGAAGGGGGCGCGGTTGGTCTCGCCGATCATCGTGACGATGTAGAGGATGAAGGAGACCGGCAGCAGCACGATGTACCAGCGGTCCGACTGGGACTCCACGATGGTCGAGGTCGACATGGACCCCGAGTAGAGGAACACCGAGGCGAACGCGGCACCCATGGCGATCTCGTAGGAGATCATCTGCGCGCAGGAGCGCAGTCCGCCGAGGAGCGGGTACGTCGATCCCGAGCTCCAGCCGGCCAGGACGATGCCGTAGATGCCCACCGAGGCGACCGCCAGGATGAACAGCATGGCGATCGGCAGGTCGGTCAGCTGCATGGCGGTGCGGTGGCCGAAGATCGAGACCTCGTTGCCGGCCGGGCCGAAGGGGATCACCGCGATCGCCATGAAGGCGGGGATCGCCGCCACGACCGGCGCGAGGACGTAGACCGCCTTGTCCGCGCGCTTGACGATGACGTCTTCCTTGAGCATCAGCTTGATGCCGTCGGCCAGCGACTGGAGCATGCCCCAGGGGCCGTGCCGGTTGGGCCCGATGCGCAGCTGCATCCAGGCGACGACCTTGCGCTCCCAGACGATGGAGAACAGCACGGTCACCATCAGGAAGGCGAAGCAGAACACCGCTTTGACGACCACCAGCCACCAGGGGTCGCTGCCGAACATGGAGAGGTCTTCGGCGGCGAGGAGCGGGCTCATGCGTCCACCTCCTCGGTGGCCTCGCCGGCGGACACCGCCGGACCGATACGGACGAGGGACCCGGGCAGGACGCCCGCCTCGCTGGAGACACCGGTGCCGGCGGAGTTCAGCGGCAGCCAGACCACCCGGTCGGGCATCTCGCTGATCTCCAGGGGCAGCGCGACCGAGCCCGCGGGGCCGGTCACGGTGAGCAGCTCGCCGTTCTCGACGCCCGCCTCGGCGGCCGTGGCGGCCGACACGCGCGCGCATGCGGCGTGCCGGGTGCCGGCCAGCGCCTCGTCGCCCTGCTGGAGCAGGCCCTGGTCGAGGAGGAGGCGGTGCCCGGCGAGGACGGCCTCCCCGGCGGCCGGGCGGGGCAGCGCGCCCGCGGTGACGGCCGGCTCGCCGGCCCGGGGGCCGTCCCAGGGGCCGAGCCGGTCGATCTCCGCGCGCGTGGTGCGCAGGTCCGGCAGGCCGAGGTGGACGTCCATGGCGTCGGCGAGCATCTGGAGCACGCGCGCGTCGGTGGGCGCCAGGCGGCGGGTCATCTGGTCGGGCTTGAGCGCGGCCTCGAAGAAGCGGACCCGGCCCTCCCAGTTGAGGAAGGTGCCGGCCTTCTCGGCGACCGCCGCGACCGGCAGCACCACGTCGGCGTGGTCGGTGACCTCGCTGGGCCGCTGCTCCAGGGAGACCACGAACCCGGCCTCCGCGAGCGCCGCACGCGCGCGTGCCGGGTCGGGCAGGTCGGCGACCTCCACGCCCGCGACGAGCAGCGCCTGCAGTTCGCCGCGGACGGCGGCGTCGACGATCTCGCCGGTGTCGCGGCCGTAGCGGTGCGGCAGGTCGGCCAGGCCCCAGACGGCGGCGACCTCCTCCCGCGCGCGCGGGTCGGTGGCCGGGCGGCCCCCGGGCAGCAGGGACGGCAGCGCGCCCACTTCTACGGCACCGCGCTCCCCCGCCCGGCGCGGGATCCACACCAGCCCGGCCCCGGTCGCGGCGGCCGTGCGCACCGCGGCGGTCAGCCCGCCCGCGACGGACGCCAGCCGCTCCCCTACGACGATGACGGCGCCCTCCGCGCGCAGCGCCTCGGCGGCGCCGGTGCCGGACTCCTCCAGGCCGACCCCGCCGGCCAGCGCGTCCAGCCACTCGGTCTCGGTGCCGGGCGCGGCCGGCAGCAGCGTGCCGCCCGCCTTGGCCAGGCCCCGGGTGGCGTGGGTGGCCAGGGAGTACACCTGCTGGCCGTGCCTGCGCCACGCCTTGCGCAGCCGCAGGAAGACGCCGGGCGCCTCCTCCTCGGCCTCGAAGCCCACCAGGAGCACGGCGGGCGCCTTCTCCAGGAGGGTGTACGTGACGCCGGTGCCGTCCAGGTCGCGGCCGTGGCCGGCGACGCGGGCGGCGAGGAAGTCGGCCTCCTCGACGCTGTGCACGCGCGCGCGGAAGTCGATGTCGTTCGTATCGAGCGCCACGCGCGCGAACTTGCTGTACGCGTAGGCGTCCTCCACGGTGAGCCGGCCGCCGGTCAGCACGCCGGTCCGGCCGCGCGAGGCGAGCAGCCCCTGGGCGGCGATCTGGAGGGCCTCCGGCCAGGACGCCGGCTCCAGTTCGCCCTCCGCGCTGCGCACCAGCGGCGTGGTCAGCCGCTCCTTGGTCTGCGCGTAGCGGAAGCCGAAGCGGCCCTTGTCGCAGATCCACTCCTCGTTGACCTCGGGGTCCTCCGCCGCGAGCCGGCGCATCACCTTGCCGCGCCGGTGGTCGGTACGGGTCGCGCAACCGCCGGAGCAGTGCTCGCACACCGACGGGGAGGAGATCAGGTCGAAGGGGCGGGAGCGGAACCGGTAGGCGGCCGAGGTGAGCGCGCCGACCGGGCAGATCTGGATGGTGTTGCCGGAGAAGTACGACTCGAAGGGGTCGCCCTCGCCGGTGCCGACCTGCTGGAGCGCGCCGCGCTCGATCAGCTCGATCATCGGGTCGCCCGCGACCTGGTTGGAGAACCGGGTGCAGCGGGCGCACAGCACGCACCGCTCGCGGTCGAGCAGCACCTGCGTGGAGATCGGCACGGGCTTCTCGTAGGTCCGCTTCCTGCCCTCGAAGCGGGAGTCGGCCTGGCCGTGCGACATGGCCTGGTTCTGCAGCGGGCACTCGCCGCCCTTGTCGCAGACCGGGCAGTCCAGCGGGTGGTTGATGAGCAGCAGCTCCATCACGCCGTGCTGCGCCTTCTCGGCGGCCGGCGAGGTGAGCTGGGTCTTGACCACCATCCCGTCGGTGCAGGTGATGGTGCAGGACGCCATCGGCTTGCGCTGGCCCTCGACCTCGACGATGCACTGCCGGCAGGCGCCGGCCGGGTCGAGGAGCGGGTGGTCGCAGAACCGGGGGATCTCGATGCCGAGCCGCTCGGCGGCCCGGATGACCAGGGTGCCCTTGGGCACGCTGATCTCGATGCCGTCGATGGTCAGCGAGACCAGGTCCTCGGGCGGCACCGCCGCCTCGCCCCCGCCGGAGGGGGCGTTCGTGGTCACCGTCATGCGTTCACCTCCGTGCGGTCGGCCCAGGCCGTGGACTTGGCCGGGTCGAAGGGGCAGCCGCGGCCCGTGATGTGCTGCTCGTACTCCTCGCGGAAGTACTTCAGCGAGGAGAAGATCGGCGCGGCGGCGCCGTCGCCGAGGGCGCAGAAGGACTTGCCGTTGATGTTGTCGGCGATGTCGTTCAGCTTGTCGAGGTCGCTCATGGCGCCCTTGCCGGCCTCGATGTCGCGCAGCAGCTGCACCAGCCAGTAGGTGCCCTCGCGGCACGGGGTGCACTTGCCGCAGGACTCGTGGGCGTAGAACTCGGTCCAGCGGGTGACGGCGCGGACCACGCAGGTCGTCTCGTCGAAGCACTGGAGTGCTTTCGTGCCGAGCATGGAACCCGCGGCACCCACTCCTTCGTAGTCAAGGGGGACGTCGAGGTGCTCGTCGGTGAACATCGGTGTCGAGGAGCCGCCCGGCGTCCAGAACTTCAGCCGGTGGCCGGGGCGCATGCCCCCGCTCATGTCGAGGAGCTGGCGCAGCGTGATGCCGAGCGGCCCCTCGTACTGGCCGGGGCTCGCGACGTGGCCGCTGAGCGAGTAGAGCGTGAAGCCCGGGGACTTCTCGCTGCCCATCGACCTGAACCAGTCCTTGCCCCTGTTCAGGATGGCGGGAACCGAGGCGATGGACTCGACGTTGTTCACTACAGTCGGGCAGGCATAGAGCCCTGCCACAGCAGGGAAGGGAGGACGGAGCCGCGGCTGGCCGCGGCGGCCTTCGAGCGAATCGAGCAGCGCGGTCTCCTCACCGCAGATGTACGCGCCCGCGCCCGCGTGCACGGTGAGTTCCAGGTTCACCCCGCTGCCCAGGATGTCCTCGCCCAGGAATCCAGCGGCATGGGCCTCGCGCACGGCCTCGTGCAACCGCCGCAGGACGGGGACGACTTCACCCCGCAGGTAGATGAACGCATGCGACGAACGGATCGCGTAGCACGCGATCACGATGCCCTCGATGAGGCTGTGCGGGTTCGCGAAGAGGAGCGGGATGTCTTTACAGGTTCCCGGCTCCGACTCGTCGGCGTTGACAACAAGATAGTGAGGCTTGCCGTCCCCCTGCGGGATGAACTGCCACTTCATCCCGGTGGGGAACCCCGCGCCGCCGCGTCCGCGCAGACCGGAGTCCTTGACGTACGCGATCAGGTCGTCCGGCGACATGGCCAGCGCCTTGCGCAGCCCCTCGTACCCCTCGTGCCTCCGGTAGACGTCCAGCGTCCACGACGCGTCCTCGTCCCAGAAGGCCGACAGCACGGGTGCGAGCAGCTTCTCCGGGCCGGTGTCGTCCTTGATCTCGGCTGCCAAGGTCATCACTCCCCCTCCTCGGCGGTCGGCCCCGCGGGGTGGGACGGGTCGGAGGCCGAGGTCTGCTCCGGCTCGTCGTGCGAACTGAGGTGCTTGGGCGGCGCCGGGTCGTGCTCGGCGCCCTGCTGGGGCGCGCCCTGGTCCCGGGGCGCGTCGTGCGCACCGCCGCCACCGTCGTGCGGCCCGCCGTCCCGCGGGTGCACCACGCGCGCGGCGGCCACTTCCCCCTTGGCCAGCTTCAGCCCGGCCAGGGAGGCGGGACCCGCGCTGCCGCCGGCCGCGACGGCGCCGTCCCGCTCGTCCGGGAAGCCCGCCAGGATCCGGGCGGTCTCCTTGAAGGTGCACAGCGGCGCCCCGCGGGTCGGCGTGACCGGCCGGCCCGCGACCAGGTCGTCCACCAGGTGCCGGGCGCTGTCCGGGGTCTGGTTGTCGAAGAACTCCCAGTTGACCATCACGACCGGGGCGAAGTCGCAGGCCGCGTTGCACTCGATGTGCTCCAGGGTGACCTTGCCGTCCCCGGTCGTCTCGCCGTTGCCGACGCCGAGGTGCTCCTGGAGCGACTCGAAGATCGCGTCGCCGCCCATCACCGCGCACAGCGTGTTGGTGCACACGCCGACCTGGTAGTCCCCGCTGGGCCGGCGCCGGTACATGGAGTAGAAGGTCGCCACCGCGGTGACCTCGGCGGTGGTCAGGCCGAGCACGTCGGCGCAGAACCGCATGCCCGTGCGCGTGACGTGGCCCTCCTCGGACTGCACGAGGTGCAGCAGCGGCAGCAGGGCGGAGCGGGAGTCCGGGTAGCGGGCGACGACCTCGCGCGCGTCGGCCTCAAGGCGGACGCGGACGTCGTCCGGGTAGGCGGGGGCCGGCAGCTCCGGCATGCCCAGGCCGACGCCCCGGTCCGTGGGGTTCGTGGTCACCGGTCGACGCCTCCCATCACGGGGTCGATGGACGCCACCGCGACGATGACGTCGGCGACCTGGCCGCCCTCGCACATCGCCGCCATGGCCTGCAGGTTGGTGAAGGACGGGTCGCGGAAGTGGACCCGGTAGGGGCGGGTGCCGCCGTCGGAGACGACGTGCGCGCCCAGCTCGCCCTTGGGCGACTCGACCGCCGCGTACGCCTGTCCCGGCGGCACGCGGAAGCCCTCGGTGACCAGCTTGAAGTGGTGGATCAGGGCCTCCATGGAGGTGCCCATGATCTTCTTGATGTGGTCGAGGGAGTTGCCGAGCCCGTCGGGTCCCAGCGCGAGCTGGGCGGGCCAGGCGATCTTCTTGTCGGCGACCATCACCGGTCCCGGCGCCAGCCGGTCCAGGCACTGCTCGACGATGTGCAGCGACTGGCGCATCTCCTCCAGGCGGATGAGGAAGCGGCCGTAGGAGTCGCAGGTGTCGGCGGTGGGCACCTCGAAGTCGTACGTCTCGTAGCCGCAGTACGGCTGGGACTTGCGCAGGTCGTGCGGGAGGCCGGTGGAGCGCAGGATCGGACCGGTGGCGCCGAGCGCCATGCAGCCGGCCAGGTCGAGGTAGCCGACGTTCTGCATGCGGGCCTTGAAGATGGGGTTGCCGGTGGCGAGCTTGTCGTACTCCGACAGGTTCCCCTGCATCTTCTTCACGAAGGCCCGGATGTGGTCCACCGCGCCGGGCGGCAGGTCCTGGGCGAGGCCGCCGGGGCGGATGTAGGCGTGGTTCATCCGCAGGCCGGTGATCAGCTCGTAGATGTCCAGGATCAGCTCGCGGTCCCGGAAGCCGTAGATCATGATCGTGGTGGCGCCCAGCTCCATGCCGCCGGTGGCGATGCACACCAGGTGGGAGGAGAGCCGGTTCAGCTCCATCAGGAGCACCCGGATGATCGTCGCCCGGTCCGGCACCTGGTCCTCGATGCCGAGGAGCTTCTCGACGCCCAGGCAGTACGCCGTCTCGTTGAAGAACGAGGTCAGGTAGTCCATGCGCGTCACGAAGGTGGTGCCCTGCGTCCAGTTCCGGTACTCGAGGTTCTTCTCGATGCCGGTGTGCAGGTAGCCGATGCCGCAGCGGGCCTCGGTGACCGTCTCGCCGTCGATCTCCAGGATCAGGCGGAGCACCCCGTGCGTGGAGGGGTGCTGGGGGCCCATGTTGACGACGATGCGCTCGTCGTCGGCGCGGGCCGCGGACTGGACGACCTCGTCCCAGTCGCCGCCGGTGACCGTGTAGACGGTGCCTTCGGTGGTCTCGCGGGAGGATGCGTGCGAGGTGCTCACGAGTACGACCTCCGCTGGTCCGGAGCCGGGATCTGGGCGCCCTTGTACTCGACGGGGATGCCGCCGAGGGGGTAGTCCTTGCGCTGCGGGTGGCCCTGCCAGTCGTCCGGCATCATGATCCGGGTCAGGGCGGGGTGGCCGTCGAAGACGATGCCGTAGAAGTCGTACGTCTCGCGCTCGTGCCAGTCGTTGGTCGGGTAGACCTGGAAGAGCGACGGGATGTGCGGGTCGGCGTCGGGGGCGCTGACCTCCAGGCGGATCAGCCGGTTGTGGGTGATCGAGCGCAGGTGGTAGACGGCGTGCAGCTCGCGGCCCTTGTCGTTCGGGTAGTGCACGCCGCTGACGCCGGTGCACAGCTCGAAGCGGAGCGCCGGGTCGTCGCGCAGGGTGCGGGCGACGCGGACCAGGTGCTCGCGCTCGATGTGGAAGGTCAGCTCGCCGCGGTCGACGACCGTCTTCTCGATGGCGTTGGCCGGCAGCAGGTCCTGCTCCTCCAGGGCGCCCTCCAGCTCGTCGGCGACCTCGTCGAACCAGCCGCCGTAGGGCCGGGCGGCGGGGCCCGGCAGGCGGACGGAGCGGACCAGGCCGCCGTAGCCGGAGGTGTCGCCGCCGTTGTTGGCGCCGAACATGCCGCGCTGGACGCGGATCTGCTCGCCGCCCTGGCCGCGCTGGCCGGGGAGGTTCTCGGCGGAGAGGTCCTTCTCGGGGTTCACCCCGTTCCCGCCGGCGTCCCCGTGGCCGGCGGCGTCGCCCTTGCCGGCGGCGTCGCCCTTGCCGTTCGCGTCGCTCATCGCAGCAGCCCCTTCATCTCGATGGTGGGCAGGGCCTTGAGCGCCGCCTCCTCCGCCTCGCGGGCCGCCTCCTCGGCGTTCACGCCGAGCTTGGAGTTCTGGATCTTGTGGTGCAGCTTGAGAATGGCGTCCATCAGCATCTCGGGGCGGGGCGGGCAGCCGGGCAGGTAGATGTCGACCGGGACGATGTGGTCGACGCCCTGGACGATCGCGTAGTTGTTGAACATGCCGCCCGAGGAGGCGCAGACCCCCATGGAGATCACCCACTTCGGGTTCGGCATCTGGTCGTAGACCTGCCGCAGCACCGGCGCCATCTTCTGGCTCACCCGGCCGGCCACGATCATCAGGTCCGCCTGCCGCGGGGAGCCGCGGAAGACCTCCATGCCGAAACGCGCCAGGTCGTAGCGGCCTGCGCCGGTGGTCATCATCTCGATGGCGCAGCACGCCAGGCCGAAGGTGGCCGGGAAGACGGACGACTTGCGCACCCAGCCCGCGGCCTGCTCCACGGTGGTCAGCAGGAAGCCGCTCGGCAGCTTTTCTTCGAGTCCCATGTCTAAGAGCCCCTCAGTCCCATTCCAGCCCGCCGCGCCGCCACACGTACGCGTACGCGACGAAGACGGTGAGCACGAAGAGCAGCATCTCCACGAGCCCGAAGATCCCCAGGGCGTCGAAGGTGACGGCCCAGGGGTAGAGGAAGACGATCTCGATGTCGAAGACGATGAAGAGCATCGCCGTCAGGTAGTACTTGATGGGGAAGCGCCCGCCGCCGGCCGGCGTGGGGGTCGGCTCGATGCCGCACTCGTATGCCTCGAGCTTGGCGCGGTTGTACCGCTTCGGACCGATCAGCGTGGCCATGACCACGGAGAAGATCGCAAAGCCTGCCCCGAGGGCTCCCAGTACGAGGATGGGCGCATAGGCGTTCACCGCTCCTCGCTCCTCTCAGTCGGCACTGACTGCTGGCGGTGTGCATCAGGCTCACCACCGGCCCCGCCAGTCCCACGAGCCCCGCTGGTCCCGGTGGTTCCGGCGAAGATCGCGAACATGTGAAGCAGGTCACAAGCCCAACTGCCTCGCATCCTATGCCTGCCGCTCTGTGATCTGCGACACGGGGTATTCCACAAGCTTTGTGATCTCCACCACCTGACGAAGGATCATGAACACGGAGGACCGGTGATCTTCACACAAGAAGCGTTCAGTTGATCACCAGAAGTGACATTCCGCTGAGTCGCCGCTGGCCAGAGGCGGTGCACGAGGGTCGTCTCCATATCAAGATGCTTCTCGTGCATGCAAATTGGCGATGGACGAGTGATCTTGATAGAGGGTCCGGGTCACACGTCAGGGGGAGGCCGGGGCACGCGATGGACACGTGCACGCGTTCACGAGCGCGGGACGCGAGCGCGGCGGTGGCCGTTCCGTGACCTGCGCCACATCGGTAACGGTCCCGGAACAACCGGGCTTGGCCAACTGTGGCAACCGATGGTAGGCGCGGGGCAATTCGGGCGTAATGATCAAAGACCGTGATCACAGCCCCATGACGGGCCGCCCTGATTGTCCGTTACGGCGTCAATGGGCGGCGTGCGACCGCGATTTCGTGGCCCGTTTGAACAACTGTGGCGGACCCCACGTTTCTTGAAGGTATGGAGGACCTCCTGGTACCGCTTGTACCCATGTCCCACACCGCTCACATACGCAGCCACCGGAAGCCCCGCCGCAGCGCGTCGACCATCGCGATGCGGGCCGGAGTGGCCGGTGGCGTCCTCAGCACCCTGGCAGTGGCCGGGGCGTCGGGTTCGGCCAACGCGGCCGAGCCGGTGACGCAGACCCTCGAACTGCCCACCCTGACGGCCGATCTGGCCAGCCAGGTCGCCCAGTCCGCCGACGCCACCCAGCAGGCGGCCGCCACCTACCAGCTCCAGGCCGAGCGCGACGCGGCCGCCGCCCACGCGGCCAAGGAGGCCAAGGCCGACCTCGCGCACGCCAAGAAGAAGGCCGAGGAGGCCAAGAAGAAGAAGGCCGCCGAGGAGGCCGCGCGCAAGCAGGAGGCCGCCGAGCGCGCCTCGCGCAGCACCGCGCGCGCCACCCTCACGTCCGCTTCCACCTCCACCTCCTCCTCGGACACCGGCTCCTCCGCGAGCACGGGCAGCGACAGCAGCAGCGCCGGCTCCAGCACCTCCAGCTCGTCCACGGCCACCGGCTCCGCCGCCGCGGTCGTCTCCTTCGTGCGGGCGCAGATCGGCGACGCGTACGTCTCCGGCGGCACCGGTCCGAGCTCGTGGGACTGCTCCGGTCTGGTGCAGGCCGCCTTCAAGCAGATCGGCGTCGACCTGCCCCGCGTCTCGCAGGACCAGTCGACCGCGGGCACCCAGGTCGGCCTGGACAGCCTCCAGCCGGGCGACATCCTGTACTGGGGCGGCGCGGGCAGCGCGTACCACGTGGGCGTCTACGTCGGCGACGGCATGTTCGTCGGCGCGCAGAACTCCTCCACGGGCGTCGTGGAGAAGCCCCTGTCGTACGACCCGCCGAGCGGTGCGGTGCGGGTGCTGTAGGGCACGCCGAGCATCATTCGCGCAGGGCCGCAGCCTTCAAGGGGCTGCGGCCCTTCGCGTTCTCCTGACAGGCTCGGCGCGGGCCGGTGGATCCGCCGGCCCGTGTCACGAGCCGAAGGAGAGCCCGTCATGCCCAGCGTCTTCGTCCAGGGGCGGCCCGTCGCCGCCCACCCCCCGCTCGCGCCCGAGGCCCTGCGCGGCCGGCTGCGGCGGGTCACCGAGGCCGGGGAGAGCGTCCTGCACAAGCCGTGCCGGGACGTCACCGAGTTCGGCCCCGACCTCGCCGCGCTCATCGACGACCTGTTCCGCACGATGTACGTCGCGGAGGGGGCGGGCCTGGCGGCCAATCAGGTCGGCGTCGATCTGCGGGTGTTCGTGTACGACTGCCTCGACGACGGCGGTGTCCGACATGTCGGGCACGTCGTCAACCCCGTCCTGGAGGACCTCGGCCCGGCCGGGCGCCGGCTCCTGGAGGAGGGCGAGGGGTGCCTCTCGGTGCCCGGCGCCGTCATGGACGTACCGCGCCCCGACCGGGCCGTCGTACGCGGCCTGGACCGGGAGAGCGCCCCGCTCCGCATCGAGGGCACCGGGTACTTCGCGCGCTGCCTCGCGCACGAGACCGACCACGTGAATGGGCACGTCTACCTGGACCGGCTCTCCGCGCGGGACCGGAAGGCGGCGCTGCGGCAGTCGGCGGCCCGGCGCGAGGAGGTGTTCGCGCGGCGGGCCGCCCGGGCCAGGGCGATGGAGGGGGCTTGATCAGGCCTTCGGGGCCACCTTGCTCAGGCCGTTGATGATGCGGTCCATCGCGTCGCCGCCCGTGGGGTCGGTGAGGTTGGCGAGCATCTTCAGGGTGAACTTCATCAGGACGGGGTGGGTGAGGCCGCGCTGGGTCGCGATCTGCATGACCTTCGGGTTGCCGATGAGCTTCACGAAGGCGCGGCCGAGCGTGTAGTAGCCGCCGTAGGTGTCCTTGAGCACGCGCGGGTAGCGCTGGAGCGCGATCTCGCGCTGGGCCGGCGTGGCCCGCGCGTGCGCCTGGACGATGACGTCGGCGGCGATCTGCCCGGATTCCATCGCGTAGGCGATGCCCTCGCCGTTGAACGGGTTGACGAGGCCGCCCGCGTCGCCGACCAGGAGCAGGCCCTTGGTGTAGTGCGGCTGGCGGTTGAAGGCCATGGGGAGGGCGGCGCCGCGGATCGGCCCCGTCATGTTCTCGGGGGTGTAGCCCCAGTCCTCGGGCATGGAGGCGCACCACGCCTTGAGCACCTCGCGCCAGTCCAGCTCCTTGAAGGAGTCGGAGGTGTTGAGGACGCCGAGGCCGACGTTGCTGGTGCCGTCGCCCATGCCGAAGATCCAGCCGTAGCCCGGGAGGAGCCGGTCCTGGGGGCCGCGCCGGTCCCACAGCTCCAGCCACGATTCCAGGTAGTCGTCGTCGTGGCGCGGGCTGGTGAAGTACGTGCGCACCGCGACGCCCATCGGGCGGTCCTCGCGGCGGTGCAGGCCCATGGCCAGGGAGAGGCGGGTGGAGTTGCCGTCGGCGGCCACGACCAGCGGCGCGTGGAAGGTGACCTCGCGCTTGTCCTCGCCCAGCTTGGCGTGGACGCCGGTGATGCGGCCGGTGCGCTCGTCGATGACGGGGGCGCCGACGTTGCAGCGCTCGTGCAGGCGGGCGCCGGCCTTCTGGGCCTGCCGGGCGAGCTGCTCGTCGAAGTCGTCGCGCTTGCGGACGAGGCCGTAGTCCGGGTACGAGGCGAGGTCGGGCCAGTCCAGCTGGAGGCGGGAGCCGCCGCCGATGATGCGCAGGCCCTTGTTGCGCAGCCAGCCGGCCTCTTCGGAGATGTCGATGCCCATGGACACGAGCTGCTTGGTCGCGCGCGGGGTGAGGCCGTCGCCGCAGACCTTCTCCCTCGGGAAGGCGGTCTTCTCCAGCAGGAGGACGTCGAGCCCTGCCTTGGCCAGGTAGTACGCGGTCGTGGAGCCGGCTGGCCCCGCGCCCACGACGATCACATCGGCGGAGTGGTCGGAGAGGGGCTCGGTCACGACGGGTTCTCCCCAGTTCGGAATGTTCGGGAATTGCGGGTGCTGACGGGCACGGGACATGGGCAGTCTATTCAGCGGCACCGACCACCCGGCTGAAGGGCTGCCCCATGGACCGAGTCCTCCCCGTCGTACGGCTGCGCGTCCCCACCGACGAGGACGCCGTCGCCTGGCACCGCGCCTTCGACCACCCCGACGTCATGGAGTTCCACGGCGGCCGCTCCGCCGAGCTGTCCGTCTACGAGGAGCTGACCGCCCGGCAGCGCCTGCACGACGCCCGGCACGGCTTCTGCCTCTGGACGGTCACGGACGAGGCGGACCGGGTGATCGGCTTCACCGGCGCGCAGCCGTGGCCGCAGGAGTGGGGGCCGCGCGGGGAGATCGAGATCGGCTGGCGGCTGGGGCGGGCCCACTGGGGGCGCGGGTACGTCACCGCTGCCGCCCGGGAGACGCTGGCGCGGGTGCGTGCCGCGGGCGTCGCGGGGGTGGTGGCGATGGTGGACGCGCGCAACGCCCGCTCCATCGCCGTCACGGAGCGGCTGGGGATGCGGCTGGCGGAGGTGTTCGCCGTGCCGACGTCGCAGCGGCAGGGGCACTGCTATCGGCTGGCGCTCTAGTCTCGGGCCGCTGCGCCAGGGGTGCCCGCCCAGGCGGTGAGCGCGCGTGTGCGTTCGGCCGCCTCGCCGGTCCGGCTCGTCCAGGCGACGTGGCCGTCGGGGCGCACCAGCACCTCGCTCACGCCCGCCAGTTCGGGGTGGTGGTCCCATCCGGTGACCGTCACGGCTTCGACGCGTCCGCCCCAGCCGGCCTCGACGGCGGGCGGGAGCGCCTCGTCCCCTTCGGTGAGCTTCAGCAGCACGAAACGGCCGCGGCCGGTCAGCTCGTAGACCCGCGTCGCGGACGACCCCGCGACGGTCAGGCCGATGTCCGGCATGCGTCGCCCCTCCAGCGGGTCGGCGTCCGGGCGGCGGGCGGGGTAGGCGGTGCCGAGGGCGGAGACCCGCGCGGCCAGGTTCCGGTTGACCTCGGCCATACCCAGGAATTCGTCGAGCATCGCGCGCAGCGCGGCGGCGGGCCGCTCGTACTGCGGGACGAGGGTCAGTTCCGCCAGCAGGGTCTGGACCTCGGTGTTCTCGACGACCGCCGCGCCCACCGGCCGGCGCTCGGCGTCGTAGCCGTCCAGCAGCCCGGGCGGCGCCCAGCCGTTGATCTCGGCCGCCAGCCTCCAGCCCAGGTTGGCGGCGTCCTGCAAGCCGGTGTTGAGGCCCTGTCCGGCCGCGGGGAAGTGGATGTGGGCGGCGTCGCCCGCCAGGAGGATCCGGCCCGCGCGGTAGCGCTCGGCGAGGCGGCTGGCGTTGCCGAAGCGGGACAGCCAGCGCGGTCCGCCGACACCGCAGTCGGAGCCGCAGAGGCCGGTCAGCGAGGTCCGGAACTCCTCCAGGGTCACGGGCTCGCCGGAGGGGACGCGCATCCGCGCGGGATCGAGGTAGACGAGCCGGGTGAACCCGTCCTCCAGCGGCGCGACCAGCACGCCTTTGGCCTGCGCGCGCTTGAGGCCCGGGTCGTCCCGGTCCACGGTCGCGAAGTCGCCGAGGACGCCGGTCAGCGTCTCGTCCGTCCCCGGGAAGCCGATCCCCGCGGCGGTGCGCACGAGGCTGCGCCCGCCGTCGCACCCCACCGCGTAGGCCGCCCGGAGGGTGCGCCGCCCGCCGGGGCCGCGTACGTCCACCTCGACGCCGTCGGAGTCCTGGCGGACGTCGACGGTCTCGTGCCCGCGCAGGATCTCCACGCCCAGTTCGCCGGCCCGTTCCGCCAGCAGGGCCTCGGTGCGGGCCTGGGCGATGAAGAGCGTGTAGGCGTGGCGGCTGTCGAGGGCGGCGAAGTCGAGCCGGGTCCTGAGCCCCGCGAAGTGCCAGCCCGGCACGGTGGTGCCGGCCGCGAGGAAGCGGGGGGCGAGGCCCCGCATGTCCAGCAGCTCGACGCTGCGGGGATGGAGCGTCAACGCCCGGGAGTCGCGCTGCGGTTCCGGGCGGCGCTCGACGACCAGCGGCCGGACGCCCGCCAGCGCCAGCTCGCAGGCGAGCATGAGGCCGGTCGGGCCCGCGCCGACGACGATCACATCGGTGGCCATGCCTGTCATGTCTGCCTCCGCATTAGTGAACAGCGTTCACGTGAACGCTGTTCACTATAATCACCGGCATGAGCGACGCGTCAACCTCTCCCCGTCCGGCCCGTGGTCGTCCGCCCCGCCTCGACCAGGCACGCACCATCGACACCGCGCTGGCGCTGCTGGACGACTCCGGCCTCGACGCGCTGACCATGCGGCGGCTGGCGGACGCGATGGGTGTGCAGGCCGGGGCGCTCTACCGGTACTTCCGGACCAAGGACGACCTGCTGGCCGCGATGGCCGAGCGGATGATGGCCGATGTCCGGGTCCCCGGGGCCGCCGCGGACTGGAACGATCGGCTCTCCGGCCTGGCCAGGGCCCTGCGGCAGGCCCTGCTGGCCCACCGCGACGGCGCCCGCGTCTTCGCCGGGACGCACTCCACCGGCCCGGGCACCCTGGGCTTCGCGGAGGCATGCGTCGGCGTCCTGCGCGACGCGGGATTCGGTGACGCGGACGCGGCGCGGGCCATGATGGCGGTGGTGCACTTCACCGTCGGGCACACCCTGGAGGAGCAGGCCGCGCTACGGCCGGACGGCGGCTTCCCGGCCGACCCGGAGGTGCTGCGCGAGGCGGTCACCTCCGGCGGGTACCCCCACCTCACGGCCGCCCTGCCCACGCTTGCCGAGCCGGACTACGCGCCCCACTTCGAGTTCGGCCTCGCCCTGCTCGTGACGGGGCTCGCGGCGCGGGTCAGTTCTTCTTGAAGCCCCGGTGCAGGGCGACGACGCCGCCGGTGAGGTTCCGCCACGCGACCTTCTGCCAGCCGGCGTCGCGGAGGCGCTCCGCGAGGGCGGGCTGGTCGGGCCAGGCGCGGATCGACTCCGCGAGGTAGACGTACGCGTCGGGGTTGGAGGAGACCGCGCGGGCCACGGGGGGCAGGGCGCGCATCAGGTACTCGGTGTAGACGGTGCGGAACGGGGTCCACGTGGGGTGCGAGAACTCGCAGATCACGACGCGGCCGCCGGGGCGGGTCACGCGGTGCATCTCCCTCAGCGCCGCGTCCGTGTCCTGCACGTTGCGCAGGCCGAAGCTGATCGTGACGGCGTCGAAGGTGTCGTCCTTGAACGGCAGCCGCGTCGCGTCCCCGGCCGTCATCGGCAGCCACGGCGTCTTCCTCTTGCCGACCCGCAGCATGCCCAGCGAGAAGTCGCACGGGACGACGTACGCGCCGCTGCGGGCGAAGGGCAGCGAGGAGGTCGCCGTGCCGGCCGCCAGGTCCAGGACCTTCTGCGCCGGGCGGGCGTCCACGGCTCTGGCGACCTCCTTGCGCCACACCCGGTCCTGGCCGAGCGACAGCACGTCGTTGGTCAGGTCGTACCGTTCCGCGACGTGGTCGAACATCGAGGCGACTTCGTGCGGCTGCTTGTTCAGGGAGGCGCGGGTCACGGGCCCATTGTTGCAGCAGCGGGTACGGCGCCTACAGCTCGCCCCGCGCTGCGGCCCCGACGAAGCGGGTGAAGGTGGCGGGGGTGAGGGTGAGGTGGCCGAGGGTGGGGTGCTTGGTGTCGCGGACGGCGATGCGGGAGGAGAGCGGCGCGTATTCGAGGCACTGACCCCCGGTGTCGCTGCTGTAGGAGGACTTGCGCCAGGCCACGCCGTTCAGGGGGGCGCACTCGATGCACTGCCCTCCGGTGTCCCCGCTGTACGACGACTTACGCCACTGGACGTCTGCCGGGATCAGCTTGGTGCCCATAACGCTCCTCCATCACGCTGGCGATCAGCGCCGCCGAGTCGTGCAGTGAGAGAGCGGCGGCTTGCAGGTGATCGTAACGGAGTGAACCTTCCTTGACGGCTTGCGGGTTGGCCGTCATGTGTCCCTGGACGAAGTCCTCGGTGTAGACGACGTCGGGGTCGTTGTCGAAGCGTAGGAGGTTGAAGGAGCCCGGCAGTCCGGCGTGCGCACCCGCTTCGAAGGGCAGCACTTGCAGCTTCACCCACTCGTGGGCCTGCGTCACCTTCAACAGGTGGGCCAGTTGGTCCCGCATGACCTTGTCGCCGCCGATTCGCTGGTGCAGCACTGTCTCGGTGAGGACGACCCAAGCCAGCGGCGGGTTGTCCCGACCGAGAGCACGCTGACGTTCGATGCGCGCCTCGACCAATGCGTCCAGGTTGCCCCCGTTCCGGACCCCGAGCACGGCGCGGGCGTAGTCCGGTGTCTGGAGCAGTCCGTCGACCAGCTGCGCCTGGAACGAGGAGATGTACGTCGCCTTCGCTTCCATCTCCGCATACGGCTGGAACCACGTGGGCAACTGGCTCCGCAGAACCAGGCCCCCCAACCGCGTGAACATCCCGTCGGTCCCCAGCGCCGCGTCCACCCGCGCCGAGAAATCCCTGGTCGGGACCTTGAGGGTCGTTTCCACCTGCCCGATCAACGACCCCGTACAGAACAGGATCTTCCCGAGGTCGGCCAGGGTGAGGCCCGCGGCCTCCCGTAACCGGCGCAGTTCCGCCCCGTAGTAGTCCAAGGGCGAGGCGCTGGGGTCGAGTTGCTTGAGGTTCGCCATAGCTGAGAGTAGGCACTCCACGCCAGCGCGTACCACCCCGTCACCGAAAGTCGTACTTACGCCCGCCGATACACGAGCCGCCCCTCCACCACCGTCACCACACAGCTCCCGTCCCCCGCGAGCACCGTGAAGTCCGCCCGCGCCCCCGGTATGAGTATCGGCGGCCCGTCCGCGACCAGCACCCCCGACCGCCGCACCGCGCGCTCGACCGGCACCCGCGTGAACGGCCCCGCCACGGACGTCACCCCGCGCCCGAGCATCCGCTGAAGCCCTCGCCGGGCACTGGCCCCCCACCGGGCGTCGGTCATCGGGACGGACCCGGCGTCCAGGGGATCGAGCCCCAGCTCGTCGGCCTCGCGCGGGTCGGGCCAGTACAGGGTCTCCAGGAGCCGCACGGCATCCGGCTCGAACCGCCCCGTGACCAGCGCCCCGTCCCACTCCCGTACCCGGGCCCGTTCCCCGTGCTCCGCGCGCAGCTCCTCGTACGGCCCGAGCGCGAGGACGTGGCCCCCGTCGACCACGACAGAGGCCGCGTCGTTCGCGAGCGGGCGGTGCAGCGTCAGCACAGCGGCCCCCGTCAGTTGGACGCCAGGAGCTTCAGCTCGGGGTGGGCCGTGCCACCCGTGATCGCGGTGGAGGAGATGTGGGACATCACGCGCTCGTCGACGGGGTCGTTCGCCGGGTCGTCGTGCACGACGAGGTGCTCGTACGTCGTGGCGCGCTGCGCCGGGACGCGGTCCGCCGAGCGGATGAGGTCGATGATCTCCTGGCGGTTGGAGCGGTGCTTGGCACCGGCCGAGGAGACGACGTTCTCCTCCAGCATGATCGAGCCGAGGTCGTCCGCGCCGTAGTGGAGGGAGAGCTGGCCGACCTCCTTGCCGGTGGTGAGCCAGGAGCCCTGGATGTGGGCGACGTTGTCGAGGAACACGCGCGCGATGGCGATCATGCGCAGGTACTCGAAGAGGGTGGCCTGGGTACGGCCCTTGAGGTGGTTGTTCTCGGGCTGGTACGTGTACGGGATGAAGGCGCGGAAGCCGCCCGTGCGGTCCTGGACGTCGCGGATCATGCGCAGGTGCTCGATGCGCTCGGCGTTGGTCTCGCCGGTGCCCATGAGCATGGTGGAGGTGGACTCGACGCCGAGCCCGTGCGCCGTCTCCATGATCTCCAGCCAGCGCTCGCCGGACTCCTTCAGCGGCGCGATGGCCTTGCGGGGCCGCTCGGGCAGCAGCTCGGCGCCCGCGCCCGCGAAGGAGTCGAGACCGGCCTGGTGGATGCGGGTGATGGCCTCCTCGACCGACACCTTCGAGATCCGGGCCATGTGCTCGACCTCGCTCGCCCCCAGGCTGTGGATGACGAGCTGCGGGAACGCCTGCTTGATGGCCGAGAAGTGCTTCTCGTAGTACTCCACGCCGTAGTCCGGGTGGTGGCCGCCCTGGAACATGATCTGCGTGCCGCCCAGCTCGACCGTCTCCGCGCAGCGGCGCAGGATGTCGTCGAGGTCGCGGGTCCAGCCCTTGTCGGTGTCCTTCGGCGCGGCGTAGAACGCGCAGAAGCGGCAGGCCGTGACGCAGACGTTCGTGTAGTTGATGTTGCGCTCGATGATGTACGTCGCGATGTGCTCGGTCCCGGCGTACCGGCGGCGCCGGATCGCGTCGGCGGCGGCGCCCAGCGCGTGCAGCGGGGCGTCCCGGTAGAGGTCGAGCGCCTCTTCGGGGGTGATCCGACCACCGGCGGCGGCGCGGTCGAGGATGGGCTGAAGGTCGGCCTTCTCGGTCACCGGCGTCCCTTTCGCAAGGTTCGTAAGGGTTGTGGACGGACGTGACCAGCGTACGCCAGGGGGTCGGCGCGGCTGATCTCAGGCCGCGTACGCCCCCACCAGCAGGCCAAGGAAGGCGCCGGCGATCAGGAACGGGCCGAACGGGATGGCCGTCTCGCGGGTCGCGCGGCGGGCGACGACCAGGACGCCGCCGTACAACGCGCCGAGCAGGAAGCCCGCGAAGGTGCCGAGGAGGAGGGTGGGCCAGCCGTACCAGGCGAGGGCGGCGCCCGCGGTGAGGGCCAGCTTCACGTCGCCGAAGCCCATGCCGGAGGGGTTGATGAGGAAGAGGACGAAGTAGCCGGCGGCGAGGGCTAGGGCGCCGAGGAGGGCGGTGGTCCAGGAGCCGGCGGGTTCGGGGAGGAGGGCGGCCACCCCGAGGAGGGTGAGGGTGGCGGCGGCCAGGGGGAGGGTCAGGGGGTCGGGGAGGCGGCGTACGCGCAGGTCGACGGTGGCCAGGAGGACGGCGGGGGGTGCGATCAGCAGCCAGGCGGCCAGTTCGGGGTGGGTGCCGGTGGCGGCGGCCAGGGCGGCGCAGACCAGGGCGGTGGCCGCCGCGAGGGGGGCGGCGGCGGGGCCGTAGCGCGTGCCGCAGTCGGGGCAGTACGCGCGGCCGAGCCAGCCGGAGATCGGGTGGCCTTTTGGGCAGGTGGTGCGCCACTCCTCCCCCGCCGGGGCGGCGAAGCGGTACGCGGCGCGGGGCAGCAGGGCGCCGGTCGCCGCGCCCCAGACGGCGGCGATGACGATGAGCGCGCTCTCGATGCTCATCCCGCCGCGGCGCCCCCGCGCCAGGTCGGCAGCAGCTCGTCGAGGAGTGCCTCGGTGCGGGGCGGCAGGCCGCGGGCGCCGCTGCGGGTGGTGAGGTCGGCGGCGAGGGCGCGGAGCCTCGCCTCGTCCTCGGTGGCGTGGGTGGCGCGGAGCAGCTCGTGCCAGAGGCGTTCGTCGGTGGGGGCGGTGCGCAGGGCCGCGTTCAGGGCCTCGATGGCCTTCTCGGCGCGGCCCTTCTCCAGGTGGAACTCCGAGAGCGCGAGGCCGGTGTCGGAGACGAGGAGCGGGAGCTGGGCGTCCACGATCTCGTGGGTGAGCCAGCGGTAGCGGCCCTCGGGGCGGTCGGCGAGCAGCGGGCCGCGTACCAGGACCAGGGCGTCGGTGAGGAGCCGTCCGCGTACCGCGCGGTTGTCGACGCCGCGGCCCTGCGTGGCCTCGTGATAGAGGGAGCGCAGCACGTCGAGGTCGGAGACGACGGTGCGGGCGAGGGTGAGGCGGCCGGTGGCGTCGGTGCCGAGGCGGGGGGTGCCGTCCGGGTCGGCGCCGAGCCAGGCCCGTAGGCGCTCGATCAGGGCGTCGCGTACGTCCTCGGTGACGCCTCGGGGCCAGAGCGCGGAGGCGAGGACACGGGGGTGGACGCCCTCCCGGTGGAGGAGGAGCAGGGCGAGGGCCTCGTGCAGCTGCTCGCTGCGGTCGTCCTCCGGGGCGTCCAGGCCGATGATCTCGTAGGAGCCGACGAGGCGGGCGTAGACCGCGGGGCGGCCCTGCTCGGTGACGTCGACCAGGAAGGGCGGGGTGTGGGGTGGCGTGCCGTCAGGCCCGCTGTGGGGGTCGGCGGCGGTGAACAGGTCGACCACGGACTGCCGTTGGGCGGCGGGGAGGGTCTGCGCGTCCAGCTCCAGGCCCAGCAGCGGGGCGAGGAGGCGGCCTTCGTCGGTGATCTCCATCTCCCAGGCCGCGCCGGGGAGTTCGGAGCCCTCGGTGCCGACCAGGTAGCCGATGCCGAGGCGGCTTGCGTCAGCGGCGAGTTCGGCGAGGCGCAGGGCCTCCTCGTCGGAGGGCTGGGCGGCGAGGAGGACGAGGTGCGGGGCCCACCGGGTGTGCCGGGCGGGGCCGGTGCGGCCGGTGAGGACGGAGTCGTGGCCGGCCGCGCCGAGCGCGCCGCGGCGCTGCCGGGTCTCGGCCTCCATCGTCTCGAAGAGGTCCTCGACGCCGTTGAGGTGGCGGAGGCGGTTGGGCGCCAGGGGCGTGAGGTCGTCGCCGAAGCCGACGAGGGTGATGGTCATGCGGTCCGACCAGCCGTTGGTGGCCAGTTCGGCGGCGACGGAGGCGAAGACCGCGGCCCGGTCCTCCGTGGCTCCGGCCAGGGAGACGATGCCGGGCACCGACTCCAGGTTGAGCAGCAGCCGGGAGTCGTCCATGGTGCCGAGGCTGACCAGGCCCGGGTAGGGGGCGGCCGTGTCGGTGTCCTCGACCGAGTCGGCGTCGGCGCGGGCCAGCATCCAGAAGGTCTGGTCCTGGCCGAGCTGCCAGGGGGCGGGGGGCTTGCCGGCGGGCTGGGCGAGCTGGAGGTGCAGGTCGCCGTTGCCGCTCAGCCAGGCCGCGTAGACGACGGGCAGCGCGCGGGACTCGCCGGCCAGGGCGGCGGCGAGGGCGCGCAGGGAGCGGTCGAGGCGGCGTACGCCGTCGGGGTCGGCGCCGACGAGCAGCGCGTCCTGGGCATCCTGGGCGTCGCCCTCGGGCGTGGCCGGCTCCATGCCGCGCCGGCCGCCGACGCCGGCGAGGGCCGACTGCCACAGGGCCTGGCGGCGGCGCCGGCCGAGGGCGCCGAGGAGGCCGGCGGCGAGGAGGGGGGCGGTGAGGAGGGCTTCGGGGAGGCCGAAGGCGGAGTCCGAGGCGGCGGGGGTGGCGGTGTCGTGGGCCTGCGGTGTGGCGGCGGGGGCTGGGGTGGGGGCGGGGCGCTGGTGGGGGACGGAGACGTCGGCGGTGTGGCCGCCGCCCTGGGCTTCTCGGTCGGCGGCGTGCCGCTCGTGGGCGTGCGCCCCGCTCCCGGACTTCGCGTAGTCCTGGATCTGCCCCTGCACCCGCTCCGACACGTTCGGCGTCGCGTCGGGCATCTCGACCAGGTCGCCGCCGCGCGCGTCGCCGGGCATCTCCATGATCCAGCCGGGCCGGATGAGGCTGGCCTCGGAGAGCCGGGAGCCGTCGGGCTGCACGCGGTCCTTGTTCAGCTCGTAGATCTCCTTGTACCGGCGTCCGTCGCCGAGGTGCCGGTCCGCTATCTCCCACAGGGAGTCGTGGTGGCGGCCCTCGGGCGGCTGGATGCGGTAGTACTTCGTCGCGCCCTCGCGGGTGGCGGCGGCGCCGTCGGCGTGGGGGGCGTGGGCGGCGGCCTGGGAGGCCTGTGCGGCGAGGGCGTTCGCGGCGACGGCGGTCGCCTGCTCCTGCTGCGGGGCGAAGAGGCCGGGGGTCTGCTGGGCGGCGGCGACGGCCGGCTTCTGGTTGCCCTCGAGGTTCTGCCCGAGCTGCGAGAGGCCCGGGGTGAGGCTCGCGGCCGTGGCGCCGACGAGCAGCAGGGCGGCGACGAGTTGGCGGGCCAGCACCTGACTGGCCCCGGCCCCGGGGACGTGTCCCGGCACGCCGACGCCGGACACGGCGGCCTTGACCTCGACGAGGACGCAGGCGGTGAACTGGGCCCAGGCGAACCAGACGATGACGGTGAGGATGTTCAGGAAGGTGTGGACGTCGATCTCACGCTGCAGCCAGTCGAGACTCGGCGCCCCACCGGGCAACGGCCACCCCGCCTGGCTGGCCAGCGCGAGCGGCACCCCGACGACCAGCCCCGCCAGCACCACGAAGGCGAGGAACGCCTTGACGACGTCCCCGAACGTCCGCCGCCGCACCCGCACCGGCTGCGGGGTCCGGTTCCTCGGAGCCGTCGAGCTGGACGAGCTGGAACGTGGGCGTCGCGGCATGGCGGGTGTCCTGGGTCGTGTGTGAAGGGGCGTCCGGGGGGTGTGCTGAGCCTACCGAGATCCTATGGACTGGCACCGACAAGGTCGAAGCGCCGGTCCATACCCGAGCCGAAGGAGCCGACCCCATGGCCAAGCTCTCGCCGGGCACCGTTCCGGATCCGTTCTCCCGGTCGCCCGGGATGCGGGTGCGGATCGGTGTCATGACGGACGGGCAGTGGGTCTGGCCGCTCGCCTGGTCGGACTACGTCCGGTATCACCGCGTATCGCCACCCGCCGACTTCGTCGCCCACATCGCCTCCCTGGACTTCAGGGCTCCGGAGATCGACGTCGAGCGCGCCATGGCACTCGCCGAGGCGGAGGGAATCCCGATGCCGACCGAGTAGTCGCCGAGCGTGGGTCAAAGTGCCGCTGCGGGGAGCCGGACTGTGCGGGCGAAGTCGTCCAGTGGGTCCATCACCGCCGCGATCACTTCCGGAGTCGACCGTCAGGTCGGAATCGCCCATGGATGTCCCTCCCCCGGTGACGTGTCCTGGGGCTTGAAGGTACCGTCCGCGGAGGAGCGAAAGTGATTGATGTCTGACGCCGGGGGGACCTAGGACCATGGGCAACGGCAAGAGCGACCTCTCGCTGCCGCTGACCGAACTCGAGAGCTACGGGCGCCGGCTGCGGTCGTTGAAGACCCGGCTCAACCACACCAAGAAGCTCTTCGAGTCCTACCAGGACGACATCGGCGACGGCAGTGTCAACGACGCCCTCGGCGACTTCGAGTCCAACTGGGAGGACGGCCGCGAGGACATCACGCAGCAGCTCGACGCGCTGGGGGACATGTCGGACGCGGTGGTCCGGGAGTTCAAGAAGCTGGACGACGACCTGACGAAGAAGGTCAACGACGCGGTGAGGACCGAGGACAAGCGGGGCGGCAAGAAGGCCGGCGGGGAGGCGTGACAGCCGGCTGCGTGCGTCCCGTCGGCTTCTTCACCGAGTTGAATCCGGGGTGGGGGCGGCTGCCCCGGTCCGGTTCGATCGGGTCCGCTGTGCGGGAGCTCGGGGAGCGGGACGAGGAGCTGTTGCTCGGGTATCTGCGGGGCGCGACCAGGCTCTGGTCCGAGATGGGCGCCGCGGACGACGTACTGGATCCGGAGGCGCCGGTGTTGGTCGGCGCCGGGTCGCTCTGCACGGACGGGACGTGGCTCTGGCGGGATGACCTGACGTACTACGTCGGGAGGTATCACGTGGCGCTGCCCGCCGAGTTCCTGGCGCACGTGCGGCGCCTCGATCACCGGCCGCCCGACGTCCCGTTCCGCAGATGCGCGGAGATCTGGGAGCGGGACCTCGGGCTCGGGAGCCTCGGCGTCAGCGGTTGACCGACTGGATCTCCTGGACCGTCACGTCCTGGCTCGCGCCGAACGTGCCGTCGGGGAGGGTGCCGCCCTCGCCTGTCGTGCTGGTCCACGAGATCTGCCAGGTGACGGTGGCCCGCAGGGGGTACGCGCCGGAGCGCAGGTACGTCACGCCGCAGGGCGGGGTGTCGTTCGCGCGGCCCAGCTGGTACGGGGCGCCGATGCCGCCGTCCGCGTTGATCGGGCAGTCGCCGGAGGCGGGGGTGGTCCGGGCGTCCGGGGTGCCGGGGTCGAGGTGGAGGGACTTCGGCTCGGCGGTCGTGGTGGCGGAGAGGCCCGTGCCGGGGAGGGAGGCGGTGACGGAGACCTTCTTGAACCTGGCCTTGTCCAGCCAGACCCAGGTGGGGAGGTTCACCTTCGTCTCGCCTGCGGGGGCGGTGGTGACCTCGGTGCCGGGGATGGGGAGTTCGTCGTAGGCGTACTCGGCGAGGACCTTCGGTGAGACGGCCAGGGGTTCGTCGGGGGTCTGGCCGTTGTTCACCCAGAAGGGGGGCTTGTCGCAGGACGACGCTTCCGGGTCGTCCTTGCGGTTCGGGTTGACGGCGGCTGCCCAGAACATGCCCTCGCCCTGCTTGTCGAGGTTGTAGTCCTTGTAGGGCTTCCCGTCCTTGTAGCGGGCGTCCAGCATGTCGCCGACGAGGTCGCCGATCCCGCCGATCAGCGGCAGGTCGCCGATGCCGCGCCACGTCTTGACCGTGGACTGGATCTCCTTCGGCGAGAAGGCGGGCTCGTACCAGCAGGCGGGCGGCGTCCAGTTGCCGTCCGCGGAGGAGAGGCTGCCGGTCTTGGCCGTGCCGCCGCCGCTGCCGCTGCCGTTGACTGTGGTTCGGACCTTGGTCTGCACGTACATCGTGCGGCCCTGGCGGCCGGCGTCCGCCGCCCTGCTCGGTCCGGCGGAGGAGCCTTTGTCCGCCCAGGCGCATGGTGGGCTCTGGAGGGTGAGCAGTGCTGTGGTGGCCGCGGTCAGAGCCGCCGCTCCAGTGGCCCGGTTCACGGCTGGCACACCTCGCTGCCGCGCTCGGAGGAACTCATGGTGGTCTGCCAGACGCCCGCCTTGTTCTTCCTCAGCCGTTCGTTGTAGAAGACGTACGAGTTCTTGCTCACCGGCGTCACGTCGACCTTCCCCGTCTTGATGTCCTTGGTGAAGCCCTTGGACTCGTCGGCGCAGTAGGTCAGGCCGGCCGAGCCGTCCTTGCTGAAGGCCACCTTGCGATCGAAGTAACGCACGGTGCCTGTCACCGTGTTGCCATCCTTGACGAAGCCGCCGACCCACTCGACGGACGCCAGGTATGAAGCGTCCTTGCTGTAGAACGACAATGCCTCGGACTTGGGGTTCTGGTCGTCGATGGCCTCGTCGATGGCACGCAGATACTCGGCGTTGTCCCTCAGCACGGCATTCGTCCGGGAGTCACCCGTCGTCTCCGGGTCGAAGACCATGATGTCGCCCGCCGGGAGCTTCACCCTCGGCCGGTCGATCCCGTCCGCCGGGGCCGTGGGGGTCGGCGAGGCCGACGGTGTCGTGGAAGTGTCGGCCCCCTCGATCACATCCTTGTCCGACGAGCCGTCGGAGGAGCCGCCGCAGGCGGACAGGAACAGGGTGGCCGTGGTCAGCAGGGCGGCGGCCGTGGTCGTGCGGGTGCGCATGGGTGTGGTACCTCCGTGGTGGGGGGATGGGAACTGTGCGTGGGGGCAGCGGCGCGTCAGCCGACCTCGTTCTCCGCCACCGCTCTGCCCCGCACCACCACGTCGCCCCCGTAGAACGCCCCCGTGAACACCGGCGCGTACGTGAGCTGGACCTCCACCTGGACCCGGCCCGCGTCCGCCGCCACGCAGTGCGTCGCGGCGATGTCGGGGCCGGCCATGTGCATCTCGGCGGCGAAGGCCTTGACCCTCGCGTCGCAGTTCTCGTAGTTGATGGGGGCGGGGCCGCCGACGTCGTCGTAGAGGGCCTCGCGGTCGATGTCCTGGGCGGCGTAGCGGGCCGCCTGTTCGGCGATGTCGGCGGCGCGTTCGCGCTTGGAGACCGACATGCCGCCGTCGATGACGAAGGCGGAGAGGGCGAGGAAGACCAGCGCGAAGACGATGACCGCGCCGGCGCCCGAGCCGCGGTCGTCCAGGCGGGTGCGCCGGTCGGCGAGCCAGGCGCGTACGGAGGGCCTCACACGGTCCTCCGGTACGGGTCCAGGGGGCTGCTGAAGGTGGACGAGAGGGTCGTCGGGATGTTCAGGCCGATCATCGACAGGCCCCGGACCTCGCAGCTGACCTCGACCGTGAACAGCGTGTCAGGCTCGAAGCCGGCGCTCTTCTGGACCACCGAGACCGGGCCGGAGCAGACGTCCGCCAGGTCGGCCGACGCGGCCCGCTTCGCCTCGGCGACGGCCGTGTCGTGGTCCTTCTGGATGGAGCCCGCGCGGGCCGCGTCCCGGGCGGCGCCGTCCAACGCGCCGTGTCCGTCGACCAGTTGGCCGAAGGCGACCAGGACCAGGATGAAGAGGATCATCACCGGGGCCAGGATGACCACCTCGACGGTGGACAGGCCGCGGTCGTCCCGCGGAGGCAGCAGGGGGGCGCGCATCTAGTTGCCGGCCTCCTGCACGAAGCGTTCCACCGGGCCCATCGACTGCGCGTGCACGGTGAGGTCCAGGCCCGGGAAGACCGTCGGGATGCGCGCCGTGATCTCCACGCCGACCGTGTCCGGCTCCGGCTGGAGCGTCTTCACGTCGGGAGACAGGACGAGTTGGGGGCCGAGCTGGCTGATGTAGCTGTCCACCACGTCGCGTGCCTCGCCCCGCCAGCCGCCCGGCTGGTCGTGCGCCGTCGCACGGGCCTTGCGGGCGCCGGCCTGGGCCGCCGCCTGGGCGACGTGGTCGGCGAAGAAGTAGAGGCCGAACTGCACCGTTGCGAAGATCATGAAGAACAGGACCGGGGTGAGCAGGACGAACTCGATCGCGGTCATGCCGGAGTCGCCGCGCGTGGCGGCCGCTTCCAGCCGACGGCGCGTCCACTCCCGCAGTGCGCGCACCACTGACACCCCCGTACGTATCCGACCGGTCAGCAGGTGCCGTCCGCGTCCGCGCCCTCGATGCAGTCGCCGACCTTGGTGGCGCCGCCCTTGAGGGCGGCGTTGATGATGGCGGCGACCACGCCGACGATCGCCACGACGACCGCCGAGATGATGACCCACTCGACGGCCGAGGCGCCGCGGTCCAGTTCACCGGAGCGGGCGCGCGCGACACGCCCCTGGAGGAAGGTGACCAGGAAGTCGACGGCCGGAATGCCGGTGGTGAAGTTGCGCTCGTTCATGGTGAGTTGTCCTTTCGTGTCGGTACTGGGCGTTCGTATCGGCTGAGTCACACCTGGAACACCCGCATCGCCGCCGGATAGATCAGGAACACCAGGAACCCCGCGCACAGCAGCAGCTGCGCGACGAGCATCGACTGGGACTTCTCGCCCGCGCTGCCCTCGATCTCGGACAGCTCGCGGTGCCGCATGGTCTCCGCGCGGGACGCGAGGGACTCGCGGACCTTCGCCCCGTCGTCCGCGACCAGCGCGAGCGAGGCCGACAGGTCCTTCAGCTCCTCCACGCCCAGGTCCTCACCGAGCTGGCCCAGGGCCTGCCACTGGCTGACGCCGGTGATGCGCGCGTCGGCGAGGGCGCTGCGGATGCGCTGCGTCGCCCAGCCGTCGGAGACCTCGGCCGCCGCCATCAGCGCCTCGGGCAGGCCGCGCCCGCCGGCCAGGCTCATGGAGACCAGGTCCAGGTACGCCCCGATCACGCGCCGCAGGTCGCGCCGCTTGTCGGCGGCGTCCCGGCGGACCTCCAGGTCGGGCAGGAAGAAGAAGACGAGCGCGCAGGCCAGGGCCAGCCAGACCGGGATGAGCGGGCTGCGGTTGAACCCGAGGGCGAGGACGATGGCGAAGAGGAACGGGCCGAAGAACAGCCCGGCCGCGCCAAGGAGCACCTTGGTCGCGAGGAAGCTCTCCCAACTGCGGCCGAGCACCGCCAGGTCCGCGCGCAGCGAGCGCTGCTCCCAGCCCTGCTGGAGGTAGACGTCGGCGACGCGGGCGCCGACCTGGGCGCGCAGCGAGCCGAGGCGGCCGGAGTCCTTGGCGGCGCCGGGCGACTCGTACGCCGTCCCGCGCGCCCGCATCGCGTCGATCCGCGCGACCTGCTGGAGCGCGCTGCGCCTGCTGGGCATGAGGGCGCGGATCAGGGCGTAGACGCCCAGGCCGAGGACCGCGCCGACCAGGACGGGCATCGTCAGGCTCATCGGCGTACTCCCTCCTCCTGGGGCTGGTGCTGTGCCCCCTGCTGACCGGGCTGACCGGGGGTGCGGGGGCGGACGAACTGGACGTCGGAGCCGTCCCGTACGAGGAAGCGCTCGGGCGTCTCGATGGTGGAGAGCTTGCGCAGCCACCAGAAGCCCAGCGCGAACAGGCCGCACACCAGGGCCAGGACGAGCTGGCCGACGGGTGAGCCGTACGGCTCCACGAAGTCCCGGTTGAAGACGGAGAGTCCGAGGACGAAGAGCACCGAGACGGCGACGACGATCTGCACCGAGCGCCGGGTCGATGCGCGCTGCGCCATCACGCGTTGGCGCATGTCGACCTCCTCGCGCGCCGACTTGGCGAGCGCGCCGAGGACTTGGCGCAAACCCGGGCCGCGCAGGCGGGCGTTGAGGATGAGCGCCGCGACGATGATGTCCGCTGACGCGTCGTCGATCTCGTCGGCGAGGTGCTGGAGCCCGTCGGGCAGCGGCGTGCGCGAGCGCAGCCGGTCGACGAGGGCGTCCAGGTGGGGGCGGAGCACGGGCGCGGCGGCGCGGGCCGAGGCCGGGATGGCCTGCTCCAGGCCGACCGCGCCGGCGATGGTGTCCCGCAGCGACTCCGTCCAGGAGGCGAGGGCCTCCACGCGGCGCATGGCGGCGCGTTCCTCGGCGGCGCCGCCGAAGAGGCGGTCCCAGAAGAAGACGAGGATGCCGGCCGCGATGCCGAGGACCGCCCAGCGGGTGAGGAGGAGCACGGCGAGGCCGACCAGGGCGGCGAGCGAGCCGCGCCGGCCGACGAAGCGGATCAGCTCGTTCGCCCGCTCGCCGGCCTTCTGCTTCTCGTGGTCCGGCTTGGCGGGCAGGCCGCGTACGGCGACGAGGAGCAGCGCGAGGCCACCGCCCACGGCGATGCCGCAGGCGATGGAGTAGAGGACGGTGGTGGAGAAGAGGCCGCCCATGGAGCCGAGCGAGTCGAGCGCGGCGAGCTGCGCGTGCCGGCTTGGGTTCTTCACCGGGTCACCCCCACGTTCCATTGGGACGGTAGCCGTGCGCGATCAGTTCCTCCAGGCAGGCGATGGGGGCGTGCGGGACGATCCGGCCGTCGGGGGTCTCGGCGAACACCTCGCTGGACAGCACCCGTCCGTCGACGCCGTTGACCTCGCGGACCGAGGTGACCGAGCGCTGGAGCCGGCCGCCGCTCTGGAAGGCGTTGCGCCGCTGGATGAAGACGACGAAGTTGACGGCGCCGGCCACCAGCATCTGGCTGGCCTCGATGGGGAGGCGCTCGGCGGCCTGGAGGGCGTAGGTGGAGATGCGGTTGAAGACCTCGTGCGAGCTGTTGGCGTGGATCGTGGAAAGCGAGCCGTCGTTGCCCTGGGACATCGCGTTGAGCATCGTCACGATCTCGTCGCCGAGCACCTCGCCGACGATGACGCGCGAGGGGTTCATGCGCAGCGAGCGGCGGACCAGTTCCGCCATGCTGATGGTGCCCTGGCCCTCGGAGTTGGGCAGCCGCTCCTCGAACGCGACGACGTTCGGGTGGAGTTCGGCGAAGGTGTCGAGGCCGAGCTCGAGGGCGCGTTCGACGGTGATGAGGCGTTCGTGCGGGGGTATCTCGTTGGCGAGGGCCCGCAGCAGGGTGGTCTTGCCGGCGTTGGTGGCGCCGGCGATCATGACGTTCTTGCGGGCGCGGACCGCGCAGGCCAGGAAGTGGCCGAGTTCCGGGGTGAGGGTGCCGTTGCCGACCAGGTCGGAGATGAAGACCTTGCCCATGCGGGCGCGGCGGATGGAGAGCGCGGGGCGTCTGGTGACGTCCATGACCGCGGAGAGGCGGGAGCCGTCGGGCAGGCGCAGGTCGAGCTGGGGGTTGGCGGAGTCGAAGGGGCGGGAGGACAGGCCCGAGTAGGCGCCGAGGATCTGGATCAGCTCGATGAGCTCCTCGTCGGTCTCGGCGACCGGCTCGGCGCGCGTCTCGCGTCCGTCGGCGTACCCGACGAAGACCTGGTCGCATCCGTTGATGTCGATGTTCTCGACCTCGGGGTCGTCCAGCAGCGGTTGCAGCCGCCCCACGCCGAAGAGCGCGGCGTGCACGGCGGCGGCGTACTGCTCCTCCGTCTCCGCGTCCAGCGGGGTACGGCCGGCGTTGATGTCGGCGCGGGCGTACTCCTCGAGGATCTGCGCGATGACGGCGCGGGCGTACTGCCGCTCGTCCTCCGTCGACATCGGGGTGACGCCGCTGACCTGGTCCTGGCGCCGCTGCTCGGCGATGCGGTCGCCGGCCTCCTGCCGGAACCGCTTGACCAACTGGTGGTCGACTGCGGTCATCGCCCGGCTCCGGCGGCGTGCCCGTGGGCCTGCGGGGGTGCCGTCCAGGCGGCGCCGAACTGCTGGTGCAGGTCGGAGGCGACCTTGCGGGCCGAGCGGATGAGCAGCGACTTCTCCAGCCGGCCGCGGCGGCGTCCCGCCAACTGCTCGGCGCCGGCCGGGTCGTCGGCGAGGGTGCCGACCACGCGGGCGCCGGTCTGGGCGTGCACCAGCATGTCGTTGACCTGGCCGGCGAGCTTGGCCGCGCTGCCGGACTCGGCGACGAGGACGACGCCGATCAGCGGCGTGCCGAGGCTCGCGGCTCCGCGGGGGCCGCCGTGCAGGCGGTTGGTGAGGGCGGCGGCGCGGTCGCGGACGCGGGCGATGGCCTCGGGTTCGGTGCGGGAGACCAGCAGGACGAGGGAGGCGTGCGGGAACAGCTCCACGGCGGGGGTGTCGCCGCTGATCCGTCCGCAGTCGGCGATGACGTCGGCGGGGGCGTCCGGGGAGTCGGCGAGCGTGGCGAAGGCCCGGCCGAGGGTGGGCCAGAGCCCGGCGAGCCCGGCGGCCTGCTCGGCGATCCCGAGCCCGACGAGGACGTCGAGCCCACCGCTCAACGGCTGCACGTGGTCCCAGAGTTGATCAGGCACGAGCCCGCGCCGCGCGGTGGCGGCTATCGAGAGCATGCCTGTGTTGGGGTTCAGGGGCCCGCCGTGCGCGGCGGCGGACCGGTACACCAGGTCGCCGCCGGCCGGGTCGGCCTCGGCGAGCAGCACGCGGCGCGGCCAGACCGCCGCGAGGGCGACGGCCGCGGTGGTGACGCCGGGCGACCCCTTGTCGGCGGCGAGGGCGATGAGGGCCATGGCTGGTCGCTGCCTACTCGCCGGGGACGCGCACGAGGGCGACCTCGCCGGCGGAGGCGGCGGAGGCGAGGGCGGCGGAGGCGGCCTCGTCGACGAGGAGGGTGACGGACTTGCTGCCGGTGCTGACGGTGGCGTCGCTGTCCTCCGCCACGCGCTCGACGCGGGCGTTGTCGACCAGGGCTCCGCCGGAGGAGGGGGAGGTCGACTTGTCGGGGGTGCTGGAGGCGTTGGTTCCGACGCGGTAGGCGGTGACGGCGTCGCCGGCCTTGATGTCCGCGTAGTACTGGCCCTCCTTGAGGGCGAGGCCGACGGTGGCCTTGCCGGCGGGGAGCTGCTGCTTGCCGGCGAACATCTGGCCGACGAGGACCGTGCCGCTGTAGAGCGACGACCTGGCCTTCAGCTTCATCAGGCCCTCGCGCTGCGACCAGGGCACGAAGGAGGCGCCGGAGTCGTCGTTCACCATGACGGACTTGATGTTGTTCTTGGTGATGGAGTCACCGGCCCTGACGTCACCGGTCAGCTGGATGACCTCCACCCGGTCCCCGACCCGCAGGACGAGCATCGTCGCCCCGAGCGCGCCCACCAGGATCAGCAGCACGGCCAGCGCGGCCAGCGCGGGTTTGCGCTCGCGAGGAGGACTCGGAAGCCGGTCACCGACCGGCGCCTGACCCGGAGCCGCGGAACGTCCCGCGCCCGCCCCCGTACGCTCCTGGATCTTCACGCAACCGCTCCCCGTACGTCCAAGACATTGCCTGCAAGTGCGCGGCGTGGACCGCACGATCGGACACTCCACCGGCGGGCCCTGCCCGGGTGGACCGGGTAGCCAGCGCTGGGGGGAGTGTCAAGCCATGGCACCGTATCAGCCGCACATAAGCCCCTCAAGACGAGACCGGCCTCACGCATCGCCACGCCGACACCGTTACGCATCCGCAATGTCGCACCGTCGGCGCCCCTTTGACGAAGAGGGCACGGCGGATCGACTCAACTGTGCGGTTGCGAATTCCCCGCGACCGTGCGGGAGGGCCAGCACGGAACTCCTCGTCACGGGGCGCGCACGATGCCCGCACCATTCACTCACATAGGAGAGGTTCGTCCAGGCCGACTTCTCCGGCCGAGTGACGCATCTCGCCGTAGCGGGCTGGCGACCATGTGGATACTGTCCGTGCTCTCGACCGGACATCCGAACCACGGGGAGTTCACTGTGAAGCGCCGTCCTCTGCCCGCCGCCCTGGCACTCGCCGCGGTGACGGCTCTTGTGCTGACGGCATGTAGCAGCGAAGCCGAGAACTCGGACGACAACGACAAGATCGCCGGCGCCGATTCGGCCGGGCCCACCGCCACCGCTTCCTCCGGCCGGACGGCCGCGGCCGTCGCGCGACCCACCATGACGCTGCCGGACGACGTCAAGGAGGTCTTCTCGGGCTGGCGGACCGGTGACGCCGCAAAGGACGCCGTCCTGACGGATGCCGGCCATGCACAGACCGCGGTGACGTACGCCGTCGCGCAGGGCGATCCCAAGTCGCCGGCCCTCGCGTTCTATCAGTCCGGCACGGCTCTCGCAGGGAGCCAGGACTGGGTGAAGGGCATCGTGGACGCCGACCTCACGTACTCCGGAACGGTCAGCTACTTCGCCCCGGACGTCAGCGTGTTCGACAAGGGCACCGCGGGCGTCGCGTACTGCGCAGACGAGAGCAAGGCCTACAACAAGAACCGGAAGACGCAGAAGGTCGACCGGACACCCCCGTCCGAACAGTCCTACGTGCTGTACAGCACGCGTCTGGAGAAGAGCAGCGACGGAGTCTGGCAGACGACGAAGCTGGCTTCGGAACGGGGCAGCAAGAAGTGCGCGCGCTGACAGCGGCCCGGCGGGGCCGCCCCCGCCGATGGCTCGCAGCGTGCATGACCATCGGCCTCATCGCCGGGACTCCCGGCACCGCTCTCGCCGCGTGGGGACGCCTGACGGCTCGAACGGCGAGAAGACCGAGGTCGGCGGCGAGAGCGGCGGCGGCGCCGACGATTCCATCGGAGAGCCGTACGCGAAGGGCAGGGCCGAGCAGACTCCGCCCTGCGGCGTGAGGTACCTCCGCTCCTCGGGCGGCGGCACCTACGGCCTCCAGTCCACGGTGACCTGGAAGATCACCTGGACCGGCACGGGCAACCCGAATCCGCAGCCCGTGGACCGATCCACCCAGTTCGGCGAGGCAGGCCGGAAGTCGTCGCTTCCTCCTCCCCCGGACTGTTCGCTCTGGTGAACCGAGATCACCGTCGATATCGTCAGAACGCTTGACTCGACTCTCGTCTCACGGGGAACACCCTTTGAAGCGCCGCACTTTGCCAGTTGCTGCCGTGTCCGCCGCAGCAGTGATCCTGGCCCTGTCCGCCTGCGGGAGCGGAGGCGACGCATCCGCCGACAACGACAAGGTCCCCGGCGCCTACCAGCGCACGCCGACGCCCACGAAGCCGACGGAGTCCTCCGGCACACCGGCCACGGACAACCCGGACGGCGTGGACGTGTCCCTGCCCAAGGACATGAACCTGGTCTTCGACTGGAAGACGCCGAAGGACAAGAACGAGGCCGCGGCCATGGACGACGCCGCGAACTTCTTCCGGGCCATCTACCGGGGCGTCGCCAAACGCACCACCAAGGACGCCGCCGTCACCGCCTACTCCACCGGTGAAGGCTTGCACTACGCGGACACGCAGATCCAAAGCCGGATCGACGGCGGTTGGACAGCGACCGGCACGAGACGCCACCACCAGGCCACCACTCGGTCCGCGCCGAACGGCAACTCCGTGGAGGTCAGCCTCTGCGTGGAGGTCAGCCTCTGCGTGGACTCCAGCAAGTTCTACGGGAGAAAGGCCAAGACCGGAAAGCTGCTGAAGAGCACTCCCAGTATTGCGGACTATGACCACTTTAAGATCATTATGGTCAAGCACCCCACTGGGAAGGGCCTGTGGCAGGCATCCAAGGTGTTCGTCGAGGAGAAAGCGGCGAAGTGCCGCTGAACGGCGCAGAAGGTGGACCGCATGCAGTTCGTACTCGGGGCGTATCGGCAGCAGAAGGTTCACGGACGCACGGGCATCGTGGGCGAATTCGGCGAGGTGACTTACACGGTTGAGCGCCGGAAAGGAGCGGTTCGGAGGTCGGGGCCTCACTACGAGGTGCGTCTGCACGGCGAGCGAGTGCCCGAGGTCTTGTACAGGACGATCGGCCCCGGTCGCGCCACCCTGACGAACGCCCGCCTCTCTGTCGACGGCGAACCCGTCAGCATGATGTTCAACAGCAGAGCCTTCCGAAGCTCCTCGCGCGCCCTGCACCTGCAGTACGCCGAGCGGACCTACGAGTACGTGGTCAGGGGGTTCGAGAGAGGATCCGTGCTCAGCCGCCCGGGTGTCCAGGTCGTGATCACCCACGGCAAGAGCCCCTACGGCAAAGGCATGAGCGCCTTCGGTACCGCCACTGGTGACGCCGACGGCATCGACCTGGCACTCGCCATTGTCTTCGAGGGCGTCGACACGCAGGAGTTGACGCCCTCAGGAGCCGTCTCGGACGCCCTGAACAGGCTTCTCCTCTCCTCCAACGAGACGCCCGTGGACTGACCCGATCAGGTCACCGAACCAGGCCGGAAACCACCGTTCCTCCCTGCCTCAGACTGTTCGCCCTGGCGACACCGAGAACACCATCGATATCTTCAGTGCACTCGACACACCTCTCACTACCTGGGAGCCCACCTTGAAACGCCGCTCCATGCCTGTCGCAGCCGCATTCGCCGCCGCCGCGACCCTGTTCCTGACGGCTTGCGGGGGTGGGGGCGACGAGGCCGGCGACAAGAACGACAAGATCGCCGGCGCTGACCAGGGCACGCCGACGCCTACGAAGTCGGCGGAGCCCTCTGGCACACCGGCCGCGAACAACCCGGACGGCGTGGACGTGTCCGTGCCGAAGGACATGAACCTGGTCTTCGACTGGAAGAAGCCGCAGAACAAGAACGAGGCGGCGGCCATGGACGACGCCGCGAACTTCTTCCGGGCCATCTACCGGGGCGTCGACAAACGCACCACCAAGGACGCCGCTGTCGCCGCCTACTCCACCGGTGAAGGGTTGCACTACGCCACGACACAGATCCAAAGCCGGATCGACGGCGGCTGGACGGCGACCGGCACGAGACGCCACTACCAGGCCACCACGCGGTCCGCGCCGAACGGAAACTCCGTAGAGGTCAGCTTCTGCGTGGACACCAGCAAGTTCTACTCGAAGGAGATCAAGAGCGGAAAGGTCCTGAAGAGCACTCCCAGCAAAGCGGATTACGAACGCTTCGAACTCATCATGGTCAAGTACCCCACAAGCAAGGACCTTTGGCAGGCGTCCAAAGTGTTCCTGGAGTCGAAGGCCGAGCAGTGCCAGTGAACTCAACACTACGCAGGGCACTCAGCGTCAGCATGGCCACCCTGACTCTGGGTTGCGGCCTCATCGCCCTGACGGAGCCAGCGCACTCGACGGAGGAGCCCGGGGACCGCCAGGGTGTCGGCACCAAACAAACCGGCGGCGCCGACAAGACCGGCATCTACGCCGGCGCCCACATCCAGTACACTGGCTCCGTAGCCCCCCAGGGCCGCCCCGGCAACGTGACGTCCTCCGACGTCAACTGGACTCCCCCGCCCTGCTGGTACGCCCCCTACCTCGGCGCCAAGGACTTCAAGGCGGAGATGTCGAAGAACCTGGACGACGCCGCGAACACCCCGGGCATGACCGGCCACGCCGGCGCGGCGATCAACGAGACGCAGCGCCACTACGAGGACGAGTACGGCTGGACGGACACCCCCGGCTACAAGGACTACAACGTCGACAAGGACGGCGAGGGCATGTTCTGGGCCAGCGTCGAGAACCCCGACGAGCCCGACGTCCTCAAGCGCAGCTCCTGCACCGACCTCCCCTTCTGGGTCCCCAACGGCGAGGCCCCGCCGCCCCGGTACGAGCAGGCCATCAGCCCCGAGATCCTCGCCGGCCTCGCCTACCAGCACATGCAGCTTCCCGACACCGAGGTCACCCTCGCCCCGCAGCAGGCCACCAAGGTCAACCTGCCGACCTGGGCCTGGCTCGACAAAACCGTCTTCGACGAGGTCGAGGCCACGGCGTCCATCAACGCCCCCGGTCTCGCCCTCTCCGCGACGACCACCGCAAAGCCGACGTCATTGAAGCTGGAGCCGGGCACACCGGACGCGCAGACCCACCCGGCCTCCGGCGCCTGCACCATCAACGCCGACGACTCCATCGGCGAGCCGTACGCCAAGGGCAAGGCCGACCAGACCCCACCCTGCGGCATCACCTACCTCCGCTCCTCCGGCGCCGGCACCTACCCCCTCCGGGCCACGATCACCTGGGACATCGCCTGGACCGGCACCGGCGGCGCGGGCGGCGACCTGCCCGACGGCACGTTCGGCACCACCCAGGCCGTCACCGTGCAGGAAATCCAGTCCGTCAACCGCTGAGCCGGGTGTCGGCGACGACGGAACAGGCCGTCCGGCTGACGCGCACGAGCGCGTAGCGGAGCCCGAGGAGGCGGACATCGCATTCGGAAGGAACAAGACGCCGGAGCCCCCGGTCGTACCGGTCGGCTGGGCGGAGGTCCAGACGTTCGTCATCTCCTCCGTGGAACGCCCGGCGACCGTCAAACGCAAGCGCCCCGCCTTCGGACAGCGCGCGGTCCGGGTGGCGCCCCGAAGGACATGCGCGTCATGGCACCCTGCGCCTACGTGGGAACCGCCGACACCCATCCCCCCGGCCTGCCGTCCCTCCCCGGGCACACGCTGTACGAGGACGCCGCCCTCCGCCACCCGCTGTGCCACGTGCTGCCTCCCGTCGAAGCCGACGGGGAGCGGCACCACGTGGTGCGCGACGCGCAGGGGCAGACCCTCGGGACTCTCGTCCGGGTCCCGCCGCGACACCGCCTCCTCAGGCACACCTGGCGCCTTGAGCAACCAGGCCGTCCGGACATCGTGGGCCGCAACGAATGGGTCAGCGGAGACGCCACGGAGATCGCCGGCCGCGCCATCGGATCACTGCTCGGCGGCGTCCTCACCGCGATCGGCGACCTGGGGGCGGAGGGCGGCGACCAGCCCGCCCAGCCGCGTGCGCTCGAGTGGCGGGCCGAGAACAAAGTGGTGATGACGTCGGAGGGCAGCAAGCAGGTCACCGTACGAGCGGGCCGGCTGGACCGCCGGCTCGCGTTCGCGCTCGTGGGCGATCGCTGAGGCCGGCGACCAGCGACCGGAGAAGTGGAGTCAGCGCAGTGTTCGGCAGAGACAGGCGCGTCGACGAACCCCCCGTGCCCGTCGTCCCGTGGGCCGACGCGTGGGAGTTCGCCGTCAGCGACGTGGAACTCCCCGTCACCCACCGCCGCCGGCGAGCCGTGCCCGGCGCCCGCGCCGTCAGGGTCCCGTACGGCGCGGGCGCCCGGCGCGTCAACGCACCGTGCGCCTTCCTCCCCCGGGACCTCCCACCCAAGGCCCCGGCCAAATGCCTCTACGAGGACCCGGAGGGACAACGGCTCCTGTGCTCGGTGAGCGACCCGAGCAGCAGCGGCGGCGTACGGCAGTACGGCGTGCTCGACGCTCAGGGCCGACCGCTCGGCACGATCCACCGCCTCGCCGCCCTCAAGCACGCGCTGCGCCCGACCTGGCGGCTCGAACAACCGGGCCGACCGGAGATCAGGAGCAGCGCGGAATGGGCCGAGGACGGGCCCTCGCCGATCGTCACCCACGGCATCGGCAAGCTCCTCAGCGGCGTCGCCCAGACCGCCGCCGACCTGGGCGCGGAGGGCGGCGACCAACCGGCCAGATCCCGGACGCTGGAGTGGAGATCGGGAGAGGAACTCGTGATGACCTCCAGCGGCGACGGTAGGTTCCTCATCAGGGCCGCATGGCTCGACCGTCGGCTCGCCTTCGCCTATGCGCTGCTGCGCGCACATCCGGCGCCATCGAGCCGCTCCGACAAGGCTTTCCGCCGCTGAGGAGTCCATCATCGTCGCGCTCTTCCTCTACTGGGGCGGAAACGTCCAGTACTGGGAGTCGACGAAGTCACAGACGCTGTATTACGGAGCCTGTGGCGCCGCGCTAGTCCTTATCGCCCTGCTCTACGCGATCACCCTGACGCGGCACTGGGGCAACCGGCCCCGCCAGAAGGTGCGTGCCCGAGCCGCGGCTTACCGGCACATCGCGCACACCGCCGCCAAGCACGGAGCCGACCTGCCGGAGTTCTACCCGCACTACGGCCCGTACCCGTTCGCCGCCACCTTCCATGCCGATGCCGAAGAACTCGACGTGTCCGGGACAAGCACGCGGTGAACACCGAGAGCCTCTGTCGGCTCGCCCGCCGAGCGGTGGATACAGTGAGCCCTCGAACAGAGCGCGAGCGGTTCACCCGCCGGTCAAGGCCCCTCCCCGGCCCCCAACAAACGGAGTTCTCGTGAGTGACCTGAGCCTCGACGACACCGTGTTCGCCCACCTCCGCAAGACGTTCTCCACCATCAGCGACCGCATGGAGGACACGCGCCGCAGTCTGCGCGGTACGGACGCGTCCGTGGTGGGCGAGAGCAAGCTGATCGAGGACGTCCAGGACTTCGCCGACGACTGGGGCTACGGCATCAAGCAGCTCGGCAAGCACACGCACGGTGCGGTCAAGATGATCGACACCATCGGCGACACGTTCGACAAGCTGGACCAGGATCTGGCCGAGTCACTCAAGACGGCCAAGAAGAAGGGCAAGTAGACGTGGCCGGTACCCGACCCGCCTTCCCCCACATAGGTTGGGACCCGACGCCGGGGGACGTACAGGACACCAGAGAACTCGCGAAGAAGCTGGGGAGCCTGGCGAGCGAGCTGGGTACGGCCGTCACGGAACTCGAGCGCATCGAGTGCGGTGCCTGGAAGGGCAAGACCGCGGTCGCCTTCTCCGAGTACATCGGCCAGGACGTCGCGCCGCTCATTCGCAAGAGCCACGATTCCTTCGACAAGGCCGCACGCGCTCTCCACCGCTGGGCCGGTGATCTGGAGGGTTTCCAGGAAGAGGCGAACCGGCTGGAGAAGACAGCCGGCGAGAAACTGGACGCCCGCGAAGAGGCGAAGGGCAAGGCGGGGAGCAAGGGCAGCAAGGACCTCGCGGAGACGTCCAGCGCCGTCGACGGCGTCATCCAGAAAGTGCACGACCTGGAGGAACGGTATCGGGAGGCCGCCCGCAAGGTCAGCAAGGAGCTGGACAAGGCCGCGGACATCGCCCCCGACGAGCCCGGCTTCTGGGACAAGCTCGGCAAAGGCATAGCGGACGCCTGGGACGCCACCGGCGACTGGCTCAAGGAGCACGCCGACCTGATCAAGGCGATCGGCGATGTGCTGAGTGACGTCACCGCGGTCCTGGGCATGCTGGCCATCGCCACCCTGCCCTTCCCTCCACTGGCCGCCATTTTCGGCACTGCGGCACTGATCGGCAGCGGGTTGGCCCTGGCGGCACACGGTATCGCCAAGGGCGCGGGAGCCGACGTGGGCTGGATGACGCTCGGCACGGACGCCCTGGGGCTGGTGCCCGGAATCGGCATGTTCGGCAAGGGTGTGAAGGTGACCGGCGAGACCGCTGAGGCGGCAAGCAGGGCGGCAACGGCCAAAGCAGGCCTACTGGGTAAGGGCTTTCAAGCCACTGAACTGGGTAGTTCACGCGTCCTCTTGTCCTTCGGCAAGACTTCGCGGGGCCTGACCGGCGGGCTCGGAAAGGCCGGATTGGTGAAAATCGGGGGCATATCCGAGCACACTTACGAAGTCACACACTCCTCAAGCGGCCTGATGTCTCGCATGGGAGGGTTGGTGAGCGCCGGATATCACGATGGCCAGTGGTTGGGCACCAAGGGCATCAATCTGCTCCCGAAGGGGGGTGTGGATCCGATCAGTGGACTCGGAAGGGCCATTGACGGCGGCTTGAAGATCACCCCGAAGGTCGCCACACACTTGGGCCAGGCGTTTTCCAGCGACTGACCAAGGAAACGGGACTGTCGACGCGAAGGGCATGGGAAGATGAACATCTGGCAGCCGGATGACGAAGAATTGCTGCTTGCGCGCGCCCCCGTGGTCTTCGCCACCGGTGCGGCGGCACCGGTCAAGGGAATGCGGTGGTTCCGCGACAACGAACGCAACGAAATTCAGCACGAGTTGCAGGAGCTGTCCGGCTGGCCCGCGGGGCCCCGATTCGAGCACCGTTCCCACAGTGAAGCGGCCTTGAACAAGACACTTCATGGAACGGTGAAAGTCGCATTCGTGGCGTTCATGGCCGCACTGGGCGCCGCTGGAGGCAACGTGAGCGGCGGTTCGGGCCCCTACGGCGGGGAAAGCTCCGACATCCCGGATCATCCGGCCAACGAAGTCGATGACTTTCCGGTCCTGTGGGCCGCACCCGAGGCGCTCGCCCGGACCCTGCCGTGGCAGTTGGACCCTTCCCGAACAGACACCAAGCACAGTTCCACTCATTTGATTGTCACCGACCGCAGACTCGTCATCGTGCAACTACCGTTGCACAAGAAAGACATGGAGCTGATCGAGGACGAAGTTCTCTGGCAGTGTCCACGCACGGCCGTCAGAGACGTTGCCCGAAAGAACTTCAAGGACGGCAAGGACTTCACCGTCGCCTTCTCGGATGGATCTTGGTGCAGGCTCTATAGCCAGGGGAGAGCAAGGCTTCTCCGGTATCTGGATCCCGATTTGACCCTGGTCGCGGAGACCGCACTCAGCCCCGAGCAGAGAGCGACCGTGTCCTCCTTCGCGTCCGAGGTCCCGTCTCCCGCAACCATCCATCCCGTCGTAGTTCGCCATAAGTGCGGCCACTACAAGGTCGAAATCCTCCTTCCGGAGAGACTGACTTCTGTATTCGGGGCTTCTGAACGCAGTTTGGTCATGGACACCCACGGCGAACAGGTTGCGCCCGAGGAGTTGCACACCGAAGACTGGTGATTGCCATTCCGAACGGGTGGAAGGTCGTCATCACCGACTACCTGCACCGACTACCTGGCCGACGACTTCTGAGATGGCTTCCGTGATTGATCCGAACCCGCCGGCCGTGGCTCCCGGACTACCGGGCGAACCCGCGCCCCTGTGGTTCCTCATACCCGAGGGCTTCTTCGCCCTGCCTCTGGCCGCATCGCCCCAGGAACGGGCTCACCGAGCGGACGCCTTCGTGCGTGAGCTCTACTCCAGGGGCAGCGAGGACATATGGCGCCCCGCTGCTCCGTATTACGCGGCCATCGCCGAGCTGCTCGCCGACACGGGGATCTCTTACGCGGCGATGGGGCTGTTCTCCACCTCGGACGAGGATTTCACCGAGCAAGGGGAGGTGGCGCGGCACGCGCTCTCGGAGGGGGCCGCTCAGTGCGTCCTCACGCTTGCGGCCGTGCCCACGGGCCAGCCCCACGGCGAGACGGACGTGGTGGCCCAGGGCATTGCCGCCGCCCTGCGCACCGACTCTCTCAACGATGTCCGATGGCTCGACCTGCCGTGCGGGCCAGCCGTGGCGTGCATCAGCTGGCGCCAGTTCCCCATCAGGCCCGAGGCAACCGCGGACGGCAGCGAAACGGAGGTCGTGACCGCGCAACTCCAGGTGCACGTCCCGTTCCCGACCGCTCCGTTCACCGCTGTCTTCACGATGCTCACGGCCTACGTGGATCACTGGCAGCAGTTCTGCGAGATGACGGAGGCCATACTGCAGACCCTGTCCTTCACCGATCCTGCCGGGACCGAGGATTCGCCCTGAGGCGTCGGCGGGGCCGGGGCGACCGGCGCTTGGGCAGATCCCCAAGGCAGCGGGACCGTGATCAGAGAAGCCCCGTGACAGCACGGCCGCGAGTCCACGGTTCTCACCACGACGGTCATACGGAGCAGTCATGGCAACGGAAGGCACGGGCAAGTCGGCGGTGTGGGCGAAGGCCCTCGCCGCGTTCATTCTCTTTGTCCTGCTGCCCCTGGTAATCGGGTTCGTGATCGCCTTCCAGGGATCTGGCGCATTTCCATGGTGAACGAGGCCGCCGCATCGGCAGACCGCCTCCTCAGAAGTCGACCGTCACCGTCCGCACGGCAGCGTCGGCGGCCTGCTCCATCTCGGCCGCGACTCCGGGAACCGTCCAGGACATCAGAAGCATGACAGCAACCTCGGCGCCCACCGGAAGGATCCCGTAGGTGATCGTCTCCAACAGGACGCCAGGAACTTCCGGAGCGGTCGACGCGGCGTCCGCAGCGGCAAAGTCCTGTCGGATGCGAACTGCCGGGCCGACAGGCAGGTGGATGTGCTCGATGCGCGGCGGTCCGAAATCTTGCGCGGAAAACGTCGAAGCCAGCCAGTCCAAAGTGATTTCGGGAACCGTTTCGTCGGGATGAATAAAGTCCAGTTCCATCACAGCCAGGGAGCTGTCGAAGCCATCGGGGTAGAGAGCAAAGGCGTAGAACGGATCGCGGCTTCGGCTGTCTTTCGCGCGGTCCCGCAGATCTTCGCGCAGCGCCTGCCCATCCAATTCGTAACCAGAGGCTTTGCTCCGCTCACACAGGTCGACTGCCGTTCTCTTCACCCAGCTCTTCAGGTCATCCCCTGGATCCACCGGGAGCGGTACCCAGTCCGTCGGACAGACAATGCCGCAGGCTCGGATGTCACTCATGCGTTGCTTTCTGCCCTATCCATCCAAGTGAACGAAGTGGCGATCGCATCGAAAAGCGCGACCATCGCGTCAGCGATCTGCACGAGTGGAGTCGAGAAGGTCAACATCAGACACGACGAGGTCCCCGGCACGTGAAGCTGGTACGCGAGTGTGACGGACGGCAATGCCTGATCTGCGTCTCCCGGCATGCCCTGGGGCGCGGGTCGAGTTGGTTGCCCAGTCAGGGTCTGAACGCGTACAGCCGGCCCGGCGTCCAGTTCCACCACTGACACGGAGGTGTTCTGGTCCACCGGTATGTCCGCGGCCAGGTCGTGAACGCTCGGGGGGCCCTTGTCCCCAGGAAAGGGGAGCAGGGTGATGAGTAGGGACGCAGGGATAGTCAGCCCTCCTGCGCGCTGCAAGCTGAGGTACAGCTCGATACCGCCTTCGCGGTAAGCAGCGGCTGCCTGGGCCAGCAGATCGTCGCGCAGTCTTCGTTTCAGGTGTGGGACATTGTCGTTGCCTTCGAACTCGCGGTTGATCAGGGCATCGACTGACCGCTCACGCTTCGCCGGTTCGATGCGGACACGAAACCACCCGTTCGGAAGGAGCAGCCGGTAGTCGGAGGGCGGTTCTGTCTCACCGTGTGCCGACAAGGTCAAGATGTCTCCCGAGAGTTCGACGCGTCGAGGCCTGGGCGCCTGAAGCCCCCATCGCCCACCTTGAACTTATCGGCATGGAGGCGACTGACAAGTACGTCGCCCACGAGAGGGCCCCACACTGCGACGATGGTGAGTGCGGACAGCAGGCCCGCCGTGAACGCTTCGGCGCCGGATGCCAGGACGCCCGGCAACAGGAGAGCGGCGAAGAGTGGGACGAGAGCGAGTTCGCCGCCGGCCACGGCCGACCGGTTGCCGCCGGACGCTGCGCGGACGTCCCCGGCTTCCATGGGTGCCATGGCGCGTACGTCCGCTGACAGGAGGTGGCCCTGCCACCAAGAGTCGGCGCCAGAGCGCAGACTCTCGTCCACGACCTCGGCGTTCAGTGCCTCGACCAGTTGGTTCCAGCGGTACGGACCTTCCGATCCGGCGAACCAGTACCGGTGGGGCAGGAGGGCTCGCGCCCGGCCCCCTCGATCACGGAGTTCGATACCCAGCACCCGTCCGGTGCGCGGATCATGGAGACGTGCCAACTGGCCGACCCCGTGGGTACCGGACAGTGCCAGACCGCGCACCCGCCCCGCCGCGTCGGTCAGGACGACCTCGTCGCGCATTACCCGAATCGCCGTCGTCCGGAGGAATCTGCGCGTCGTCCGTGCGTCTGGCGCCGGGCAGGGGGAGATCACCGCGGCACCGGGGATCCGGCTGTCCTCACGACGGTGATAGGCCGCCTGAACGCGCAACAGCAGGTCGGACGCCGGGAGCAAGAGGAGCGCTCCCGACGCAACCACCATGGCCGCATCGGAGTCGAGGAAGAAGACGGCCACAAGAGCGGCCAACCACACGAGCATCCCCAGCCCGCGGGCGCGGCTGTGCCAGCCAGGAACGTCGGACTGGACTACCCGGGCTGGTCGGCCCTCGGGCGGCCTCCTCCGCCCTTCCCGCGTGGCATCGCGTCCGGGCGGCCTTCCTAGCGGCAGACCGAGAGCTTTGACCAAGTCGTCGAGCCCTGTCCGGCCCAGACACTCGGCAGGAGACAGTTCGACAACTCCCAGGGAAGCCGATTCGGGAAGCCATTCGGCAAGAGGCACCCGCAAGACGTCCGCCCCGTCCGCCCCCCAGAAGGTCAACACACCCCATCTGTCCGCGGGTCGATTCCGCACGATGTCCCACAAGTCACCCTGTGGTGGCTGAAACTGGGCTCCACGGATACCACTGCCACCGACCCGGAAACGGCGCGGTGCGGCGCGGTGATCGCGCACGACCAGGTCCGGTCCATCGACGTACATCCGGGCTCGGTGGACAACGTGAGCACGGCGCGGGTACATGCCTCGCGGCAATACGATGACCGCCGCGTTTCTGTCCAGCGGCCCGCACTCTTCCCGCCCGTCGGTACTCATGCGTCCCGCTCCACTCCATTTCTCCTTCTCAACCGTTGCTCGTCGTCGTGGCATCCTTGATGCCGGTCGCTGACCAGACTCCGTCGCCAAGACCCGGAATGCCTGCGACATCACCGATCCTGCCGGTGATGTCTCCCTTGTCGAGTGCGTCGGTGGACGAGGCAATGGCGGTCGAACCCGCCCAGATCCGGGTCTGGGTCCGGTAGACGTCCATCGTGCCCTGGACCACGCTGTCGGCCTTGAGTGACTCGGACATCCGACCGAGGCTCTTCTCCAGGTCGGCGATACCGGTGTCGCCCAGCCGCGGCCGCACCCCCGACCAACTGTCGGCCTGCCCGAGCCTCTGCAAGTTACTGGGACGCAAGTCCTTCAAAGCCTTGACGCTGTCTTTGGACTCCTGGTAGATCAGGCGCGGGTTGAAGGCGTCGGAAACTCGCTGCAAACCGGGGAACCAGCCTTTGGGTGCCTTGGTGACGGCTTCCGCTCCGGCTCTGCCGCGGGGAGCACCGCCGCTGAGCGCGTTCGCCTTCCTCCACGCCTTATTGACCGCTCTGTTGTACGCCGCCGTACCGGGCTTCGCCTTGATGCCCTGTCGGAGAGTTCTGGCCGCGGTCGATCGGCCGACACTCTGAGCAGCCTGCGTGGCACCCTTGGCGCCGGCCAAGGCTCCACGGCCCACACCCAAGGTGGCCAGTCCCACGACGTCCAGCGCCACGTCGAACCAGCTACCCTCTCCGGCCAGAGCGAGCAGTGTATGTCCCACCAGGGAGACCAGGGTGGCGGCAAGCGCGATGGTGCCCAGTACGCCGGCTAGCGCTTGACCGACAATGGGAATCCATCCGACCATCAGGGAGAGGGTTCCGCAGATCGTCGCCACCCAGCCCGCGTAGTCCAGGACGGTCTTCATCCAGCCCGCGTTATCGTGCACCCAATCCTTGAACTTGTCCCAGGTGCCGTCTTTCAGCCCATCGTGATCGATGGCATGCCTGATGGCCTCACGGGCCCTCTTGGCCGCCGCGTCACGGACGTCCTTGGCGTTCTCCAAGTCACGCTTCGCCCGTTCCAACGCCGTGTTCGCGGCTTCCTGCCGCTTCTCCAGCTTCTTTCGGGCAGGATCGTCCCCGGACGTACCCTTGGGTAGTTTGTCGATGCCGGTACTACTTGTTTTGTGCTCGTCCTGCGCGTCCTGGGCCTCTCGCAGAGCCTTGTCCGCCATCGTCTGGGCTCGGTGGAGTTCGGAAGCGTAATCTTTTGCCCCCTCGACCACCTTCTCCCCGAGCGCGTCCGAGGCCGTGTCGTAGCGCCGCAACGCCTTTCGGAGCTTGCCCTCGGCTTCGCCCGCCTCCTTGCGAAATTCCGCGGCCGTCTTGCTCTTCCACTCGTCCACGGAGGCCAGCGCCTTGATCTCGTCGGCCTGCTTCTGAATGGCCTTGGCAGTCTTACGGAGGTCCCGACCGAGCTTGGCAACCTCCTCGGCTTCTCCGGGGACCGGATCGGCCGACTCGCCGATCGCCGACCACTCATCGGCGCGTGGACGTGTCACTTCGAACCTCCCGTGTGCCCAACTACTGGTTGTCGGTACGGCGCAGGGCTTCGGCGAGCTGATGGTCGATGTCTTCGTACGTCTTCGTGACGGTGGACAGCAACTGCGCCAGCTTCTCCAATTCGTCCGTCAGCCGTTCACGATGGATTCTCCAGTTGCTGCCGAAGTCGTCGAAGACATCGACCAACCCCTTGTCACCCAGAGTGTTCACGTCCAGCCCTTCGGCCGGATTGGCGTTGCCTTCGAACTCACGGTGAATCTTGGACATCGCCTTGGCGCTCTCCTTGATTCTTCCGATATCGGCAGTCTGGTCCGACATGCTTCCCCTGGCAGAGAGTGGGACGAGGTGAGCCGAAGGACGACGTGTCGCCGCCCTTCGGCTGAACCGCGGTCAGGCTGCGTTCACTTGCTCCGTGCCGCCTTCGCCAGCTCGTCGTCGATCTGCTCGAACTTGTCCGCCGCCATGGTCAGGTAGTCGCCCATGCCGTCGAGGCCGTCGAGGGCGTCCTTCGTGCCGCGGACGAACTCGTCGAAGTTCTCGTCGAAGGCCTTGGAGGAGCTCTTCGTGACGTAGCCCGACTCGACCAGGTTGGCGATGTACTTGCGCAGGCCGTCGAGCTTCTCCTGGAGCTTCTCCTTCTCCTTCACGACGTGCTTCGCCGCATCACGCATGTCCTGATATGTGATGTCAAGGTCCTTGGCCATGAAGCCGCTTCCTCTCACGACGCCGCAGGGCCAGCCCCCGTGGCTCCTTGTTTGCGTATTGAACGACCATGTGATCGTCGCCCGTTCTCGCGGCAGCAGCTTACGGGTGTGACTCCAGGTGCCGCAGCCCCCGCCGAGGCCCCCCGGGCCGACCCGGCACGGTCTGTGGACGCACGGTGCGGGTGCCGTGCCCGACGCGTGCGGGACGTTGCTGGCGGGAAGCCGCCCTCAGCCCCGTTGCCCCGCCCCCGCACCCAGCGGATATCGTCGGGCGGGACCGCGGGGGCATCGGGAGGACCAGCGTGCGTTTGACTCTGACCGTCGTCGACCCGTTCGGCGGCGGCACCGCCGACGTCGTGCTGGACGCCGACCCCGAGTCCACCGTGGGGGACATAGCCGCCGAGCTGGCCAAACAGGTCGGGGTCTCGGGGGCCCAGGTCATTCCCATCGGGCATCAGCGGCAGGGGGCGTACGGGAGCGGGGGCGGGGGCGGGAGCGCGCCGCTCGTCTACGTCGACGGGTACGCCGTCGATCCGTCCGCCACCGTCGTCGGGTCGCCGCTGCGCGAGGGCGCGGTGGTGAGCCTCCAGGATCCCGCCGGCTGCCTGCCCGGCGAGCCGACCGGGCTGGTCGAGCTGCGCGTGGTCGGCGGGCCCGGCGCCGGGTTCGTGCACCGGCTCGGCGTCGGGCGGTACGACGTCGGCAGCGGGCCCGCGGCCTACGTCCGCGTCGACGACCCCGAGTTGGACGCCCGCGCCCTCACCCTCTCCGTCGCCTCCGACGGCACCTGCAAGTTCGCCGTGCACGGGGACAAGGCGGGTGTGACGCTCGACGGCGCGGACCTCGCCGGCCGGGAGGGGGACGGCTGGCCGCTCGGCGCGCAGGTCGGGATGGGCAACTCCCTGCTGGAGCTGGCCCGTTACACCCCGCCCGACGCCGCGCTGAAGTGGTCCGAGGACGGCGTCGGGCTCGACTACAACCGGCCGCCGCGACTGCGCCCGGCGGACCGGCAGACCACCTTCCGGCTGCCGTCGCCGCCGCGTGACTACGAGGCCCGTCCGCTGCCCTGGCTGATGGCGCTGACCCCGCTGGTCGGCGCCGTCGTCTCCGTGCTGATCTTCCAGCGCTGGTACTACCTGATCATGGCGGGGCTGAGTCCCCTGCTGCTCTTCGCCAACTACTTCAACGACAAGAAGCACGGACGCAAGTCGCACGCCAAGCAGGTCAAGGAGTACGAGGAGCAGAAGGCCCGGATCGAGAAGGACGCCCAGGACGCGCTGGTCGCCGAGCGCGACGACCGGCGGCGCGCCGTGCCCGACCCGGCGGCCGTGCTGTCCGTGGGGACGGGGCCGCGGACCCGGCTGTGGGAGCGGCGGCGGACGGACCGCGACCATCTGCTGCTGCGGTTCGGGACCGGGCGGCTGCCCTCCGAGGTGGTGCTCGACGACCCCGAGAAGGACGACCACCGGCGGCAGGTGACGTGGGAGATCGCGGACGCGCCCGTGGCCCTGTCGTTGCGGTCGCTCGGGGTGATCGGTGTCGCCGGGCCCGACGACTCGGCGCGGGCGCTGGGGCGGTGGGCCGTCGCGCAGAGCGCCGCGCTGCACAGCCCGATGGACGTGCAGTTCTACCTGCTCAGCGAGAACTCCGCCCAGGCCGACTGGGACTGGGCCCGCTGGCTGCCGCACGCCCGGCCGGCCGGCGGCCAGGACGTCAACGTGCTCATCGGCACCGACGCCGAGACCGTCGGCGCCCGCGTCGGCGAGCTGACGCAGATCCTCGACGCCCGCAAGAAGGCCGCCGAGCAGAACCGGGGCGGCGGGCCGAGCGCGACCTTCAGCGACCCGGACATCGTCGTGGTGTGGGACGGCTCGCGGCGGCTGCGCTCGCTGCCCGGTGTGGTGCGGCTGCTGCGCGAGGGGCCCGCAGTGTCCATCTTCGCGCTCTGCCTCGACGCCGAGGAGCGGTTCCTGCCCGGCGAGTGCCAGGCGTTCGTCGTCGCCGAGCCCAGGGCCGACGGGCGGGCCCGGGAAGCGGCGGCCGAGGCGCCCCGGCAGGCCGTCGGCGGGTTCCCGTCGTTCCACGCCTGGCACGCCGGTGCCCCGGCCGAGGGCGAGCGGCGTCCCCGGGCCGAGAAGCTGCGGCTGCGGGTCGAGGAGGCGGGCGCGGAGCGGATCGCCGACGTACGGCCGGACTTCGTCACCCCGGCCTGGTGCCTGCGGCTGGCCCGGGCGCTGTCGGCGCTGCGGGACATCAGCGGCGAGAGCGAGGACTCCGCGCTGCCCGGCGCCAGCCGGCTGCTCGACGTGCTCCAGCTGGAGCCGCCGACGGCCGACGCGGTCGGCGCGCACTGGCGGATGGGCGGCCAGTCGACGCTGGCCGTCATCGGCGAGTCCTACGACGGCCCCTTCGGCATCGACATGCGCAAGGACGGCCCGCACGGACTCATCGCCGGCACCACCGGTTCCGGCAAGTCCGAGCTGCTGCAGACCATCGTCGCCGCGCTGGCCGTCGCCAACACCCCCGAGAACATGACGTTCGTGCTGGTCGACTACAAGGGCGGCTCGGCGTTCAAGGACTGCGTGAAGCTGCCGCACACCGTCGGCATGGTCACCGACCTCGACGCGCACCTCGTGGAGCGGGCCCTGGAGTCGCTGGGCGCCGAGCTGAAGCGGCGCGAGCACATCCTCGCCGCCGCCGACGCCAAGGACATCGAGGACTACCAGGACCTGGTGCGCCGCGACCCCTCGCACCCGCCGGTGCCCCGACTGCTCATCGTCATCGACGAGTTCGCCTCCATGGTGCGCGACCTGCCGGACTTCGTGACCGGCCTGGTCAACATCGCCCAGCGCGGCCGGTCCCTCGGCATCCACCTGCTGCTCGCCACCCAGCGGCCCAGCGGCGTCGTCTCCCCCGAGATCCGCGCCAACACCAACCTGCGCATCGCGCTGCGCGTGACGGACGCCAGTGAGTCGAGCGACGTCATCGACTCGCCCGAGGCCGGCCAGATCGCCAAGAGCACCCCGGGCCGCGCCTACGCCCGCCTCGGCCACGCCTCCCTCGTCCCCTTCCAGTCGGGGCGGGTCGGCGGCCGGCGTCCCGGCGCCGCCGACCCCGCCGCCCTCGCGCCCTGGGTCGGCGCGCTCGGCTGGGAGGACCTGGGCCGGGCGGCGCTCGCCAAGCCCCGCTCCGAGGCCCGCGAGGACGACGAGATCACCGACCTCAAGGTGCTGGTCGACGCCGTCCGCGACGCCAACCGGGCGCTCGGCATCCCCGCCCAGCACAGCCCCTGGCTGCCGGCGCTCGCCGACACGCTGCTCCTGGACGAGATCGAGGTCCCGGCGCGTCCCGCGACCGCCCCGGGCGTGCTGCCGCCCGCCCCGTACGGCGTCGAGGACCTCCCCGCCGACCAGGCCCGCCGCCCCGTCGTCGTCGACTTCGCGACCTTCGGGCACCTGATGATCGGCGGCGCCCCGCGCAGCGGCCGCTCCCAGGTGCTGCGCACCATCGCCGGCTCGCTGGCCCGTACGCACTCCACCGCCGACGTCCACCTGTACGGCATCGACTGCGGCAACGGCGCGCTCAACGCGCTGACCCGGCTGCCGCACTGCGGCGCGGTGGTGGGGCGCAACCAGACCGAGCGGGTGGTCCGCCTGGTCGGCCGGCTCAAGGGTGAACTCTCGCGGCGCCAGGACCTGTTGGCCGACAAGGGGTTCGCGGACATCGGCGAGCAGCGGGCCGCCGCCGTCGCCGAGGACGAGCGGCTGCCGCACATCGTGGTGCTCCTGGACCGCTGGGAGGGCTGGGTGCCCACCCTCGGCGAGGTCGACCACGGCTCGCTCACCGACGAGTTGCAGACGATGATGCGCGAGGGCGCCAGCGTCGGCGTCCATCTCGTCCTCACCGGCGACCGGACCCTGCTGGTCGGCCGGGTCGCGACCCTCACCGAGGACAAGTACGGCCTGCGGCTCGCCGACCGCAGCGACTTCTCCTCGCTCGGCATCCCGACCCGCAAGGTCCCCGAGGAGATCCCGCCGGGCCGCGCCTTCCGCAACGAGTCCGGTACGGAGACGCAGTTCGCGCTGCTCGCCGAGGACACCACCGGGCAGGGCCAGGCCGCCGCGCTCACCGCCATCGGCGAGGCCGCGACGGCCCGGGACGCGGGGGTGCCCCGCGCGCGGCGCCCGTTCCGCGTCGACAGCCTGCCCAGCCGGGTGTCCTTCACCGAGGCGTGGGAGATGCGCGACCCGGAGACCTCCGGCTCCCCGCTGTGGGCGCTGGCCGGCATCGGCGGCGACGAGATCGTCGGCTTCGGCCCCGACCTGGCCCAGGGCGTACCGGCGTTCGTGATCGCCGGGCCGGCGAAGTCCGGCCGCTCGACGGTGCTGATGAACATGGCGCAGTCCTTCCTCGCCCGGGGCACCCGGCTGGTCGTGGCCGCCCCCCGGCAGTCGCCGCTGCGCGGGCTCGACGGCGCGGAGGGCGTGCTGAAGGTGTTCACCGGCGACGACGTCGACGAGGACGAGTTCGAGGAGCTGATCGACCGGGCCTCGCCGGAGGAGCCCGTCGCGGTGCTGGTGGACGACGGCGAGATCCTGGAGGACTGCGACGCCGAGGGGCAGTTGAAGAAGCTCGTCTCGCGGGGCGCCGAACGCGGTCTCGCCCTCGTCATCGCCGGCGACGAGGAGGACGTGTGCAGCGGCTTCTCCGGCTGGCAGGTGGACGCCAAGAAGGCCCGCCGCGGCATCCTGCTCTCCCCGCAGGAGTCCTCCAGCGGCGACCTGATCGGCCTGCGGATCTCGCGCGGGATGGTCGGCGGCCCGGTCGCGCCGGGCAAGGGCCTGCTGCACCTCGGGGACGGGGAGCTGCGCACGGTCGTCGTCCCGGGCTGAGCGCCGCCGGCCACCCCCGCCGGCCGGCCACCCCACCACCGCCCCGCCGGCTACCCCACCCGCGACAGCCGCGCCTTCGGCCGGCCCGAGTCCTCGCTGTCGGAGTCGTACTGGAGGTCGTCGCCGACCGGGGTGAGGCGGACCGTGTGCCGGTCCGTGGTGCAGACGCTCCGGTTGCCCGGCACGCCGGCCGCCTCCGTCACGACCTGCTGGTCGGTGATCCGGCGGACGGTGAGGACGTCGTCGCAGGTGCCGCCGAAGATGTCCGTGTGGCGCAGGGTGCCCAGGCGCTGGCCCACCGCCGCCTTGCCGACGGTCAGGCGGAAGGTGCCCAGGGGGAGGTTGCCCTCGACGGCGGTGGCCTGGCCCTCCCAGGTGCCGAGGTAGCGGGCGGGGAGGGTGGTCGGGGCGGTGGCCGACGGGGCCCGGTCGCCGGCCGCGTCACCCTGGTCGCCGTGCCCGGGGAGCAGGTCCAGGACGAACACCGTGCCCACCGTCACCGCCGCCAGCGCCCCGGCCACCGCCAGGGCGACCGTGCAGCTGAGCCGGCGGCCACGGCGGCCACCGTCCGCCGGGGCGGAGGTGGCCGCGAGGGAGACGGAGAGCCTGCCCGGGGTCGGGGCGCGGTTCGGCTGCGTGGGCGTCGGCATCACCGGTGCCGGACCGAACACGCCGACCGAGTCGGTCGGGCTGCCCGAGCCGGTCGTCGACCACGCCGCGCCCACCGACGGCCGGCTGAACGCCACCGGGCCGGAGGCCGCCGCCTCCCCCTCCAGGTTCAGCAGCCGCACCGCCCCCCGGCTGACCCGCTCCACCAGCGCCCCCGGCAGCCAGCCGCCCGCGACCAGCCGGGCCGCGCCGGACGGCGCCAGGCGGGCGGCCAGCTCGGCGGGGGTCGGGCGGCGGGCCGGGTCCTTGGCCAGGCAGGCGGCGACCAGGTCGTGCAGGGCGGCGGGCACCGCGTCGAGCCGCGGCTCCTCGTGGACGACCTTGTAGAGCAGGGCCGCCGAGGAGTCGCCGGGGAAGGGCGGGGTGCCGGTCGCCGCGTAGGCCAGGACCGCGCCCAGGGAGAAGACGTCGGCCGCTCCCGTGACGCCCTTGCCGAGGATCTGCTCCGGCGCCATGTAGCCGGGCGAGCCGATGGAGACGCCGGTCGAGGTCAGGGACGCGGTGCCGTCGGTGGCGCGGGCGATGCCGAAGTCGATGAGGAGGGGGCCGTCCAGGGTCAGGAGGACGTTCGAGGGCTTGACGTCCCGGTGGACCAGGCCCAGCGCGTGCACCGCCGCCAGCGCCTCGCCGAGGCCCGCGCCCAGCGTCCGTACGGTGTGCTCGGGGAGGGAACCGCCGCCCTCCGTGACGGCCGCCGTCAGGGACGGGCCCGCCGCGTAGGCCGTGGCCACCCAGGGCACGCGGGCATCGGGGTCGGCGTCCAGGACGGGGGCGGTCCAGGCACCGCCCACCCTGCGCGCCGCGGCCACCTCGCGGCGGAAGCGGGCGCGGAACTCCTCGTCCAGGGCGAAGTGCGGGTGCACGATCTTCACGGCGACCGTGCGGCCCCCGGCGTTGCGTCCCAGGTAGACGCGGCCCATGCCGCCGGAGCCCAGTCGGCCCAGCAGGCGGTAGGGGCCCACGGCGGTGGGCTCGTCGGCGTCGAGCGGGCGCACAGCGTCCACGGTCCACCCCTCCGGGTGCGCGCCTCCCCCGTGCGCGGACACCCACCAGCAGGGTAATCCGACCGCCCCTCCGAAGAGGCCCCGCGCCGTCAGGGCGCCAGCAGCTCCACCTTCACGTCCGCCGGGAATCCCGTCGTCGGGCCGACCCGGCGCGCGAACTCCGCCACCGCGGCGAGCTGCGGCGCGCCGAAGCGGAAGTCGAGGGTGGTGAAGTACCGCTCCAGCGTCTGCTCGTCGAACGCCTCCCAGCGCGCCGCCTGCTCGGCGACCTTGCCGACCTCCGCCATGGACAGGTCGCGGGAGGCGAGGAACGCCTCGTGGACCTTGCGGGTGATGACGGGCTCGCGCGCCAGGTAGTCGCGGCGGGCCGCCCAGACGGCGAAGACGAAGGGCAGGCCCGTCCACTCCTTCCACATCGCGCCCAGGTCGTGCACGTCCAGGCCGTAGCGCGGGCCGTCGAGCATGTTGGCGCGCAGCGCGGCGTCGCCGATCAGGACGGCCGCGTCGGCCTCCTGCATCATCAGGCTCAGGTCGGGCGGGCAGGTGTAGTAGTCGGGCCGGACGCCGTACCGCTCGGCGAGGAGCAGCTGGGCCAGGCGGACCGAGGTGCGGGAGGTCGAGCCGAGGGCGACGCGGGCGCCGTCCAGGCGGTCCAGGGGGACCTGGGAGACGATCACGCAGGACATCACGGGGCCGTCGCAGCCGACCGCGATGTCGGGGAGGGCCACGAGTTCGTCGGCGTGGCGGAGGAATTCGACCAGGGTGACCGGGGCGACGTCGAGGTCGCCCCGGATCAGGCGCTCGCTGAGCTTCTCAGGGGTGTCCTTCGTCAGCTCGAAGTCGAGCAGCGTGCCCGTTCTCGCGAGCCCCCAGTAGAGGGGCAGGCAGTTCAGGAACTGGATGTGGCCGACGCGCGGCCGGGTGCGAGGAATGTCCACATCGCGAGGCTAGCCCTCCCCCGGTGTCCGCCGGACGCCGGGGGCGTTCCCTCGTCCGGGTGGAATGATCTTGGGACCTGTTGCGCGAGGGCGCCCCCGTGCTAAGCTCACGGCAAGTTGCAGTTTGGTTTCCTTGCAGTACAGAGCCTGCGGAGCATGTGACCGCAGGCTCTCGTCGTTCTCAGACGTATGCAGTTGTGCGGATCGGTCTTCACACTTGCTGGTTCTGGAGCAGGGCAACCCTTTGGGCCCAAGGAGGGCTTATGGCTACCGGAACCGTGAAGTGGTTCAACGCCGAAAAGGGCTTTGGTTTCATCGCCCAGGAAGGCGGCGGCCCCGACGTCTTCGTCCACTACTCCGCGATCAACTCGACCGGCTTCCGGTCCCTCGAGGAGAACCAGCAGGTGAACTTCGACGTCACGCAGGGCCCGAAGGGTCCGCAGGCGGAGAACGTCACTCCTGTCTGACCGACAGCAGTACCCAAGGAGCCCCGCGCCGTGCCACGGCGACGGGGCTCCTGCCCTTCTCAGCCGCGTACGTCGTACAGCCCCGCCACCGCCCCCGCGAAGTCCCGCATGATCGCCTCCCGGCGCAGCTTCATCGACGGGGTCAGATGGCCGTCCTCCTCCGTGAAGTCCCGGGGCAGGACCGCGAAGCGGCGGATGGACTCCGGGCGCGAGACCAGCTTGTTGGCCTCGTCGACCGCCCGTTGCAACACCGCCCGCACCTCCTCGTCGTCCACCAGCAGCTCCGGCGGCACCGGGTGCTTGCCCTGCATGCGGCGCCAGTGGCCGACGCCGTCGGGGTCGAGGGTGAACAGGGCGGAGACGTAGGGGCGCCGGTCGCCGAGGATCAGGCACTGGGAGACCAGGGGGTGCGAACGCAGCCAGTTCTCCAGCGGGGCCGGGGCCACGCTCTTGCCGCCGGCCGTGATGAGCAGCTCCTTCTTGCGGCCGGTGATGGTCAGATAGCCCTCGTCGTCCAGGGAGCCCAGGTCGCCGGTGGGGAACCAGCCGTCGGGTGCGGCGGGGGTGACGCCGCCGGCCCCCGGGTCCCAGTAGCCGTGCAGGATCTGCCCGCCGGCCAGGAGGATCTCGCCGTCCGCGGCGATCCGGACCCGGGTGCCGGGCAGCGGCCAGCCCACGGTGCCCAGGCGCGGCTTCAGCGGCGGCGTCACGGTGGCCGCCGCGGTGGTCTCGGTCAGGCCGTAGCCCTCGTAGATCTCGATGCCGGCGCCCGCGTAGAAGGCGGCCAGGCGGCGGCCGAGCGGGGAGCCGCCGCAGATGGCGTGCCGGACCCGGCCGCCCATCGCGCTGCGGATCTTGCGGTAGACCAGCGGGTCGTAGCAGGCGCGGGCGGTGCGCAGGGCGCGCCCGGGACCGCCGCCGGTGCCGTGCTGGCCGGCCTCCAGGGCCTCGCCGTAGCGCTCGGCGACCGAGACGGCCCGGTCGAAGATGCCCGCCCGGCCGCCCGCCTCGGCCTTGGCGCGGGCGGCGTTGAAGACCTTCTCCAGCATGTACGGGATGGTCAGCAGGCAGGTCGGCCGGAAGGCGGCCAGGTCGGGCAGCAGCTCGGCGGGGGCCAGGCTCGGGGCGTGGCCGAGGCGGACCCGGGCGCGCACGCAGGCGACGGCGACCATCCGGCCGAAGACGTGCGACATCGGCAGGAAGAGCAGCACCGAGGTGTCGTCGCCGGACTTGTCCTTGAAGACCGGGTAGAGCAGCTCGATGGCATTGTCGACCTCGGCGAAGAAGTTGCCGTGGGTCAGCGCGCAGCCCTTGGGGCGGCCGGTGGTGCCGGAGGTGTGGATGAGGGTGGCGAGGGTGGTGGGGCCGAGCATGCCGCGGCGTACGTCCACCTCGGCGTCCGGCACCCGCGCGCCAAGCTCCGCGAGCCGCTCCACGTGGCCCTTCTCCAGGATCCACAGGTGCCGCAGGTCGGGCAGCCGATCCAGCTCGGGCCCGAGGGCGGCGGCCTGCGCGGCGGTCTCGGTGATCAGGGTGACCGCGCCGGAGTCCTGGAGGATGAATCGGGTCTGGAAGAGCGAGGAGGTCGGGTAGACCGGCACCGTGACCAGGCCCGCCGCCCACGCGGCGAAGTCCAGCAGCGTCCACTCGTAGGTCGTCCGGGCCATGATCGCGACGCGGTCCCCTGGCACCAGCCCCTCCGCGATCATCCCCTTGGCCACCGCGAGCACCTGCGCGGCGAACTCGGCCGCCGTCACGTCGCTCCACTCCCCGTCGGCCGACCGGCGGCTGAGCACCACCTGGCCCGGGGCCGCGGCGGCGTTCTCGAAGGGCAGGTCGGCGAGCGAGCCGTGGTGCACCGGGGGCGCCAGCGGCGGCACGTACGCCTCCCGCACCGCGCCGTCCAGGCGCCGCGTCTCCGGCGGCACCAGGACGGGGCCGGGCGCGTCGGCGTACGCGGCGGAGGCGGCGTGGGAGGGAAGCGGGGTGGACACGGGCGGCTCCTGGGCGTGCGGCGGCGGCGTCGGCGCCACGCGTGACGTACGGGCCCCGCAGACCGGGCCCCGGGTGACGAGGGGGGTGTTACCGGCGGTCGGGCATGGTCAGGGCGGTGATCGTACGGGGCGGGGGTGGGGGGTTGGTGCGGGTTCCGGGGTGGTCCGGGGCCGGGTCTGTGCAGCCCTGGGAGTTACCTGCCGGTACGTACTGGCTGGGTCAGGTTCGCTCCAGTACGGCCGTCACGCCCTGCCCGCCCGCCGCGCAGACGGAGACCAGCCCGCGCCCCGGACCGCCCCGCTCGGCGAGCAGCGCGGCCAGGGTCGCCACGATCCGGGCGCCGGTCGCGGCGAAGGGGTGGCCGGTGGCGAGGGAGGAGCCGGCGACATTGAGCCGGGCCCGGTCGACGGGGGCCAGGCCCCGCTTCTCCCAGGCCGCCAGGGTGGCGAGGACCTGCGAGGCGAACGCCTCGTGGATCTCGACCAGGTCGAAGTCCTCGATGCCGAGCCCGGCCCGCTCCAGCATGCGCGGGACGGCGTACGCCGGGGCCATCAGCAGCCCGTCCTCACCGCCGGACACATCGCCGCCCACGAAGTCCACCGCCGCCGTCTCGTACGCCGTCAGGTACGCCAGCGGGGTCAGCCCCCGCGCCGCCGCCCACTCCTCGCTCGCCAGCAGCACCGTCGCCGCGCCGTCGGTCAGCGGGGTGGAGTTGCCGGCCGTCATGGTGGGTTCGCGCCGGTCGAGGCCGAAGACCGGTTTCAGCCGGGCCAGTTGCTCCGGTGTCGAGCCCGGCCGGAGGTTCTGGTCGCGGGCCAGGCCGCGGAAGGGGACCACCAGGTCCTGGAAGAAGCCGCGTTCGTAGGCCGCCGCGAGACGCTGGTGGCTCGCCGCGGCCAACTCGTCCTGCGCGGCACGTGCCACGCCCCAGGCGCGGGCGGTGACGGCGGCGTGCTCGCCCATCGACAGGCCGGTGCGCGGCTCGGCGTTGCGCGGGATGTCGGGGACGAGGTGACCCGGGCGGAGCCTCGCCAGCGCCCGGGCCCGGCCGCCGAGGGTCTTGGCGCGGCGGGCCGCCAGCAGGATGCGGCCCAGGGCGTCGTTCACACCGAGCGGCGCGTCGCTCGCGGTGTCCGCGCCGCCCGCGACCGCCGACTCGGTCTGGCCGAGGGCGATCTTGTTGGCGGCGGCGATCACCGCCTGGAGGCCGGTGCCGCACGCCTGTTGGACGTCGTAGGCCGGGGTGCGCGGGTCGAGGACCGAGCCGAGGACGGTCTCGCGGGCCAGGTTGAAGTCGCGGCTGTGCTTGAGGACCGCCCCGGCGACGAACTCCCCCACCGCGCCGGGCGCGTCGAGCCCGAAGCGGGTGGCCAGCGCGTCCAGGGCGGCGGTGAGCATCTCCTGGTTGGAGGCGGTGGCGTAGGGGCCGTCGGAACGGGCGAAGGGGATGCGGCTGCCGCCGATGACGGCGACCCGGCGGGGGCGCGGCGGTTCCAGGGGGCTCATCTCGCCCAGGGGGCTCATCTCGGCGTGCTCCTCACCGTGGCGTGGACGTCGTGGCGTAGGCAGCGGGGACACTGGCGGCTTACCATCGGTAACCTTACTTCAGAGTAAGCAAGAGGAGACAGGGCATGGCCGACCGATACCTCCGTTTCACCGGCACTCCGCCCGGCCGCTTCCTGACCCGGCGCCTCGGGCTGCCCCGGCCCGCGCCGCTGGTCAGGAGCGCGGACGGGCCGGCCACGCTGCCGGGCGGGCTGCTGCGGCTGACGGCGGGCGAGTCGGCGCTCGACGCCCTCCGGCTGGCCGCCGTGCTGGACCGTACGGGACTGAAGGACCCCGACCCGGAGGCCGCCGCCGTCCTCCTGGACGCCACCGGCGTGCGCGACGTCACCGCCCTCGCCGAGGTGCACGCCGCCCTGCGCCCGGTCGTCGGGGCCGTCGCGGCCGGCGGCCGGGTGGTGGTGCTCGGCGCCCCGCCGGACCCGGACGACCACCACCAGGCCGCCGTGCAGCAGGCGTTGGAGGGGTTCACGCGATCGCTCGGCAAGGAGATCGGCCGCGGCAGGACCGTCAACCTGGTCCGCCTCACCGACCCGGCCGCCGCCGAGTCCACCCTGCGCTTCCTCCTCTCCCCCGCCTCCGCCTACGTCAGCGGCCAGGTGATCGGCGTCGGCGCGGGCGAGGTCACCGCGCCGGACGACTGGGACCGGCCGCTCGCCGGGCGCACCGCGCTGATCACCGGCGGCGCCCGGGGCATCGGCGCGGCGGTCGCCGAGACGCTGGCCGGACGGGGCGCGCGGGTCGTCGTCCTCGACGTGCCGCAGGCCGCCGACGCGGCGCGGGCGCTCGCCGGGCGGCTCGGGGGCGACGCGCTGGCGCTGGACATCACGGCAGCCGACGCGGGCGAGCGGATCGCCGAAGCGCTCTCCGAGCGGGGCGGGCTCGACGTCCTCGTCCACAACGCCGGAATCACCAGGGACCGGCGGCTGGTCAACATGCCCGCCGAGCGCTGGAGTTCGGTCCTCGACGTCAACCTCGCCAGCGTACTGCGCACCACGGACGCCCTGCTCGCGGCCGGCACGCTGCGCCCCGGCGGCCGGATCGTCGCCACCGCCTCCATCGCCGGGCTCGCCGGCAACGCCGGGCAGACCAACTACGGCGCCAGCAAGGCCGGGATCGCCGGTCTGGTCCGCTCCCTCGCCCCGCGCGCGCTGGCCGCGCACGGCGTGACCGTGAACGCGGTGGCGCCCGGGTTCATCGAGACGCGGATGACGGCGGCGGTCCCCCTCCTCGTCCGCGAGGCCGGCCGCCGGATGAACTCCCTGGCCCAGGGCGGCCTCCCGGTCGACGTCGCCGAGACCACCGCCTGGCTCGCGCACCCCGCCTCGGGCGCGGTCAACGGCCAGGTCGTACGGGTCTGCGGCCAGAGCCTGCTGGGGGCGTGACGATGCGTCCCTCCACGAACGGCCCCACCGACCTCACCCTGACCCGCGCCCCCGCCCTCCCACCGCTCCTCGCGCGCGGCGCCCTGCTGTCCCCCGCCAAGCGGCCCCACCCGGACGCCGGCTTCCCGCGCACCCGGCTGCTGCTGCCGGGGGCGCGGGCGGACCTGCCCCGGCTGGCGGCGTACGAGCGGGTCTGCGGCTTCTCGACCGGCGCGGACACCCTCCCCGTGACCTACCCGCACCTGCTGGGCTTCCCGCTCGCCATGCGGCTGATGAGCGCCCGCGCCTTCCCGCTGCCGCTGCTCGGCCTCGTCCACACCTCGATCGAGCTGACCCGGCACACCGCCCTGCCGGTCGGGGCGGCGTACGACGTCGCCGTGCACGTCGCCGGACTGGCCCCGCACCGGCGCGGCACGGAGGCGACGGTGGCGACGGAGCTGCGGGACGCGTCGGGCGCGGTCGTGTGGGAGTCGCGCAGCACGTATCTGGCCCGGCACGGGACGCCGGGCGAGGAGTCGGGGACAGCGGCCCGTCAAGAACCGGAAACCCTCCCCGTACGCGCCGAATGGCGGCTCGGCGGCGACATCGGACGCCGCTACGGCGCCGCCTCCGGCGACCGCAACCCCATCCACCTGCACCCCCTCACCGCCCGCCTCTTCGGCTTCCCGCGCGCCATCGCGCACGGCATGTGGACGGTCGCCCGGTGCCTCGCCGAGCACGGCACGCCGGACGCGGTCGCGGTGCGGGCGGCGTTCCGGGCGCCGGTGCTGCTGCCGGCGACGGTGGCGTACGGGGCCGACGGCGACGGTCGCTTCGAGCTGCGGGGCGGCCGGGACGAGGCCCGGGACCGGCTGCACCTGTCCGGCGTGGTGGAGCCCTACCCGGCCTGAGCCACGGACGGCACGGCGGCCGGCTCCCCCGGCGGCGTCCACACCCGCCCCGTCATCAGCTCGCCCAGCCCCGCCCAGGCGAAGTTCATCAGCGTCGCCGCCGCCTGCCGGTCGGTGACGCCCTCGGTGGCGTTGGCCCAGTCGGCCAGCGACTCGGCGGCGCCGACCAGGGCCTCGGCGAGCCCGGCGACCTCGCCCTCGGGCAGGTGCGGGTCGCGGTGGGCGTCCCGCGCGGCGGCGGCGATCAGCTGGGTGACGAAGGCCACGATCTCCGCCCGCATCGCGGCGACCTCGGCGGCGAACGGCTCGCCGTGGGTGCGGGCCTGGAGGTGCAGCACCGTCCAGGCGTCGGGGTTCATGGAGGTGTGCGCGAAGAACGCCCGCAGCCCGGACCAGAGTTGGCCGTCCGGGGGCAGCTCCGGCCGCACCCCCGCCCGTACCGCCTCGGTCAGGGCGCGGGCCTCGCGGCGGATGCAGGCGGTGAAGAGGTCTTCCTTGGAGTTCAGGTAGAGGTAGACCAACGGCTTGGAGACGCCCGCGAGTTCGGCGATCTCGTCCATGGACGCGGCCATGTACCCGCGCTGCCCGAAGGTCCGCACGGCGGCGTCCAGCATCTGCTGCTCGCGGACCGCACGCGGCATCCGCTTGGTGGTCTTCCCGGCACCCATGCGCTTCAGCGTACGGTCCGCACGACGGTGCCCGGGACGCCGTGCGGGCGTCCCGGGCACCGTGGGTGGAGGTCAGGCGGCGGCGGGCACCCGCTCGCGGGTGTCCTCGGCCTGCTCCGGCTCGGCGTCCTCCTCGTACAGCGGCGAGCTGTGCGCGGAGTCGTAGGCGGTGCGGTCCAGCAGGTTCTCGCGGGCGGCGACGATCACCGGGATCAGCGCCTGGCCGGCCACGTTGGTGGCGGTGCGCATCATGTCCAGGATCGGGTCGATCGCGAGGAGCAGGCCGACACCCTCCATGGGCAGGCCAAGGGTGGACAGGGTCAGCGTCAGCATGACGGTCGCGCCGGTGAGGCCGGCCGTGGCGGCGGAGCCGACCACCGACACGAAGGCGATCAGCAGGTAGTCGCCGACGCCGAGGTGGATGTCGAAGATCTGGGCGACGAAGATCGAGGCGATGGCCGGGTAGATCGCGGCGCAGCCGTCCATCTTGGTGGTGGCGCCGAACGGCACGGCGAAGGACGCGTACTCCTTCGGCACGCCGAGGCGCTCGGTGACCCGCTGGGTCACCGGCATGGTGCCGACCGAGGAGCGGGAGACGAAGGCCAGCTGGATGGCGGGCCAGGCGCCCTTGAAGAACTGCACCGGGTTCGCCTTGGCGACGCCGGCGAGCAGCGCCGGGTAGACGCCGAACAGCACGATGGCGCAGCCGACGTAGATGTCGGCGGTGAAGGTGGCGTACTTGCCGATCAGGTCCCAGCCGTAGGTGGCGATGGCGTAGCCGATCAGGCCGACGGTGCCGAGCGGGGCGAGCCGGATGACCCACCACAGGGCCTTCTGGAGCAGCTCCAGGACGGCCTCGCTCAGGGTGAGGATCGGCTTGGCCTTCTCGCCGAGCTGGAGGGCTGCGATGCCGGCGACGGCGGCCATGAAGACGATCTGGAGCACGTTCAGGTCGGTGAACGGCGTGATCACGTTCTCGGGCACGATGCCGGTCAGGAAGTCGATCCAGGAGCCGGTGTGCTTGGGCTTGGCGCCGTCTTGCGGGGTGAGCCCGGTACCGGAGCCGGGGTTGGTGACCAGGCCGATGACGAGGCCGATGGCGACCGCGATCAGCGAGGTGATCATGAACCAGAGGAGGGTGCGGGACGCGAGGCGGGCCGCGTTGTTGACCTTCCGCAGGTTCGTGATCGATATGAGGATGGCGAAGAAGACGAGCGGCGCGACGGCCAGCTTCAGCAGGCCGATGAAGATGTCGCCGACCTTCTCCAACGTCGTGACCAGCCAGGAGACGTCCTGGCTGCGGGCGAGCCAGCCGAGCAGGGCGCCCAGGACGAGACCGGCGATGATCTGCACCCAGAAGGGCACCTTCGGCAACTTCGAGGGCGACTTCGTGTTCGTGGACACGGACGGACTCCGTAAGGGGACGGGACGCGGGGAACGGACGCGTGGGGCTGACGTGGAGGGCGGTGGAGGGGGGTTACGTCAGGGGCGACAGATCGCGGACGCGCACCGGCAGTGGTCCACGTGCAGGCGCGCGACGAGCCCGAGGCTCGGCGGGGCGGGGTGCGCGACTGCATGCTTCATACATGGGACTGTAACACCGGCCCTTTGGGATACCCAAAGCCTTTCTTTGACAGGCCGATGTGATGTGTGACCCATAGAACGCAAAGTGCCCCGGTATCCGAGACAGGTCGGAAACCGGGGCTTACGAGGGGTTCTGTGGCGCTACGACGCCTGGCGCTGCGAGCGGGCGGCGTCGTCGGCGAGGTCCTCCGCGCCGCGGCTCGCCTCGATGTTGGCCTTCATGCGGTCGACCCGCTGGACGACGTGGACGGAGGCGCGGTCGCGCTCGCGGCGCAGCACGACGAAGCTGATCGGGGCGGAGACCAGCAGCGCGAGCAGCACCATCCACATGCCGTTGGAGTCGCCGAGGCCGCGCGGGAAGACGCCGGCGTAGACCAGACCCCAGACGGCCACGAGGCAGGCCACGAAGATCCCGAGGCGCATCAGCGTGTAGCGGAACATCTCAATCCACTCTTCCGTATGGGGCGGGGCGTCATCCAGTGAAGCACGGCACTAGGACAAAGGGAGCAGCAGGGTGACGTCGTCGCGGTCGTCGTCCGGGGCGACGCGGATCGCGCCGGGCACCCGGCCGACCTCCTTGTAGCCGCAGGACTCGTAGAACCGCTCCAGGCCGCCGCCGCCCCGGCAGGTCAGCCGGATCGCCTGGACGCCCTCGACGGTGCGGGCCGCGTCCGCGGCGGCGGCCATCAGGTCGCGGCCGTAGCCCCGGCCCTGGTGGCGGGGGTGGACCATCACCGTGTACAGCCACAGCCAGTGGGTCATCAGGCGGTGGGTGTTCAGGGTGAGGAACGCGGTGGCGGCCACCCGTCCGTCCTCGTCGTGCCCGACGAGCAGCCGGGTGCGCCCCTCGGCCATGGCCACCAGGTGCCGGACCAGCTCGGGCCGGACGTCCCGCCGGGTCACCGGCGGCACGAACCCCACAGAGCCGCCCGCGTTGGAGACGTCGCTCCAGAGGTCGAGGATGCCGTCGCGCAGGTCGGGGCCGACGGCCGGGTCGAGAGTGAAGGTAAGAGGCACGCAGCAATAGTAACCATTACCGCGCGCCGTCCGAGGAGAGTCGGGGAGAGTCGGCTCACACCCGCATCGGCTGCGGGGCCTCGCGGCGGGCCGGGTCCGGGCCGTCGAACTCGCGGATGATCTCGTAGCGCGTGTTGCGCTCCACCGGGCGGAAGCCGGCGTCGCGGATCAGGTCGAGGAGGTCGTCGCGGGTGAGCTTGTTCGGGGTGCCGTAGTCGTCGGCGTCGTGGGTGATCTTGTACTCGACCACCGAGCCGTCCATGTCGTCGGCGCCGTGCTGGAGGGCGAGCTGGGCGGTCTGCACGCCGTGCATGACCCAGAAGACCTTGACGTGCGGGACGTTGTCGAAGAGCAGCCGGGAGACCGCGAAGGTCTTCAGCGCCTCGGCGCCCGTCGCCATCTGGGTGCGGGCCTGGAGGCGGTTGCGGACCTTGCCGTCCTTCATGTCCACGAAGTCGTGCTGGTAGCGCAGCGGGATGAAGACCTGGAAGCCGTTCGTCTCGTCCTGCAGCTCACGCAGCCGCAGAACGTGGTCCACGCGGTGGCGGGGCTCCTCGATGTGCCCGTACAGCATGGTGCACGGGGTCTTCAGACCCTTCTCGTGCGCCAGGCGGTGGATGCGGGACCAGTCCTCCCAGTGGGTGCGGTGGTCCACGATGTGCTGGCGGACCTCCCAGTCGAAGATCTCGGCGCCGCCGCCGGTGAGGGACTCCAGGCCCGCGTCGATCAGCTCGTCGAGGATCTCCGAGGCGGACAGCCCGCTGATCGTCTCGAAGTGGTGGATCTCGGTGGCGGTGAACGCCTTCAACGACACGTCCGGCAGGGCGGCCTTCAGCTCCCGCAGGGAGCGCGGGTAGTACCGCCACGGCAGGTTCGGGTGCAGGCCGTTGACGATGTGCAGCTCGGTGAGGTTCTCGCCCTCCATCTCCTTGGCGAGCCTCACCGCCTCCTCGATGCGCATCGTGTACGCGTCCTTCTCGCCCGGCTTGCGCTGGAAGGAGCAGTAGGCGCAGGACGCCGTGCACACGTTGGTCATGTTGAGGTGCCGGTTGACGTTGAAGTGGACGACGTCGCCGTTCTTGCGCGTCCGCACCTCGTGCGCGAGACCGCCGAGCCAGGCCAGGTCGTCCGACGCGTAGAGGGCGATGCCGTCCTCGCGGGTCAGGCGGACGCCCGTCCGTACCTTCTCCTCCAGCTCGCGCTTGAGCCCCACGTCCATGGCAACACCTTTCCCTGCGACAGCCTCGACCACGGTATCCCTACATCTCTTCCGGCAGCTCTCCGACCCGGTTCTCCCACTTGGTGGACAGCACGATGGTGGTACGGGTGCGGGAGACGCCCTGCGTGCCGCTGAGCCGGCGGATGATCCGCTCCAGGCCGTCCACGTCGGTGGCCCGCACCTTCAGCATGTAGCTGTCGTCGCCGGCGATGAACCAGCAGTCCTCGATCTCGGTCAGGTCCTTCAGCCGCTGCGCCACGTCCTCGTGGTCGGCGGCGTCGGAGAGCGAGATGCCGATCAGGGCGATGACGCCGAGGCCGAGGGAGGCCGAGTCCACGGTGGCCCGGTAGCCGGTGATGACGCCGGCCGCCTCCAGGCGGTTGATGCGGTCGGTGACGCTGGGCCCCGAGAGTCCGACGAGGCGTCCCAGCTCGGCGTAGGAGGCCCGGCCGTTCTCCCTCAGGGCCTGGATGAGCTGCCTGTCCACCGCGTCCATGCGATCGGGCCTTCCACTGAAGAGGTTGAGGTCGGTCTGTTTCGGGGGGGGTGCCGCTCAGGCGTCGGGGTGACCGCCGCGCAGCTCACCGCGCCACCGGCGGTACAGGTCGTGCCCGACGCCCGCCGCGTCGAGGACGCGTCCGGCGACGAAGTCGACCAGGTCCTGGATGTGCGTCGCGCCGGCGTAGAAGGCGGGCGAGGCGGGCACGACGTGCGCGCCGGCGTCGTCGAGGGCGACCAGGTGCCGCAGGGTCCGCCCGTCGAGCGGGCTCTCCCGCACGGCCACGACCAGCGTCCGCCCCTCCTTGAGCGTCACGCTCGCCGCCCGCTGAAGGAGGTCCTTCGACAGGCCCAGCGCGACCCCGGCCACGCAGGCGGTCGAGGCGGGCACGATGAGCATCCCCTTGGCGGGATACGACCCGGACGACGGCCCGGCGGCAAGATCCCCGGCGCTCCAGTACCGCACGGCGTCGAGCTGCTCCACGGCGTACGCCCCGGGCTTCCCGTCGGCCCCCCTGGCCAGCCACTCCCGCAGGTCGTCCCGCCAGTGGGCGTCCCGGAAGGAGATCCCGGTCTCGTCGAGGAGCGTGAGCCGCGAGGCCCGGCTGACCACGAGGTCGACGCTCTCCCCGGCCCCGAGCAGCGCCCGCAGCACGGCAGCCGCGTAGGGCGTCCCGGAAGCTCCGGACACCCCCACGATCCAAGGCTCGCGCCGCGATTCTCCTGCGTTCACATCTTGAGCCTACCGGGGGCGACGGGGCTCAGACGGTCAGGCCCCGTACCAGGAGGTCCAGGAGGGCGCATACGAACAAGGCGATTCCGATGAAACCGTTGACCTGGAAGAACGCCCGGTTCAGGCGGGTCAGGTCGTGGGGGCGGACGATGGTGTGTTCGTAGACGAAGGCGCCCGCGACGATCAGGAGGCCCAGCCAGAAGAACGGGCCCGCGTCGGTGGCGACGGCGTACCAGGCGAACAGGGCCGTCGTGACGGTGTGGCAGGCGCGGGCGCCCCAGATCGCGGCGGGGATGCCGAAGCGGGCCGGGACCGACTTCACGCCGACCTCGCGGTCCGTCTGCACGTCCTGGCAGGCGTAGATGAGGTCGAAGCCGCCGATCCAGACGCCCACCGCGAGGCCGAGGATCACCGCGTCCCAGGACCAGGTGCCGCTGATCGCCAGCCAGCCGCCGATCGGGCCCATCGCCTGGGCGAGGCCGAGGATGGCCTGGGGGAAGTTCGTGAACCGCTTGCCGTAGGGGTAGACCACCATCGGCACCACCGCGACCGGGGCGAGGGCGAGGCAGAGCGGGTTGAGCAGGGCCGCCGAGCCGAGGAAGACGGCGAGCGCGACGAGCGCGCCGGTCCAGGCGTGCCGGACCGACATCGCGCCGGTGACCAGTTCGCGGTGGGCGGTGCGGGGATTGCGGGCGTCGATCTCGCGGTCGATGATCCGGTTGACGGCCATCGCGAAGGTGCGCAGGCCGACCATGCAGACGGTGACCAGGAGCAGCCGGCCCCAGTGGATGTTGCCGTCTCGCTCGTACATCGCGGTCAGCGCGGCGATGTAGGCGAAGGGGAGCGCGAAGACCGAGTGTTCGATCATCACCAGGCGCAGGAAGGCCCTGGTGCGGCCCGGCTGGTGCGGCAGGGCCGCGGGTGCCGACGTCACAGTCCGTACTCCTTCCAGCGGCGGTCGACCGTCGCCGCCGTATCCGGGTCGGACAGCACCATGTCCGGCCACCCCCCGTCCCGCGTGTACCCCTCCTGCGGCAGCTTCCGCGTCGCGTCGATGCCCGCCTTGCCGCCCCAGAACTGCTGGTAGGAGGCGTGGTCGAGATGGTCGACCGGCCCCTCGACGACGGTCAGGTCACGGCCGTAGTCCGTGTTGCCCAGCGCGCGCCAGGCCACCTCGTGCAGGTCGTGCACGTCGCAGTCGGCGTCCACGACCACGATCAGCTTGGTGAGGGACATCATGTGCGCGCCCCAGATGGCGTGCATGACCTTCTGCGCGTGCTTCGGGTACTTCTTGTCGATCGAGACGATCGCGCAGTTGTGGAAGCCGCCCGCCTCGGGGAGGTGGTAGTCCACGATGTCCGGGATGATGATCTTCAGCAGCGGCAGGAAGAAGCGCTCCGTGGCCCGGCCCAGCGGCCCGTCCTCCGTCGGGGGGCGGCCCACGACGATCGACTGGAGCAGCGGGCGCTTGCGCGTCGTCACGCAGTCGATGGTGAGGGCGGGGAAGGGCTCCTGCGGCGTGTAGAAGCCGGTGTGGTCGCCGAACGGCCCCTCGGGCAGCGTCTCCCCCGGCTCCAGCCACCCTTCAAGGACGACCTCGGCCTGCGCCGGCACCTGCAACGGCACCGTCTTGCAGTCGACCATCTCGATCCGCTTGCCCTGCACGAAGCCGGCGAACAGGTACTCGTCGATGTCGCCGGGCAGCGGCGCGGTGGAGGCGTACGTGACGGCGGGCGGGCACCCGAAGGCGATGGCGACGGGCAGCCGCTCGCCGCGCCGGGCCGCGACCTGGTAGTGGTTGCGGCTGTCCTTGTGGATCTGCCAGTGCATGCCGATGGTGCGCTTGTCATGCCGCTGGAGGCGGTAGAGCCCGAGGTTGCGGACCCCGCTCTCCGGGTCCTTGGTGTGGGTGAGCCCGAGGTTGAAGAAGGACCCGCCGTCGTCGGGCCAGGTGAACAGGGCCGGGAGCCGGTCGAGGTCCACATCCTCCCCCTGGAGCACGACCTCCTGCACGGGCGCGTCCTTGACCTTCTTCGGCGGCACGTGCGCCATCGCGCCGAGCTTCCCGAACGCCTCCCGCATCCCGACGAAGCCCTGCGGCAGCTCGGGGCGCAGCAGCCCGCCGATCTTCTCGGAGATGTCGCCGTACGACTTCAGCCCGAGGGCCTTGAGCAGCCGCCGGTCGGTCCCGAAGACGTTCATGGCCAGGGGCATCGCGGACCCCTTGACGTTCTCGAAGAGCAGCGCCGGACCACCCGCCTTGTTCACCCGGTCGACGATCTCCCCGACCTCCAGGTACGGGTCCACCTCGGCCTTGATGCGCTTGAGGTCGCCCTCGCGCTCCAGCGCCCTGAGCAGGGAGCGAAGATCGTCGTAAGCCATGGGGTCCAGTATCCCCGAGCGGCTACGCTGGCCCGGTACCGCCCACCGCTTTCCCCGCTTTCACTGGAGAGGCCGCATGCTCCGGGTGCTGATGTTCCTCGTGCCGCTGGCACTGAGCGTCTACGCGTTCATCGACTGCATCAGCACCAAGGACACCGACATCCGGCACATGCCGAAGCCGCTGTGGGCGATCCTCGTCCTGCTCTTCCCGATGGTCGGCTCCCTGTCGTGGCTGATCGCCGGCAAGAAGCGCACCCCCGCCTCCGGCGTCCGGGGCGGCTGGGTCGCCCCGGACGACAACCCGGAGTTCCTGAAGTCCCTGCGCAAGGACCGGGACGAGGACCCCAAGGGGGACTGAGCGACGCCGACCGGTCGTGCGCAGCCTTCACCCCGCCGGCCGATAGCATCCGGCCATGCTGCATGTTTTCGACATGGACGGAACCCTCCTGCCGGGTACGTCCGCGACACGTGAGATGGCCACATTCCTCGGGCACGCGTCGGAGATCGAAACTCTGGAGAGGGATTTCGCTGCCGGGCGCATCGACACCCGGCAGTTCGCCCGGTCGATCTTCGAACTCTGGGGGCCCATGGATCCCGACCGGGTACGTACCGCGTTCGGCGCGAGTCCCAAGATGCATCGCATCCGAGAGGTCGTCGCGGACATCCGGGCGCGCGGGCACCACTCTTGCGTCATCACCATGTCACCCCTGTGCTTCGCCGCCCACTTCGAGGAGTACGGCTTCGACGAGGTGCACGGCTCGGTCTTTCCCGTCTCGGCGCGGTCGGACATCGATGTCACGACGATTCTCCGACCGGACGACAAGCCCCTGCTCGCCATGGCCATGTGCACGCGGTACGGCATCCACCGCAGCCAGGTCGTGGCGTACGGCGACTCCCTGTCCGACCGCCACCTGTTCGCGATGGCACCGGTGTCCATCGCGGTCAACGGTGACGCGCATGTGCTGCCTCTCGCCTCGGCCGGCTATACCGGCCGTGACCTCTGGGATGCCTACGAGCTGGCCTTGTCCGGATCGGCGGTGGCGGGACCGGCCGCGCCAGCCCCCGCCGAGGCCGACCGCACGCCGTCCCGCCACCCGCTGGCACCGGTCTGAGCACTACCGGGTGCCAGGCCACCACTGGTGACCAAGGCGGCTGCGAACTCCGCCGCCCTGGTCGCCGCGAGCTTCTGCCGTTCCGCTTTGCTCTCGTGCTTCTTCCCGTCAGCCCAGTCGCTGATCGCCTTCACGACGACCCAGTCCTTGCGTTCCCGGTAAGCGGCCGCATAGAGCCCCGCACCCTCCATCTCGCCACCGATCGCCTCGTGGCCGAACTGGCCCGTCATCTGACCGCGGTAGTCGGCACTGTCGATGAGCTTTTCCCCGGAGAGCATCAGGCCGAAGTGCACGGTGGAGAGCTTCCAGTCGACGTCAACGGTCCGGCAGCGGTCCAGCAGCCGTGGTGAGGCACTCACCCGGTCTCCGCGCTGGACCAGACGGTAGGGCGTCCCGGGCCCGCCGACGCGCTGGCTCTCGTAAGCCACTACCTGCCGCGACACGAGGACGTCGCCGACGTGCTGCTCATCCGGTTTGGTGCCGAAGGCCATCCCCACCATGACGACGAATTCGGGATCCAGGAAGTGCACGGCGTCGTAGGCAGTGAGCGCGCTGCCCCCAGGCCCCCCGGATCCGACGTCCGACTGGGCGAGAAAGACGTCACAGCCGCGTGCTTCGCCCAGCCTGAAGTAGGTCGTGTGATCCCCGAACAGGGTGTCTCCCCGCGGGCCGAGGACCTGCGCGAAGACGTCGAGGACGCACCTGGTCTCCACCTGGGTGGCGGTGAGCAGCAGCAGTCGCGGCCGCTCGCGTGCCGTCCGGTGCGGACGCCCGGCCTCGGGCACGAAGAGGTCGGGCATCGACTGATCCCCCCTTGTCGCGTGCCGGCCAGGACCGTGCGGGGCGTCGCCCGGCCCGCACTTCAGCAGGGCCTCCATCGCTTCCAGCGAGACCCGCGCGGCCGCCAGCAGGGCATCCGCGGCGAGTGGCGCCGAGTCGTCACTACGCCGTTGCCAGGAAGGCAGCGCTCGGACTTCGTGACCGGCCTGCCGAATGAGGCCGGCGATCCGCATCCGCGTCGCGTACTGCGATCCCAGGACCGCCGGCGGCAGTCTGGCGTGGGCGACCTCGAGAATCGACCGCACCGTCGTGCCGATGTCGCACCCTTCTTCGTCCCGGAGCCCGGACAAGAACGGGTCCCAGAACGATCGGAGCAGCTGCCACGGCTGCTCGACCAGCGGCGCGAGCCCCGCGAAGCCGAGCAGGAGGTTCAGCAACGGCACGTCGTACAGCGGGAAGCCTCTGGAGAGCTGCTCGTCGAAGTAGGACAGTCCTTTGACACCGGTGACGATGTCGCCGTCGGCGAAGTCGAGGTAGTGCCGTGAGTACGCCAGGGATATCTGCCTGCGGATCGCCCCCGCGTCGGGCGGGGTACCACCCGCCCGCAGCAGGAGCGGGCGGAAGAAGCTGTAGGTGATCGCTTCGTTCTCTCTGATCCGCAGGCCCTCCTCGGTCACCCGTAACGCGGTCGCGGTGGCATCAGCGCCGTCGGTGTGCGGGCGTGGCCCGGCAGCCCAGTTCGCCAGGTCGCCGAGGAGAGCGCTGGTCGTGTCCTGCCTCTTGTGCAGAGTGGCGCGGATCGTACGCAGCCCGTCCGGGCCCGCGACGAAGTAGAGCGGATACCTCTCGGCGTCATGGGCGTACAGCCGCTGTCGGGAGTCGTAGAACTCCTCCACGGTCCCGTTGTAGCTCACCGCTCCCAGCACGTCGGTCTCGCTCAGCAACGCCAGGAACCTGCGGCCGTCCGTGTCCAGTGCCGGGTTCTCCCAGATGACGGAGATGCCGCAGTAGAAGCTGGCGGAGGACGTCAGTGCCAGCAGCTTGAGCAGTCGCTCCGCCAGGACCGCCGAAAGCGAGAAGTCCACGGACGCGCCCAGCTCTCGGTCCAGGAAGTGCAGATAGACCGGTCGTTGCTCGTCGTACACGCAACCCCCTGGGGGTGTTCACCGTGCCGCGGACACGATGACTTTCCTCAGTCGCTCCTCCGACAACCCGACGCTGCTCTCCACCTCGTCCTCCAGAGAGGTCTCGTGTGGACGGACCTCGCTGATTCCCTCGACACGCGTGGAGAGATTGAAGTACCGGACCGGTTTGCCCAGGTCGAGCGCATACCTGATCTCATGGAAAACTCCGTCGGAGATCTCTCCGAATACCCAGATCTCGTCGGCCACACGCACGCAGTTGTTGTTGGCCCGACGGATCAGGTCGCGGTCGACCCGGTCACCGAGGAAGTAGTCGAAGATCCGGAACGGGTTGAGCGGCACCGCCTGTCGGCGGAGCACGAATTCACAGATGACGTCGCGACAGAAGAAGTTGTGCTTCGACTGTGCCGTATAGACGACGGGAAGGGACTGCGTAAGCGTCATGATCGTCTCCTGACATATTCATCTATCCGTCGAGCAACGAAGAATCCGCTGACCAGCGCGGCCGTGATACCGCGGAACCGCCCGGCCGTGTCGCCGACGGCCCAGACCGGGTACCCGGCGAGCATCAACCCCGTACCCGTGCTGGGGTAGTTGCCGACGCCCTCAAGCGTGGGGCCGGAGACCGATGCGTCGGCCAGTCGGCCGGGTCCAATTCTGGCGGCGAGGCGGCTGAGGCCGTCGGTGAGCAGGGCCGTGCCCCGCTCACCGAAGCGCTGCCGCAGTGTCCCCTCGGCCGACGGCACGCGCCCGGAGAGAAGATCCACCAGCGGTAACCACGGCGCGGGCGGTGTTCCCTCGCCGATCAGTGCTGCTCCCCGCCACAGAAGTTCCGCCTCCCTCTCATCGGACACCCTCAGGTTGAAGCCCACGTTCGACCTGCCCGTGGGCGGGCAATCAGCCCGCCCCGACAGGGTTGTCCAACCGTTGAAATCGGTAGCCACGACACGTCCGTCGCGACAGCAGCAGAAGGTACGCCAACTGTACCGGCCGGACTTGTCCTCCCACATCAGCTTCGGGTCGAGAGCACGCTGATCACGGAGAAAGAAACCGTCCGCAGGTTGTTCCAGTCGCACACCTATTTCCAGCCGCCGAAAGGTGGGACGAACACCTTTCAACCGGACCGCGCAGGAAAGTGGCCCGAATCTGCCACCGGCGAGGACCACGGCCCCGCACCTCACGAACGTGTCCTGCCTGCCGGCCCCCTTGGCCTCGGTCGGCCGCAGCCTGACCGCGAGGCTGCGTCGCGGCCCCTCGTCTATGCGGAACGCCCTGGTGCCGGTGAGCAGCCGGTCAGGTCCGGCCATGTCGGCGAGCCGGTCGGTCAGCTTGGCCCGCTCCTCCACGGACACGTAGAAAGAGGGGTAGTGCTTCGTATGGAAGTCCCCGATCCCCGGGGCAGCCGGTAATCGCCGGGGGAACGACGGTACGGACATGCCGGAGGGCACCAGCAGCTTGGCCATGGCGTCGTAGGCCAACCGCAAGTCGTCAGCCGGGTGCAGGGCCCACAGTCCGGTGGCGGAGGGATAGAAGGAGAACTTGCCGTCCGAGAACAATCCGGCTCCTCCCACCCCCGTCACCAGGTGGGCCGGTTGCTCGGAGTCCCGCTCGTGAGCCGCCGGGCCCTGCTCGACGACGAGACAGTCCAGCCCCGTGTTCCGCAGTCCGGCGGCCACAGCCATGCCCGCGGGTCCGGCACCGATGACCAGTACGTCCGTCCACGCCCCCGCGTCGCGCATGGTCATAGGCGCCCCCTTTGATCGAGCCTTGCACCGAAGCCCGGACAGGGGAACGTACTTGACCGCGAGCCACTTGCCCAGGGGAGAGGTGTCGCGCCTCGGGCTGCGGGGGAAGAGCTTTGACGCGGCGGAACACGGAGGGCCCGGGGGGATCATGACGGCTGGTTCGGGAGTGACCTTGGGTGTCCTCCTTCTCACCGAGTACGACCGGCTCAAGGACGAGCAGCGTGGCCGCATCGCGTTTCGCGACAACCTGATCTACGCCATGCTGGCCTCCGCAGCGGCAGTTCTCGCCGCCGCCCTGCGGTCCGGCTTCGAGGCCGGATTCCTGCTGATCCTCCCTCCGGTGTCACTCCTCCTCGGTTGGACCTACCTCGTCAACGACCAGAAGATATCGGCGATGGGAGAGTACATCCGGAACACGCTGGCTCCCCGTCTCGCGTCGACGGCCGGGACCGAGGAAGAGGTCTTCGGCTGGGAGACGGCGCATCGCTCGGACACCCGCAGGGTGTGGCGGAAGAGACTGCAACTCGCCGCAGACCTCACAGCGTTCACTGTGACCCCGGCCGCAGCGATCACCGCCTACCTGCTCTCTGGCCCCCTGACCGGCATGCTGGTCGCCATCACGGTCCTGGAGGCCGTGGCCGTCTGCGTCCTCGGCCTCCAGATCGTCCTCTACGCGGACCTCGCCTCCTGAGCCCAGCAAGGCAACAGGACCGCATCGGCGTTCGACCTGTGATCCGTTGAGCTGAAGAACCTCGACATGCCGGGTCCCCGGAGGGGCGGGCGGCATTGTCTTGGTCGGGTCTGTGCACCCTGCGAACGGAGACGCCCCCGTGCGAATGACCGACATCCAGCGCTGCGAGGTCCGGCCCGGCCGGCTGGTCGAGTGGACGCTCAGTCCGGCGACCGTCGCCGCCGCGGCGGCCCTGCCGGAGGACGCCCGGCCGCCGGCGTACATCCAGGAGTCGCACCTCAGGACCGCCCGCTCGCTGCGCGAGGACGGCCTGCGCGTGCCCGCCTGGCTCGGCGCGGCCTTCGACATCCCGGGCCCCGTCGACCTGGACGCGCTGGAGCGGGCGCTGTCCCAGTGGACGCTGCGGCACGAGACGCTGCGCAGCGGCTTCCGGTGGAGCGGGGAGCGGATGGGCCGCTTCACGCTCGGCGCCGAGGCCGTGCGGCTGCGGCGGGCGGAGTGCGGGGAGTTCGCCGACGGGGACGCGCTGGCCCGGCACCTCCAGGCCCGCTTCGACGACGTCGCCGACGCCCTGCACTGGCCGAACCTGGTCTACGCCGCCGTCGTCCACCCAGGCGGCGGCGTCAGCGTCTACATGGCCTTCGACCACAGCAACGTCGACGCCTACTCGATCTACCGCATCCCCGCCGAGATCCACGAGCTGTACGCCGCCGAGACCACCGGGCGGCTCCTGCCCCGCCAACGCGTCGGCAGCTACGTCGACTTCTGCGAGGCCGAGCGCGCCGACGCCGACCGCATCGACGGCACGCACGAAGTCGTCGTGCGCTGGCGGGAGTTCATCCGGCGCTGCGACGGGCGGCTGCCGTCCTTCCCCGTCGACCTCGGCCTGGAGCCGGGCGGGCCGCTGCCCGAACAGCGGCTGCTGCGCGAGCCGTTGGTGGACGCCGCCGACGCCGCCGCCTTCGAGGCGCACTGCCGCCCGTACGGCGGCACCCTGACCGGCGTGCTCGCGGCGACCGCGCTCGCCGTCCACGAGATCGGCGGACAGCCGGTGTACCGGACGGTGGTGCCGTTCCACACCCGGTCGCGGTCCCGGTGGTCCGACTCCGTGGGGTGGTACGTCGGCGGCGCGCCCGTCGAGATCGACGTGGAGGGGGCGGCCGGCTTCGACGCCGCCCTGTCCGCCGCCCGGGCCCAGCTGCGCGCCGCCCGGCCGCTCTCCCGGCTGCCCATCGACCGCGTACTGCGCCTGCTGGGCACCGACTTCCGGCCCACCTCGCCCGACCTGTACTCGATCCTGTCCTACGTCGACGCCCGCGATGTCCCCGGCGCCGCCGACTGGGCCGGGCTGAGCGCGTACGCGCTGCTGCGGGTCTCCTACGGCGACCAGGTGTGCGCCTGGGTCACCCGGCTGCCGGACGGCCTGTGGTTCGCCGCCCGGCACCCGGACACCGACGTCGCGCACAAGAACCTGCGGCTGTACGTGGAGCGGCTGCGCGACGTGGTGACGGGCGTCGCCCGCGGGCGGGCGGGCCGGTAGCGGCTCAGAAGCCGGCCGACTGGAGCACGCCCAGGCCGACGTCGGCGTAGGAGTGCTTGCCGGAGACGAAGATGTTCACGCCGTAGTAGTTGAACAGCCAGCACGCGAAGGCGCCCAGGGCCAGATAGGCGGCCTTGCGGCCCTTCCACCCCGCGGTGGCGCGGGCGTGCAGGTAGCAGGCGTAGGCGACCCAGGTGATGAAGGACCAGGTCTCCTTGGGGTCCCAGCCCCAGTAGCGGCCCCAGGCGTCGCCCGCCCAGATCGCGCCCGCGATGATCGTGAACGTCCACAGCGGGAAGACGGCCGCGTTGACCCGGTAGGCGAACTTGTCGAGCGAGGCGGCCGAGGGCAGGCGGTCCAGGACGGAGTCGGCGAAGCGGCCGGGGGTGCCGCCGCCGGCCAGCTTGCTCTCGTAGGCGTCCTTGAACAGGTACAGGATCGTGGTGACCGCGCCGACGTAGAAGACCGCGCCGCAGAAGATCGCGGTGGAGACGTGGATGTACAGCCAGTACGAGTGCAGGGCGGGCACCAGCTGGTCGCTGGCGGTGTACAGGACGGTGACCGCGAGGCCGAGGTCGAGCAGGACCGTGGTGATCAGGGGCAGGCCGAGCCAGCGGATGTTCTTCCTCAGGGCCAGCAGCACGAGGTACACGCCGACGGCGACCGTGGAGAAGGTCAGGTTGAACTCGTACATGTTGCCCCACGGCGCCCGCCGCACCGAGAGGGCGCGGGTGAGGACGCCGCCGAACTCGATCGCGAAGGCGAGCACGGTGAGGGAGATCGCGATCCGCCCGTACAGGTCTCCCTGGACGGTGCCGCCGTGCGCGCCGGGGCCGTCGGGGACGTCCCGGGAGCCGGTGGCGGAGCGGACGACGACCTTCGGGCGCTCCAGGACCGCCGTGCCGCCCGCCGTGTTGACGGTGACGGCCGGGGCGCCCTTGGCCTGCTTCGCCGCGCCGTCCGAGGTCAGCGCGGCGGCCGTGCGGCCCACCTTGCTGCGGCTGCCGAAGAGCCACTCGGCGATGTAGGCGAAGAAGGCCAGGGTGTAGACCGCCATCGCGGAGTAGATCAGCGTGTTACTGAGGTTCGCGAGGTGCTCGTTGGTCGCGGCGGCGAGAGTCACTTCTCAGCCCCTTCGGCAGGTACGGCTCGGGAGTCGGGGGGTTCGGGAGATTCGGCGGGGTCGGGGGTTTCCGGGGCGCCCGGGGCCTTCGCGTACAGCGCGTCCGCCAGCTGACCCAGCTCCTCCGGGACCTTCGCGGACTCGCTGCGGCCGAGGCCGGCCAGCTCCACCACCGTCACGCCGTCGGCGCCGCGCACCGCCCGCACCCACACCCGGCGGCGCTGGATGAACAGCGACCCGGCGAGGCCGAGGATGGCGACGACGGCGCCGGTGAGCGCCCAGCCGCCGGCGGGCTGCCGGGTGACCTGGAAGCCGGCCCACTCCTTGACGCCGTCGAAGGTGACGGTGCCGGCGCCGTTCGGGAGGGTCATGGTCTCGCCGATGGCGAGGCGCTGGGCGAACGGGGCGCCGTCCGGCTTCTTGAACTGGGTGAGCTTGCGGGTGTTGAGCTGGTACACGCTCTGCGGGATGCCCGCGTCGACGCCCAGGTCGCCGTGGTAGGCGTTGAGCGCGAGCCGGGGGTTCACCAGGTCGGGGAACTGGGAGAACATCGTGCCCTGCCCCTCGCCGGCGAAGGTCGGCACGAAGACCGCGGAGAAGCCGAGCTGGTCGCGCCGGCCCTGGGCGTCGCGGTAGCCGTCGCGGACGGTCACGGCGCCGGAGGAGGTGACGTTGCCGTCCTGCGGGAGCAGCGGGGTCGCCTCGTGGTCCATGACGACCTTGCCGCGCGGGTCGCGGACGGTGAGGACGGGGGCGTAGCCGTGGCTGACCAGGTACACCTTGGAGCCGTCCACGTCCAGCGGCTCGTTCACCTTGATGGTGGCCGGCCTGTCCTTGCCGTAGGCGCCCTCGCTGTAGACGATCTTCGCCTGGTAGGTGCGCGGGGTGCCCTTGTTGGGGCCGCTCGTCTCGTACGTCCCCTCGAAGTCCTTCAGGGAGAAGCTGAACGGGGCGAGGTCGTCCTGGGTGAAGAGGTTGCCGGACTTGAAGTCGTCGTACTGGGTGAGGGTGTTGGCGAAGCCGTCGCCCTCCAGGATCAGCTTGTTGCCCTCGTACTTGAACAGCTGGCCCCAGGCGAAGGCGACCAGCAGCACGATCAGCGCGATGTGGAAGGCGAGGTTGCCGGCCTCGCGCAGATACCCCTTCTCGGCGGCGACCGCGTCCCCGACGGTGTGCGCGCGGAAGCGGCGCTTCTTCAGCAGGGCGAGCGCGAGCGCGCGGACCTGCTCGGGCTCGGCCTCGGTGCGCCAGGTGGTGTGGGCGGGCAGCCGGGTCAGGCGCCGGGGGGCGCCCGGCGGCCGGCCGCGCAGCTGGCCCACGAACTGCCAGGTGCGGGGCACGATGCAGCCGATGAGGGAGACGAACAGCAGGATGTAGATCGCGGAGAACCACACCGAGCCGTAGACGTGGAAGAGGCCCAGCTTGTCGTAGAGCGGCGACAGGACGTCGTGCTCCTTGCGGAACTCGGCGACCTTCATCGCGTCGACGCCGGTCTGCGGGATCAGCGAGCCGGGGATGGCGCCGAGGGAGAGCAGCAGGAGCAGCAGCAGCGCGACCCGCATGGAGGTGAGCTGCCGCCAGAACCAGCGGACCCAGCCGAGCACGCCGAGGGCGGGGAGGTTCGGGGCGTCCTCGCGCGGGGCGGTGGAGAGCTGGGAGCCGGCGGCGCCGAGGTCCTGGTCGTCGCCGGTCTTCGGCTCGTCACCGGTCTTCGGCTCGTCACCGGTGGTCGGGGAGGTGGTGTTACGCACGGGTCAGACTCCCGGGGTGAAGCCGTTGGACCAGGTCTGCATCGACTGCACGATGCTGTCCCACGCGCCGGTCAGCAGCAGCAGCCCGGTCGCGATCATCATGACGCCGCCGATCCGCATCACCCAGACATAGTGCCGCTTGACCCAGGCGAAGGCGCCGAGCGCCTTGCGGAAGGCGACCGCGGCGAGCACGAAGGGGACGCCGAGGCCGGCGCAGTAGGCCACGGTCAGTATGGCGCCGCGCCCCGCGGTGCCCTGGTCGGCGGAGAGCGCGATGACGGAGGCGAGGGTCGGGCCGATGCAGGGCGTCCAGCCGATGCCGAACAGCGCGCCGAGGAGCGGGGCGCCGGCCAGGCCGCTGACCGGCCTGCGGTGGAAGCGGAACTCGCGCTGCGTCAGCCAGGGCATCAGGCCCATGAAGAAGACGCCCATGAGGACCATGAGGACGCCGAGCACCTTGGTCAGGACGCCGCGCTCCTCCTGGAGGTTGGCGCCGAAGTAGCCGAACAGCGCGCCGCTGGAGACGAAGACGGCCGTGAAGCCGGCCACGAACAGCGAGGCGCCGGCCACCATCCGCCCGCGCCGGGCCTCTTGCAGGTCGGCGCCGGTGACGCCGGTCACATAAGAGAGGTAGCCGGGGACGAGGGGCAGCACGCAGGGCGAGAAGAAGGAGACGAGGCCGCCGAGCAGGGCGATGGGCAGGGCCACCAGGAGGGCGCCGTTGAGCACCGTGCCGTTGGGGTCGCCCGCCGCCGCGAGCGTGGACAGGGCGCTCACGTCACTTCTCCGCCAGGACCGGGGCGAGCATCTTGCGCAGCTTCTCCTCGCTGAGCGCCTGCAGGGAGCGGGCGGCGATCTTCCCGTCCCGGTCGATGACCAGCGTGGACGGGACGGCCTGCGGGTTGAGCGTGCCCTTCTTGAAGCGCAGCATCAGCTTGCCGGACGGGTCGTACAGGCTCGGGTAGCTGACGCCGTACGCCTCCTCGAAGGCGCGGGCCGGTCCGGTGGAGGTGTCGCGGGTGTTGATGCCGACGAACTGCACGCCCTGGGCCTTGGTGTCCTGGAAGACCTTCTCGAAGTTCTTCGCCTCGGCCCGGCAGGGCGGGCACCAGGAGCCCCAGACGTTGACGACGACGACCTTGCCCTTGTACGCCGCGACGTCGGCCTTGCCCCCGTCGACGGTCTCGCCGGACAGGTCGGGGACGTCGGCGCGGTCGCCCTTCTCCGCGGTGGCGATGCCGTCCGAGCCGGTGATGAACCCGGTCTGGCCGCCGCCGCCCGAGGTGCCGCCCGAGGTGCACGCGGAGGCGAGCAGCGCGCACGCGGCGGCGCCGGCCGCGGTCAGGGCGGCGCGGCGGGCACGGGCGCGGGCGGGGGTGCGGGTCGCGCGGGCGGCACTCATGTGAAAAGTTTCGCATGTCCGTTCCGGGGATCTTGCACACCCCCCTCACGGGCGGAAGACCCGCATTTCAAGCGGCGTTTCCGGTGGGTGTGCCGGACGGGGTGTCCGCCAGGAGGGCCTTCCAGCCGCCGGCCGGCCGCTGACCGACCTCGACGGTGCGCAGCTTCTCCAGCACCTCGGGCCGCTGGACGTCCAGCCAGTCGGTGAACTGGCGGAAGGAGACGAGGCGGATGTCGCCGCCCTTCTCCTTCTCCTGCGCGATGTGCTTGAGGGCCTCCTCGACGGAGTCCATGTAGATGCCGCCGTTCCACTGCTCGAAGTGGTTGCCGACGAAGAAGGGCGCCCGGTTCGTCTCGTATGCCCGCTTGAAGCCCGCTATGTAGGACTGCGCGGACTGCTCGCGCCAGTGCGGGTAGTTGTGCGCGGGCGCGTTGGTGGAGTTCACCGACTGGTTGGCCAGCATGTTGTAGTCCATCGAGAGCACCTCGAAGGAGTGGCCGGGGAACGGTATCTGCTGCAGGGGCAGGTCCCAGACGCCGTTCTTCTTGGCCGGCCAGACCTGCCGGCCGCCGGGCGAGGAGGCGTCGTAGCGCCAGCCCAGCTCGCGGGCGGTGGGCAGCAGGCGGTCCTGGCCGAGCAGGCAGGGGGTGCGGCCGCCGACGAGTTCCTTGTCGTAGTCGAAGGGCAGCGACGGCAGGTCGTGCCAGCCGGTGTTGGTCCGCCACTCCTTCACGAACGACTTCGCCTGGTCGATCTCGCTGCGCCACTGCTGCGGGGTCCAGTTGCCGACGCTGCCGCTGCCGCCGCAGAAGTGCCCGTTGAAGTGGGTGCCTATCTCGTGGCCCTCCAGCCAGGCCCGGCGGACGTTGGTGAGGGTGGCCTTGAGGTGCTCGTCGGTGAGGTAGCCGATGTCGGAGGCGCCGCGCGGGTTGTTCGGCGGGTCGTAGAGGCGCTTCTTCGCCTCGGGCAGCAGGTAGAGCCCGGAGAGGAAGAAGGTCATGTGGACGCCGTGGTCCTTGGCGAGGTCGAGGAAGCGCGGGAAGAGCCCGTTGCCGACCTCGCCGGCGCCGTCCCAGGAGAACACGACGAACTGCGGCGGCGTCTGACCCGGCTCCAGCGGCACGGGGGCGTCCGGCTGGTGGGGCTGCTTGCCGGTGTAGGAGGTGGAGCCGTCGCCGATGGGGCGGGCGGTGGGGGTGGGGCTGCCGGAGGGGGACGACGGCGACGGGGAGCCGCTGCCACCGCCGGCCTGGGCGGCGTCGTCGTGGTGGGATCCGGTGCCGCAGCCCGCCAGTCCGGCGGCAGCCGCGGCACCGGCGCCGAGTCCGAGCATGCCCCGGCGGGTGAGCGTGCGGGTGGGAGTGCGCATCGCAACCTTCGTTCGTCACGTCCTCTGGTGGTCACCAGGTAAGAGTGACGAGACATACGTACGGGTTCCGCATGTTTGTGCGGAACCCGTGACGACGGTCGCGTGCGCGAGGGGGTCCGAGTGTCAGGCCCCGAAGGCCTTGCCCTGACCCTTCGCGCCCTTCACCGGCTTGGCGCCGGCCAGCAGGTGGGCGGGGACCAGGTCCCGGGCCGGCTCGGTGTAGCCGACGGAGACGATCCGGTCGCCCAGGTACGTGAAGGTGGTCAGCGAGGCGAGGGTGCACTGCCGCTTGCGCGGGTCGTGCCAGAGCCGGCGGCGCTCGACGTAGGAGCGCAGGATCCAGATCGGCAACTGGTGGCTGACGACCACGGCCTCGTGCCCGCGGGCCCGCTCCTTCGCCGCGTCCAGGGCGCCCTTCATGCGCACGACCTGGTCGACGTACGGCTCGCCCCAGCTCGGCCGGAACGGGTTGACGACGTGCTTCCAGTTGGCGGGGCGGCGCAGGGCGCCGTCGCCGATGCCGAAGGTCTTGCCCTGGAAGACGTTCTCCGCCTCGAGCAGCCGGGCGTCGGTGTCGAGGTCGAGGCCGTGCGCCTTGGCGACCGGCGTCGCCGTCTCCTGGGCCCGCTCCAGCGGGGAGGCGACGACGTACGTCACATCGCGGTCGGCGAGGTGCTCGGCGACCCGGTCGGCCATGCGGCGGCCCAGCTCGGAGAGGTGGTAGCCGGGCAGGCGGCCGTAGAGCACGCCGGTGGGGTTCTCGACCTCGCCGTGCCGCATGACGTGGACGACGGTGAGGTCCTTCTCGCTGCTCACTGGGCTCACTGGGTGGCCTCCGCGGCCGCTCGGGCCGCCGCCGGGAGGGCGTCGGCGATGCGCTGGACGGCACGGTCGTCGTGCGCGGTGGACACGAACCAGGACTCGAAGGAGGACGGCGGCAGGTAGACGCCGCGCTCCAGGAGGGCGTGGAAGAAGGCGGTGTAGCGGAAGGACTCCTGCGCCTTGGCCTCCTCGTAGTTCCGCACCTCGTTCTCGGTGAAGAACACGGAGAACATGTTGGAGGCGGTCTGGACCCGATGGGCCACCCCCTCCTTGGCCAGCGCCTCGGTGACGAGCCCCTGGACCTGGGCGGACACGGCGTCGACGGTCTCGTACGCCGCGTCGTCGAGGAGCCGCAGCTGGGCGAGCCCGGCGGCGGTGGCGACGGGGTTTCCGGAGAGGGTGCCGGCCTGGTAGACGGGCCCGGCCGGCGCGAGGTACGCCATGACGTCCGCGCGCCCCCCGAAGGCGGCGGCGGGGAAGCCGCCCCCCATCACCTTCCCGAAGGTCATCAGGTCCGGGACGACGCCCTCGACCCCGAACCACCCGGCGCGACTCGTCCGGAACCCGGTCATGACCTCGTCGGACACGAACAGGGCGCCGTTCGCGGCGCAGGCGTCCTTGAGGCCCTGGTTGAAGCCGGGCAGCGGCGGGACGACGCCCATGTTGCCCGGGGACGCCTCGGTGATCACGCAGGCGATCTCGCCGGGGTGGGCGGCGAAGGCGGCGTGCACGGCGTCGAGGTCGTTGTAGGGCAGGACGATGGTGTCACTCGCCTGCGCGCCGGTGACGCCCGGGGTGTCGGGCAGCGCGAAGGTGGCGAGCCCGGACCCGGCGGCGGCGAGCAGGGAGTCGACGTGACCGTGGTAACACCCGGCGAACTTGACGACCTTGGTCCGCCGCGTGAACCCGCGGGCGAGCCGGATGGCGGACATGGTCGCCTCGGTCCCGCTGCTGACCAGGCGCACCTGCTCCAGCGGCGCGACGCGGGCCACCATCGCCTCGGCGAGCGCGACCTCGCCCTCGGCGGGCGTGCCGAAGGAGGTGCCGCGCGCGACGGCCTCCTGCACGGCGGCGACCACCTCGGGGTGGGCGTGCCCGAGGATCATCGGCCCCCAGGAGCAGACCAGGTCGACGTACTCGCGCCCGTCGGCGTCCGTCAGGTACGGACCGGTGCCGGACACCATGAACCGGGGGGTGCCGCCGACCGCGCGGAAGGCGCGCACCGGGGAGTTCACGCCGCCCGGTGTGACGGCCGCGGCGCGGTCGAAGAGCGCCTGCGAGGCGGGTGCTTCGTATGGGTATGCCAGCTCACTCATGCCATCACTCATGCCGTGCGACGTCTCCGACCTTCTCCGATTGCCCTGGGTGACCTCGTCCAGGGTAGACAACCCTCCCGCACGTGGTGTCGTCTGCCAGACTGGAGGCAGCTTCGGGAGACCGTCCACGCAGCTCACCCGGGTGGCGCGTGGGCCGGGGCCGTCGGCGTCCTGCGGACACATGTTCCACCGCACGTTTTCGGCGCGCGGCCGTGGGGGAGGTCACTGACACGATGATCGGGTTGCGCGGCGGGGGCCACGCGTCCTAGAAAAGCAGTCGGGTGGAGATATGCATCGCGGTGGCGGACTGGGCGAGGGGACCGACGACCTGGGTCCCCGACGGTCCCGGCGGGGAAGGCACCGGCGCGAGGCGGAGGAAGCGCCCGGGACACGACAGGCACACGGCGCCCAGGGCGAGCCCGACCGACTCGGCCGACGGCGCGCCGACCGGCCCGGGACGGGACCAGGAGCGGGGAGCGGGAAGGGTGGTCGGGTGGGGGTGACGTACAAGTACTTCGGCGCGCCCGACGGCGCGACGGCCGCCCGCGTCCCCATCTCGATGCGCCCCGAGGAGCTGGGCGGCGACGAGCTGGGCATGAACGGCATGTTCACCAAGATCAAGCCGGAGACGATGGCCGCGATGGTCCTCACCGGCATCGAGGGCGTCCCCCTCCACCGCGTCCCCCCACTCGAACTGGTCGTCCTCCACCCCGACTACGCGGTCGTCAAACTCCCGATGACAGTCGTCGACCCTTTGCGGGGCATCGGCGAGGAGGCGGTAGGCGCGGCGGCCTTCATCTGGTCGACGGTCCCGGACCGGGGCGGGCCGCGGGACGCGTTCAACGTCTACCAGCTGCTCCACGAGTGGCAGGACTTCAGCCACCGGCTGCATGAGGCGGGGCATCAGCCGTACTGCTTGGTGTGGCCCTGAGCTGGGGTTTCGTGAGGGGCGGGCGGGGTTTTCGGGCCTCGCTCTTTTGGTGCCAGAGAGCGGCCGGGACAGATTGACTTCGCTTGGGGCGTGGATGTGCCCCTGAGCGGCGGACGGGCCGCCCGCGCGCCGACCTGGCGTATCCGCCGCCTCGGCGAGCGCCGCGTCCCCGGCCTTGGGCCCAGGCCGCCCGGGGCACCGACACGGCGGCGCTGATCAGGTCGGTGCGGACAGCTTGGGCGCGAGAAGCTCCAGGGCTTCCTCCCAGCGATAGCGGTCGGCCCCGCCGCCGGCCTTCGGCCGGTGCGGTTCGTACGAGCCGATCAGGACGCCCATCTCGCGTAGCCGTCCCAGACTCTGGTGGTAGGCGGGGTGGGCGGCCTGTGCCGAGTTCAGGTACGGCAGCACTGCGACCGGGACGCCCAGGGCGAGATTGTCGAAGATTCCGGCGGCCCAGTTGTTGACGGTGTTGAAGCTGGCCGGGGCGACCGCGATGGCATCCGCCGGGCCGGGTCGGGCGCGGTTCACCCGGTGACCGCCAGGCCGAGCGGATGGGGCGACCGGTCTGAGACTCGACCGCTTCCGCGTCGAGGAAGCCGAGCCCTTGCGGGGTGGCGATGACGCCGACCTCCCAATGCCGTTCCTGTGCTGCGGTGATCAGCCTGCCGAGTTGGCGGCTGAAGTGGTGCAGTTCGGGCAGTGCCCGGCGACGGTCGCGGGCCGCCATGTCGGCGACCCGTTCGCGTACGGCCGGGCGGCGGATGTCCTGCGCCGCACAGCTCTCGGCGATTGGCTTACCTGCGCCCTTCCGGCCACCGAGTAGCCCGCCGAGGCCCGACAGCGGCAGCCGGAGACCGGCTTGCCATGATGGCGCTCATGCCCGCCCTGGTCACCCCCGTCCTGCCTCCAGGCACCCTCAACGCCGCCGGCCAACCCAGGCTGCCGATCGACGGGGGCTTGATGCTGCGGCCCTGGCTGCCTTCCGACGCAGCCGCTGTCGCGCGGGTCTTCCGCGACCCCGGCATCCAGCAGTGGCACCTGCGCGCGGCGGACTCCGAGGACGAGGCCCGAGAGTGGATCAGGCAGTGGCGCGACGGCTGGGAGAGCGAGAGCGCCTGCCACTGGGCCGTGGCCGACGCCGACGGCGACAGGGTCCTTGGGCGAGTCTCCCTCCAGGCCATCATCATGATCGGCGGTCAGGCGGAGGTCTCCTACTGGACTTCCCCGGAGGCCCGTGGCAGAGACGTCTGCTCCCGGGCTGTGGCCCGCGTATCGAGCTGGGCACTGGAGGAGGTCGGGTTCAACCGGCTGGAACTCGGCCATGCCGCGGCGAACGTCGCATCATGCCGTGTCGCCGAGAAGACCGGCTTCGCCCTGGAGGGCGTGAGGCGTCGGGCGCTGCTCCACGCCGACGGCTGGCACGACATGCATCTCCACGCCCGCCTTCAGGGAGACTGACCGTCCTCGCGGACCGCACTCGAGTGACGTGACCGTGCAGGATGGCGGGATGCCGGATCTGCTGTGGGACGACGTCTGGGAGTTCTTCGACCCTGACCTGATGGGGGCGCTGCCGGATGTGCGTGTCGCGCGCACCTCGGTGGAGGACTGGCAAGCGGTGCTCGATCTCGTGCGGTCGCAGGGGTGGTCGTGCGCGTACTCCGAGGGCGGTGCCGCGATTCGGGTGCCGCGGGCTGCGGACATGCTGGCCCGCGCCGAGAAGGCAGACGCGCTGTTGAGGGTCTGGCCCGTCGCCGGGTTCCAAGTGATCTTTCGACCGTACGAGGCCGACTCGATCGACTTCGACGTCGACCTGCGGGAGTTGCGGGGCCAGAACGGCGTCGACCTGCTGTGCCGTCTGCTGCGGGCGATCGGACGCCGGCTCGGCAAGCCGGTCACGCTGACTCCGGAGACGGACCCTGCCCACCCGGTTCTGGGGTTCGATCCGGCGGCCGACCGCGTAGTACTACTGGCGGATCCGCGGGCCGGCTGACTGGCCTGGACCGCCCTCTGACACGGGCACGCTCCCCGGGACCTCAACGCCGGGCGTGGCGGATCCTCAGGCGGCCGAAGCCCAGGGTGCCGGTGATGCGGATCGTCGGGCCGGGTGGGCCGGGCGCGGGGGCGGTAGCGGAGGTCCTTCCAGGTGGTCGAGACGCCCTCCGTGTCGACCGTCGCGTTGCGCGGGACCGTGATCTTCGCGCCGCCCGTGCCGAGTTGCAGCTCGATGTCGGTGACGGGGTGGTCGATGAGCGCGCGGGAGAGGTCCAGGCGGAGCTTTCCGTACGCGGACTCGATCTTCAGGGTGCGGGGGACCCGCCAGGGGCCCCGGCGGCGGATGCGGCCGGCCGCCGCCGGGATGGTGGAGGTCGTGGGCGCGGGCTCCGGCGGGAGGGCGGCCAGGACCGGGGCCAGGTCGGCCCGGGTCCTGGCGGTGAGGGCCCGCTCCAGGCGTGCGTCCATCTCCTCGTGGGAGATGTGCTCGTCGGCGTAGGCCCGTTGGAGGCGGCGCACGGCCTGTTCGCGGTCGGGTTCGGCGAGCAGGGCCTGCGGGTCGTCCGGGGGCGAGGTCACCTTCTCAGGCTACGGCCAGAGCAGGTGGCGCTCCCAGGTGCCCGACCCCGCAGGACGTTCGTAGCGCACCCGGCGGTGCAGGCGGTCCCTGGTCGCCTGCCAGAACTCCGTCTCCGTGGGGGTGAGGGTGTAGAGGGTCCGATCGGGAGTGACCAGGGTCGGGTCCGCCTCGATGCGGGACATGGCGTCGGTGAAGGCCGCCTCGCGCTCAGCCGGATCGGGCAGGTGCCGGCTCTGGCGGCCCAGCAGGGCCTTCGCCCGGGCCGACGGGGAGCGGTCGAGGAAGTCGGCGGCGCTCTGTGCCGGGGGCGCGGGGGCGCCGTGCCGCGGTCCTCGCCGACCTGGTCGAGCGCTACCCCGTCGCCTCCATCGAGGACCCGATGGGCGAGGACGACCACGCCGGCTGGCGCGAGCTGACCGCCCGGCTCGGCGACCGCGTCCAGCTCACCGGCGACGACGTCTTCTGCACCAGCGAGACCCTGCTGCGCGCCGGCATCCGCGACGGCGTCGCCAACTCCGTCCTGGTGAAGGTCAACCAGATCGGCACCCTCACCGAGACCCTCACCACCGTCGCCACCGCGCACCGCGCCGGCTACACCGTCGTGATGTCCCACCGCTCCGGCGAGACCGAGGACACCACCATCGCCGACCTGGCCGTCGCCACCGGCTGCGGCCAGATCAAGACCGGTTCGCTCTCCCGTGCCGACCGCACCGCCAAGTACAACCAACTGATGCGGATCGAGGAGCAGTTGGGCGCGCAGGCGCGGTACGCGGGGCGGGAGGCGCTGAGGCTGCGCCGCTGAAACGCCCCGACGGCTCAGTGGTAGGCGTGCACCACCGCGTGTCCCTTCCCCCTGCCGATCATCCACTTGTTCACCGGCGTGGTCAGCACGAAGGCCACGGCCAGGCTGCCCGCCAGGGTGGTCCAGAACAGGGTCTCCGAGAGGTGGGCGTCCATCGCGCCGGGGACCAGGGCGATGATGCCGTTGTCGACCAGTTCCATCACGGCGATGGAGACCGTGTCGGCGGCCAGGGCGACCTTGACGGCCGACCTGAGGTCCAGGCCGGCGCGGAGCACGCCGTACAGCGTGAACGAGTAGCCGAACAGGAACGCCAGCGCGATCGCCAGGACCATGGTCGGCGCGTTGCCCCAGGCCAGGGCCGTGCCGATCACCATGCCGAGGATCTCGCCGACGGCGCACCCGGTGAGGCAGTGCAGGGTCGCCCGTGCGGCCATCCCCCATGAGGCCGGTCCGTGACCGGCGCCGTGGTCGTGTCCGTGGCCCGACTCGTGCGTGGCGTGATCCATGGCGTTCCTCCCGAACCGAAGTCATCGGTGGTGCCGACGGCACACTCCCGGCGCCGCCACGGCTCACTGTATACCCCTAGGGGGTATCGAGGCCAGCGCTTTCGACCCCACCCGCCCCCACCGTGAACCCGATCACCGACCCGCCCCCCGCCCGCCGCGAGGCGAACGTGTCGCCCCCGTGCTCCAGCGCCACCTCCCGCACGATGGACAGGCCGAGCCCCGAGCCGGGCCGGGAACGCGCGTCGGCGGCGCGGTAGAAGCGGTCGAAGACGTGGGCCAGGTCGGCGTCCGCGATGCCGGGCCCCCGGTCGCGGACCTCGACCCGGACGGCACCGGGGCGGGCCGGACCGGCCACGGAGACCTCGATGGGCGCCGTACCGCCCCGGTCGAACTTGGCCGCGTTGTCCACCAGGTTGGTGAGCGCGCGGGTCAGCAGCCCGGGGCGGCCGTACGCCGTCGTGTCGCCGCACGCCCGCACCTCGACCTCCCGTCCGGCACGGCGCCGGGCCAGCACCGCCACCTCCTCGGCGAGGCCGGCCAGGTCGACCCGGCGCGGCGGCTCGGTGCCGGACTGGCCGGCCGCCAGCTCGACCAGCTCGTTGACCAGGTCGGTCAGCTCCCGGGCCTCCTGGCCGAGGTCGGCGACCAGTTCCTCGCGGGCGGCGGGCGGCAGCTCGTCGATACGGCGCAGCAGCGAGATGTTGGTACGCAGCGAGGTCAGCGGGGTGCGCAGCTCGTGGCCCGCGTCCTGCACCAGCCGGCGCTGGTCCTCCTCCGAGCGCGCGAGGCGCCCCAGCATCCGGTCGAAGGCGCGGCCGAGCCGGCCGACCTCGTCCAGGCCGGTGACCGGCACCTGGATGCCGAGCCGGCGGGTGCGGGCCACGTCCTCGGCGGCGGCGGTGAGGGCGATCAGGCGGCGGGTGATGCGCCGGGCCAGCCACCAGCCGAAGAGCCCGGCGGCGGTGACCACGGCGGCCATCAGGAGCAGCGTCCGGCGCTGCAGCGCCCGCAGCAGGTCCTCGGTGCCGCTGAACTCCTGCGCCACCTGCACCGCGCCCCGGCCGCCGCCGAGCGCCACCGTCGCCACCCGGTAGACGTCGTCGCCGACCCCGACGCCCGCCCGCTGCACCAGCCGCCCGGCGCCCGCGGCGGACGCCGTGCGCCGGTCGGCCGCGGTGACCGGCAGCGGCGGCGCGGCCGGGTCGGTGACCGCGCCGTCCGGGCCCAGCACCTGCACGTCGGTGCGGGCGGGGCGCACGATGTCGTGGCCCGGCGCGGTCGAGGAGAAGTCCTCCGGCGCCATCCGCCGCTCGCGCACCTCGGCGCGCAGGTCGGCGACGACCCGGTCGAAGACCGACTCCTGGTCGACCCGCACCAGGCGGGCGGCGGCGTTGTAGGAGAGCACGCCGACCAGCACGGTGACGACGGCGGTGAGCGTCGCGAAGGACACCGCGAACGTGGTGCGCAGCGACAGCAGCGGCGGCGCCGGCCGGGGCGCGGGCCGAAGCACTCTCGGGGAATGGGGCACTCGCGGGGAACGGGGCACTCGCAAGGAACGGGGCACTCAGTCCTCCCGCAGCACGTAACCCACCCCGCGCACCGTCTGGATCGGCTGCGGGGCGCCCGGCTGGTCGAGCTTGCGGCGCAGGTAGCCGACGTAGACGGCGAGGTTCTTGGAGCCGGGGCCGAAGTCGTAGCCCCAGATGCGCTCGTAGACGGTGGCGTGGTCGAGGACGGTGCCGGCGTGCCGGACGAGGAGCTCGAGCAGCTCGAACTCGGTTCGGGTCAGCTCCAGTTCGCGTCCGGACCGCCAGGCGCGGCGGGCCCGCGGGTCCACGCGGAGGCCGGCGGCCTCCAGATACGGGCCGCCCTCGGCTTCGGCGGCCCGCTCGGTGCGGCGCAGCAGCGCGCGCAGGCGGGCGAAGACCTCCTCGACGTCGAAGGGCTTGACCACGTAGTCGTCGGCGCCGGCGTCCAGGCCCGCGATGCGGTCGGCGGTCTCCACCAGCGCGGTGAGCATGAGGATCGGGGTGCCGTCGCCCTCGGCGCGCAGCGTCCGGCACACCTCCAGGCCGTCGGCGCCCGGCATCATCACGTCGAGGAGCAGGACGTCGGGCCGGGCGCGGCGGGCCTCGGCCAGCGCCTCGACGCCGTCGGCGACCGCGGTGACCTCGTAGCCCTCCAGGGTCAGCGCACGCTCCAGGGCGTGCCGGATGGCGCGGTCGTCTTCGGCGAGCAGCACGGTGCGGGACACCCCTCCAGTCTGCCAAGGCCCCGCCACCGGCGTTCCCTCACCCGGCGGGCCGCAGCGCGGCGAGGCGCTGCTCGAACGGCACCACCTCGGGCACGGCGGGACGGTCCCCGCCCAGGCCCGTCGCCAGCGCGGCCAGTTCCCCGGCCGCCCGGTCGATCCGCGCGTCGAGCCCCGGCGCGCCCCAGTCCTCCGAGGCGGCGTACACCCCGGTGGGGACGACGACGGCCTTCAGGTACGCGAAGAGCGGGCGCAGCGCGTGGTCCAGGACCAGCGAGTGCCGGGCCGAGCCGCCCGTCGCCGCGACCAGCACCGGCTTGCCGGCCAGCGCCTCCGCGTCGCTCGCGCTCAGGGCGTCGAAGAAGGACTTGAACAGCCCGCTGTACGACGCCGAGAACACCGGCGTGACCACGATCAGGCCGTCCGCCCGGGTCACCGCGCCGAACGCGGCGGACAGCGCGCGGTCGGGGAAGCCGCTGGTGAAGGCGTGCGCGATCGGTACGGCGAGGTCGCGCAGCTCGATCACCTCGACCTCGGTCCCCGCGCCGGCCGCCTCCGCCGCGCGGGCGGCCAGCCGGTCGCCGAGCAGCCGGGTGGAGGACGGGACGGACAGCCCCGCCGACACCACGACGAAGCGCTTCATCGCGCGGTCACCTCCGTCACGTCCTTCACGTCCTGGGTGGTGGCCAGCAGGGACGCGTGCGTCGGGGCATCGGGGACACCCGCCGGGCGGCGCTTCGCGAACTCCTCGCGCAGCACCGGCACGACCTCCTCGCCGAGCAGGTCGAGCTGCTCCAGGACGGTCTTCAGCGGCAGCCCCGCGTGGTCCATCAGGAACAGCTGGCGCTGGTAGTCGCCGGCGTAGTCGCGGAAGGCCAGCGTCTTCTCGATGACCTGCTGCGGCGAGCCGACGGTCAGCGGCGTCTGCTCGGTGAACTCCTCGAGCGACGGGCCGTGGCCGTAGACCGGCGCGTCGTCGAAGTACGGGCGGAACTCGCGCACCGCGTCCTGGGAGTTGCGGCGCATGAACACCTGGCCGCCGAGGCCGACGATCGCCTGCTCGGCCGTGCCGTGCCCGTAGTGCGCGTACCGGGCGCGGTACAGCTCGACCATGCGCTTGGTGTGCTCGGCGGGCCAGAAGATGTTGTTGTGGAAGAAGCCGTCGCCGTAGTACGCGGCCTGCTCGGCGATCTCCGGGGAGCGGATGGAGCCGTGCCAGACGAAGGGCGGCACGCCGTCCAGCGGGCGCGGCGTGGCGGTGAAGCCCTGCAGCGGGGTGCGGAAGCGGCCCTGCCAGTCGACGACGTCCTCGCGCCACAGGCGGTGCAGCAGGGCGTAGTTCTCCACGGTGAGATCGATGCCGTCGCGGATGTCCTTGCCGAACCAGGGGTAGACCGGGCCGGTGTTGCCGCGGCCCAGCATCAGGTCGACGCGGCCGTCGGCCAGGTGCTGGAGCATCGCGAAGTCCTCCGCGATCTTCACCGGGTCGTTGGTGGTGATGAGGGTGGTCGAGGTGGAGAGGACCAGGCGCTCGGTGCGGGCGGCTATGTAGCCGAGCATCGTGGTCGGGGACGACGGCACGAACGGCGGGTTGTGGTGCTCGCCGGTCGCGAAGACGTCCAGGCCGACCTCCTCGGCCTTCAGCGCGATCGCGACCATGGCCTTGATGCGCTCACGCTCGGTCGGCGTCCGGCCCGTGGTCGGGTCCGGGGTGACGTCGCCGACGGTGAAGATACCGAACTGCATGGCCGATCGACCTCCATCTTGTTGACCATTCAACTATACCCTTCGAACGGTCCGGCCCCCGGCGTTATTCCGCCCGCCGGGGGCCAGGAGACGACCTGCCTTCGCGCTGCTCGAAGCGCTGCTCAAGGCGCTGCTCAAGACCCTGCTCAGGGCACCAGCACCAGCCGCCCCCGCACCCCGCCCGCCGCCAGCCGCGCGTGCGCCGTCGCCGCGTCGTCCGGGGCGTACGTCTTGCAAGATCGCCGGGGTCAGCCCGAAGATGCTCACGCAGACCCTGCGGGCCCTGGAGCGCGACGGCATCCTGACCCGGACCCTCACCCCGTCCGTGCCGGTCCGCGTCGACTACGAGCTGACCGCGCTCGGCGCCGGCCTGAGCCTGCTGCTCGGCGCGGTGAAGGACTGGGCCGAGACGCACTTCGACGAGGTCCACGAGGCCCGGGGCCGCTACGACGCCCGGAGCACTCCCTGAGGCGTTCAGAAGTGGTACGCGTCCCCGGTCATGGGCGTACGTCGGTCAGGACCGCGGCACCGTGGTAGGCGAGGTCGGCCTCAGCACCCGTGCCTCCCAAGCCCTGGCCGCCCGCGTCCGCCGAGTCGGCCGATGTATCCCCCACCGGGCCCACCCCCAGGTGACAGCGCGTGGGATGCTGCCCGCATGCTCGTCGTCCGCTCCGCCGCCCTCTTCCTCGTCGCCGCCCTCTTCGAGATCGGCGGCGCCTGGCTGGTCTGGCAGGGCGTGCGCGAGCAGCGCGGCTGGCTGTGGGCGGCCGGCGGCGTGCTCGCGCTCGGCGCGTACGGCTTCGTCGCCACCTTCCAGCCCGACGCCCACTTCGGCCGCGTCCTCGCCGGGTACGGCGGCGTCTTCGTGGCCGGCTCGATCCTGTGGGGCGTGGTCGCCGACGGCTACCGCCCCGACCGCTGGGACGCGGCGGGCGCGCTGGTCTGCCTGGCCGGGATGGCGCTGATCATGTGGGCCCCGCGGGGCGGGGCCTGACCGGGGGCTGGCCTACCCTGGGCGACGAGCAGCCGTACGAACGAGGAGCGTCAGCCCATGGCCAGCAGCACCGCCCCGTCCGCCGCCTCCCGCATCGCCGTCGTCACCGGCGCGAGCAGCGGCATCGGTGCCGCGACGGCCCGGCAGCTCGCCGAGGCCGGCTACCGGGTCGTCCTCACCGCCCGCCGCAAGGACCGCATCGAGGCGCTGGCGGAGGAGCTGACGGCGGCCGGCCACTCGGCGACCGCGTACCCGCTGGACGTCACCGACCGCGCCGCGGTGGACGAGTTCGCGAGCGCGTTCAAGACCGTCGGCGTGCTCGTCAACAACGCGGGCGGCGCGCTCGGCGCCGACCCGGTGGCCACCGGCGACCCGGAGGACTGGCGCCGGATGTACGAGACGAACGTCATCGGCACCCTCCACGTCACCCAGGCCCTGCTCCCCAAGCTGGAGGCCAGCGGCGACGGCACGGTCGTCGTCCTCTCCTCCACCGCGGGCTTCGGCACCTACGAGGGCGGCGGGGGCTACGTCGCCGCCAAGCACGGCGAGCACGTCCTCGCCGAGACGCTGCGCCTGGAGATCGTCGGCCGCCCGGTCCGGGTGATCGAGGTCGCGCCGGGCATGGTGAAGACCGACGAGTTCGCCCTCACCCGCTTCGGCGGCGACCCGGAGAAGGCCGCCAAGGTCTACCAGGGCGTGGCCGAGCCGCTCTCCGCCGACGACGTCGCCGACACCATCACCTGGGCGGTCACCCGCCCCGCCCACGTCAACATCGACCTCCTGGTGGTCCGCCCCCGCGCCCAGGCGTCCAACACGAAGGTGCACCGGGAGTCGTGATCCCGTCGCCATGCGCAGGTAACTCACAGGAGTGAACCGTTCCGATCACCCGAACGGCACTCGAATCAGCGACCTAGGCTCCAGCCACAGCGTTCGACTTGACGGTCCTCGGCGGGGATGCCGGTCCTGGCCGAGGACCTGACCGACAAGGAAGTGGAGCTTCCCTGTGGCTGAAAGCCAGGCTAGCGGCCGTCAGTTCATGGACCTCTCGGTCCCCGAGTACTCCTACATGTTCGGCTTCCTGCAGGCGGACGGACACCTGACACCAGGAACGGGCAAGAAGGGCCGTCTCAGCGTCGAGATCAACGCCCGCGATGTCCACCTCCTCCGCGAGTTCCAGAGACTGACGCCGTATTACAGCAGCGTTCGCGAACGATCCCGGTCCACCAACTTCGCGGCCATCTGGACCTTGTGCTCCCTGGAGGCCAGGACCTTGCTGAACGGCCTGGGTCTGCCGTACGGACGCAAGTCGGACGGCATCGCGCCGCCGAGCAGCGGTTTCTCGCCTCGCGACTATCTGCGCGGCGTCGTCGACGCCGACGGCTCCGTGGGCCTCACCAGCAAGGGATACCCCTTCGTGTCCCTCACCACCGCCAGTACGGAGCTGGCCGCGTTCTTCTGCCAGTACGGACAAGAGGTCACGGGACTGGAGCGAAGCTCCAAGCGCAATGCCCGCGACGCCGTCTACAACGTCCTCTACATGATGGAGGGCGCCCAGAGCCTGGCGTCTCACCTCTACTACCGAGGGTGCCTCGCTCTCGAACGCAAGCGGAGGGCCGCCATTTCACTCGGCGACTGGAAACGCCCCGCCACCATGAGGGCCGTGCACACCCGGCGCCGCTGGACTCCCTGCGAGGACCGCATCCTGCTCAAGCTGGGCAGCCCAGCAGCGGCCTCGGAGGCACTCGGCAGGACCGTCCAGAGTTGCAGTCTGCGACTGTGGCGGCTCCGCAGCGGTCAAACCCCGGAGCCGAGCAGTACGTGAGGAGCGTGACCGCGCCTGTCTCGCCGGAGCCAAGCGCGGTCGACCCTCATCCCTTCACACACACGAACTGCTTCAACTTGGCCACCACCTGGACGAGGTCCTGCTGCTGTCGCATCACCTGGTCGATGTTCTTGTAGGCGCCCGGGATCTCGTCCACCACCCCGGAGTCCTTTCGGCACTCCACGCCCCGGGTCTGGTCCTCCAGGTCCTTGGTGCTGAACCGCCGCTTGGCCGCGCTGCGGCTCATCCGCCGTCCCGCGCCGTGCGAGGCGGAGTTGAACGCCTTCTCGTTCCCCAGCCCCTTGACGATGTACGAACTCGTCCCCATGGAACCGGGGATGATCCCGTAGTCGCCCGAGCCGGCGCGGATCGCGCCCTTGCGGGTGACCAGCAGGTCCATGCCCTCGTACCGCTCCTCCGCCACGTAGTTGTGGTGGCAGGAGATCTCCTCCTCGAAGAGCGGCCTGGCCTTCTTGAACTCCTTGCGGACCACGTCCTTCAGGAGCGCCATCATGATCGAGCGGTTGTACTTCGCGTACTCCTGCGCCCAGAACAGGTCGTTGCGGTACGCCGCCATCTGCGGGGTGTCCGCGACGAACACCGCGAGGTCGCGGTCGACCAGGCCCTGGTTGTGCGGCAGCTTCTGGGCCACGCCGATGTGGTGCTCGGCCAGCTCCTTGCCGATGTTGCGGGACCCGGAATGCAACGTCAGCCACACAACACCCTCTTCATCGAACAAAAGTTCGATATAGTGGTTGCCGCTGCCCAGCGTCCCCATCTGCTTCCCGGCCCGCCCCTGCCGGAACCGCACCGCCTCCGCGACCCCGTCGAACCGGCCCCAGAAGTCGTCCCACCCCGCCGTGGCGAACCCGTGCAGCCGACCCGGGTCGACCGCGTCCTCGTGCATGCCGCGGCCCACCGGAATGGCCTGCTCGATCTTGGAGCGCAGGCGAGAGAGGTCGCCGGGCAGGTCGTTCGCCGTCAGGGACGTGCGCACCGCGGACATGCCGCAGCCGATGTCCACGCCCACCGCCGCCGGGCACACCGCGCCCCGCATCGCGATGACCGAGCCGACCGTCGCGCCCTTGCCGTAGTGCACGTCCGGCATGACCGCGAGGCCCTTGATCCACGGCAGCGTCGCGACGTTGCGCAACTGCTGGAGCGCGCCCTCCTCGACCGCCGCCGGATCGGCCCACATGCGGATCGGCACCTTCGCGCCCGGTAGTTCCACGTACGACATGACGTCCTCGATCCCCCGGAAATGGCAAATAAACGCGCACAGGCTACGAAGCGCTCCGAACGGACCCGCAACGGGTCGAACCGGTCGGTCCACCGGCGTTCACGGCGGCGCGTGCGGTACACATTGTCTGCCGGGGGCGCCCCCGTGCGGCAAGCGAATAAGCAGCGGGGACACTGGAACACGCTGTCCCGGTCATCGTCCGAGAGGAGCCCACCCGTGCAGCGGAAGGTCTACGTACCCGGCGCCGCGGCCCTGCTGGCCGTGCTCCTCGCCGGCTGCACCGGCGGTTCGGACGACGGCGGCGGCCCGGACGACGGCAAGCCCGGGGAGCCGGGCACCACGGCCCAGGCGGCGCAGCCCGGCAAGTACCGCACCATCCCCGAGCCCTGCCGCGCGGTGGACCGCAAGACGCTGGACGCGCTGCTGCCCGGCATCGAGAACATCACCGACGAGGAGCAGCGCACGAAGGCGTACGCGGGCGAGCCGACGCTCACCTACGACACCGACCGCAAGGTGGGCTGCCGTTGGAAGGTGGACGCGCCGGACGCCACCGACCACCTCTTCGTGGACTTCGAGCGCGTCGTCTCCTACGACGGCGCCGTCAGCGACGACAACCAGGCCCAACAGCTCTTCGGCAAGCGGATCGACGCGGCCCACCTGCCGGAACCGGCGGTCACCGAATCCGACTCGGGCTCGGACTCAGGCTCGGACTCGGGCTCCGGCTCCCCGTCCCCCTCCGGCACACCCGCCCCGAGCGGCACCCCCTCCGGCGCGCCGTCCGGCGGAAAGGGCCCGGGCGCGCCCTCGTCGCCGCCCTCCTCCCCCGCCGGCTCCCCCTCGGACTCCGCCGACCCCGCCGACCCCGCCGCCGAGCTGCAGCCCCGGCTCCTCGACGACCTCGGCGACGAGGCGTTCCTGGACGACCGGACGACCGGCGCCGGATCGAACGGCCAGGGGCGCACGGTGACTGTGGCGTTCCGCACGTCGAACGTGATGGTGACCGTCGAGTACGCCGAGCAGTCGGCGACGCTCGGCGTCGTGCCGGACAGCGAGGAAATGCAGGACAGGGCGCGGGAACTGGCCTCCCGGCTGGACGACTCGCTGAGCGGCTGAGCCGTCCGGGACCCCCCTCGCGGGCCGGGGCGGCCCCGACCCGGCCGGTCCGCCACCGCGTACCGTGGCCCGTGCCCATCCCGAGAGCCACGAGTGAAGGAACCATGCAGCGACGAGCCCAGCGTGACCAGCGAGCCCCGCGAGCGCAGCGACTGACCCGTCTCCTTGTCTGCGCGGCGGCCGTCCCCGCGATGCTGGCGGCGGCCGGCTGCTCCTCGGACTCCGGCTCCTCCGACGACGCCGGCAAGAAGGCGGCCGAGACCTCCGCGCCGACCTCCGCGAGCCCGACCCCGACGGTCGAGCCGGCGGCCTACCGCACGCTGCCCAAGTCGTGCGCGACGCTGCCGAAGAAGACGCTGAAGGACCTGGTGCCCGGGGGCGAGTCGGGCAAGGAGGGCACCTCCGACGACACCGCGGTGCGGGCGAGCTGCTCCTGGGACAGCCTGGACGACAACGGCGTCAAGGGCTCGCAGTACCGCTGGCTGAACGTGTCGATGCTGCGCTTCGACTCCGACACCTCGCGCGGCGCCGGCGACAAGCGGGCGCACGAGCGGTACCTGAAGCAGGTGGCGGACACCAAGGCCACCGAGGGCGCCAAGGCCCTGAAGGCCGAGCCGTTCACCGGCACCGGCGACGAGGCGACGCTGGTGCGCTACGACCTGAAGAAGAAGGAGGGCGCCTTCAAGCAGCAGACGGTCGTCGCCCGCGCGGAGAACGTCGTCGTCAGCGTCGACTACAACGGCGCCGGCCTGGCCGGCGACAAGGCCCCGGACGCCGACGCCCTCGCCAAGGCGGCCCGCACGGCGGCCACGGAGGCGATCACCGCGGTGAAGACCGCCAACGGCGGTGCGGACGGCAAGGGTTCGCCGAGCGGCTCACCGTCCGCCAAGGCCCCGTCCGCGAAGTCGCCCTCGGCGAAGACCTCCGCGAAGACCTCCGCGTAGGTCTCCCGACCCCGGCCGTCCGTACCGGCCACCCGTTCCCCGCACACATGTGCCACCCTGTTGCGCGCAACAACACGCACTGGGAGGGGAGTACGGGTGGCCGCGCCACTACAGCTGACCCGGACGCATCGCGTTCTCATCGGCATGGTCGTCTTCGGCGCCCTGGTCATCGCCGGGATCGGCTTCGCCGGGTCGTACGCGGCCGTGCGCGAACTGGCCCTGGAGAAGGGCTTCGGGAACTTCGCGTACGTCTTCCCGATCGGCATCGACGCGGGCATCTGCGTGCTGCTCGCGCTGGACCTGCTGCTGACCTGGATCCGCATCCCGTTCCCGCTGCTGCGCCAGACGGCGTGGCTGCTGACGGCGGCGACCATCGCCTTCAACGGCGCGGCGGCCTGGCCGGACCCGCTCGGCACGGGCATGCACGCGGTGATCCCGGTGCTGTTCGTGGTCGCCGTGGAGGCCGCCCGGCACGCCATCGGGCGGATCGCCGACATCACGGCCGACAAGCACATGGAGGGCGTCCGCCTCACCCGCTGGCTGCTCTCCCCGCTGCCGACCTTCCTGCTGTGGCGGCGGATGAAGCTGTGGGAGCTGCGCTCCTACGACCAGGTCATCAAGTTGGAGCAGGAGCGCCTGGTCTACCAGGCCCGGCTGCGCTCCCGCTTCGGCCGCTCCTGGCGCCGCAAGGCCCCGGTGGAGTCCCTGATGCCGCTGCGCCTGGCCCGCTACGGCGTCCCGCTGGCCGAGACCGCCCCGGCGGGCCTGGCCGCCGCCGGCATCGAACCGGCGCTGCTGCCGCCGGCCCCGCCCGAGCCGCGCCCGGAACTCACCGCCCCGCCGCGGCAAGCCCCCGCCCCGGCCCCCGAGGAGGCGGCGCAGCAGCACCCCGTCCCGGCCGAGCCGGACGAGAGCCCCTGGTTCCGCGGCATGCCCCAGCAGGCCGACTACCGGGGCGGCTACGACCCCGACTACGACCCGGACGAGCACGACGCCCGCTGGGAGGCGGAGCAGTACGCCCAGCTGTTCCCCGACGAGCCGCCGGCGCAGGAGCCGTCGCCGGAGGAGACGGGCGGCTTCCCGATCCCGGTGAGTCAGTCCCGTACCCGCGAGATGGGCGAGGGCGGCGGCACGGCGGAGGCGGAGCCGACGCAGGACGACCTCTATCTGGTGTTCCGCAAGTCCATCGACGGCAGCTACCCGACGGGGGCGCAGTTCCGGGAGGACGTGCGGGCCACCTTCGGCCTCACGCTGGCGTCCCGGGAGGCCGAGCGGCTGGTGCGGGCCTTCGCCGAGCGGCACTCCCAGGAGATGCAGGACGAGCACATCGCCTGAGGCCCCCCGCGCGTGACGCGGGGGGCTTCCCGGGCCTACTCCCCGAGCAGGGCCCGCACCCGCTCCTGCCCCACCGCGAGCAGCAGCGTGGGCAGGCGCGGGCCGGTGTCGCGGCCGACGAGCAGGTGGTAGAGCAGGGCGAAGAAGGTCCGCTGGGCGGTCTTGATCTCCGGCGGCAGCTCCTTGGGCGTCGCGTCCGCCGCGAACCCGGCCCGCACCTTGGGCACCCCGTACACGAGGTGGGTCAGCCCGTCCAGGGACCAGTGCTCGGCCAGCCCGTCCGCGAGGAGCCGCAGCGAGGCGCGCCCCTCCTCGTCGAGGGAGCCGAGCAGCTCCGCGTCGGGAGTGGCGCGGACGATGGTGCGCTGGTCGGCCGGGACCTGGGTGTTGATCCACGCCTCGGCCTTGTCGTACCGCGGCCGGGCCTCGGCGAGCGAGGTCAGCGGGTCGGCCGGGTCCAGCTCGCTGAGGATGCGCAGGGCCTGGTCCTCGTGCCCGGCGGTGATGTCGGCGACCGAGGCCAGCGTGCGGTAGGGCAGCGGGCGCGGGGTGCCCGGCAGCGCGCCGGAGGCGGTGCGCACCGCGCGGGAGTGCGCGGCGAGGTCGCCGGGCAGCGCGCTGCCGTCGGCGACCTTGGCGTCCAGGCGGTCCCACTCGTCGTAGAGCCGCTGGATCTCCTGGTCGAAGGCGATCTTGAAGGACTGGTTGGGGCGGCGGCGGGCGTACAGCCAGCGCAGGAGCTGCGGCTCCATGATCTTCAGCGCGTCGGCCGGGGTGGGCACGCCGCCCCGCGAGGACGACATCTTGGCCATGCCGCTGATCCCGACGAAGGCGTACATCGGGCCGATCGGCTGCTCGCCGCCGAAGATGCCGACGATCTGGCCGCCGACCTGGAAGGAGGAGCCGGGCGAGGAGTGGTCGACGCCGCTCGGCTCGAAGACCACGCCCTCGTAGGCCCAGCGCATCGGCCAGTCGACCTTCCAGACCAGCTTGCCCCGGTCGAACTCGCTGAGCCGGACGGTCTCGGAGTAGCCGCAGGCGGTGCAGGCGTAGGTCAGCTCGGTGCTGTCGTCGTCGTAGGCCGTGACGGTGGTCAGGTCCTTCTCGCAGTTGCCGCAGTACGGCTTGTACGGGAAGTACCCGACGGTGCCGGAGCTGCCGTCGTCCTCGGCGGCGGCGCCGGAGCCCTCGGCGGCCTCCAGCTCGGCCTCGTCGAGGGGCTTCTGCGACTTCTTCGCCGCGGCGGCCGGCTTCTTGGTGCGGTACTGGCCGAGGATCGCGTCGATGTCCGCCCGGTGCCGCACGGCGTGCAGGACCTGGTCGCGGTAGACGCCGGCGGTGTACTGCGCGGTCTGGCTGATCCCGTCGAACTCCACGCCCAGCTCGGCCAGCGCCTCGGTCATCGCGGCCTTGAAGTGCTCCGCCCAGTTCGGGAACGCGGAGCCCTTGGGGGCGGGCACGGAGGTGAGGGGCTTGCCGATGTGCTCGTGCCAGGTGTCGTCCACGCCGTCGATGCCGGCCGGCACCTTGCGGTAGCGGTCGTAGTCGTCCCAGGAGATCAGGTGCCGGACCTGGTGGCCCCGGCGGCGCACCTCGTCGGCGACCAGGTGCGGGGTCATGACCTCGCGGAGGTTGCCCAGGTGGATGGGGCCCGACGGGGACAGTCCGGACGCGACGACGACCGGTTTGCCCGGGGCACGGCGCTCCGACTCGGCGATGACCTCGTCCGCGAAACGGGAGACCCAGTCGGTGGTCTCTGTGCTCTGAGCCACGATCGGCACGTCCTTCTTCCTCTCGGGCAGCCGGCACGGCCGCACGGCTGACCGCTCCATTCTCCCAGCACGCCCCGCATCCGCGAAAACCGCTTTTGCCCCCGTGGGATACTCGGTTCCCTGGTACTCCCGAACCCGAGCAGAACGGCAGCCACTCCATGGCCTCGGTCACGTCCCTCAGCGACTCCGTCCAGCAGCACCTCGCGTCCGCGCTCTCGGCCGTCCGGCCGGAGGCCGCCGGCGCGGACCCGCTGCTGCGACGCAGCGACCGGGCGGACTACCAGGCCAACGGCATCCTCGCGCTGGCCAAGAAGGCGAAGGCCAACCCGCGGGAGCTGGCCGGCGAGGTCGTCGCCCAGGTGACGACCGGCGATCTGATCGCGGACGTCGAGGTCTCCGGGCCCGGCTTCCTGAACATCACGGTCAGCGACCGGGCCATCACCGAGAACCTCGCCGCGCGGTACGCGGACGACACCGGCCGGCTCGGCGTCCCGCACGCCGCGCACCCGGGCACGACGGTCATCGACTACGCCCAGCCGAACGTGGCGAAGGAGATGCACGTCGGCCACCTGCGCTCCGCGGTGATCGGCGACGCGGTGGTCCAGATGCTGGAGTTCACCGGCGAGAGCGTGGTGCGCCGGCACCACATCGGCGACTGGGGCACCCAGTTCGGCATGCTCATCCAGTATCTGGACGAGCACCCGCACGAGCTGGACCACAAGGACGCCCAGGACTCCGCCGACACCCAGGCGTCCGGCGAGGAGGCGATGTCCAACCTGGACCGCCTCTACAAGACGGCCAGGAAGCTCTTCGACTCCGACGAGGAGTTCAAGACGCGGGCCCGGCGCCGGGTGGTCGACCTCCAGGCCGGCGACCCGCACACGCTCGCCGTGTGGCAGAAGTTCGTCGACGAGTCGAAGATCTACTTCTTCTCCGTCTTCGAGAAGCTGGACATGGAGGTCCGGGACGCGGACATCGTCGGCGAGTCCGGCTACAACGACATGCTCGCCGAGACCTGCCGGCTCCTGGAGGAGTCGGGCGTCGCGGTCCGCTCCGAGGGCGCGCTCTGCGTCTTCTTCGACGACATCAAGGGCCCGGACGGCAACCCGGTGCCGCTGATCGTGCAGAAGTCGGACGGCGGCTACGGCTACGCGGCCACCGACCTGTCCGCGATCCGCGACCGCGTCTTCCACCTGAAGGCGGACACCCTGCTGTACGTGGTGGACGCCCGGCAGTCGCTGCACTTCAAGATGGTCTTCGAGACGGCCCGCAAGGCCGGCTGGCTCAACGAGGACGTCAAGGCCCACCAGCTCGCCTTCGGCACGGTGCTCGGCAAGGACGGCAAGCCGTTCAAGACCCGCGAGGGCGAGACGGTCCGGCTGGTCGACCTCCTCGACGAGGCGATCGACCGGGCGTCGGCCGTGGTCCGGGAGAAGGCGCAGGACCTCTCCGAGGCGGAGATCGCCGAGCGGGGCACCCAGGTGGGCATCGGCGCGGTGAAGTACGCGGACCTGTCGACCTCGGCGAACCGGGACTACAAGTTCGACCTGGACCAGATGGTCTCGCTCAACGGCGACACCTCCGTCTACCTCCAGTACGCCTACGCCCGCATCCGGTCGATCCTGCGCAAGGCCGGCGAGGTCCGCCCCGCCGCCCACCCGGAGCTGGCGCTGGCCCCCGCCGAGCGGGCCCTCGGCCTGCACGCGGACGCCTTCGCGGAGACGGTCACGGAGGCGGCCCGCGAGTACGCCCCGCACAAGCTGACGGCGTACCTCTACCAGCTGGCCTCCCTGTACACGACCTTCTACGACAAGTGCCCGGTGCTGAAGGCCGAGACGCCGGAGCAGGTGGAGAACCGCCTCTTCCTGTGCGACGTCACCGCCCGCACCCTGCACCGGGGCATGGACCTGCTGGGCATCCGCACGCCCGAGCGGCTCTGACGCGGCGCCCGACTCCCCGTCGGCAAAGGCACCGGCGGGGCGGGCGTAGCGTGGAGACCATGTCGACGTACGGATCCTTCCCCGGCACCCGGCCCCGGCGGCTGCGCACCACCCCCGTCATGCGGCGGATGGTCGCGGAGACCCGGCTGCACCCGGCCGACCTGATCCTCCCCGCCTTCGTGCGGGAGGGCATCACCGAGCCGGTGCCGATCGGGGCGATGCCCGGGGTGGTGCAGCACACCCGGGACACCCTGAAGAAGGCCGCCGCCGAGGCGGTGGAGGCCGGGATCTCCGGGATCATGCTGTTCGGCGTGCCCGAGGAGGGCAAGAAGGACGCCGCCGGCACCGCGGGCACCGACCCGGACGGCATCCTCCAGGTCGCCCTGCGCGACGTGCGCGCCGAGGTCGGCGACGAGCTGCTCGTCATGTCCGACCTGTGCCTGGACGAGTTCACCGACCACGGCCACTGCGGCGTCCTGGACACCGAGGGCCGCGTCGACAACGACGCCACCCTGGAGCGGTACGCCGAGATGGCCCAGGTCCAGGCCGACGCCGGCGCCCACGTCGTGGGGCCCAGCGGCATGATGGACGGGCAGGTCGGCGTCATCCGCGACGCCCTCGACCAGATCGGCCGGGAGGACGTCGCGGTCCTCGCCTACACGGTGAAGTACGCCTCCGCCTTCTTCGGCCCCTTCCGCGAGGCCGTCGGCTCCTCCCTCAAGGGCGACCGCAAGACCTACCAGCAGGACGCCGCCAACGTCGGGGACGCGCTGCGCGAGCTGGCGCTCGACCTGGCGGAGGGCGCCGACATGGTGATGGTCAAGCCGGCCGGGCCCTACCTGGACATCCTGGCCCGCGTCGCGGACACCTCGGACGTGCCGGTCGCCGCGTACCAGATCTCCGGCGAGTACGCGATGATCGAGGCCGCCGCGGAGAAGGGCTGGATCAACCGCGAGCAGGCCATCCTGGAGTCGCTGACCGGCATCAAGCGGGCCGGTGCGCGCAACATCCTCACCTACTGGGCCGTCGAGGCCGCCCGCGACCTGATCAGGTGACCAACCTCCCCTGGGAGGCGCTAGGTTGATGCCCACCACATCGACATCACCTCGACGCCCCCCAGGGAGACGCGCCCATGTCCGGTGACGCCCTCAGACAGGACCCCGCCGAGCTGCGGAGGCGGATCGACAGCAGCAGGGCGCACCCGGCCCGCGTCTACGACGTCTTCCTCGGCGGCAAGGACCACTACCCCGCCGACCGGAACGCGGCCGCCGCCGGGCTCGCCGCCAACCCGCGCGGCTACCTGGACGTCCGGCACAACCGCGACTTCCTGCGCCGCGCGGTGACCGCCCTCGCCGAGGAGGACGGCATCCGCCAGTTCCTCGACATCGGCACCGGCCTGCCCACCGCGGAGAACGTCCACCAGATCGCCCAGCGCACCGCCCCGGACTCCCGCGTCGTCTACGTCGACAACGACCCGGTCGTCCTCGCCCACGCCCGCGCCCTGCTCACCAGCGGCCCCGAGGGCCGCACCGACTACATCGACGCGGACCTGCGCAGTGCCGACCGGATCCTCGAACAGGCCGCGCGGACGCTGGACTTCGACCGGCCGATCGCCCTCTGCCTGGTGGCGATCCTGCACTTCGTGCCGGACGAGGAGGCATACCCGGTGGTGCGCGAGCTGATCGACGCCCTGCCGGCCGGCAGCCGCCTGGTCCTCAGCCACGTCACCGACGACCTGAACCCGGAGAACGTCCGCGCGGTGCAGCGCACGTACACCGAGCGGGGCTTCACCTTCGTGCTGCGCTCGCACAAGGACGTCGAGCGCTTCTTCACGGAGAACGGCCTGGCGGTCGCCGCGCCGGGCGTCGTGCCCGTCCACCACTGGCGCCAGGACCACGCGGCGCCGGTTCCCGAGCAGCCGGAGGAGTCCTACCTGGCGGGCCTGGAGGACATCGAGAAGGTCCGCTACCGGGACATCAACGACGTGACGGACGCGGACATCAACATCTACGGCGGGCTCGGCGTCAAGTCCTGACCCGGCCGGACCCGTCCGCATGGCGGAAAGCTTCGTGTATGAGGCACGCGTCTCCCTAGGCTGCGGGCACCAGACCGCCCGCCGCCCGAGGGGGACCCGCATGACCGCCACCGCCACCGAGCACGCCCCGGCCGCCCCGCCCCCGCTCGCCGCCCGCGTCCGGTCGGCCGGCGGGTCGGTCGTGCGGGACATCCTGGCCGTCACCGCCCGCCCCGAGGTGATCAACTTCGCGGGCGGGCTGCCGGCCCCCGAGCTGTTCGACGCCGAGGGCGTGGCCGCCGCGTACCAGGCGGTGCTCACCGAGACCCCCGACCGGGCGCTGCAGTACTCCACCACCGAGGGCGAGCCCGCCCTGCGCGCCGCGCTCGCCGCCCGCACCGGCGCGCGCGGCCTGCCCACCGTCCCCGACGACCTGCTCGTCACCACCGGCTCCCAGCAGGCCCTCTCCCTGCTCGCCACCGCGCTCCTGGAGCCCGGCGACACGGTCCTGGTGGAGAACCCCTGCTACCTGGCCGCCCTCCAGGCGTTCACGCTGGCCGGCGCCCGGATCGTGGCCGTGCCCGGCGACGAGGACGGTGTGGACCCCGGCGCCCTCGACGACCTGGTGGCCCGCGAGCGCCCCAAGCTCTTCTACACGGTGCCCACCTTCCAGAACCCCACCGGCCGCACCCTGCCCGCCGACCGCCGCGCCGCCGTCGCCGAGGCCGCCGCCCGGCGCGGGGTGTGGATCGTCGAGGACGACCCGTACGGCGAGCTGCGCTTCGAGGGCGCCCGGGTGCCGTGGATCGCCTCCCACGAGCCGGCCCGGGACCGCACCGTGCTGCTCGGCTCCTTCTCCAAGGTCATGGCGCCCGGCCTCCGGATCGGCTGGCTGCGGGCCCCCGCCGCGCTGCGCCGGGCCTGCGCGGTGGCCAAGCAGGCCGCCGACCTGCACACCCCGACCGTCAACCAGCTCGCCGCCGCCCGCTACCTCGCCGACCGCGACCTGGACACCCACGTCGCCCGGGTCGCCACCGCCTACGGCGCCCGCCGGGACGCCATGCTGGCCGCCCTCCCGGACGTCCTGCCGGCGGGCTCGCGCTGGACCCGCCCCGAGGGCGGCATGTTCCTGTGGGCCCGTCTCCCCGACGGGCACGACACCACGGCCCTGCTCCCCGAGGTGCTCCGGCACGACGTGGCCTACGTCCCCGGCGCCCCCTTCCACGCCACCGCCCCCGACCCGGCCACCCTGCGCCTGTGCTTCGTCACCCACACCCCCGACGAGATCACCGAGGGCCTGCACCGACTGGGCACGGCACTACGCGGCCCGGCCGCCTGACGCCGTCGGCCGCCGGCCTGCGACGCACGTCCGTCCCATGACCTGTCAGACTCCCCAGTGCTCGGCGATCACCGGGCACTGGGGAGGGGACATCGCATGAACGCACCGATTCTGGTGACCGGCGGGACCGGCACGCTCGGCCGGCTCGTGGTCGGCCGGCTGCTCGAGGCGGGGGCCGCGGTACGGGTGCTCAGCCGGCGCGCGGAGCCCGCCGGCACCGCCCCGGCCGGGCGTGAGTGGGCGGTCGGCGACCTGTCGTCGGGCGCGGGGATCGGCGCGGCGCTGCGCGACGCGGGCACGGTCGTGCACGCGGCGACGTCCAGCAACGGCAAGAAGGACCTCGCCGCCCTGCGCAAGCTGCTGACGGCGGCCCGGGAGGCCGGCACCGAGCACCTGGTGTACATCTCCATCGTCGGCTGCGACCAGGTGCCCCTCGGCTACTTCAAGGGCAAGGCCGCCTCCGAGAAGCTGTTCGAGGAGAGCGGGATCCCGTACACGATCCTGCGGGCCACGCAGTTCCACGACTTCGTGCGGGCCCTCTTCGACGGCACCTCCAAGCTGCCGCTGATGCTCGCGCCCGGTTTCCGGTACCAGACCGTCTCGGCCGCCGAGGTGGCCGACCGGCTGGCCGAACTGGCCGTTGCCGCGCCCGCCGGGCGGGTGGCCGACATGGGCGGCCCCGAGGTGCGCGAGGCCACCGAGATGGCCCGCGCCTACCTCCGGGCGCGGGGCCGCAGCCGCAAGGTCGTCGCCCTGCGGCTGCCCGGCAGCACCTTCCGCGCCTTCCGCGAGGGCGGCCACCTCGCCGAGGCGCACGCCGTGGGCAGGGCCACCTTCGAGGACCACCTCGCGGAGCGGGCCGCCGCCCACCGCTAGGACGCGCGAACGGGGGCGTCCCCCGAAGGGAACGCCCCCGCACCGCACGCCACACCTCAGGTGGAGGACCGCCTCCGCCGCGCCCCCGGCCGCCGCTCGCTCGGCCGCGTCACCGGGTCACCCGCCTCCAGGGCGGACGCCCGCCGGCGCAGCCCGAAGTCGGCCAGCGCCTCGGCCAGCTTCAGCACCGACGGCTCCGGGGCCATCACGTCGACCCGAAGCCCGTGCTCCTCGGCCGTCTTGGCCGTCGCCGGGCCGATGCAGGCGATCACCGTCACGTTGTGCGGCTTGCCGGCGATGCCGACCAGGTTCCGCACCGTGGACGACGAGGTGAAGAGCACCGCGTCGAAGCCGCCGCCCTTGATCGCCTCCCGCGTCTCGGCCGGCGGCGGCGAGGCGCGCACCGTCCGGTAGGCGGTGACGTCGTCGACCTCCCAGCCCAGCTCGATCAGCCCGGCGACCAGCGTCTCCGTGGCGATGTCGGCACGCGGCAGGAAGACACGGTCGATCGGGTCGAAGACCGGGTCGTAGGGCGGCCAGTCCTCCAGGAGCCCGGCCGCGGACTGCTCGCCGCTCGGCACCAGGTCCGGCTTCACGCCAAAGGCGATCAGCGCCTTCGCGGTCTGCTCGCCCACCGCCGCGACCTTGATCCCGGCGAAGGCCCGCGCGTCGAGCCCGTACTCCTCGAACTTCTCCCGGACCGCCTTGACCGCGTTGACGGACGTGAAGGCGATCCACTCGTACCGGCCCGTCACCAGGCCCTTGACCGCGCGCTCCATCTGCTGGGGCGTGCGCGGCGGCTCGACGGCGATGGTCGGCACCTCGTGCGGCACCGCCCCGTAGGACGTCAGCTGGTCGGAGAGGGAGGCCGCCTGCTCCTTGGTGCGGGGCACGAGGACCTTCCAGCCGAACAGCGGCTTGGACTCGAACCACGACAGCTCGTCGCGCCGGGCGGCGGTGGAACGCTCCCCGACCACGGCTATCACCGGACGCCCGCCCTCCGGCGAGGGCAGCACCTTGGCCTGCTTCAGCGTCTGCGCGACCGTGCCGAGCGTCGCCGTCCAGGTCCGCTGCCGCGTCGTCGTGCCGGCCACGGTCACCGTCAGCGGGGTGTCCGGCTTGCGGCCCGCCGACACCAGCTCCCCGGCCGCCGCGGCGACCGAGTCCAGCGTGGTGGAGACGACGACCGTGCCGTCCGAGGCGCCGACCTCGGTCCAGCACCGGTCCGAGGCGGTGCGGGCGTCCACGAACCGGACGTCCGCGCCCTCGGCGTCGCGCAGCGGCACACCGGCGTACGCGGGCACGCCGACGGCGGTCGCGATGCCGGGGACCACCTCGAAGGGCACCCCGGCGGCGGCGCAGGCCAGCATCTCCTCGGCGGCGTTCGCGTCCAGGCCGGGGTCGCCGGTGACCGCACGCACCACCCGCCTGCCGCCCCGCGCGGCCTCCATGACAAGATGTGCGGCATCCCGCGCGGCGGGGGCCGCCACGGTCGTTGACGCACCGTCAACTACCGTCAGCTGAGGCGCGCCTGTGCCCGGATCCGACGCGCCCGCGTCGTCCGTGTGCACCTCGGCGACGCCCTGGCGGGCGTGCGTGCGCACGACGTCGAGCACCTCGTGCTCGGCGACGAGGACGTCCGCGTGCGCCAGCGCCTCCACGGCGCGCAGAGTGAGCAGTCCCGGATCCCCGGGTCCGGCACCGAGGAAGGTGACGTGCCCGTGTTCCGGAGCGGCGGGAAAGGCGGTGGGGCTCATCGTGCTCGCTCCCCCATCAGACCGGCCGCGCCCTGCGCGAGCATCTCGGTGGCGAGTTCGCGACCGAGCGCCAGCGCCTGCTCGTGCGTCTCGGGCACGGGACCGGTGGTGGACAGCTGCACCAGCGTCGAGCCGTCGGTGGTACCGACGATCCCGCGCAGGCGCATCTCCTTGACATTGCGCCCGTCGGCCAGGAGGTCGGCCAGCGCGCCCACGGGTGCGCTGCAGCCGGCCTCCAGGGCGGCGAGCAGGGACCGCTCGGCGGTCACGGCGGCCCGGGTGTGCGGGTCGTCGAGTGCGCCGAGCGCCGCGATGAGGTCCGCCCGGTCGGCGGCGCACTCGATCGCCAGGGCCCCCTGGCCGGGGGCGGGCAGGACCGTGTCGACCGACAGGAAGTCGGTCACCTCGTCGGTCCGGCCGATCCGGTTGAGTCCGGCGGCGGCCAGCACCACCGCGTCGAGCTCGCCCTTGCGGACGTACCCGATGCGGGTGTCGACGTTGCCCCGGATCGGGACCGTCTCGATCTCCAGGCCGTGCGCGCGGGCGTACGCGTTCAGCTGCGCCATGCGCCGCGGGGCGCCGGTGCCGATGCGCGCCCCGCGGGGCAGGTCGGTGAACTTCAGCGCGTCCCGGGCGACGATCACGTCGCGCGGGTCCTCGCGCCGGGGTACGGCCGCCAGGACCAGCTCGTCGGGCTGCGCGGTGGGCAGGTCCTTCAGCGAGTGAACCGCGAAGTCGACCTCGCCCCGCAGCAGCGCCTCGCGCAGCGCCGCCACGAACACACCCGTGCCGCCGATCTGCGCGAGGTGCTCGCGCGAGACGTCGCCGTACGTGGTGATCTCGACCAGCTCGACGGGCCGTCCGGTCACCTGGCTCACGGCGTCCGCCACCTGCCCGGACTGGGCCATGGCGAGCTTGCTCCGCCTGGTCCCGAGCCTCAGTGCCTTCTCAGTCATGCCGGCCCTCGGTTCTTCTCGGTGCTGTCCTCGGCGCGGGAGACGGAGGCCACCGTCTCGGGGTCGAGGTCGAACAGGGTGCGCAGCGCGTCCGCGTACCCGGCGCCGCCCGGTTCGGCGGCCAGTTGCTTGACCCGTACCGTCGGCGCGTGCAGCAGCTTGTCGACCACCCGGCGCACGGTCTGGGTGATCTCGGCGCGGTGCTTGGCGTCCAGCGCCGGCAGCCGGCCCTCCAGGCGGGCGATCTCGCCGGCCACCACGTCGGCGGCCATGCTGCGCAGCGCCACCACGGTCGGCGTGATGTGCGCGGCCCGCTGCGCCGCCCCGAAGGCGGCGACCTCGTCGGCGACGATCCGGCGCACCTGGTCGACGTCGGCGGCCATCGGCGCGTCCGCGGAGGCTTCCGCGAGCGACTCGATGTCCACCAGGCGGACCCCGCCGAGCCGGTGCGCGGCGGCGTCGATGTCGCGCGGCATGGCGAGGTCGAGCAGGAAGAGCACCGGCTCGGGCCGCGGAATCTCCACGACGGGCGCCGGGCGGCGCCGCTCGGGGATCCGGCCGACGGTCGCGGCGGTGGCGGCGAGCGCGGTGATCAGCTCGGCGTCGGTCTCGACACGGCCGCTCTCGCGCGGCCGGTCCACGGCGGTGCCGCCCGCGACCCACGCCGCGTGCTGCTCCAGCGTGGCGGCGTCCATCCCGGCCACGGCCCCCTCGCCCATCCCGGGCAGGCCGGCGGGCACGGCGGCGAGGTCGAGCGGGCAGTTCTCGTCGGAGGCGGCACCGGCGAGGGGCGCCTCCCGTACGTCCACGGCATCCCAGACCACGGCGGGCGCCCCGGTCCGCGTCTCCACCGTCGCGGCCACCGCGTCGGCGGTCAGGACCAGGCCCGTCGCGCCGGTGCAGGAGACGGCGACGTCGGCACGTGTCAGCTCGGCCGGCACCGCGTCCATCGGTACCGCGCGGGCCACCACGTCCGTGTCGTCGCCCTCGGCGAGGATCCGCGCGAGGCGCTCGGCGCGCTCGAAGGTGCGGTTGGCGACCACCACCTCGGCGACCCCGGCCCGGGCCAGCGTCGCGGCGGCGAGGGAGGACATCGAGCCGGCGCCGATGACGAGGGCGGTGCGCCCGCGCGCCCAGGTCCCCACGTCGGCGCCCGCGGCGAGCTGCTCCAGGCCGAAGGTGACCAGGGACTGCCCGGCCCGGTCGATGCCGGTCTCGGAGTGGGCGCGCTTGCCGACCCTGAGGGCCTGCTGGAAGAGGTCGTTGAGCAGCCGGCCCGCGGTGTGCAGGTCCTGCGCGCGGGCCAGCGCGTCCTTGATCTGGCCGAGGATCTGGCCCTCGCCGACCACCATCGAGTCCAGGCCGCAGGCCACCGAGAACAGGTGGTGCACGGCCCGGTCCTCGTAGTGCACGTACAGGTAGGGCGTCAGCTCCTCCAGGCCCACCCCGCTGTGCTGGGCGAGCAGCGTGGACAGCTCGGCGACCCCGGCGTGGAACTTGTCCACGTCGGCGTAGAGCTCGATGCGGTTGCAGGTGGCAAGGACCGCGGCCTCGGCGGCCGGTTCGGCGGCGACCGTGTCCTGCAGCAGCTTGTCCTGCGCGTCCGCGTTCAGCGAGGCCCGCTCCAGGACGCTGACCGGGGCGCTGCGGTGGCTCAGCCCGACGACGAGGAGGCTCATGCGGGCATCACGGCGGGCATGTCCCCGTCGGGTCCCTGGTCGGGGGCGGCGGCGGTCCTGCGGGCGGCCCGGCGGGGCAGCGCGCCGTCGGCGGCGGCCTCCTCGCCGGCCTTGCGCTGCTCGTGGAAGGCAAGGATCTGCAGCTCGATGGAGAGGTCGACCTTGCGCACGTCGACGCCCTCGGGGACGTTCAGCACGGTCGGCGCGAAGTTCAGGATGGAGGTCACCCCGGCGGCCACCAGCCGGTCGCAGACCTGCTGGGCGGCGCCGGCGGGGGTGGCGATGACGCCGATGGAGACGCCGTCGTCATGGACGATCTTCTCCAGTTCGTCGGTGTGCTGCACCGGGATCCCGGCGACCGGCTTGCCGGCCATCTGCGGGTCGGCGTCTATCAGCGCGGCGACCCGGAACCCGCGGGAGGCGAACCCCCCGTAGTTGGCGAGCGCGGCGCCGAGGTTGCCGATACCGACGATGACGACGGGCCAGTCCTGGGTCAGGCCCAGCTCGCGGGAGATCTGGTAGACGAGGTACTCGACGTCGTAGCCCACGCCCCGGGTCCCGTAGGAGCCGAGGTAGGAGAAGTCCTTGCGCAGCTTCGCGGAGTTGACCCCCGCGGCGGCGGCCAGCTCCTCGGAGGAGACCGTGGGCACCGAGCGCTCCGACAGCGCGGTCAGGGCTCGGAGGTACAGCGGAAGCCTGGCGACGGTGGCCTCGGGAATTCCTCGGCTGCGGGTCGCCGGTCGGTGTGTTCGGCCAGTTGCCACGGTGCTCCTGCGGGTAGAGCGGGGCTGTAGGCGGTCATACGTCCCTACGTGACCGCCCCGTCGAAAGAAGGCTATGTCTTTGTGAACGCGTGCACAAAGATGGTGTCCGATTTGCCCGGCCAACGTGACCGGGGTCACGCGCCCCCGGCGCACACCCCGGGAACCGGCGCACACGCGCCCGCGTTCCTCACTCCTCGGGGGCAAAGCCGCCCACGCTCCTCACGATCAACGCCCCCGAGATCCCGTCGCCATCGATCCTAAGCGACCATCCGGACTACTTGGACTCGTCGGTCAGTGCCCTGCGCAGCCGCTCCTCGTTCACACGCCAGAAGGTGTGCTGCCGGCCGTCGACCAGCACGACCGGGATCTGCTCCCAGTACTGGTCGTGGAGGTGCCGGTCCTCGGTGATGTCCCTCCCCTCCCAGGGGACGCCGAGGTCCCCGCACACCTTCTCGACGACGCGTTGTGCGTCATCGCACAGATGGCAGCCGGGTTTGCGGACGAGGGTGACGAGATGCTCCTGGGGAGCCTGCGGGTCCTGCGAAGCCTGCGCGGTCTGCGGCGCCCGGGGCGTCCGGGACGGCTGCGCGGCCTTCCGGCGGAAGAGGGGACTCATGGCGCCCATTCTCCCGCCGGGGGCGGCGAGGCGTGTCACACGGCCGTCGTCCGGTGTTCACAGCCTCCCAACCCGACGGCTCCGGAAGCTCCGGGCCGACTGGCTATGCTCACGGACATGGCGGTACTCGGATGGCTCACCCCCCGTAGGCGCTCCGCCACGGCGCGGAGCGTACTGGCAGGCGAGGCCTCGGCGGAGGCCGCCCGCAAGTCCACGCAGGAGGCCCCCGCCCCGGCCCCGTCCGGCGAACCGGACTTCCCGGTGCACGGCGACGAGCGGGCGGCCGCCTTCTTCGACCTGGACAACACCGTCATGCAGGGCGCGGCCCTCTTCCACTTCGGGCGCGGCCTGTACAAGCGGAAGTTCTTCGAGACCCGCGACCTCGCCCGGTTCGCCTGGCAGCAGGCGTGGTTCCGCCTCGCCGGCTCCGAGGACCCCGAGCACATGCAGGAGGCCCGCGACTCCGCCCTCTCCATCGTCCAGGGCCACCGCGTCTCCGAACTGCGCATCATCGGCGAGGAGATCTACGACGAGTACATGGCCGAGCGGATCTGGCCGGGCACCCGCGCGCTGGCCCAGGCCCACCTGGACGCCGGGCAGCGGGTCTGGCTGGTGACGGCGGCGCCGGTGGAGATCGCCCAGGTCATCGCCCGCCGCCTCGGCCTGACCGGCGCCCTCGGCACGGTCGCCGAGTCGCTGGAGGGCGTCTACACCGGCCGGCTGGTCGGCGAGCCGCTGCACGGCCCCGCGAAGGCCGAGGCGGTGCGGGCTCTGGCGGCGGCGGAGGACCTGGACCTCACCCGCTGTGCCGCGTACAGCGACTCGCACAACGACATCCCGATGCTGTCGCTGGTCGGCCACCCCTACGCCATCAACCCGGACTCCAAGCTGCGCAAGCACGCCCGCCACCTGGAGTGGCGGCTGCGCGACTACCGCACCGGCCGCAAGGCGGCCAAGGTCGGCATCCCCGCCGCCGCCGGCGTCGGCGCGGTGGCGGGCGGCACCGCGGCGGCCATCGCGCTGCACCGCCGACGCCGCTGACGCGGGTCGACCCGGGTTGACGCCCATCGGCCCGGAGCGAGCAGGAACCCGAACCTTTCCGATCACCGAGCGATCACCTTGCGGCACCCGAACGCGCATGAACCGGACAAGCCAGCGACCTAATCGGTGATTTGAGCAACTGGGCGTAGCAGCCCCTGCACGAAGCGTTATTCTCCTCAGACGCATTCCGGCACCCCACCAGCGCCACGAACGGTGAACGGTTCCGTACTGCACGTGATGCAAGCTCTGCCTCTGGGAGTCCCGTGTACCCACACGTCGGGGTTGACGCCTCGGGCCTGGCTACGCTGCGCGCAACGGTCGAATCAGCACGAGATCTGTTGCGCGGACTGGTCCCCGTCCCCGCCCTCGCCGCGGCCACCGCCCCCGCCGGCCCCTGCTACGCGCTGGCCGAGTCGGGCGCCGTCGTCGGCAGACGCGCGCGGTCGGCGTCGTCGTCCTCCGGCGCCACGACCCACCGCAGGCCGGCCGCCAACAGCGACCACGCCCGCATGATGGACCTGGTCGAACGCGCCCAGGCCGGCGAGGCCGACGCCTTCGGGCGCCTCTACGACCAGTACAGCGACACCGTCTACCGGTACATCTACTACCGGGTGAACGGGAAGGCCACCGCCGAGGACCTCACCAGCGAGACCTTCCTGCGGGCGCTGCGCCGCATCGGCACCTTCACCTGGCAGGGCCGCGACTTCGGCGCCTGGCTGGTGACGATCGCCCGCAACCTGGTCGCCGACCACTTCAAGTCCAGCCGCTTCCGCCTGGAGGTCACCACCGGCGAGATGCTCGACGCCAACGAGGTGGCGCGCTCCCCGGAGGACTCCGTCCTCGAGCACCTGTCCAACGCCGCCCTGCTCGACGCCGTACGGCGGCTCAACCCGCAGCAGCAGGAGTGCGTCACCCTGCGCTTCCTCCAGGGCCTGTCGGTCGCCGAGACCGCCCGGGTCATGGGGAAGAACGAGGGCGCGATCAAGACGCTCCAGTACCGCGCCGTGCGCACCCTGGCCCGACTGCTGCCCGACGACGTGCGCTAGCCCTCGGGCCGTCGCGCATCCACCACCCTCCGCTTCCCTCAAGTCACTGTCTGTGAGAGCCAGTTGAGTCCGCGGTTCGTTCGTCCGCCGTCCGTAACCCAAGTGCCGTGCCGCTCGTTGTGCGGGATGCAGGCTCCCTCTGGAGTCGACCGTCATGACGAGAGGAGGTGCCGCCAGTGATCGCGAACGTATCGGCACACCGGCGGGCCAGCGCCTTCGCCCAGGCTCTTGAGGAGCAGTCCGCCCCCGACGCGGCGGCCGCGGAACAGGACGACGAGCAGGGCCGGCTCACGGCCCTGGCCGGCGGTCTGGAGCGGCTGCCCAAGCCCGAGCTGGACCCCGAGGTCAAGGTCGTCCAGCGGGCCCAGCTGGTGGCCGCGTTCGAGGCCATGCTCCAGGAGGGCACCGCGGGCGACGGCACCCCGGGCAGCTCGGTGCCCGGGCAGCGCAAGGCCCGCGGCGCCCACCGGGCGGCCCCGCTGCACAAGCTCCGTCCCCGCTCGCGGCTGGCCAAGGGCCTCACCGCGGGCGGGCTGAGCGTCGGCGTGGCCGCCGGGGCCTTCGGCGGGGTCGCCGCCGCCAGCTCCGACGCCCTGCCCGGCGACTCGCTCTACGGACTCAAGCGCGGCATCGAGGACTTCCGGCTCGGCCTCGCCGACAGCGACGACGAGCGCGGCCGGGCCTATCTCGACCAGGCGTCGACCCGGCTCGGCGAGGCCCGCCGGCTGCTGGAGCGCGGTCGCGGCGGCAGCCTGGACCACGAGGCGCTCGGCGAGGTCCGCCGCGCCCTCTCCGGCATGCGGTACGACGCGTCCGAGGGCCACCGCCTGCTCAGCGCGGTCTATGCCCGCGACCCCGACTCGCTCGCGCCCATGCAGGCCCTCTCCGCCTTCTCCAGCTCCCACCGCGCGACCTGGGGCGCCCTGCGCGACCGCCTCCCGGTGCAGCTCGGGGATGTCGGCGACGAGGTGACCTCGGTCTTCGACGCCATAGAGGACGACGTGGCGCCGCTGAAGTCCAGACTCCCCGTGCCGCCCCGCAGCACGGGCGGCACGAAGGACGACGGCCGCGGCTCCGGCTCCGGCTCCGGCTCCGGCCCGACCACCTCCAAGGCCCCCGGCACCGGCCGCTCCACCGCCCCCGGCACCAGCAAGGGCGGTACCCCCGAGCGCGGCCGGACCGACCACAGCGGCCGACCCAGCGAGTCGGCCGACTCCCGCGAGGACGACGGCCTGCTCGGCGGCAACACCGGCGGCCTGCTCGACCCGCCGCGCGGCACCGGCAGCGCCTCCCCGTCCACCGGCGGCACCACCCCACCCGCCGAGCCGGACGTCACCCTCCCGCCCCTGCTCCCCGGCCTGCTGCCGGGCCTGGGCATCGAGGGCGAGGACGACGACTGACCGAGGGGCCGCGGTCCCGAGGGACCGCGGCCCCCTCAGAAGAACACCGACCGCCGCTGCACCAGCAACTTGTACAACGTGTGCTGGATCTGCTCCCGCACCTGGTCCGTCAGGTTGAACATCAGCATCGGATCCTCCGCCGCCTCCGGCGGGTAGCCGTCCGTCGGGATGGGCTCGCCGAACTGGATCGTCCACTTCGTCGGCAGCGGTACCGCGCCCAGCGGGCCGAGCCACGGGAAGGTCGGCGTCAGCGGGAAGTACGGGAAGCCCAGCAGCCGTGCCAGCGTCCTGGAGTTGCCGATCATCGGGTAGATCTCCTCCGCCCCGACGATCGAGCACGGCACGATCGGCGTGCCCTGCCGCAGCGCGGTGGAGACGAAGCCGCCCCGCCCGAAGCGCTGCAGCTTGTACCGCTCGCTGAACGGCTTGCCGATCCCCTTGAAGCCCTCCGGCATCACCCCGACCAGCTCGCCCTCGCCGAGCAGCCGCTCGGCGTCCTCCGCGCAGGCCAGGGTGTGGCCCAGCTTGCGGGCCAGCTCGTTGACGACCGGCAGCACGAAGACCAGGTCCGCCGCGAGCAGCCGCAGATGCCGCCCGGCCGGATGGTGGTCGTGCACGGCGACCTGCATCATCAGGCCGTCGAGCGGCAGCGTCCCGGAGTGGTTGGCGACGATCAGCGCGCCGCCCTCGGCGGGGATGTTCTCCACGCCCTTCACCTCGACGCGGAAGTACTTCTCGTACACCGGCCGCAGCAGCGACATCAGCACCTGGTCGGTCAGCTCGGCGTCGTAGCCGAAGTCGTCGACCTCGTAGTCCCCGGTGAGGCGGCGGCGCAGGAAGGCCAGGCCGCCGGCGAGCCGCCGCTCCAGGCCACCGAGGTCGGCCGGCCGCGGGGCCGGGTCCGGCTCGGGCTCCTCCGCCGGCACCGGCAGCGGCTGCACCTCGCGCACCGGCACCGCCTCGCCGGCCTCCTTGCGGCGCCCGCCCGAGCCCCGGCGCCGGCCCGCGCCGCCGCTCCCCGCGCCGCCCCGCGACCGGTCGTCGTCGAACGGAATGACCTTGGCGTCCGCCATCGTTGCTGCGCTCCTCAATTGGCGCTCTGCGAAGGAACGTGGCCGCTGCCCCGCGAGGACAGCGCCGCGATCCGGTCGACGGCCCCGGCGAGGGCCTCGGGCGGCAGCAGACCGGGCCCCCGGCCGGCCGCGAAGTCCGCGAACGTCTCGGCCGTCGAGCGGCGCGGCCGGAACCCCAGGGTCTCGCGCATCTGCGTGGTGTCCACCACCCGCCCGTGGGTGAGCAGCCGGAGCTGTTCCGGGGAGAAGTCCGTCATCCCCAGCGTACGCACCAGCGAGCCCGCCCAGGCCAGCGCCGGCAGCAGCAGCGGCACGGTGGGCCGGCCGAGCCGGCGCGCGCACTGCGAGAGCAGCAGGACACCGTCGCCGGCGATGTTGAAGGTGCCGCTGTTGAGGGTGGCGCGCCGCGGCTCGTCGGCCGCGATGCGCAGGACGTCGATGACGTCGTCCTCGTGCACGAACTGCAGCCGCGGGTCGTAGCCGAACACGGTGGGCAGCACCGGCAGCGAGAAGTACGAGGCGAGCGGCGTCCCGGCGCCCGGGCCCAGGATGTTGGCGAACCGCAGCACGCACACGGCGACGTCGGGGCGCCGGCGCGCGAAGCCCCGTACGTACCCCTCGACCTCGACGGCGTCCTTGGCGAAGCCGCCGCTGGGCAGGGACTTGGGGGCGGTGGTCTCGGTGCACACGGCCGGGTCGCGGGGCGCCGAGCCGTAGACGGTGGTGCTGGACTTGACCACCAGGCGCCGCAGGGTGGGGGACTTCTGGCAGGCGCCGAGCAGCTGCATGGTGCCGATGACGTTGGTCTCCTTGACCGACGTGCGGCTGGAGCCGTCCAGCGGGGACATGCCGGTGACGTCCATGTGGACGACCGTGTCGGCGCCGGACTCGGCGAGGACCCGCCCGATGGTCGGCTGCCGGATGTCGGCCTGGACGAAGTCGGCGCCGCCCAGGTCGTGCTCGGGCACCACCGAGTCCACGGCGACGACACGCTCCACGTCGGGGTCGCGCAGGACGCGCCGGACGAACCGGCCCCCCAGCTGACGGGCCACTCCGGTCACCAGCACGACCTTGCCCAAGATCCGCGCCTTCCCTCTCGTCCGGTCGCCTGCTCGTACCCTGCCGTTTCCCTGTACCGGGGCCAACTTAGCCCGCCGGGGACGGCTGTGGCCCCCCACCGGACTCGGTGGGGGGCCACAGGACACGCTGACGGCGCAGCGTCGCAACTGCCTACTTCTTGTTGCGACGCTGAACGCGCGTGCGCTTGAGCAGCTTGCGGTGCTTCTTCTTGGCCATCCGCTTGCGCCGCTTCTTGATAACAGAGCCCACGACTACCCTCGCTCACTTCTCATTACTCGGCGTTGGGCGCCATGGGCCCACACGACCTACGAGGGGCTAGCCTACCCGTCCGAGCGCTGAGGTCGTAATCGAGGTGATTCCGGGGGCCGGCGGGCCCCCGGGACCCAGGTCAGGCCGTTTCCACCCCCACATAACTGCCGCGGAGATAGTCGTGCACCGCTTGCTCCGGGACGCGGAAGGACCGACCGACCCGGATCGCGGGCAGATGACCGCTGTGCACCAGCCGGTACACGGTCATCTTGGAGACGCGCATCACCGCGGCTACCTCCGCCACGGTAAGGAACTGAACCTCGTTCAGAGGCCTTTCGCCAGCTTCAGCCATGACACACCCGAACCTTCCGCACTCGACGGCCACCGGCTTCCCCTTCCGGTGACTCTTCGTCGTTGCGTGCTCACTCCCCAGACTAGGGGCGGGTGATGCGAATGGGGAAGAGGTGCACCCATCGCTTCCCTACCGTGACAGACATGCCCGATTGAGCACGTAGCGGGTGAGCGGCCGGTAGCAGGCGGCGGGCACCGCGTCGTCGACCGGCACGACGACGGACACCGCGCCCTCCGCCTCGCCCACGAAGGGCGCCGGATCGTCGGTGTCGGCCGGCCCGATCGCCGCGAACCCCAGCTGACCTGCCCCGCAGACCCAGCCGTGATCGCCGATCACCAGCTCCGGGAGCGGCCCGCCGGCCTCGGCCGCCGCCGCGAGCGCGGTCCGCACCGGCAGCGGCGAGTGGGTGTGTGCGCCGGGCTCACCACCGGCGCGAGCGCCGCCGCACTCCCGTACCAGGGCGACGCCCCGGACGTAGTCGAGGCGGTGCGTGCGTAGACCGAACCGGGTCACTATGTCGACACAGCGACCCTGCGCCGGGGTGAGGACGGCACATCCCGCCGCCGACAGCGCGTCGGACAAGGCGGCGTAGAAGCCGAGCAGCCGGTGCGGATGCCCGGTGCCGAGGAGCACCGGACCGCCACGCTGAGCTACCGCCCCGACGCGGTCGGCGAAGGCGTCGAGCGCCGCCAGCGTCCGCTCCGGGTCGATGACGTCGGGGCCCGTGGTGCGGCGGGGGTCGGCGGAGACCCCGCACCGCTCCGCCATCAGCCGCATCACCTCCCCCGGCCCCCACTCCCCCACCGGGTCCAGGCCGAGCAGCACCCGGGGGTCGCGGGCGGCGAACAGCCGGTAGCTGCGCAGGCTGGCCTCCCGGGAGGTGGCCACCACCCCGGCGAGCCGCGCGTCGAGCAGGTGGGCCCGCAGGGCGTCGCGCGTCGGGGACGGCGTCGGCGTCGGCGTCGGCATGCCGGTGATGCTGGCCGACCCGGGGCACGCCGGTACGGGAAATCCCCGAACTCCCCACGGTCGGGGGAGCGCACCGGCCGGTCGGGACCGCCCCGTCAGGCGAGCAGCCCGCGCAGCGGGAACGCCGCCCGCCGGGCCGCGAGCACCGCCTGGTCGAGCCGGTCGGCCGGGTCGTACCCCGCCTCCCAGTCCGCCCACGACACCGGCCACCGCCCGTCGGTCATCCGCTGCGGGCCCGGCTGCCGCGTCCGGGCGTACACCTCCTGCCGCCAGCTCTCCGGGATCACCGTCTCCGGCGCCACCGGACGCCCCGCCGCGATCGCGACCAGGTGCGTCCACGACCGGGGCACCACGTCCACCACGGCGTACCCGCCACCGCCCAGCGCGACCCAGCGCCCGTCGGCGTACTCGTGCGCCAGGTCGTGGCAGGCGACCTGCACCGCCCGCTGCGCGTCCAGCGACACCGCCAGGTGTGCGAGGGGGTCCTCGAAGTGGGTGTCGGCGCCGTGCTGGGTGACCAGCACCTCGGGCCGGAAGTCGGCCAGCAGCTCCGGCACCACCGCGTGGAAGGCCCGCACCCAGCCCGCGTCGCCGGTCCCGGCCGGCAGCGCCACGTTCACCGCCGACCCCTCCGCGCGGTCCGCGCCGGTCTCCTCCGGCCAGCCGGTCTGCGGGAACAGGGTGCGGGGGTGCTCGTGCAGGGAGACCGTCAGCACCCGCGGGTCCTCCCAGAACGCCGCCTGCACGCCGTCCCCGTGGTGCACGTCCACGTCCACGTACGCGACCCGCTCGGCGCCCAGCTCGAGCAGCCGCGCGATCGCCAGCGCCGCGTCGTTGTACACGCAGAACCCGGAGGCCGCGCCCGGCATCGCGTGGTGCAGGCCGCCCGCGAAGTTCACCGCGTGCAGCGCCTCCCCGCGCCACACCGCCTCCGCCGCGCCCACCGACTGCCCGGCGATCAGCGCCGACACCTCGTGCATCCCCGCGAACGCCGGATCGTCCAGCGTGCCCAGCCCGTACTCCCCCTGCGCCGACGCCGGGTCGGCGGACGCGGCCTTCACCGCGTCGATGTAGTCCTCACGGTGCACCAGCCGCAGCGTCGACTCCCCCGCCGCCCGGGCCGCCACCACCTCCAGCTCCCGGTCGACCCCGAGGGCGCCGACCAGACTCCGGGTCAGGGCGAGCCGGACCGGATCCATCGGGTGCTGGGGCCCGAAGTCATACCCCGTCACCGCCTCGTCCCACATCAACCGCGCGCGCCCGCTCATGCCCGCCACCGTATCGGTCGGGCCGCGCCGCGAACGACCGGGCGTACACCAGCGTCACCAGCACCAGAACCATCGGCACCAGCATCGCCCCGCGATAGCTCCAGGCGTCGCCGAGCGCCCCGACCAGCGGCGAACCGACCAGGAACCCGACGTAGTTGAAGACGTTCAGCCGGGCCACGGCGGCATCGGAGTCCCCGGGGAACATCCGCCCCGCGGCAGCGAAGGTCTGCGGCACCAGGACGCACAGCCCGAGCCCCAGCAGCGTGAACCCCAGCATCCCGGTCCACGCCCCCGGCGCCGCCGCCACCACCGCGAACCCGCCCGCCGCCACGACCGCACCGCCCCGCACCACGGCCACCGCCCCGAACCGCCGCACCCCGAGGTCCCCGACGGCCCGGCCCACCAGCGTGGTCACCATGTACACGTTGTACGGCACCGTCGACAGCTGCTCGGACCCGCCCAGCACGTCCTGGAGGTACTTGGCGCTCCAGTTGGAGACCGTCGAGTCCCCGATGTACGCGAAGGTCATCACCAGGCAGAGCGGCAGCAGCGCCCGGAAGACGACCTGGCCGCCCTGGCCCTGCCCCATCGGCCCGGCCGCGGACTCGCCCGCCGCGCCCCCCTCGACGTACCAGCGGCTCCCCACCAGCACCGCCGGCAGCAGCACCGCCACGACCGGCAGGTACGACACCCACAGCGCGAGATCCCAGTGCGCCCCCACCCACGCCAGCGACGCCCCGAGGATGCCGCCCAGGCTGTACGCCGCGTGGAAGCCGAGCATGATGCTGCGCCCGTACGCCCGCTGCAGGCTGACTCCGAGCATGTTCATCGACGCGTCCAGCGCACCGACGGCGACCCCGAACACACCGAGCGCGACAGCCAGTTCCGCCAGCGAGTCCCCGGCGCCCACGCCGAGCAGCGTCAGCAGGGCGACCGGCTGGGACCAGCGCAGCACCCGCCCGGCGGGTATCCGGCGCACCAGCCGCTCGGTGGCCACGCTGCCCACCCCGGCCAGGATGGGCACGGCGGCCAGGAAGACGGGGAGCACGGCGTCGGACATGCCGTACCGGTCCTGGATGGCGGGGATACGCGTCACGAGCAGCGCGAAGGCGACGCCTTGCGCGAAGAAGGCGAACGCCAGCGAGGCCCTACCGCGCCGCAGCACATCAGTCATGGCGGCGAGCGTAGGGCCCCGGCTTACCGGTGGGTAGATCCCGCCAAAGATGAATCCCGCTCACCTTCGGCCATGCGGACCGCGGGAAGCGGAGCAGGAGCACCCAGCAGCTGGGCCATCGGCACGGCGCCCACGGCACCGCTGACGAGGAAGGCCATCCCCATGACGGCCAGCATGACGACCGTGCCGAGCCACACCATCGTGTCGACCGGGACGGTGTACGCCCCCACGATGCGCAGCCCGCACTCCACGACGAACGCCGACCCCCACACCGCCGAGAACCGCAGCTCCACCCGCCTGAACGCCCCCGACTCCCGCCGCAGCCGCTCCCACGCAGCCTCCCGGCCCGGGTCCCCCTTCACCAGGAAGGGCTTGACGGCCCCCGACATCAACGGCCGGCCCAGCAGCACCGACCCGAGCATCGCGATGCCGACGAGGCTACCGATCGCGCTGTCCTTGACGAGCATCAGCCGGGCGTCGCCGGTGCCGAAGCCGACCAGCACCCCGAGCAGGTTGGCCGCCAGGATCAGCAGGGGCAGCGCGTTGACCTCCCGCTGCCGCCGCATGCCCCACACCAGCCGCAGCACCGGCACGACGCTGCTCCACCCGAGCGCCGCGACGGTGCTCAGGCCTGCGGCGCTCTTCAGCAGGTAGTACGACGCGACCGGCACCCCCACATCCACCAGCAGCGTCCGGAAGGCGGCCCGCTCGTTGCCCGTGCTTGCCGTGTTCCCCGTGTTCCCCGTTGTCTTCGTCATGGGTACAGCATCGCGACCGGGCCCGGTCGCCCGGTAGGAACAACCGTCCGGGGCTGCGCATGACAATTGTCAGGCCGTCACCGGCCCCCGGGTCACACCAGCAGGTCGCCCAACTCCCCCATGTCCCCGAAGAGTCCGGTCACCCCCGTGAGCCGCTCGGCCGGGGTCATCGCGGTGAACCCGTACACGTCCATCCCGGCCGCGACGGCGGCCTGGACGCCCAGCGGGGAGTCCTCCACGACCACGCACCGCCCGGGCGCGACACCCATCCGCTCGGCGGCGTACAGGAACAGGTCCGGCGCCGGCTTCCCCCGCCCCACGTCCTCCGAGCTGAAGATCCGCTCGTCCCCGAACCACCGGTCGAGCCCGGTCTTCCGATGCCCGACCCGGATCCGCTCATGGCTCCCGGACGAGGCCACGCAGTACGCCACCCCATCGGCGGCCAGCTTCTCCAGCACCCCCACCGCGCCGGGCACGGCCACGAGGTCCTGCCGGAAGGCGGCGAAGACTCGCTGGTGGAAGGTGTCGTCGAAGTCCGCCGGCAGTCGCTGCCCGGTCCGCTCCAGCACCAGGTCGTGGACGCGGTGCATGGCGGCGCCCATGTAGTCGCGCAGGGAGTCCTCGTAGGTCGTCGGGTGCCCCAGCTCGGTGAGGTAGGCGGCGAGCAGCCGGTTGGAGAGCGGCTCACTGTCCACGAGGACGCCGTCGTTGTCGAAGATGACCAGGTCGTAGCGCATGGAACCGACCCTAAACGCAGAAAGGCCCCGCACCATAAACGGTGCGGGGCCTTCCCCTAATGATTGTTCGGCGGCGTCCTACTCTCCCACAGGGTCCCCCCTGCAGTACCATCGGCGCTGTAAGGCTTAGCTTCCGGGTTCGGAATGTAACCGGGCGTTTCCCCTACGCTATGACCACCGAAACACTATGAAACACAACCGGAGTGCACAACACTCAGCACGGTTGTTCGTGGTTTCAGAACCAACACAGTGGACGCGAGCAACTGAGGACAAGCCCTCGGCCTATTAGTACCAGTCAACTCCACCCGTTACCAGGCTTCCATATCTGGCCTATCAAC
>NZ_JBIDAQ010000002.1:584317-620013 GCF_043202555.1 Streptomyces sp. NPDC048182 | reverse complement strand
TGAGTTCTCAAGGAACGGTCGCTTCCTTTGTACTCACCCTCTCGGGCTTTCCTCCGGGCTTCCCTTCGGTCTTGCGTTTCCGACTCTATCAGATCTTTCCGATCCGATTTCCTCGGTGCTTTCCAGGTTCTCGCTTTCGCGTTTCCCTTTCCGGCGGTTCCGACTCTATCAGATCCTTTCGGGCTCTGATTCCCCGTCAGAGGGGGTTGTCTTCCGGGCTGTTGGGCCGTTCCGACGTTCCAAACCCTAGCGGACTCGCTGAGCGATTCCTAATCCACTCGAATTGGCATTCGGGCACGCCGAAGTCATTCCCAGTGGGAGTTGTAGCTGGTGGTTTGGTTGCCGCTGGTGCGGCGGAAGGTGCTGCCGAAGAACCGTTACGGCTCCGTGGCAACTCGAAGAACCCTACGGATCCGGCAGGTGGCTGTCAAGGGCTGCCTGTCAAGATCTTTAATCGAGGTCGCTGAGCCGCCCGCCGGCGTCCGGCTGGGCGTGCTCCACGCGGCGGAGGAGGCGGGTGAGGACGTCGCCCAGGGCGGAGCGGTCGCCCGGGGAGAGGTCCTGGAGCAGGTCCTCCTCGAAGACCGTGGCCAGCCGCATCGCCTCCAGCCACTTCTCGCGCCCCTCGCTCGTCAGCTCCACGATGACCCGCACCCGGTTGGACTCGTCGCGCTCCCGGGTGACCAGGCCCTCCGTGACCATGCGGTCGATGCGGTGGGTCATCGCGGCCGGGGTGAGACCGAGCCGCTTCGCCAGCTCGCCGGGGCCCAGCTGGTAGGGGTCGCCGGACAGGACGAGGGCCTTGAGGACCTCCCACTCGGCGTTGCTGATGCCGAGGTCGGCGGTCTGGCGGCCGTACGCGACGTTCATGCGCCGGTTGAGGCGGGAGAGCGCCGAGACGATCTTCTCGACCTGCGGGTCCAGGTCACGGAACTCGCGCTGGTAGGCGGCGATCTGTTCGTCGAGGGTCGGCTCGGCGCCGGCGCCGGAGGTGTCACCCATGGCCCGCAGTATGGCACGCGGCCCCTTTGCCTCGAAGTCCTTCGGCATGTAGTCTTTAGCTTCGAACTTTAGCTTCTAAGTCTTCAGTCCTAACGGCTGGAGCTGACCCAAGAGAGGGTGAACGTGACCAGGGCGATGGGCGCAGCAATGCGCCGGATTCATGTGGGCAACGCACTCAGCGCGTTCGGACTCGGCTTCACCGTCCCCTACCTGTACGTCTATGTGGCGCAGGTCAGGGGTCTCGGTGCCATGACGGCGGGGCTGGTGCTCGCCGTCTTCGCCGTGGCCGCGCTGATAGTGCTGCCGTTCGCCGGGCGGGCCATCGTCCGGCGCGGCCCGCTGCCGGTGCTGCTCGCCGCCCTGGTCACCGCCGCGCTCGGCGCGCTGAGCCTGGGGGTGGCGGACCGCGCCGCCACCGTGCTGGTGTCGGCAGCCGCGCTCGGGGCCGGGCAGGCCGTGATGCAGCCGGCGCTCGCCACGATGATCGTGGACTGCTCCCCCTCGGAGACCCGGTCGCGGGCGTTCGCCACGCAGTTCTTCCTGCAGAACCTCGGCCTCGGTGTCGGCGGGCTCATCGGCGGTCATCTGGTCGACACGTCCAGCGCCGCGTCCTTCACGCTGCTGTTCGCGATCGAGGCGGCGATGTTCCTGCTCCTCGTCGTGGTGATGGCGACCGTGCGGATGCCGCGCGCGCCGCGGGTCGAGGCGGTGCCGGGGCAGTCGGGCGGGAGCGGCTGGCGGCAGCTGGCGGGCAACCGGGCCATGGTGCAGCTGTGCGTCCTCGGCTTCGTGCTGTTCTTCGCCTGCTACGGGCAGTTCGAGTCGGGGCTGAGCGCGTACGGCGTGGAGGCCGCCGGGATATCGACCTCGGCGCTGGGGACCGCGCTGGCGGCGAACACGCTGATGATCGTGGTGGCGCAGTTCGCGGTGCTGAAGTTCGTGGAGCGCCGCAAGCGCTCGCGTGTGATCGCGGCCGTGGGCCTGCTCTGGGCCGTGGCGTGGGCCGTGGCCGGATACGCGGGGCTCGGGCACGGCAGCCAGACCATGGCGACGGCCGCCTTCATCTCGACGTACGCGCTGTTCGGTCTTGGTGAGGCGATGCTGTCGCCGACGCTGGCGCCGCTGGTGGCCGACCTGGCGCCGAGTGGGATGGCGGGGCAGTACAACTCCGCCTTCGCCCTGGTGAAGCAGCTCGCGCTGGCGATCGGTCCGGCCGTAGGCGGTCCGCTGGGGGCGTCGCTGCACGGGCCGTACGTCGTGGCGTTCCTGCTGTGCTCGCTCGGCATCACCTGGCTGGCGATACGGCTGGGGCGGCTGCTGACCGACGTGCAGAACCAGCCGTCGCTGGCCCGGAGCCGGGTGGTCACGCAGGGCGGCGCGGCCCCGGCCGAGACCGTGGCGTCCGCCGAGGCGTGAGGCTCGCCGTCCCGGCGGGCGGTGTCAGCGGCTCGGCAGGACGAACTCGCACCAGACCGCCTTGCCTCCGCCGGGGACGCGGCGGGATCCCCAGTTGGTGGCGATCGACGCGACGATCGCGATGCCGCGGCCCGATTCGTCGCCGGGTTCCGCCTGGCGGCGGCGGGGCAGATGGTCGTCGCCGTCGGTGACCTCGACGATCAGCCGGCGGTCGGTGCGGCGCAGCCGCAGCCGCATCGGGGGCGTGCCGTGCTGGAGGGAGTTGGCGACGAGTTCGCTGGCGGCCAGGACGCCCGCGTCGTGCAGGTCGGCGGGGAAGCGCCAGCTGGTCAGCACGCCGGAGGCGAAGGCACGCGCGCGAGGTGCCGCCTCCACGCCGCCGAGCAGCTCCAGGGCGGCGTTGCGGAACAGCTCCGCCTCCGGGCCGGTGCGGGCGGGGTGCTGGAGGACCAGGACGGCCACGTCGTCGTAGTGATCCGCGGTGACGCCCGCCGAGCGGACCAGGCGGTCGCAGATCACCTGGGGCGTTCCGGTGGCGCCGGCCAGGGCGCGCTCCAGGGCGGCGATGCCCTCGTCCAGGTCCTCGTTCCTGCGCTCCACCAGGCCGTCGGTGTAGAGGACGGCGGTGGAGCCGGGGGTGAGGGCGACCGAGCCGGAGGCGTGCATCCAGCCGCCGGTGCCGAGCGGCGGTCCGGTGGGTTCGTCGGCGCGGCGGACGGTGCCGGTCTCGTCGCGGACCAGGATGGGCAGGTGCCCGGCGGAGGCGTACACCAGCCGGCCCTCGTTCGGGTCGTGGATGGCGTAGACGCAGGTGGCGATCTGGTTGGCGTCGATCTCGGCGGCGAGGCCGTCGAGGAGCTGAAGCACCTCGTGCGGGGGCAGGTCGAGGCGGGCGTAGGCGCGGACGGCGGTGCGCAGCTGGCCCATCACGGCGGCGGCGCGTACGCCGCGGCCCATGACGTCGCCGATGACGAGGGCGGTGCGGCCACCGCCGAGGGTGATGACGTCGTACCAGTCCCCGCCGACCGCGGCCTCGGTGCCGCCGGGGTGGTAGGTGGCGGCGACCCGCAGGTCGTCGGGTGACTCCAGTTCCTGCGGGAGGAGGGAGCGCTGGAGGGTGACGGCGGTCTCGCGCTGGCGGCGTTCGCTGGCGCGCAGGCGTTCGGCGGCCTCGGCGTGGTCGGTGACGTCGGTGGCGAAGACCAGGACACCGCAGGTGCCCTGGTCGGTGACGGGGGTGCAGGTGAAGGTGTAGGAGCGGCCGTCGGGGGCCTTGCGGGACTTCAGAGTCCGGGGTCTGCCGCTGCGCTGGACCTGGTCGAGGAGCGGGAAGAGGCCGAGTTCGGCCAGCTCGGGCAGGGCCTCGCGGGCGCGGTCGCCGAGCGCGCGGCGGCCGAAGGCGGTGGCGTAGGCGTCGTTGACGTAGGCGACGCGGTGCTCGGGGCCGTGCAGGAGGGCGACGAGGGCCGGGACATGGTCGAGGACGTCGCGCACGGGGAGGGCGTCCACGCAGGGCAGGGGCGGCGGCTCGTCCGTGAGCTGTTCGGCGCGGGCGGCGGGCAGCGAGCCGTCTCCGCGCCGGTCCGGGAGGACGGCCGGGGTGACGGCCGGGTCGGTCCGCGCTGCGGCGCGGCGCTGCGTTCCGGGGAGTCGGGCGCTCCAGCGCGTGAAGTTCACGAATCCTTGCCTCGTGTAGTTGTCGGTGGCCGGCACCGGGGCCCGACCGTGGCCCGGGGGCCGCGCGCGGGGTGGGGCGGTGGCCCGCCCGTGACGGTGGACAGTCTGGCAGGGCGCCGCCGGACCGGCATCCGTCAGACGCCGGTCCGGGCCGGGTAGTTCCGCGTCGCGGTCAGGACGACCCCTTCGGGTTGCCCGGGGGCTCCTGGGAAGGCTTTCCACCGGCCGCGAGTTCGAACTCGGCCCGGGGGTGTTCGAGCGAGCCGAGGGAGACGATCTCCCGTTTGAAGAGGCCGGCCAGGGTCCATTCGGCCAGCACGCGGGCCTTGCGGTTGACGGTGGGCATCCGGCTGAGGTGGTAGGCGCGGTGCATGAACCAGGCGGGGTAGCCCTTCACCTTGCGTCCGTAGACGTGGGCGACGCCCTGGTGGAAGCCGAGGGAGGCGACGGAGCCGGCGTGGCGGTGGGCGTAGCTCTCCAGGGGTTCGCCGCGCAGGGTGCGGGCGAGGTTGTCGGCGAGGACGGCGGCCTGGCGGACGGCGTGCTGGGCGTTGGGGGCGCAGGTCCCGCCCGGCTGGTCGGCGGTGGTGTCGGGGACGGCGGCGGCGTCGCCGGCGGCCCAGGCGTGCGGGGCGCCCTCGACGGTGAGGTGGGCGGTGCAGCGCAGCCGGCCGCGCGCGTCGAGCGGCAGGCCGGTGGCGGCGAGGAGGGGGTGCGGCCGGACGCCGGCCGTCCAGACGACGGTGCGGGTGGGCAGGCGGGTGCCGTCGCTGAGGACGGCGATCCGGTCGGCGCAGGACTCCAGGCGGGTGTCCAGGCGGACGTCGATGTTGCGGCGGCGCAGCTCGGTGACGGTGTAGCGGCCCAGGTCGGCGCCGACCTCGGGCAGCACGCGGCCGGTCGCCTCGACCAGGACCCACTTCATGTCGTCGGGCGCGACGTTGTGGTAGTGCCGGGCGGCGTAGCGGGCCATGTCCTCCAGCTCGCCCAGCGCCTCCACGCCGGCGTAGCCGCCGCCGACGAAGACGAAGGTGAGGGCGGCGTCGCGGACGGCCGGGTCGCGGGTGGAGGAGGCGATGTCCAGCTGCTCCAGGACGTGGTTGCGCAGGCCGATGGCCTCCTCGACGGTCTTGAAGCCGACGCCGTGCTCGGCGAGTCCCGGCACGGGCAGGGTGCGGGAGACGGAGCCGGGCGCGAGGACGAGTTCGTCGTAGGGCAGGCGGCGGGCGCCGGTGCCCTCCTCGGCGGTGGCGAGGGTGGTGACGGTGGCCGTGCGGGCGGTGTGGTCGACGGCCTCGACCTCGCCGACGACGACCTGGCAGCGGCCGAGGACGCGGCGCAGCGGCACGACGACGTGGCGCGGGGAGATCGAGCCGGCCGCCGCCTCGGGCAGAAACGGCTGGTACGTCATATAGGGGTCCGGGGAGACGACGGTGATCTCCGCTTCCCCGCGCCGGAGTTCGTCCCGGAGCCGGCGCTGCAAGCGCAGCGCGGTGTACATCCCGACGTAGCCGCCGCCGACAACGAGAATGCGCGCACGTTCCTTCACCCTCCCATGACGCACCCGACACCTCGGTTTGTCCACAGGCTGCGCGATTCGTATGACCGCTCGGGGTGGGGGCGCGCAGGTGGCCGGAGAGCCACTGCGCGACGCGCGTGTGCAGGTCAGCCGGTGTGGGCAGGGGGGCGCGCGGCATCGGACGGGGAATGCGGGCGAGGCAGGTGGCGCGCGGGGGCGGCGCCGTGCCGGGACTGCCCCTTCTGAATTGACTCCCACTCAACTATGTTCGTCTCCACGGAGTGTGGGGGAAAGCGCTCTTCGGGTCCGTGACGGGCGGACCGGTGAACGGGCTCCGTTCCCCACACATGCTCCGGCTCTTTACGACGGGGTAGGTCTCCGGGGGGAGACGTCATTACCGGGGGATGGGTCATGCATGTTCAGGAATCTCGCTATTCGTCCGCGTCGACAGCGGCGGCCGTGGTCACGGCCGGCGGCGCGGTGAACGCGGCGATCGGCGGCGGACGCGGGGACGGACGCGGCGACGTGCCGCGCACGGCACCGCTGCGTGTGGACGCCCAGCGCAACCTGGAGCACGTGCTGCGCGCGGCGCGCGAGGTCTTCGGCGAGCTGGGGTACGGCGCGCCGATGGAGGACGTGGCCCGGCGCGCCCGGGTCGGGGTCGGCACGGTCTACCGGCGCTTCCCCAGCAAGGACGTGCTGGTGCGGCGGATAGCCGACGAGGAGACGGCGCGGCTGACCGAGCAGGCCCGCACGGCGCTCGGGCAGGAGGACGAGCCGTGGTCGGCGCTGGCCCGTTTCCTGCGCACCTCGGTGGCCTCCGGCGCCGGGCGGCTGCTGCCGCCGCGGGTGCTGCGGGTCGGGGTCGCGGAGGACGGCGCCGGCGCCGGTCCGGCCGCCGGTGAGCTGCGGGTGCCGCAGCAGCGCGGGGAGTCGGGCCCGGCCGAGCTGCGTCTCGTGCCGGAGGGGGCGGTGGCCGCCGAGGTGCCGGGCGCGGGCGCGGTGAGCGGGCCGGAGGACGCCGGGGTGGCGGCACTCCTCGACGTCGTGGGCCGACTGGTGGAGCGGGCCCGCGCGGCGGGCGAGCTGCGCCCTGAGGTGTCGGTGTCGGACGTCCTGCTGGTGATAGCCACGGCGGCGCCCTCGCTGCCGGACGCGGCCCAGCAGGCGGCGGCCTCCTCGCGGCTCCTCGACATCCTCCTGGAGGGCCTGCGCTTCCGGCCGGCCGGAGACGCTTCCTAGGTCCTCCCCGGGCCCTCGCGGGCGGCCCCCATTCCTTCCCCGAACAGGCGCACGTCAGTACTGCGGGGCGGCAGAACCCCACGGACGGGTGACGGTCCGGGCAACGGGGGTGCGGCCGTCCGGCCCTGTGGCAGCCTGACCCGATGTTCGGGACTGGTGGGACAGCGGGCGGAGGCTTTCCGCGATGAGCGTCGAGGGGCGGGACGAGCCGCGGGGCGACGGTGGCGCGGGACCCGACGACCCGCCGCGACCGCAGGTCCCGGGCCAGGGAGGTGAGGCGCGCGGTGACCGTGCCGGTGGTCGGGGCGCGCCCGGTGACCGGGCTGGGGATCGTGATGCGGGCGGTGACCGGGGCGGGGATCGTGATGCGCCCGGTGACCGGACAAGTGGTCGGGGCGCGACCGGTGGGCCGGCCGGGCCCGGTGTCCCCGCACAGCGCGGGCACGAGCAGAGTGGGCAGCGGGGGCGGTACGAGCAGCGCGAGCGGTCCGAGGACGCCGAGGCGCCGACCGCACCGCCCGCGCCACCCGTGCCGGCGCTGCCCGAGGCGTACGACGCCCACGATGCCTACGACGCGTACAACGACGGCGTCCTGCCGCCGCCGCGCGGCCCGCTGCCGCCCGCCGACGCCGAGCTGCTCGACCAGATGCGGGCGGGCGACGACGCGGCCTACGCCGAGCTGTACCGGCGGCACGCCGAGCCGGTGCGCCGGTACGCCCGTACCTGCTGCCGGGACGGGCACACCGCGGACGACCTGACCGCCGAGGTCTTCGCCCGCATGCTGCAGGCGGTGCGGCACGGGGCGGGGCCCGACCACGCGGTGCGCGCCTATCTGCTCACCTCGGTGCGCCGGGTCGCCGCCGGCTGGACGCGGACGGCCCGCCGGGAGCATCTGGTGGACGACTTCGCGGTGTTCGCCGCGCAGTCCGCGCACGCCCCGAAGGCCGACGACGACACCCTGGAGCTGGGCGCCGAGGCGCGCGCCCTGCACGAGGCCGAGCAGTCCATGGCGATGCGCGCCTTCCGGTCGCTGCCCGAGCGCTGGCAGGCGGTGCTCTGGCACACGGAGGTGGAGGACGAGTCGCCGAGCGAGGTGGCCGTGCTCTTCGGCCTCGACGCCAACGGCACCCGGGTGCTGGCCAGCCGCGCCCGCGAGGGCCTGAAGCAGGCGTACCTCCAGGCGCACGTCAGCGAGGCGCTGGCCGCCGACGAGGAGTGCGCCCGCTACGCCGACCGGCTCGGCACGTACGCCCGCGGCCGGCTGCGCACCCGGGCCGAGCGCGGGCTGCGCAAGCACCTGGAGGAGTGCGCCCGCTGCCGGCTGGCCGCGAGCCAGCTCCAGGAGGTCGCGGGCGGCATCCCGGGCGTCGTGCCGGTCGCGGTCATCGGCTGGTTCGGGGCCGCCGGGTACGCCAAGGCGGCCGGGCTCATCGCCGGCGGCGCCGGAGCCGGGGCGGCGGGTGCCGCCGCGGCCACCGGCGGCTCGGCCGGCGGGGGCGGTGCCGGCGCGGCCGGCTCCGAGGGCCTCGGGGCGCCGGTCAAGGCCGGCATCGCGGCCGGCGTCGTCGCCGTGGCCGCCGCCGCGGCCCTGGTCCTCGCCCTGGCCGGGAACGACGACCCGGCCCGGCACCCCGCCAAGGCCGACCCGCCGCCCGCCTCCGCGCCGGCGGCCGAGCAGCCGACCCCCGACACCCCCGCGCCGGCCCCGCCGCCACCGCCCCGGCCGCCCGAGCCGGCTCCCCGGCCGACCCCCACCCCGCGCCCCACGCCACCCCCCACGCCCCGCGCCACCCCACCCGCGCCGAAGCCGAAGCCGAAGCCGAAACCCAAGCCCCCGCCCGCACCCGCCCCGAAGCCGACCCCCAGCCCCACCCCGCCCCCGCCGTCACCGCCGGCCCCGACGCCTCCCCCGGCCCCGGCCGACTACCGCTGGAGCGAGCTGGCGTACGACGTCGTCGGCGACGGCACCGGGCCCGAGATGCGGCTCGGCGAGAGCAGCTGGGTGTGGCAGCGGACGGCGCCGACGGTCGCGGGCACGCGGTACGCCCACGGCGTCACGGTGTCCGGCCGCTCCTCCGTCACCATCGACCTGAACCGGTCCTGCTCCGCCTACCAGGCGCTGGTCGGCGTGGACGACCTGTCCGCGAAGCTCGGCAAGGTCGCCTTCTCGGTGTACGCGGACGGGGAGCGGCTGTGGAACTCCGGCACGGTCAGTGCCGGCGACCCCGCGCGGCCCGTCCGGGTCGGCCTGGCCGGGCGGCGCACCGTGCGGCTGGTCGTGGAGCCGCGCGACCCGCTGGGCGGGGTGGCCCTCGCGGACTGGGCGGAGTCGCGGTTCAGCTGCGCCTGACGGCCGGGGCGACGGCGCGGGCGCGGACGGCGTCGTCCAGTTCGCGCAGGACCTCGTCGGCGGTGAGGGCGGTGCCCCGGGCGTGTTCGGCGGCGTAGCCGTCCTCGCCGAGGGCCTTGCGGGCAGCGGCCCCGGTCCGGTCGGTCTGGGCGCGCTGCGGCACGGAGTAGGGGAAGTCCCCGTGCCAGCGGGCCCCGGCGCCGAGCATCCTGGCCGCGCGCGGGGCGTCGCCGAGGTCGCCGAGGAGGCCGGCCGCGCTGTCCGCGAGGGCGGCCATGATGCCGTCGGCGCACCGCTTCTCCACCGCCGTGCGCACCGTGCGGGCCAGCATCCGCAGCGCCGGGTCACGATCCTGCCCGGCGGCCGTGACCAGGGTGTCGACCAGGTCAAGCATGACCAGGAACTGCGCGGGCGGCGTGCCCCAGGAGACCTTCTCCCGGGCGCCGTCGCACAGGGCGCGGGCCCGGGCCACGTCGCCCTCGTCCAGGGCGAGCTGGGCGCGCATCGCCAGGACGAAGGCGGCGGCGTCGGGGGCGGCGTACCGCTCGGTGGCGGCGGCGGCCTCGTCCAGGGTGGCGTGCGCGGCCGGGCGGTCGCCGAGGTGGTAGGCGATCTCGGCGAGCCGGGCGAGCAGGAAGGGTGTCTCGGCGTATGCGCCCACCTCGTGGGCGAGGCGCAGCCCCTCCTCGTAGGCCGCCCTGGCCTCCGCGTAGCGACCGCGGGCCATGGCGGCCTCGCCGGCGGCGCTGCTCACCTGGGCGCGCACCCAGCGGTCGCCGACCTCGCGGCTGAGCCGGCGCAGCTCCGCCAGGTCGTCGTCGACCTCGGCGGCGCCTCCGGGGGAGTCGACCAGCGCGTGGGTGCGGAACATCAGGCTGACGGCGACCTCCCAGTCGCCGCCGTGGGCGCGGGCGTTGGCGACGGCGGCGTCCATGACGGCGCGGTGCTGCGGGGCGTCGCGGGAGTCGGCCACGAAGAACTCGGGCAGCGGCCAGACGAGGCCCGGCAGCCGGGCCGCCGCCGGGCCGCCCGCGGCGAAGTGGCCGCGCAGGCGGGCGACGTAGCGGCGGATGCGGTCCTCGTCCGGGAACTGGTCGCCCGGGCCGGCCTCCACCCGGAGGAAGAGGTGCCACATGCGCAGGTCCGTACGTGTGTCGTGCAGCGGGTGGCGCGGGGCGTCGGCGTCTTCTTCGGCCGGGGTGGCGAGGTAGTCGTCGACGGGGTCGTTGGTGGTGTCGCGGGCGGACGGCGGCAGGCCACGGTCCAGGGCGACGCCCAGGCGCAGGACGGCGTCCAGCCAGGTGAGGCCCTCCTGGCGGTAGTTGCGCAGCCACCAGAACCAGCCCATGGCGAGGCAGAGGGCGGCGGCCTCCGGCTCGTCGCCCGCGGCGAGGGAACGGTCCAGGGCGGCGCGGATGTTGTCCAGGTCGCCCTCCAGGCGGGCGATCCAGGGGAGCTGGCCGGCCGAGCGGAGCCGCGGGTCGGCCTCCTCGGCGAGGGCGCGGGCCCAGGCGCGGTGCCGGCGTTCGGTCGCGGTCCGGCCCGCGGGGTCCTCGGCGGCGCGTTCGGCGGCGTACTCGTGGATCGTCTCCAGCATGCGGTAGCGCATGCCGGTGCCGTCGTGGGCGGCGCCGGGGGACGCCACGACGAGGGACTTGTCGACCAGCGAGCCGGTCAGCTCGGCGACCGGTCCGGTGCACACGGCCTCCGCCGCGTCCAGCTCCCAGCCGCCGGCGAAGACGGACACCTCGCGCAGCAGCCGGCGTTCGTCCGCGTCGAGCAGCTCCCAGGACCAGTCGACGACCGCGCGCAGGGTCTGCTGGCGGGGCAGCACGGTGCGGGCGCCGGAGGTGAGGAGGCGGAAGCGGTCGTCAAGGCGGTCGGCGATCTGGCGCGGGGTGAGCACGCGCAGGCGAGCGGCGGCCAGTTCGACGGCGAGCGGGAGGCCGTCCAGGCGGCGGCAGATCTCGGTGACCGCCGCCGGGTCGCCGTCGAGCACGGTGTCCGCGTCGGGGCGTACGGCGCGGGCCCGGTCGGCGAAGAGGCGGTGCGCCTGGGCGGGCGTGAGCGGCTCGACCGGGCGCACCGCCTCGCCGGGGACGCCGAGGGGTTCGCGGCTGGTGGCGAGCACGGTGAGGCCGGGGCAGCGGGTGAGCAGGGTCTCGGCGAGGCGGGCGGCGGCGTCGATGACGTGCTCGCAGTTGTCGAGGACCAGCAGCAGATCGCCGCCGCGGGCCGCGCAGTGCTCCACCAGGAGGGCGACGGGGTCGTCCTGCGGGGCGGGGCGGTCGGTGCTCACCAGGACGGTCTCGCGCAGTCCCAGCGCGTTGACGACCGCGCCGGGTACGGCCTCGGGGTGGTCGAGCGCGGCCAGTTCGACCAGGTAGGCATGCGGGTGCCCGCCGGCGGCCTCCTCGGCCAGGCGCGTCTTCCCTGACCCGCCGGGCCCGGTGAGGGTGACCAGCCGGGCCTCGCGCAGGTCGGCCCGGAGGGCGGTCAGCTCTTGCTCGCGGCCGATGAAGGAGGTCAGGCGGGGGCGGAGGTTGGTGGGGCGGTGGGGGTGAGGGGTGGGTGGGGTGAGTGGGGTTGGCGGGGTGGTGGGTGTCGGTGGGGTGGGGCGGGTCGAGGGGGTCGAGGGGGTGGGGTCGATCCCGGGGGCGTCGGCCCCGGCGGCGTCAGTCCCGGTGGGGTCGGCTCCGGTGGGGTCGGCTCCGGCGGCGTCGGCCCCGGCGGCGTCGGCCCCGGTGGCGTCGGCCCCGGCGGCGTCGGCCCCGGCGGCGTCAGTCCCGGCGGGGTCGACACCGGCGGCCTCGGCTCCGGCAGCGTCGGCTCCGGTGCCGGGAGGCTCGGCAACGCCGCTGCCCCGGCCGGGTCGAGCAACCTCGGCGCCGGATGGGGCCGCGCCGACGCCGGTTTCGAAGGACTCGGCGTCGCCGCTCCGACGGCCGGGGCGAGCAGCCCTGGCACCCGGCCCCATCACGCCAGTACCGGACCCGGAGGACTCGGCGCCGTCGACGCCCCGGCCGTGTCGCGTGGCCTCGGCACCGGATCCCACCGCGCCGACATCGGATCCGGCGGGCTCGGCACCGCCGCTGGCCCGGCCAGGCCGAGCGGCCCCGGCACCCGACCCAACCGCACCAACCCCGACCCCGGAGACCCCGCCACCGCCGCCGTCCCGACCAGGCCGAACGGCCCCGGCACCCGACCCAACCGCACCAACCCCGGCCCCGGGCGCCCCAGCAGCGCCGCTGCCTTGGCCCGGCCGAGCGATCCCCGCGCCCGATCCCGCCACGTCCGCACCGGACCCGGCATCCCGACCGAGGCCGACGCCCCGGTCAGGCCGAGCGACCGCGTCCACACCCGGCCCGGGGCCCCCGGCCCCGTACGCACCTGCCCCGGCGTCTCCCGTCGGGGCCGGTCCCCTCGCCGGGCCGAGCAGTTCCGCGTGCAGGGCGCGCAGGCCGGGCCCCGGCTCGGTGCCCAGGCCCTCGGCGAGGGCGCGGCGGGCGGTGTCGTAGGCGGCGAGGGCGTCGGCGGCGCGGCCGGTGTCGCGCAGGGCGCGGATGAGGAGGGCGTGCAGCGGTTCGTCGTAGGGATGGGCGGCGGTCAGTTCGCGCAGGCGCGGTACGGCGTCGTGGGCGCGGCCCAGGGACAGGGCGGCCTCGACGCGGGTGCGGGTCGCCTCCAGGTGGAGGGCGTCGGCGCGGGCGGCGGCGGTGCGGTCGGGGAGGTCGGCGAGGGCGGGGCCGCGCCACAGGCCGAGGGCCTCGTCCAGGTGCCGGGCGGCGGCGGGGGCGTCGCCGCGGGTGAGGGCGTCGGTCCCCTGGCGTACGAGGCGTTCGAAGACGTACAGGTCGATGTCGTCGTCCGAGGCCGCGAGACGGTAACCGCCGGGTTCGGAGGCGACGGCGTCCCTGCCGACCGCGCGGCGCAGCCGGCCGACCAGGGCCTGGAGCGCCGCGGGGGCGTCCCGGGGCGGGTCGTCCGCCCAGACCTCGTCGATCAGCGTGCCGGGGGCGACGACGCGGCCCGGGCGCAGGGCGAGCGCGGTGAGCAGCGCACGGAGCCGCCCACCGCCGACACGGACGGCGACGCCGTGCTCCTCCGCTTGGGCGACGCCCAGAATCCTGTACCGCACCGGGTCATTGTCCCCGGCCGGGAGGGAGCGGCGCCCGGTACGGCGATGTGGGTGGGGCGGGGGACGTCCCTGCAGGGCGACGCCGGGAAGACGGGAGCGCGCCCGGCGGCGAGGCTCGGCGCGGTGGCAGCGGGCTCTGCGCGGCTTCGGTCAGCCCGCGATGCGTTCCCTGCGACCGCGCGTCACCTGACGCCACCCCGACGCGCGCAGCCCGCCCAGGCGACTCCCGTCGAATGCCGGTCGGCGTCAGGACGCCCACGCTGACCCGGCCACTAGGGCGGCGTCCGGCACCGGCACCGGCACCAGCGACTGCGCCCGGCCAACAGCCCGAGAGCCAACCCGCCCGAGCCCGGCAACATCCCCAAGCACGCAACCGCCCGAGCCCGCAACCGCCAGAGCCCGCAACCGCCAGAGCCCGCAACCGCCAGAGCCCGCAACCGCCAGAGCTCGCGGCCACCCAAGCCCGCTGAACCACCTGCCCCCGCAACAACCCACCCTCGAACCACCCCCCACCCGCACAGCCGCCGGAGGCCCCGTCAGGCCCGCCGCACCACCTCCCCCGCCCCGCCCAGCGCCCCCCGCTGCGGCACGATGCCGGCCGGGACGGCGCGTTGGCGGGCCGGGGTGCCGGTCCAGCAGGTGCCTCGGCGGGAGAGGAGGCGGCGGAGCCAGAGTTCGAGGGAGACGAGGTCGGCGAGGCCGTCCAGGGGGAGGGGTTCGCCGGCGGACGCCGAGCGGAGCGCCTTGCGGACGACGCGGGCCTCGACCAGGCCCGCCTGGGCGAGCAGGGGGCGGTCGAAGAGGTCGAGGAGGGCGTCCGAGGCGAGGCGGAGGCCGGTGCGGGCGGCGGCGGCCGACAGGGCCTGGCTGGGGGCGCCCCAGCCGGCGGGGAGGTCGCTGACGCCGGCGCCCTCCAGGACCGTACGGAGGATGGCGGCCCGTGCGCCGGGCCGTACCCGCAGTGCCTCGGGCAGCGCCCGGCACGCGCGGACGACCTGGTTGTCGAGGAAGGGCGCGTGCAGCCGCTGGAAGCGGATCTCGGCGGCCTGCTCGAGGACCCGGACCTCGGCCGCCTGCCGGGCCAGTGCCGCGCGGGCGCGGAAGTCGCCGGGGCGCTGCCCGGGCCCGATCGAGGAGCGCTGGGTGGCGGAGTGCAGGCGGAACGAGACGTCGGCCAGCGCCTCCCCGGTCAGCCAGCGGGCGGCGGGGCCGGGTCCGGCCCAGGTGAGGACGGCGAGGGAGGCGTCCACCGCGCCGCCGCCGGCCGGGTCGAAGCGCTTGCGCAGCAGGCGTTCGGCGAGGTCCTCGACGCCGGTGCGGTAGGAGGTGCGGGCCAGCCGGCGGGCCGCGCCGTACACGCGGGCGGGGACCAGGACCGAGCCGTCGGCCTTGGCCAACGCGGCGACCGGGCGGACGAGGTGGCGTCTGCGGCGGTCCATGAGCAGGTCGGCGAGGCGGGCCGGGTGGGCGTCGAGGACCTGCCGGGCACCGTAGCCGGTGAAGTGGTCCGCGCTGCCCGCGGCCAGGCGGGCCCGGTGCCGGGCCGCCGCGACCAGCGCGGAGGCCGGTTCGTCGGTCAGCGGCCCGTCGAGCGCGGCGTAGGGCAGCACCTCCTCGCCGCCGGTGACGACCACGTGGTGCAGCCGGGGGTTGGCGGCGAGCGCGCCCGCCCGCTCCAGCTCGGACTCCCGGCCGGCGGCGGTCGCGGGGCCGCCCGCCCCCGCCGCCAGGTCGTTGAAGGTGACGGCCAGCAGCCGCTCCCCCGCCCCCGTGCCGTGCCCCAGCACCGTGCCCGGCATCCCGGGCAGCCCCGCGGCGAGCAGGGCGAGGGTGCCGGAGGCCGGCCCGCCGGACAGGTCGGCGCCGATGCCGGGCACCGGCATGCCGCGCGCGGCGCGCCGCTCGGCCGGGCCCATGCCGGGGACCGGGCCGGGGTCGATGCCGTCGCCGGGGACGTGCCGGGGGGCGGCGAGCCGGGTGCGTACCGCCTCCACCAGCGCGTCGCGCACGCCGTCGACCGCCCGCTCCGGATCGCTCGGCGGCGCTGCCACGGCGAGGGAGGCGACCGGCTCGTACCCGGCGATCTCGCGTGCCCCGGCGCGCAGGATCAGGGCGTGCCCCGGCGGCACGCGCCGCACGCCGTCGTAGGGGGTGGAGTCGTCCAGGGCGGCCGGCACGTCGGGCGCGGCGAGCAGCGCGGCGAGGTGGCCGTAGTCGAGGTTGGCCTCGACCAGGTCGGCCAGGGGCAGCGCGGCGGTGGCGTACGCCGTGCCGCCGGCCCAGGGGGTGTGGAAGACGGGGCGCGCGCCCGCGAGGTCGCCGCAGACGGTGATGCGCCGGTCCACCTGGACGACAGCCGTGTAGCTGCCGGGCCAGGCGGTCAGGTGGCGCAGGGCGCCGCCGCGGGCGGCGAACAGGCCGACGCGCAGCTGCTCGTCGCTCGCGCCGCACAGGCCGAGCACGGCGATCCGGGTGCGGGCGTCGGCGGTGACGACGCGCACCTCGTCGGGGCGCCAGTCGCCGACCGCCCACAGCGGGTCGGGGTCGCCCCACAGCGGGTGGGAGCCGACGGGGCGGAGGGTCTCGCCGTCGTAGCCGGTGGTGCCGGCGGAGCCGGTCGCCGCGCCGATGCTCGCGGCGCCCACGGCGGTGCTGCTCCACCCCACCAACCACCGCATCGACGCCTCCACAGGCTGGGGACAACCAGTGCACGTACGAACTGGATTCCCCATGCTGCCATGAAGGACGCGCCGCGGAGCGTCGGTGGCGCCACGTGTGCTCCCGCGCGTGCTCCCCCGAACACGCCCCAGGTGAGGGCGATATGCCGCTGGCACGGTGCCGGTCGCCCGGCCGGGAGCCGGTGATCATACCGATGCGAACGCGCCCCCGCCGCGCGCCCCCGAGCGCCCGTCGCGCCCCCAACGGCCGTGGTGAGAGCGGGGATGCACCGCTGCGGTGTGGCCGGTTTTCGGCCAAATCGGGGACGTGCGGCCCGCTTTGAACACTCTCCGTACAGGCTCTGCGCACAGGCCCTTCACGCCGTCCGGCGGTGCGCGGCCCGGGGGGCGTCACCGCCCCCCGGTCCGGTCCGCCGCCCGCGGGGATGTAGGCGGCGGCGTCCCCCAGCCCACTGGTCCCAGTGCAGCGGGCCGACCCACGCACCGCCCATGGAACCGCTCCCCGAGTGGCCGGAGAAGAGCGCACACACGGGCGCACGATCACACACCGGGAGCACACCGCCACCGGTTCGCCACCGTCCGTAGCGCCCCGCACGCGCGTGCGGACCACAATCCCGCCATCCGGAACAATGCCCCTTAACGCTTGGGATGCGGCGAACTACGCTGGGTTTACGAATGCCGCACGGTTATGCCAGCGCGGCAGCCGTGCGGCAGCCGTCTTGCGTGAGGGGTGGGCTCATGTCCAGGGAGCAACGCGGGCCGAACGACAAGCTCGGCGCCGTTCTCGCCCTCGCCGGGATCAGCAACGCCGGCCTGGCCCGGCGGGTCAACGACCTCGGCGCGCAGCGCGGCCTGACCCTGCGCTACGACAAGACCTCGGTGGCGCGCTGGGTGTCCAAGGGCATGGTCCCGCAGGGTGCCGCCCCGCACCTGATCGCCGCCGCCATAGGGCAGAAGCTCGGCCGCCCGGTGCCGCTGCACGAGATCGGCCTCGCCGACGCCGACCCCGCCCCGGAGGTCGGCCTCGCCTTCCCGCGCGACGTCGGGCAGGCGGTGCGCTCGGCGACCGAGCTGTACCGCCTCGACCTCGCCGGACGCCGGGCAGGGTCGGGCGGCATCTGGCAGTCGCTGGCCGGATCCTTCGCCGTGACGGCGTACGCGACCCCCGCCTCCCGGTGGCTGATAACCCCGGCCGACAGCTCGGTGGAGCGCGACGCCGGGCCGGCCGAGGGCGCGAGCGCACCGCTCAGAGTCGGCCACAGCGATGTGCAGAAGCTGCGCGAGGCCGCCGAGGACGCCCGCCGCTGGGACTCCAAGTACGGCGGCGGCGACTGGCGCTCCTCCATGGTCCCGGAGTGCCTGCGCGTGGAGGCCGCCCCGCTGCTGCTGGGCTCCTACTCCGACGAGGTCGGCCGCGCCCTGTTCGGCGCCTCCGCCGAGCTGACGCGGCTGGCCGGCTGGATGGCCTTCGACACCGGGCAGCAGGAGGCCGCCCAGCGGTACTACATCCAGGCGCTGCGCCTCGCCCGCGCGGCGGCCGACGTGCCGCTCGGCGGGTACGTGCTTGCCTCGATGTCCCTCCAGGCCACCTACCGGGGCTTCGGCGACGAGGGCGTCGACCTCGCGCAGGCCGCCCTGGAGCGCAACCGCGGTCTGGCCACCGCCCGCACCATGAGCTTCTTCCGCCTGGTCGAGGCCCGCGCGCACGCCCGCGCGGGCGACGCCCCGGCGGCCGGCGCCGCCCTGAAGGCCGCCGAGAGCTGGCTGGAGCGGGCCCGCCCCGGCGACAGCGACCCCGGCTGGCTCGGCTTCTACTCCTACGACCGCTTCGCCGCCGACGCCGCCGAGTGCTACCGCGACCTGAAGGCCCCGCGCCAGGTCCGCCGCTTCACCGAGCAGGCGCTGTCCCGGCCGACGGAGGAGTTCATCCGCTCGCACGGGCTGCGCCTGGTCGTCTCCGCCGTCGCCGAGCTGGAGTCCGGCAACCTGGACGCCGCCTGCGAGCAGGGCGTGCGGGCCGTCGAGGTCGCCGGGCGCATCTCCTCCGCCCGCACCACCGAGTACGTCAAGGACCTCCTGCACCGCCTGGAGCCCTACGGCGACGAGCCGCGCGTCGCCGAGCTGCGCGAGCGCGCCCGCCCGCTCCTTGTCACCCCGGCCTGACCGGCCCCCGCGCCGGGGGTTTGAGGGCGTTGTCAGTGGCGCAGTGCACTATCGAGGCCGGGAGGTGGAACAGGTGCGACTTCGGAGCGCGTACGACTGCGACGTGCTGGTGATCGGCGGCGGCATCGTCGGCCTGTCCACGGCCCACGCGATCACCCGCGCCGCGCCCGGCACCCGGGTCACCGTGCTGGAGAAGGAACCCGGCCCGGCCCGGCACCAGACCGGCCGCAACAGCGGCGTCATCCACAGCGGGGTCTACTACCGCCCCGGCTCCCTCAAGGCCCGGTACGCGGTGCGCGGCGCCGCCGAGATGGTGAAGTTCTGCGCCGAGTACGGCATCGCGCACGCCGTCACCGGCAAGCTGATCGTCGCCACCGACCGCGCCGAGCTGCCCCGCCTGCACGCCCTCGTCCAGCGCGGCCGGGAGAACGGCATACCGGTGCGCGAGCTGGGCGCCGCCCAGATCGCCGAGTACGAGCCGGAGGTGCGGGGCCTGGCCGCCATCCACGTCGGCACCACCGGCGTGTGCGACTACGTGGGCGTGGCCCGCCAGCTCGCCGAGGCGTCCGGCGCGGAGATCCGCTACGGCACCGAGGTCCGGCGCGTCGACCGGCGCCCCGAGCGCGGCGTGGCCGTGCGCACCGGCGCCGGGGACGTGCTGCGCGGCCGGGTCATGGTCAACTGCGCGGGGCTGCACTGCGACGAGATCGCCCGCCTGACCGGGGACGACCCCGGCATGCGGATCGTGCCCTTCCGCGGCGAGTACTACGAGCTGGCGCGGCCCGAGCTGGTGCGCGGCCTGGTCTATCCGGTGCCCGACCCGGCGTTCCCCTTCCTCGGCGTCCACCTCACCCGCGGCATCGACGGCGGCGTGCACGTCGGGCCGAACGCGGTGCCGGCGCTGGCCCGCGAGGGGTACGGCTGGGGCGTGGTGCACCCCCGCGAGCTGGGCGGCACCCTGCGCTGGCCCGGCTCCTGGCACATCGCCCGCCGGCACTGGCGGTACGGCGCGGGCGAGCTGCGCCGCTCCCTCTCCAAGCGCGCCTTCACCGCGGCCGTGCGCCGGCTGCTGCCCGCGGTGACACCGGACGACCTGGTGCCGGCCCCGGCGGGCGTGCGGGCCCAGGCGGTCCTCGCGGACGGCACCCTGGTCGACGACTTCCTCCTGAAGGAGGGCCCCCGCACGGTCCACGTCCTCAACGCCCCCTCCCCGGCGGCCACGGCGGCCCTGCCCATCGGCCGGGAGGTGGGCCACCGGGCGCTCGCCGCGCTGGGCCGGGCGTGACGGGCCCTGCCGGGCGGGTGGGCGAGGGGGCGGCGGGAGTACGCGTGGGCGGGGCGCCCCGGCCGCGGGTGGGCGGCGTCCCCGGAACGCGGGCGGCCGGGGCGCGGGCGTCCCGAACACGGACGGCCGGGACACCCGGGGCTCGCCCGGCCGGAGCGGCAGGCACGACCGACATGCGGACGCCCGACGCGGCCGAAGCACCGGGGCTCCGCCCGGTCGGGGCGACCGTCGGGCTCCGCTCGGTCGCAGCGACCAGGGTCCGGGCCGGAGCGACCAGGGTCCAGGCCGGCACAGCGACCGGCATACGCGCAGCCGACGCGGCCGGGAACCGAGACGCCGACGCGACCCGAGCGCGGGCGGCCCACGCGGCCGGAATCCGGGCCCCCCGGGCGACCCGAGCGCAGGCGCCCGGCGTGCGGGCGGCCGGGGTGGTGGCGGGAGGCGTGGGTACGGCGGGGCGCGCGGTGGTGGCCCGTAAAATCGAGGGCATCGTGTCTGAGATCCCCAACCCCTCCGAGGCCCCGCGGCCCAGCGCCCCCGGCAGCCCGGGCGCCGTCCCGACCACCCCGTCCGACGCCGGGCGGGGCGACCTGCGGCACACCCGTGCCAAGGGCGAGCCCCGTTTCCCCGACGGCCCCCGGGCGGACCCGGCCGGCTCGCACTTCGAGCGGCGGATCCGCAGCTTCCAGCCCCGGCGCAGCCGGGTGACCGCCGGGCAGGCGGATGCCCTGCAGCGGCTGTGGCCGACGTGGGGCCTGGACATCGACGGGCAGCGGGTGCTCGACCTCGCCGAGCTGTTCGGCGACGACCGGCCCGTCGTGCTGGAGATCGGCTTCGGCATGGGCGAGGCCACCGCGCGGATGGCCGCCGACGACCCGGGGACCAACATCCTCGGCGTGGACGTGCACACCCCCGGCCAGGGCAACCTCCTCGGTCTCGCCGAGCGGAACGGCCTGTCCAACATCCGGGTGGCCAACGGCGACGCGATCATCCTGCTGCGCGAGATGCTCACCCCCGACTCCCTCGCCGGGCTCCGCGTCTACTTCCCCGACCCGTGGCCGAAGGCGCGGCACCACAAGCGCCGCCTGATCCAGCCGGAGTTCCTCACCCTGGCCGCCTCCCGGCTGGCGCCCGGCGCGGTGCTGCACTGCGCCACCGACTGGGAGCCGTACGCGGAGCAGATGCTGGAGGTCCTCACCGCCCACCCCGGCTTCGCCAACACGCGGGCGGACGGCGGCTTCGCGCCGCGCCCCGCGCACCGCCCGCAGACCCGTTTCGAGGGCCAGGGACTGGACAAGGGTCATGTGGTGAACGACCTGCTCTTCCGCCGCGTCCCGCACGGCGCACCCGGTTAGGGCCGCGCCGTGGCCACCCCGCCCCCGTACCCGGCCGCGTTCCCGGCCCCGCCGCACCGGCATCCGCACTGGTGGCAGCGAACCTGGGTGCGCTACGGCGCCCTGGTCGTCCTGCTCGCCCTGTCGGGGCTGGTGATCCTCGCCCTGGTGCGCGAGCAGACCGGCACGCGGGGCTTCCTGGTGGGGCTCGGCCTCGCGGTGCTGCCGGTGCCGCTCCTGGTCGCCGCCTTCCGCTGGCTGGACCGGGTCGACCCGGGGCCCTGGCGCAACCTGCTGTTCGCCTTCGCCTGGGGCGCGTGCGCGGCGGCGCTGATAGCCATCGTCGCCAACAGCTTCGCCACCCGGTGGATAGCGACGGCCACCGCCGACCCGGCGAGCGCGGACACGCTCGGCGCCACCGTGATAGCGCCGGTGGTCGAGGAGTCCGCCAAGGCCACCGCCGTACTGCTGGTGTTCCTGTTCCGCAGACGCGACTTCAGCGGCATCGTGGACGGCGTGGTGATAGCCGGGGTCACCGCCACCGGCTTCGCCTTCACCGAGAACATCCTCTACCTGGGCACCGCCTTCGGCACCGACCAGGTCACCGGCGGCCGGGGCATGGCCTCGGTCACCGCGGCGACGTTCTTCGTCCGCATCGTCATGTCGCCGTTCGCGCACCCGCTGTTCACCGTGCTCACCGGCATCGGCTTCGGCGCCGCCGCCCTGCTCGCCGACCGCCAGCACGTGCGCCGCGCGCTGCTCCCGGCGGCCGGGCTGCTGCTCGCGATGGGCCTGCACGCGCTGTGGAACGGTTCCGGCTCGCTCGGCCAGTACGGCTTCTTCGCGGTGTACACCGCCTTCATGGTGCCCGTCTTCGGCCTGCTGAGCTGGCTGGTCATCTGGTCGCGCCAGCGCGAGCTGGCCACCGTCCGCGCCGAGCTGCCCGCCTACGCGCTGGCCGGCTGGCTGGCCCCCGCGGAGCCCTTCGTGCTCGGCTCGCTGCGGGCCCGCCGCCTCGCCCGGCGCCACGCCCGCGAGCACGCCGGACGGGGCGCGGCCCGGGCCGTCGGCCAGTACGAGGCGTACGCCACCTCGCTGGCCTTCCTGCGCCGCCGCGGGCGCCTGGGCCGGGCGGGCGCCGACTTCGTGCCCCGCGAGCGGGAGCTGCTCGACGCCCTGTGGAGCCGCCGGGCGGTGGCCCGCCCCGCCCTGGACCACGCGGCCCGCACGACGGCCCGGCCGCTGCCGGTACCGGCCCGGGTGCCGCCGGGGACGGTGTACGGACCGGCGTACGGCTACGGTCACCCGGTGCCGCAGCAGAGCCCGCACCCGCAGCCCTACCCGTACCCGGCGTACAACCCCTACCGGTCGTAGCCGCCCGGCAGGCTCAGGCGGACGCCTCCGTCAGCCGCCCGGCCTCCTCCTCCGTCAGCTCCAGCTCCGCCACCCCGAGCAGCGCGGGAAGCTGCTCCACCGACCGCGCGGACGCGATCGGCGCCGCCACCGTCGGCCGCCCCGCGAGCCAGGCGAGGGCGACCGTGGCCACCGGCACGTCGTGGGCGCGGGCGACGTCGTCCAGCGCCGTCAGCACCCGCTGCCCGCGCTCGGACTCCAGGTGCTTGGCCGCGCCCTCCGCGCGCGGGCTGTCGACCTGGGCGCCGGGCCGGTACTTGCCGGTGAGGAAGCCGGCGGCCAGCGCGAAGTACGGCACGGCGGCCAGGCCCGCGCGTTCGGCGAGGGCGCTCAGCTCGCCCTCGTAGGTGTCCCGGGAGACCAGGTTGTACTGCGGCTGGAGGGCGACGTAGCGGGCCAGGCCCTCACGCTCGGAGAAGGCCAGCGACTCCGCGAGCCGCTCGGCGGAGATGTTGGAGGCGGCGATCTGCCGCACCTTGCCGGCCCGCACCAGCTCGTCCAGGGCGCCGATGATCTCCTCGACCGGCACCTCGGGCTTGTCGAAGTGCGTGTAGTAGAGGTCGATGTGGTCGGTGCCGAGGCGGCGCAGCGAGGCGTCGGCGGCGGCCTTGATGTTGCCGGCGGTCAGGCCCTGGAAGTCGGGGTGCTGACTGACCTTGGTGGCGATGACGACGTCGTCGCGCCGGCCGCGCGCCGCGAGCCACTCGCCGATCAGCGTCTCCGACTCGCCGCCGGAGTTCCCCTCGGCGAAGGCGGAGTAGGAGTCGGCGGTGTCGACGAAGTTGCCGCCGGCGGCCGTGTAGGCGTCCAGGACGGCGAAGGTGGCGTCCCGGTCGGCGGTCCAGCCGAAGACGTTGCCGCCGAGGGCGAGCGGGAAGACCTCGAGGTCGGAGGAGCCGAGCTTGCGCAGTGAAGTCATACCCCGTGACAACGAGCGGACCGGGGCGGGGCATTCCGCCCCGGCCCGGTCAGGGGGCCGGACGGGTCAGGGGGTGAGGCCCTTGTCGTGCAGCCAGGGCATCGGGTCGATGCCGCTGCCGCCGCCCGGGTGGACCTCCAGGTGGAGGTGGGGCCCGGTGACGTTGCCGGTGGCGCCGACGCGGCCGATGACCTCGCCGGTGGACACCTGCTGGCCGACGCTGACGTTGATGGACGACTGGTGGCAGTACCAGAGCTCGGTGCCGTCCTCCAGGGTGAGGACGGTCTTGTAGCCGTAGGCGCCGGCCCAGCCGGCCGAGGTGATCGTGCCGCCGTGCACGGCCTTGAGCAGCGTGCCGGTGGGCGCGGCGAAGTCCAGGCCGGTGTGGTGGCCGGAGGACCAGTAGGCGCCGGCCTGCCCGAAGGTGGAGGTGATCGTGTAGGACGAGGTCGGCAGCGTGTACTGCTTGGCGAGCTTGGCCAGCCGCTCGGCCTCGGCCTTCTTCGCCGCCTCCTCGGCCGCCTGCTTCTTCGCGGCGGTGGCCTTGGCCTCGGCCTCCTTCTCGGCCTTGGCGGCGGCCTCGGCGGCCTGCTTCTCGGCCTTCGCCGCGGCCTCGGCGGCGGCGCGGCTCTCGGCCTGGTCCTCCTGCTGCGCGGCCTGCGCCATGATGCGGGCGCGCAGCACCTCGCCGGCGTCGGCGGCGCTCCGCGGGGCGTCCTCGGAGGCGGAGGCGGAGACGGCGGTCGTGGCGTCCGCACCGACCGCCCCTGCCGTGCCGATGCTGCTGAGCGGGGCGGCGGCCGGCTGGTCGTCCGGGGCGTCGTCGCCGGGGAGCAGGGCGCCGACCGAGGCGGGCAGGTCCGGCAGGTCGTGCAGGCCGGGGAGGTCGGGCAGGGAGATCTCCACCGGCGGCTTGCCGGTCTGCGCGCTGGCCATGCCGCCCGCGCCGACGGCGGCGATGACGCCGACGCCGAGGACGGTGGAGCTGCGGGCGAGGCCGCCGCGCTGCTTGGCGACGCGGTGCCGGCCGCGTATCGGGCGGATCGAGTCCTCGGTGGGGTTCCACTCGCCGAAGGAGTCCGGCTCGGGTCCGAAGGCGGTGAGGGTGTCGCTCTCGTGCGGGGCAGGCATCTGCGGGACAGGCATCTGCTGGACCGGCACATGCGGGGCCACGGGGGCAGGGCGGTTGGACGCCACGCGGGCGCGCTCCTTTCCTTCCTTCCGCCTACCGGGTTAGCTGACGGGTTCGGAGCAGGAAGGTCTCCTACGCGCGTATACCTGCCGTGTCGCCACGGCGTGACACCCGCGATTCACCCCAAGGTGGTGGTTCCCCGGTTCCCTTGCGGGATTCGGCGCGTGCGCACGGAGCCGCCTTCTGTGACGGCTGGGACGACCGCGCTGCGTTATCGAACGTTAATAGACCCGGGCCGGTGATTCCAAGCCGTTCCCGTGGATCGGTGCGGAATCCGTCGCGGACGATCGCCCCAGGGCCGGTGAAATCCGGGCGAGTTGCCCGTCCCGCCGGTCAAGTCGGCGGTCATTACTCACTTGACGGAGCGTCAGCCGCTGTGCGCAGGGCGGTCGTCCCCTCACTCCTGGTAGCAGCACGGTTTAGGGACGCCGTACGGCGAGCAGCGCCATGTCGTCGGCCATGCCGCCCCCGGAGTGCCGGCGCACGTCCCGCGCGAGGGCGCGCAGCAGGTCCGCAGGGTGCCGGAACACCCGGCCGGTCAGCCGCGCGTGGGGGTCGTAGAACTCGCCCCGGGCGTCGCGGGCCTCCGACAGCCCGTCGGTGTACAGCAGCAGGGTGGCCCCGCCGGGGAAGGGGGCCTCCTCGGCCCGGTCGGGCCACACCCCCAGCTCGCCCATGCCCAGCGGCAGCGCCGCCTCCCGGGCGGGCAGCGGGCGCAGGGTGCCGTCGCCGTAGAGCAGCAGCGGCGGCGGGTGGCCGCGGTTGACGAGGCGGACGACGCCGTCGCCGTGCGGGAGTTCGGCGAGCACGGCGGTGGTGAAGCCCTCGAAGGCGTCGAGCCCGTCCCGCCGGGTGCCCTCGCGGGCCAGCGCCCGTTCCAGGCGGTGCGCGACCGCCTCCAGGGTGGCCTCCTGCTCGGCGGCCTCCCGGAACGCCCCGATCACCACGGACACGGCGGCCACCGCGCCCATGCCCTTGCCGCGCACGTCCCCGACCAGCAGCCGCACGCCCCGCGCGCTGTCCTGCACCGCGTACAGGTCGCCGCCGATGAACGCGTCGGCCTGCGCGGCCTCGTAACTGGCGGCGATCTCGAACCCGCCGATCCGGCTCGCCGGCTGCGGCAGCACCGCGCGCTGGGCGGCCTCGGCGATCTCCCGGGTGGAGGCGAGCCGCTCGTCGGTGCGCCGCACGAAGGCGTTGACCAGCACGGCGAGGACGGCGACCGTCGCGATGGTGATCAGCTCGGTGATCGAGTCGACGTAGTGGATGACGCCGAGGGAGGTCTGCAGGGCGATCACCACGGCGACGACGGCGGCGCCGGTGAGGACGGTGCCGCGCCGGGAGTAGAGCGGGGCGGCGATCAGGGGGGCGGCCGTGTAGAAGGGGCCCGCGGTGAAGTAGCGCGGGGTGAGGAGGTCGTACACGACGGCGAGGACGATCAAGAGGACGGGGAGGGCGCGGACGAGGCGGTGACCGGCCGCCGCGCGACGGCGGGCGGCGCGCAGCGCACGAGGTGCCGGCGGGACCTCGTCACCGAGCCCGGGGTCGGGCACGGGATCGCCGGGGAGCCGGCCGCCGGCCCGGGCGTCCGGCCCCTCGTCGTCCATGCCCTTCAGGCTCCCCGGTGCGGGGGCGGGGGGCGAGTCGCGTGGGCCGGACGGGGGATGGTCGTACGGGAGGTGGTCGTACGGGAGGTAGTCGTACGGCGGGGAAACACCGAAGGCCGGGAGCCAGCTGAACTGGTTCCCGGCCCTCGGCCAGAGTAGCGGGGACAGGATTTGAACCTGCGACCTCTGGGTTATGAGCCCAGCGAGCTACCGAGCTGCTCCACCCCGCGTCGGTGTGTCACCACCATACGTCATGCGGCGGGTGGATTGCACATCGGTTCAGCCGGGGCGGTGCGCGCCGGTCACTCCGCCAGGTGCCGGTTGGGCGCGGCGGCCCGCTCCGCGTACTCCGGCAGCACCACCACGGCGGCGCCCGCGGCGGCCAGTACGCCGCTGCCGTCCGCCCCGGGCACGAAGGTGTCGGGCTCCCGCCAGGCCGTCACCACGCGGCGCACGCCGGCGTCCAGGATGAGCCGGGCGCAGGGCGCGGGCCGGGAGGCGCGGTGGGCGCACGGTTCGAGGCTGGAGTACACGGTCGCGCCGGCCAGCCGGGGATCGCCCGCCTCGGTCTTCGCCAGGGCCGCCTCCTCGGCGTGCACGACCGGGTCGCCGCCCTCCCGCGAGTGCCCCCGCGCCAGCTCGGTGCCGTCGGCGGCGACGACGACCGCGCCGACGCTGAAGGCGGTCACGGAGGGCGGGCACAGCTCGGCCAGCTCGCAGGCGAGGGCCAGCCAGTGCCGGTCGGCGGCGGAGACGCCGTCGCCGGCGCCGGGGGCGGTGGGGAGGTAGCGCATCAGGACGACGTCCTCGATGCGCCGGGTCTCCACCAGCCGCAGCCGCCCGGGCCGGTAGCCGCCGGGCCCGAACAGCCGGGGCGCGGCCGGGTCGCCGACGAGGAGGGGGGCGAGGACGAGCTGGAGCTCGTCGGCCAGCTCCTGCTGGAGCAGCTGGGTGTGCACGGTGCCGCCGCCCTCCACCATGAGCCGGTTGACGCCCCGTACGTCGTGCAGGTGTGCGAGGGCCGTGGGCCAGTCGATCTCGGCGCCAAGGGTGACTGCGTCGGCGTCGATGCCCAGCTCCCGGGCCCGCGCGGCGCCCGCGTCCGTCGTGAGGAGCACCTTGTCGCCCCCCGTGTGCCAGAAGGCGGCCGCCGGGTCCAGCTCGCCCGAACCGCTGACGGTGACCTTGAGCGGGTACTCCGCCCGCCCCGCGGCCCGCCGCGCCGCCCGGCGTTCGGCCGAGTTGACCAGCAGCCGCGGGTTGTCGGCGCGGATCGTGCCGGCGCCGACGAGGATGGCGTCCACGGAGGCCCGTACCTCGTCCACGCGGTCGAAGTCGGCGGGCGAGGAGAGCAGCAGCCGGTCGGGACCGGTGTCGTCGAGGTAGCCGTCCAGGGAGACGGCGGCGGAGAGCAGGACGTACGGCAGGGGCATGGAGGCACTCCAGCGCACTGCCGGCGGTGACGCAACGCGCGCCGGGTACTCGCCGGGTACTCGCGGTGCCTGAAGGGAGCCGAACGGTGCTGGAAGGAGGGCGGGCATGACCGCGCTGGCGGTCCCCCTGTGGGACCCGGGCAACGGACAGGGCCTGCGGCAGCTGGCCGAGCTGGGGCTGGCGCTCGTGCTGTCGACGCTGATCGGCTGGGAGCGGGCGGCCCAGCAGAAGAGCGCCGGGCTGCGCACGCACACCCTGGTCGGCATCGCCAGCGCGCTGATGATGGAGGTCTCCCAGCACGGCTTCTCCAATGTGCTCGGCCTGGAGAACGTGTCCTTCGACCCGTCCCGGGTGGCCGCCCAGATCGTCTCCGGCATCGGCTTCATCGGCGGCGGTCTGATCTTCGTACGCCGGGACGCGGTGCGCGGCCTCACCACCGCGGCCACCGTCTGGCTGACCTGCGCCATCGGCATGGCCTGCGGCGGCGGCCTGCCGATCCTCGCGGTGGCCGTCACCGCCGTGCACTTCCTCGTCGTACGCGGCTACCCGCTGCTCGGCGGCCGTCGGCTGTCCCGGCGCGCGCCCACCGCCTTCGAGCTGCGGATGACGTACCGGACCGGCACGGCGCTGCTGCCGAGGCTGATGGAGACCTGCACCCGGCAGGGGTTCCGTATCCTCCAGGTCAAGGTCGAACGGCTGCCGGGCCGCACCGACGCCGCCGCCGGCGTCCTGCTCCAACTGGAGGGCGCGGGCGACACCAGCCGGCTGACCGCGGAGCTGTTCCAGGACGAGGGCGTCCTGGAACTGGAGACCGGCACCACCAACGACGACGAGTAACCGCACCAGACGACGATCAGACGAACCAGTAGACGAGTAGACGAACTAGCAGACGAGTAGACGAGTAGGCACCGCCCTGAACACCCCGCTCGCGGAGGCCCTCTCCGTCGCCCTCCTCGCCCTGGTCCTGGCCTGCGCGGTCCTGCGCCCGCGCGGCTGGCCGGAGGCGGTGACCGCCGTACCGGCCGCGGCGGTCGTGATCGCCACCGGCGCGATCTCCCTCCCCCACGCGGCCGACGAGGCGGCGCGCCTCGGCCCGGTCATCGGCTTCCTGGCCGCCGTCCTCGTCCTGGCCAAGCTCTGCGACGACGAGGGCCTCTTCCACGCCTGCGGCGCCTGGATGGCCCGGGGCGCGCGGGGCCGCCCGCGCCGCCTCCTCGTCCAGGTCTTCCTCTCCGCCTCCCTCATCACGGCGGTGCTCAGCCTGGACGCGACGGTGGTGCTCCTGACCCCGGTGGTCTTCGCCACCGCGGCCCGCCTGGGCGCCCGCCCACGCCCGCACGTCTACGCCTGCGCCCACCTCTCCAACACCGCCTCGCTGCTCCTCCCCGTCTCCAACCTCACCAACCTGCTGGCCTTCACCGCCAGCGGCCTGAGCTTCACGCGCTTCGCGGCGCTGATGACGGTGCCGTGGGTGGTGGCGATCGGAGCGGAGTACGTCGTCTTCCGCCGCTTCTTCGCGGCCGACCTGGACGCGGACACGCAGCCGCCTCCGCACCCCGAGCCGCGCGAGATCCCGCTCTTCGCCCTGATCACAGTGGCCTGCACGCTGGCGGGCTTCGTGGTGACGTCGGCGTTCGACATCAACCCGGCGTGGGCGGCGGCGGCGGGCGCGGCGGTCCTGTCCGTCCGCGCCCTGGCCGACCGCCGCACCACCCCGACGTCGATCCTCCGCTCCGCGGCCCTCCCCTTCTGCGCCTTCGTCCTGGCCCTGGGCATCGTCGTCCGCGCGGTCGTGGACAACGGCCTCGCAGGCACCCTGGCTCACGCGATCCCCACCGGCACGGGCCTCTGGTCCCTCCTCGCCATCGCGTCCCTGGCGGCCCTCCTCGCCGCCGTGGTGAACAACCTCCCCGCGGTCCTGGTCCTCCTCCCCCTGACCGCCCCCGCAGGCCCCGCCCCCGTCCTCGCCGTCCTCCTCGGCGTCAACATCGGCCCCAACCTCACCTACGCCGGCTCCCTCGCCACCCTCCTCTGGCGCCGCATCCTCCACACCCACGGCACGGACGCGTCCCTCCCGACCTTCACCCGACTGGGGCTGCTGACCGTGCCGGTGGCGTTGGTGGGGGCGGTGGTGGGGTTGTGGGGGACGGTGGGGGTGATCGGGGGGTGAGCTTGCGGCCGGCAGCCCCCCCTGCTCCCTAGCCGTTGACGCAGAGGTCGGCCTTCGAGGGAGTGCCCACGACGCCGTACTGTCGGCTCGCGACATCCGCGTGCAACGCCCCGAAGACATTGCGCCGCTTGGGATTGGCGTGCTTGGTGAAGCCTTCCAGGGCCTGGGGCGTATCGGGCGAGTCGACGCCGTTGTCGATCGGCTCCAACCAAGCGCGAGGATTCAACTCGCCTGCCGCGTGCCGGTGGAACCCCTTGCCGAACGCGTCAGCGAACGTCACTCCGTAGTCCATTGGCCTGCCGGCGCTCAACATGCCACGAGTGGCGGGAAAATCATCGGCTACTGCCTTCAAATCGATCTTCACCGACGTACAACCGGAGAGGGAACCAAAGGTGACAAAGTTCATGTCACCGTGCTTCGAGTCGCCGGCCGTCCTGCTGAAGGCCACATACACCCTCAACTGGTAGATCGGGGTCGCGGAACGGTTGACGACGACTACCAGCCGCCGCCCGGTGTCGAAGGGCGCGAGGGGTTGGACCGACACCCGTACGGCCCGCTCCTGCAGGTTTCGTTCTTCCTCGTCCTGGATGGTCTTCGTCTGCTCTTTGGCCTGCTGCGCCTGAATCGCCAGCTGGTCAGATTGGGTGCGTAACCCCCAGCCGTTGAATGCCAGGCCGCCGATCACGCCCATTGCGGCCACGAAGTTGCCGACCGTTCCCCAACGCCATCTTCGGCGGCGGGATCCTTCACCGCGAGTCCCGCTCTCCCGGTCAGAAGCAGAGTCGGGCATACCACTCCCCCTCGCACCTCGGTCAGTGCTCGTCAGCCCTCCGTAGAGACTAAAGGCTGTCCCGCAAGTCGTGGTCGTTCGGGGTTCGGCGGTCAGTTGGGGATGGGGCGTGCTCCGCTCCGAGTGCCAGAAAGGATGCCAACCGCCGCCGAACCGCTCGAACGACAAGCTCATCCCTTGATGAACTCGATGATCTGCGGGGCGATCTTCTTCGGAGCCATGACGACGGCGCCATGGTTGAGTCCGGGCAGAGTGCGGTGGTCGGCCTGCGGCAGGATTTCGGTGACGGCGAGGGCGGCGCGCTGGAAAGCGGCTGGACTCTTGCCACCGGTCAGCACGCGGGTGGGTACGGCCACCCCTTTCCACTCCTCGGCTTCGAGCGGCTTGCCTTGCTGGGTATCGCCCATGACCGCGATGTCATAGGGCAGAGTTCTGGCCAGCTTGGTGAGGTTTGCCCACATCTTCGGCATGAGCTTCATGAAGAACACGGCGATGCCGGGCATGCCCTGCACCCTGGTCATGAAGTACTTGACCGCGTCGCTGTGCCGGCCCTCCGCAAGCAACGCAGTGATCTGCTGCGCGAGGTCCTTAGGCGGTCCGTCGTCGCCTTCGGCGACCACGAACGGCGGCTCGTACAGAGCCAGGCGGTCGACGTTGACTCCGGCCGCGGCCGCGCGCAGGGCGAGGACCGCTCCGGAGGACGAGCCGAACAGCGACGCCGAACCGCCGACGTGTTCGACCAAAGCGGCGATGTCTTCAATCTCGCGGTCGGGGGCGTAAGTAGCGGCGTCCCCGCTGGCACCGCGTCCGCGTCGGTCGTAGTTGATCACAGTGAAGTGGTGGGCGAGGAGAGTCGCGAGTTTGGCTGTGTCCGAGCGGTCTGCCAGTGCCGAGGCAACCAGGACGATGGCCGGCCCGCGGCCCGACTGCTCGAATGCGATCTCGGTGCCGTCGGCGGAGGCGACTCGGGCCTCGGCTCCGGCCGACTGCTCTCGCGCTGTTGCCATGTTTGTCTCTCCGGTTCACGTAGGGGCCGTACCGCTGTGGAGTGCGTTGCTGCCAATAGGACCCCCGCAGTGCAGGAAACTCATCGGTGCGCCAGGCGTTCGGTGCCGAAGTCCTCGCATCTCGGAGAGGACGAACCCCCTCACGCAGAATCGTTCACCGGGCTGAGCCAGCGTTCCTTCGGCAAGCTGGTGACGGTTCTGCGGCGTGAGGGTGCGGACACCGTTGGTAGAGGGCGGCCGTGGAGCCTGCCTCTGGAGGACCGGACGCTGCTGGTCGCGGCCTACTGGCGAACAAACTTGGCGATGCGGCAACTCGCACTGCTCTTCGGTGTGTCGAAGTCAGCCGCAGACCGGATCATCGACCATCTCGGGCCGATGATCGCGCTTCGGCCACGCAGGTCTTTCGACAAGGGCACCGTACTGATCGTGGACGGGACCCTCGTGCCCACCCGAGACCACACCATCGCCGAGCGGTCCAAGAACTATCGGTACTCCACCAACCACCAGGTCGTCATCGACGCTGACACTCGCCACGTCGTCCTGGTGGGCCGCCCAGTACCCGGCAACCGCAATGACTGCAAGGCATGGGAGGAGTCAGGGGCCAAGGCTGCCGTTGGCACGACCCTCACCATCGCCGACGGCGGCTATCCGGGCACCGGACTCGTGATGCCTCACCGGCGCCGCAAAGCCGAGGAGCTGCCCGACTGGAAGGAGGCCCACAACAAATCCCACAAGCAGGTCCGCGCCCGGGTCGAGCACGTCTTCGCCCGCATGAAGAACTGGAAGATCCTCCGTGACTGCCGCCTCAAAGGCGATGGTGTCCACCACGCCACGCTCGGCATCGCCCGGCTGCACAACCTCAACCTCTCCGGCTAGATAAGCGGCCGGATTGATCGCCTCCCGCGTTCCCGTCCGTCAGAGATCATTTACGGGACAGCCCTTAGTTCGCCGGTGTGGACAGCGCGGTCAGATCGTCCTCAACAGCGACCAGCTCGGCGATCTTGGCGCATGAACGGTTGGCCGAGCAGAATGTCCTTCTCGCTGAACCAGGCCGACACGCCCTCTGCTTCCAGCAGATCGCACAACTCCTTGGCAGCACCGCGCCGGTCATCCCATGCGTGGCAGAGGAAGACATCGCGAAGGTCTGGCTGTTGACGCGCGCGCAACACGGCGGCGTCGCGAACTGGAGCCAGGTCCTTCACCTCAGCAGGCGTGTAAGTCACGGAGGAGGTGCTCGGTGACCAAGGCGCTCGCGTTCTGCCGCTACTGGAGCTGCCCCCACTAGTCACGCCGCCCCCGCCACTGCTCCGCGACGAGTAGGCCGGCGGCGGGTAGTAGGACGGGGACGGTGAGTACCCGTAGCCTCCGCCGCCGCACGCGGGGCACGTTGCACGTCCGCTGGCGGTCCGATGCCCCCGCCGAGGGGCTGTACAACGACTCATAACCATGCGGTAGTCCACGCAGCCCCAGGAGCCATCTCGTTTACGCATAAGCCCGGAGTCGCCGACAAATCCCAGCAGTTCGCGATTCCCTGAGGGCTAGAGACGATCAAGTCCCGCTCACATGCACCGCAACTGTCCCTTGCCTGCGGCCGACGGACCTCGGTGTAGGGCTGCGACCTGTGCAGTCAGGCTGAATGGAATGGAGCAGGCCCCAGCCCCGAGCAGCCGCTCTCACCGGCACTGCCTCCAGTGGCCATGAACTCGCTCTCGCGCCCGTCGGGCATGCGAAGGATTCCAGGCGCCGCATCGAAAAGGTCGACACCCTCTTCGTCGCACACGAGGGTGATGCTCCCTGCCCAGGTGCTGTGCCGGTCGTAGCTGAAGTTCTCCACCGTCGAGGGGTCAAGACGCAGTACGAGCGACGCGATGACAGCGACCTCCTTGCCATCAGGGAAAACGACCGTAGCTGGCCCGACATAACGAGGACGGCCGTCGTCGGGATGGAAGGGGGGTCGCGACGTCATGGCGCGAGGGTAGCGCGGGGCATGGGGGCTAATTTGGGATGACGTCCTCCCGCCGTCTCTGTTCCTCGGCACCGCCCTCGCCGAGCAGACCGCCGTCACGGGCACATCCGCTCACGCATCGCTCACGCACGGCCCCGAAAACGAAGCAGCGCCCGACCCGACCGAAGCCGACTCAGGCGCTGCGCCGCAGGTCAGAGGGGATGCCCTCCGCCTGCGATCCGTAGGCCCTGTGGGACTCGAACCCACAACCAATGGATTAAAAGTCCACTGCTCTGCCAATTGAGCTAAGGGCCCAGGCGGCGTCGCCCGGTGGGCCGGGCGAGTTCGCCATGCAGAGCATAGTCGCACGGGGGCGGCGGGCCGATCGGGTATCCGGGTGCGCGGCCGTCAGGGGTCGACCGGTTCGGGGGTGCCGGCGTTGGCGGCCGTGCGGGCGCGGGTGCGGGCGTGGTCGGGGTTGAGGAACCAGTGGCGGGCCGAGGCCAGCCACCAGGTGGCGGCGAAGCCGAGGACGGCCAGGACGGCGAGGGGGGCGTAGTTGAAGGTCTCCCAGGTGACCGGGGAGACCTGGGGGAGCATGAAGAGGACGGTGATGCAGCCCACCCAGGCCACCGCCACCCAGCCCACCACCTGCGACCAGCGGCCCAGGTGCCACGGGCCGCGTTCGAAGGCGGCGCCCTTGCGGACGCGGAGCAGGGTCGGGATGACGTAGGCGATGTACAGGCCGATGACGGCGATCGACGTCACCGCCGCGTACGCCGTCACGTTGATCAGGTACGGGAGGCCCAGGACGAGCGCCGCCATCGCGGCCAGCCAGACCGCCGCCACCGGCGTGCGCGTGCGGGGGCTCACCGTGTGCCAGACGTGGGAGAAGGGCAGCGCGCCGTCGCGGGAGAAGGCGTAGATCATGCGGCTGTTGGCCGTCACCGACGCCATCCCGCAGAACAGCTGCGCCCCGATGACGACCAGGAGGAGGAGTTTGCCAGCGGTCGCGCCCAAGGCGTCCAGGAGGATCTGGGCGGGTGGGGCGCCGGTCGGGGACGTCAGGGCGCCGTCGTAGGACTGGATGGCGAAGGTGAAGCCCAGGAGGAGGACGAAGCCCGCGATCCAGGACGTCCAGATGGACTGCACGATGCCCTTGGGGCCGGCCGTGGACGCGTCGTGCGTCTCCTCCGTCATGTGCGCCGAGGCGTCGTAGCCGGTGAAGGTGTACTGGGCCATCAGGAGGCCGAGCAGGACGACGTACGGGCCGCTGCCCCAACCGGTGTTGTTGACGAACTCCCCGAACACGAAGCCCGCCGACTGGTGGTGGTCCGGCGCGAACGTCAGCGCCCCGACGATCACCGCCACGCCGACCACGTGCCACCACACGCTGACGCTGTTCAGCAGGCCCACGATGCGCACGCCGAAGGTGTTGAGCAGGCCGTGCAGGACGAGGATGCCGGCGAAGAGGAGGATCGTGCGGGCCTCGGTCACCTCGAAGTCGAACTGGAGGTTCAGGTACGCGCCCAGGAAGGACGCCGCGCCGAAGTCGATGCCCGCGGTCACCGCGACCTGGCCGAGCACGTTGAACCAGCCCGTGAACCACGCCCAGGCCGCCGCCGAGCGGGGCGGCGCCAGCCGGTGCGCCCAGAAGTACAGGCCCGCCGAGGTGGGGTACGCCGAGCAGATCTCGGCCATCGCCAGGCCCACGAACAGGGTCATCAGGCCGACGGCCACCCAGCCCCAGGTGATGACGGCGGGGCCGCCCGTGTTCATGCCGAACAGGTAGAGGGTGAGGCAGCCGGAGAGGACCGAGATGATGGTGAAGGAGACCGCGTAGTTCGAGAACGCCGACATGCGGCGGGCCAGAACCTGGGTGTAGCCGAGCTGGGCCAGCCGTTCCTCGTCCGACAGCCCACTGCTCACCTTGGCGTCATCTGTCATGCCCCCAGCAATTCCCTCGCCGGGGGTGCGCCATGCGTACGGCGGAGGGCCCGCACGACGTCCACGTCGTGCGGGCCCTCTCAGGTACCGGTGCCGGTCAGCTGCCGTCAGCCGTTGCGCTTCCAGCGCGGCTTGTCGTCACGGCGGCCGAAGGACGAGCCGCGGTGGTCGTCACGGCGGCCGTTCGGGCGGTCGTGGCCGGGGCGGTCGTGGCCGCCGGAGCGGAAGCCCGGACGGTCGTCGCGGCGGTCGCGGTTGAACGGGCGGTCGCTGCCCCGGTGGCCACCGCGGTCGTCGCGGCGCTCGAAGGAACGCCCACCCCGGTCGTCACGGCGGAAGCCGCCACGGTCGTCACGACGCTCGAAGCCACGGCCACCGCGGTCGTCACGCCGGTCGTCGCGGCGCTCGAAGGAACGGCCGCCACGGTCGTCACGGCGGTCGTCGCGACGGAAGCCGCCACGGTCGCCG